>JAKABO010000049.1 GCA_021796835.1 Pseudomonadota bacterium | reverse complement strand
GGCGCAGGGACCCGGCCAGTTCCGGGGGGGCGGTTTCCACCAGGGCGATGAAGGCACGGGCCAGGAGCAGGGGGTTCTTGACGGCCTGCATGCGTCCCACGGTGCCGATCGTGAAAGTTTTTTCGGTTGGGGAAGAAAAGGGGAAAGGACTGGGTTCGCCGTCTTCGCGGGGACGGAAACATTCGGTGTCCACCCCGTTGTAGAATTGGAAAACCTTGTGCCGGGGAATGCCGACTCCCTGAGTCAGGTAGTCTTCCAGATCCCGGGAGAGGGCAATGACCCGATGGGTCAGAGGCAGTAGCAACCGTCGAAACCACCGGTGTTTTTTATTGCCGCCGTCCAGATCCGACATATCGCGGCCATGCTCGCCGTGAATCCTGTAAGGAACGCCCGCCAGCAGGGCCGGAACCACGGCCACCAGACTGGTGAGATTGCGGGTATGGACGATTGCGGGTTTGAGTTGCCTGAAATGACGCCAGAGACGCCCGTAGACCCTCAGGTCCTTGCCTTCCTTCTTTTCCAGGTCGATCAGCAGGACATCACTGCGCCGGAGGCGTTGGGCAAACGCCGGGTCATGCCCTTTGAGGCATAAGATGACGTGTCGGAACCGGTCCTCGGGCAGATGGTTGATCAGGTTCACCAGCCCGTTTTCCAACCCGCCCACATCCAGGCGATAGATGATGTGGGCGATGAGCGGGCGAGGGTCCGGTGGCATCACTGGGGCCGGGATGGGGTGAGGTGTTCCAGCGCCTGCTGGACGTCCGGGATCATGGCCTGGCTGAAGGCCTGAAGATTCTGTCGTGCCTGCGCGGTATCGTCCAGGAGGATGGGGGCGGAAAATACCACCACGGCGGCGCCATCGCCCTGACCTTTGAGGACGGACCAGGCTTCCCATGCCTTGACGGCATAGGGACTGGAGACCCAGCGCCCGTCCACCCAGTAGCAGTGCCACGCCAACCGGCGCTGGTGTTCGGAGCGAATCAGGGTTTCCGTGAAGGGAAGCGGGGTAACCTGCCCGGGAAAGGACAGGGGGTGCGCGGATTCGTGGATTTTACCCCAGTGGTGGTCCTGGGGAATCACCAGGGTATTGCCCGAGGTGATCAGGGAGGTTCCCTGGACCTGATGGTGATAATAGGCGATGAAGGCCGTGACGGGCGGCTGGCCCCCCGGGCGGATATAGGCTTCCTCGAGTTTGATTCGCGCCCCGGTGTAATGCGCTGTCCAATGGTCGCTTCCGAGGGGGGCCGAAGACCAGGGGGAATGGACCGTGAGGGTAAGAGAGGCGGGGACTGCGGAAGACTGGGACAGGTGCTCCAGATGGTTCACATGCCAACGGGGGAGGACGGCAAGGAGCACCAGCAGTCCGAGGGGGGCCAGTTTCACGCCGGGGCGGGGGGCAGCAGCACCCTCCAGAGCAAGAGGGATTTCCGGGGGGGGGGGGGTCGGTGCGGGACCCTCCCGAAAAAAAGAGCCGATCCAGAACAGCAGGAACATGACCAGTCCAAAAAACAGCCAGCCATAGATGAGGTGGTCCACGCCCACTGCCAGCCGCATGCCGCTGAGGTGACCGATCAGGATGATGAGGTAGGCGCGCACGCCATTGGCGGCCACGGGTACCACGAGGGAAGCCAGCAAAAACAGGAGTTTTCTGGGCCAGTGCCGATAGGCCAGGTGCGCAAACAGGACGCCCAGGGTCAAGGAGGCGATCAGGTAGCGCAAACCGCTGCAGGCCTCCACCACCGACCAGTTGCCGGTGGGAAGGGTCAGAAAATTCCCTTCCCGGTAAACCGGTATCCCGGTCAGACGGATGGCGACCGTGGCAAAATCGGCGGTAAAGTCCATCAGTGGCGGGATGAACGATTCTCCAAAAGGGACGGCCAGAAAAAGGAACAGCAGAGGAAAGAGCAACTGGCGGAAAGCCGCGTTGCCGATTTGTGACCAGGTGGCGCACACGATCATGCCCACCAGGGAGAATTGTTGAATGACCATGGCGTTGGACACTTTTCCCAGTTCCCAGGCCAGGGCACACAAGGCGAAGCCGACCAGGGCCAACCGGCTGACGCTCGGGGAAATGTTTTTCAGGGCTTCCCGTTCACGCCAGATCAGCCAGAGAGAGAGAAAGGGGATCAGCCCGCCGTGCAGGTAGGTTTCATTGCCCAGCCAGGTTTGTACGGTGAAGCGGACCACGGGGTGGAACCAGAGCAGCAACAGGAGCGCCATGGCCGCGCTGGTGGCCAGGGGTCTTTGCCATGCCGGGGAAAAACCGCTCATGAGGCGACCTGCCTTGTTCGGGCCGAGGAAAGCAGGTCGTCGACGGTGCCCAGATTGGTTGCCCAGTCGAAGTGCCGGGTGACCCACTGACGGTGGGAGGCTAGCCGTTGGGGCGGGCCCTGTAGCCAGGGTTGTACGCCCATTACCCATTCTTCCGGCTGGGTGGCGGTTTGGCAACCGACTCCCAGGGCTCCGGTTTCCAGTCCTTCCATGGCTTGTGGGCTGGTCAGCACGGGCTTTTCCATGGCCAGGGCTTCCAGGATCTTGTTCTGGATACCGCGCGCAATGCGCAGAGGCGCCACCACCAGATGGGCATGGGCGAGGTAGGGGCGGACGTCGGGCACCCGTCCGGTCACCTGGATGCCCTCCCGGTCAGCCAGTTGCCGGACGCTGTCCGTGGGGTTGGACCCCACGATGTAAAAGTGGAGGTTGGGGTGAAGACCCCGGAGGTGGGGGAAAATGGTTTGACTGAACCATTCCACGGCTTCGGCATTGGGCCAGTAATCCATGGCCCCCGTGAAAACCAGGGCGATCTGCGCCGGAGGATAGGGATTGGGATGAGTGAGGTCCGGATCGAAGTAACGGGTATCCACGCCATTGTTGTACCAGTGAACTTTGGGCGTGCAAAGGGGAGCCCGTTCACAAAATACGCCGGCTTCATGGGCCGACACGAACAGGGAAGCGTCGAAGGTGGCGGCGATATGCCGTTCATAGTCCAGCAACCGGCGCCCTTCCCGGCGATACAGCTGGTTCATGGGCCAGGATCTGGCGCGGGCGTACTGGGTCCATTTGTCCGAATCCAGGTCCACGAAGTCCATCAGGCGGTATGCCTGGGGATATCTTTCGACATATTGGGCCATGGATGAGGAGAAAACGACGATGTGCCGGATCTGCTCTCTTTGCATGACCGCATCGACCCACTGCTGGAGGGGAGCCTGGTAATAATAGGGCAGGGTGAGGGCTTGTCCTGTCCATAACCCTTTCAGGCTGGATACCCTGGATTGTCTGGGGTTCAGGGGAAGAAAACAGGTGGACGCACAGAGGGCTTTGACCTTGTCCTGATACGACCAGTCCTCGGGATCATCGATGAAGGTGCCCAAATGGATGGCGTAATGCTGAGCCAGGTGTTCGAGCAGATGATAGGAACGGATCTTGTCCCCCTTGTTGGGCGGGTAGGGAATGCGGTGAACCAGAAACAGAAGGGGTTCCATCAGCCCAGATACTTGACCAGTTGGGGACCGAGCCAGTTTGCCACCGGCATGGGCAAGCGCCGCCATGCCTGGATGAAGAGCCGGTATTTCGGATTGAGGGGGTTCTGGTCCGGGACCTCGGTGGCCTCATAGAGTCGATATTCGTAGTGCAGGGGGACGGGTTCGAATCCCCAGTTCTTTTTGAAATGGTAGGATCCCGTGCCCAACTTGCTGCGCCCGTAATCGAAGATCCGATAACCCCCTTCGCAACTGCGGCGCAGCAATTCCCAGTACTTGAAGTCATTGGCGGCGAGATTGCGGGCGGCCAGGGTATCCCCCGCATAGTAGGGGAGCACTTCATCCCGGAAATAGAAGGTCAGGACGCTGCTGACGACTTGCTGATCCTTCAGGACCGACAGGACCTCGCAATCCTGACCGAAGGTGGATTTCAACAGGGCAAAGTAACGGCGCGGGAAGGTAGGCGTGCCATGCCGCAGCATGTTGTCCGCAAAAACCTGATAGAACCGTTCGACGGTGTCATCGATTTCGCTGACCAGGCCATTCTTGATTCCGCTGCGAACCATGGCCCGTTGTTTGCGCGGGATGTTTTTCATGTTCTGTTCCGGATCGGGGTCGATTTCCCGCCGAAACGTGACATACAGTTCCTTGCGGGGCCAATCGGGGTGCAGGGAATCCCTTTGCCGATATTCCAGATGGTCCACTTTCAGGGTGGCGGCCAGGTCCTGGGCAGCCTGGTCCAGTTGCCGGGTGGCTTCGGGCGAAAGGGCGGCGATTCCCCCGTACACGCAAAAAGGCAGGGATGACAGGGAATGTCCAAAGTAGAAATGGCGGATCTCGGCCAGGGGCAGGACACCCTGGATGCCCTGGGCATTTTCTGCCAGAAGGAAGTGGGTCCGATGACCGAAGGTTTCCTCGATGATTTTTTTCCAGCCGGAACGGTGAAAAAAAGTGGCCTGGGGACAGGCGCTGACAAAGGCATCCCAGGCCGTCTCATCGGCGGTCGTCATGGGGCGGACGGTCAATTCAGTCATGCGACATCCTGTAAAAAAATCCGATCGACGCGGTCCCAGTGGAAATCGCGCAACAGCGCCGACACTTTCCCTTTCATCCGCGCCAGATTGACATAGTGGCGAAACCGGCTTTTCAGATCCACCCCGGCTTGACGGGGTTGGTGGGGATCGATTTCCCAGGGATGGAAATAGAACATGCAGGATTCTCCCTCGATCCGGTTGACGCGTTGCAGCAGCCAACGGGACAGGGGATAAGGCATGAGGCGGAAGTATCCCCCTCCGGCTGCCGGGAGGTGGCGCCCCGCGAGTCTGGCGGTGGTGGGCGGAATTTCCAGAATGCCGGTGTGGCCCCGGGGATGGAAACGGAAACGGGGGCAGTCGGGCATGCCATAGTGATCATGCTGGATGGGATAGATGCTGGAACTGTAGTCGTACCCTTCCTCGTGCAGGATGTCCAGGGCCCACAGATTAGCGACGCCAATGGAGAAACTGGGGGCCCGGTAGCCCCGCACCCGTTGTCCGCCCAGGTCCTCCAGCAATTGCTTGCTGTGCCGTACGTCGGCGCGGAATTCCTGCGGGGATTGCTGGTTGGCGCGGTAATGGTCATAACCGTGGCTGGCCAGTTCATGTCCGCCCGCCAGGATCGAATGGACGAGGCCCGGATAGCGCTCCGCAATCCAGCCCAGGGTAAAGAAGGTGGCATGGGCCTGATGATGGTCGAGCAGGGACAGGATGGTCTCCATGTTCTGTTCGATGCGGCAGGGCAGGCGGGGCCAGTCCTCGCGGCGGATGTAGGGCGCGAAGGCCGAGACCTGGAAATAGTCTTCGACATCGATGGTCATGGCATTCAGGCGGGGCATGGGGTCAGATTCCCGGCGCGACGAAGTGGGGATTGAAGGCGGCGCGCAACTGCGCGACGATGCGCGCGGCGGCCTGCCCATCCCAATAGTCCGGAATCCGCCCGGCCTTTCCATGACCCGCCAGGATATTCCGGACGGTGTTCAGGATGCGGTCCCGATCCTGGCCGACGATGGTGTTGCTGCCCTGATCCACCGTGATGGGGCGTTCGGTGTTTTCGCGCAAGGTCACGCAGGGGATTCCCAGGGCGGTGGTTTCTTCCTGGATGCCCCCTGAATCCGTCAGGAAAAGTCGGGCCTCCTTCATGAGGCCCAGCAGGGGCAAATACCCCAGGGGGGGAAGGATGGCCAGGGTGGGAAGATGCAGGAAATCCGTCAAACGGAATTCGTCGATCTTCTGGCGCGTGCGCGGATGCAGGGGAAAGGCGAGGGGAATCTGGCGCGAGACTTCTGCCAGCGTTTCCAGAAGATTCCTCAGGATCGCCGGGTCGTCCACGTTGGAGGGACGGTGCAGGGTCAACACCCCGAAGGATCGGGG
>JAKABO010000048.1 GCA_021796835.1 Pseudomonadota bacterium | reverse complement strand
GCCCGTGCCCTGCTGAGCCTGGTGGTGCTGTACAAACTGGGGGATGCCCTGGCCTTTGCCCTGTCTTCCGTGTTCCTCTTGCGCGGGTTGGGTTTTGGCCTGGCCGAAGTCGGGACCATCGGCAAGGGGGTGGGGTTGATGGCCACCCTGGGAGGCAGTTTCGTGGGGGGCGCGCTGATGCTCCGCTGGGGCATCTACCGCAGCCTGTGGTATTTTGGCTGGATTCAGGGGTTGGCGACCCTGTCTTTCGCGGGATTGGCCGCCTGGGGGCACCACTTCCCGGCCATGGTGGGGGCGGTGTTTCTCGAAAACTTCACCAGTGGCATGGGCACCAGCGCCTTTGCCGCCCTGCTCATGAGTTTGTGCACGCCGCGCTATAGTGCGACCCAGTTTGCGCTGCTCTCGGCGCTGGCGGCCATCGGGCGGGTCTCTGTGGGACCGGTGGCGGGCCTGTTGTCGGAACGGGCGGGCTGGGAAGTGTATTTTTTGGTGGCAACCGTGGCGTCTTTGCCCGGGTTGGGGCTGTTGCGGGTTTTGCGACGGCATATTCTGGCTCTGGAGTGCGAGCGGCGTTGATTCAATGTTTCGACCGACGATCGAGGTCAGGGGGAGATGGGGGTGAGTGATTTTTCCGAGCGTTTCATCGCCTTTGCCGTGGAACGGCAGGTGATTCGGTTTGGTGCGTTCAAGACCAAGGCGGGGCGCTTGTCGCCCTATTTTTTCAATGCCGGATTGTTCAATACGGGGGCGGCCCTGGCCACCCTCTGCGAATTTTATGCCGATGCCATCGAGGCGCAGGCGCCTCCCTTCGATCTTCTCTTCGGGCCTGCCTACAAGGGGATTCCGCTGGTGGCAGGCATTGCCATGACGCTGGCGCGGCGGGGAAGGGATGTGCCTTTTGCCTACAACCGCAAGGAAGCCAAGGATCATGGCGAAGGCGGCGTCCTGGTGGGGGCGGACCCGCAAGGGAAACGCGTACTGATCGTGGATGACGTGATTTCGGCCGGGACCTCCGTGCGCGAATCGGTGGTTCTGCTCAGCCAGGCCCAGGCCGTTCCGGCGGGGGTGGTGATTGCCCTGGATCGCATGGAACGCGGCCAGACCGAGCGCTCGGCCACGCAGGAAGTGACCCGCCAATGGGGGCTCCCGGTCTGTTGCGTGGCGACCCTCGAGCATCTGGTGGCCCATCTGGACCGGGATCCGACCCAGGCCGAGACGCTCCGGCATTTGCATGCCTATCGCCAGCAGTACGGGGTCGGCGGACCTACTGATTGAGGCGGATCAGGATTTCCTCCAGCTTGTCGGGATCGTGGGTGGAGAGGATGCGCCTGACCGGGCTCTGGAGGTCGGCCAGGCTGGTTTTCAGGATGACCTGTTTGACTTCGGGCAGGTGGGCGGGATGCATGGAGAATTCGCGCAGGCCGAAGCCGAGGAGCAAACGGGTCAGAGTGGGGTTGCCAGCCATTTCGCCGCATACGGCGATGGGTTTTCCGGCTTTCCGGGCCGTGCGCAGGGTGTGGGCAATGAGCATCAGGACGGCGGGATGGAGCGGGTCGAAGAGGTGGGCCACGGCGTCGTCGGTGCGGTCGATGGCCAGGGTATACTGAATCAGGTCATTGGTGCCAATGGACAGGAAGTCCAGTTTGTCCAGGAACAGGGGGAGAGCCAGCGCGGCTGCGGGAACCTCGATCATTCCGCCAATGGGGAGATGAAGATTGAAGGGGACGGCTTGCTGGGTGAGTTCGGCCTTGGCCTGTTCCACCAGAGTCAGGGTCTGGAGCAATTCGGAGCGACTGGACAGCATGGGCAGGAGCATCTGGACCTGGCCAAAGTGTGAAGCGCGCAGGATGGCGCGGATCTGGGTCAGGAAGATCTGGGGTTCGGCGAGACAGTAGCGAATGGCCCTTAGCCCCAGCGCCGGGTTCAGGGTCGAAACGATGCCGCTGGGTTCCACGGGTTTGTCAGCGCCGATGTCGAGCGTGCGAATGGTGACCGGCAAACCCCGAAGGGCTTCGGCGACCTGTCGGTAGGCATGAAACTGTTCTTCCTCGCTCGGCAGGCTGGAGCGGTTCATGAACAGGAATTCGGTGCGGAACAGGCCGATGCCCCGTGCGCCGCTTTTTTTGACGGCATCCACGTCGCCGGGCAGTTCGATATTGGCGAGCAACTCGATCGGCGTGCCATCCAGCGTGGTGGCGCGGGTGGTGCGCAGGCGCTTCAGTTTCTGCCGTTCCAGGGACCATTGTTCCTGACGCAGGCGATACTCGGCCAGAATCTGGTTGTCCGGGTTCACGATTACGACCCCGGCCATTCCATCCACGATCAGGAGTTCTCCCTCGCGAATCATTTGCCAGGCATGGTGAAGGGCCACGACCGAAGGGATGCCCAGACTGCGGGCCAGAATGGCGGTATGGGAGGTCGCACCGCCAATGTCGGTAATGAAGGACTGGAACGGGTGTTCCTTGAACAGGACCATGTCTGCCGGACTCAGGTCGTGGGCCACCAGAATCCGGTCGGCTGCCTCATGCTGGGCGGGCAGGTTCGGCGCAGGTTGTCCGGTCAGCGCCTTGAGCAGACGTTCGCCCACCTGCCAGATATCGTCCCGACGCTGGCGCAGGTAGGAATCTTCCATCTGTTCGAACTGGTTGATCAGATGATCCAGTTGTTGTTTCAGCGCCCACTCGGCATTGCACCCCTGTGTCTGAATGCACTGTTTGGGGGTGCGTGCCAGCATCTCGTCCTTCAGGATCAGTCGGTGCAGTTGCAGGAAGGTTGCCATTTCGGCAGGAGCGCCTGGCGGGATTTGCCGTTCCAGTTCCTCGAGTTCCCGGGTGACCTGATGCAGGGCCTGTTCGAAGCGCTGAATCTCGGCGGGTCGCTGCTCGGGAAGCACGACGTAATGGGTGACTTCCAGGGTGGTTTGGGAGAACAGGTGCGCCCGTCCGATGGCAATGCCGTGGGCGACTGCACTGCCATGAAGCGCGAAACTCATTTCATTCGCCCTCGTCGAAACGGTTCTCGATCAAAGTAGTCAGCGCCTGGAGCGCTTCCGCTTCCTTTTCCCCGCGTGTTTCCAGCTTGATCCAGCTGCCACGGCCTGCCGCCAGCATCATGACGCCCATGATGCTCTTGGCATTGACCTGTCGTCCATTGCGTTCGATCCGGACCTCACAGGGATAGGCCGAGGCGATTTGCGACAGTTTGGCGGAAGCACGGGCGTGGAGCCCAAGTTTATTGATGATCTGGATATCCTGGGAAGGCATGGCGGGTCTCTGGGAAAAGTCCCTCCATTCTATCAGGGCGCCGCGCTTTCGGGCAGTCCCAGACGATGGGCCGGAAAACGAAGGGCAAAGCTACTGCCTTTGTCCGGCTGGCTGTCGATGGTGAGGGTGAGATCATGATGCAGGGCGATTTGCTTGACGATCGACAATCCCAGGCCCGTTCCCCCGGTGTCCCGGGAGCGGGCCTGATCTACCCGGTAGAACCGTTCCGTGAGACGGGGGATGTGTTCGGCAGAGATGCCAATACCCGTGTCCTGCACCGCAAAGATTCCCTCGCCCCCTTCCTCGCGCCAGGACAGCGTGATTCGTCCGCCTGGCGGCGTGTAGCGGATCGCATTGGCCACCAGGTTACCGAAGGCGCTCGCGAGTTCCGATTCGATTCCCAGCAGGGTGCGCTGATCGAAGTCCCCCTGGGTATCGACGGTATGCTGACCCCGGCTCAACTGGCTGGCCATCTGCAGCATTTGGGTGAGCAAGGCAGAAAGGGGGATGGGGGTGAGCGGCGCGACTCCGGTCTGGCTTTCCAGGCGGGACAGGGAGAGCAGTTCTTCCACCAGTCGGCGCATCCGGTCGGTCTGGGTTTCCATGGTCTGAAAAATGCGTTTCCGGGTGGCGGACGGCAGTGATCCGCTGTTTTGCAGGGTTTCGATGAACCCCCCCACCACGGTGAGGGGGGTGCGCAGTTCATGGGACACATTGGCCACGAAATCGCGCCGCACTTTTTCATCCCGTTCCCATTGGGTGATGTCCTGGGTGACCAGCATGCGTTCGTCGATGCTGTAAGGAATGAGTTGCAGGGCCAGGGAGAGGTCCTGCTGAACGCGTCGGTGCAGGGTGCAGCGCTGGTCGGGAGCGGGTTTCTGGTCCAGGAAGTTCTGGAACTCGGTCTGGCGGATGAGATAGGGCAGACTTTGCCCCCGATCCTGTTCCAGATGAATCTGTAAATGGGCTTCTGCGGCCGGATTGCACCAGAGGATGCGGTGGGTCTGGTCAAGGATCACGATGCCGCTGGGCAGCAGGGTCAGGGCCTGCTGGAAACGATCGATGGCCTCCTGGCGGCGGATCTGGTCCTCATCGATGCGCCGTTCCAGGGAATGCAGACGCCCGAAAACCTGTTCCCAGGTTCGTCCCGGCTGGTATCCCGGGGAGAGTTTCTGTTCCTGGAGCCAGCGGTGCAGGGCTTGCAGTTTCCAGGCGTCCCGCGCGGCCACGGCCCCCATGAACAGGGCCAGCAGTCCCAGGCCCCAGGCCCAGCCCCAAAGGGCCGTGATTCCGGCACACAGGACCAGGACCGTGACGAGGACTCCCAGAATGTATCTGACAAACGACCGCATGATTCGCCAACCTGCAAAAACTGAAAATCAGAGAGTACACCCTCGCCGGGGTGGTGGGTGAGTCATCCGTTCAGACGAGAGCCGTCAGGCGATAACCCGCCCCCCGGACGGTTTGCAGGAACCGGTCATGGCCGGTGGTTTCCAGGGCAGAGCGGAGACGGCGGATGTGAACGTCCACCGTGCGTTCCTCGATGAAAACGTGATCCCCCCAGACGTGATCGAGAATCTGGGTTCGGGAATAGACCCGCTCCGGGTGGGTCATGAAAAAGTGGAGCAACTTGAACTCGGTGGGTCCCAGAGGGATCTCCGCGGTTCCTGCATGAACCCGGTGGGTGGTGGGGTCCAGGGACAGGGTCTTGAAGAGGACCGGATCTTCCGTCATCTGGGGCGCGCGCCGACGCAACACGGCCTTGATGCGCGCATTCAGTTCCCGGATCGAGAAGGGTTTGGTGATGTAATCATCCGCGCCGGATTCCAGCCCGAGCAGTTTGTCCGCTTCATCGACCCGTGCCGTCAACATGATGATCGGGACACGCTGGGTCCGCTGGTGGGCGCGCAGGCGCCGGACCAGGTCCAGGCCGCTCATGCCGGGTAACATCCAGTCTACCAGGATCAGGTCGGGAAGCATGTCCTGCACGCGCGAAAGGGCCTCCAGTCCGTCGGAGGCCACCTCGGTTTCGTGACCGGCCTGAGCCAGGTTGAGGGTGATCAGTTCCTGAATGGCGACTTCATCTTCCACGACCAGAATATGGGCTCCCAAATTCGCCTCCGTAGGGGGAATCAAATCAATATGCGTGTCCATGAGGAGGTGTTATACGCCCTTCATGTGACTGTCATATTACAGCAAGCGGCGGATGCGCCCGCCCTTTCCTTCAGGTGCGATTTGATCCCTGAACCAGGGGAATGCGGAACAGGCGACATTCGAGCGCGCCATTGTAGAGTGGGGTTCGGCGCGCGACCTTGAGACGCAGGAATTTGGGAAGCGTCAGGTCGGCGCTGAACAGGCAGGCCGTCCAGCCGGCATAACGCTGCTTCAGGGTATTGCCCAGTTCAGGGTAGAACAGGGACAACTCGGCTTGTTCTCCGAGTCGTACTCCATAGGGCAAGTTGCTGAGCAGCAGCCCCGAAGGACAGGGCGGGGAAGATTCCAGGACATTGACCTGCTTCAGGGTCACGCACTCTTCCAGTCCGTCCGCAGCCAGATTGAGGCGGGTGAGTTCCAGGGCATCGCCCTTCAGGTCCCGGCCCCACAGGGGCAAGGCGGTGGGGGGCAGGACCCGGCCCCGGGCTTCCTCGAGCAGGGTGGGCCAATGTTGGGCCACCGGCCACGAACGCAGGTGCTCGAAGGCGAAGGAACGGTTCAATCCCGGTGCGCGCTGCAGACTCTGGGCCGCCGCCTCCAGCAATATCGTGCCTGCCCCGCAGAAGGCATCGAGCAGGGGCAGTCCGGGTTGCCACTGGGCCAGGGCCAGCAATCCCGCTGCCAGATTGCGTTTCAGGGGGGCCTCCCCTCCCTCCGGCCGCGCCCCGCGTTTGAACAGCGCGTCGCCGGAGGTATCCAGGG
>JAKABO010000006.1 GCA_021796835.1 Pseudomonadota bacterium | reverse complement strand
GATCATTCAGGGATCAGGACCCTGCGTACCCTGCCACCAGGAAGGATGTGACCGCCACGCGCTCAGCAAGAGCCTATGCCTGGAAAACCTCCCGGTGAGCGCCGTTCTGGAGATCATCCAGACCCTGACACGTACACAGCGTTGAACCTAATCTGTCTATCCTGACATAGGTAGTTCCATGATCAAATGATTCAGCGTATCCACCCGAGTTTCCAAAAGTCGTGAAATTCTGTCTCTAACCCCGTAAGACATCACGACCCTCCGACCTTTGGTGGCGATCCCCGCACAAAACTCCACCCCTTCCATTTCAAATTGGAAAGGTTCTGAACGTCGTATTAAATTGAAATTTCCATCAAAGCAAAGAAAATAGTGGTCAAAAATAACTTTTTTGACCTGATACTCGGAGTCATGGGTAATGTGCTTCATAAATAGTTTTTTAAAGACTGGCGCTTTTCTGCGGTGATGAGACACGGCAAGCCAGCCAGTTTCCCATGGGATGACCTGTGAAGAACCAGATAAAATAGAACCTCGAATCGGTGCAATCCGGGACTTGGGGTTCACGCCCAATTTTTCCGATACTGGACGTAGTTCACCCTCCGAATAAAGGTAAACTTCCAAAGGCTGAGTAGAATAAAACAGGTAGAGTTCGTCATCCCGAACACAGGGCATCCAGTTTTTTTCTCGAGCATGGTCATGAGGAGAGGGGAGTACCACCGGATCTACCCATTCACCCTCACTGATCCTGGCAAGTATCATGGTGTTATAAAAACTTTCGCCCTCCCGACGGAATCCACTGAACAGACCCCACAATTCTCCCTTCCAAAGAAAGAGGCGCCCATCTTCCAGACCATTTCTGGCCGGTGAACAAGTTTGCAGGATTTTCTGGTCATCCAATTTACGGGTAGACTTCAGCGTAAAATCATCCGCGTAGTGAAGCAACCAGTTTTCACTGCTCAGGCATTCCTGTTGAGATCCATGATAGGGTATGGGATCAAGAGCTCGCACCAGCACCCACCAACCCTCTTCCCCTGCCACAATGGATGGATTACAAAAATCCAGGGAAGTTGGAAGATGAATCTCTTGCATCCTCACCATGTTCGAACACTCAATCAGTTTCATAGAGAAATCAATAAGCCGCCCAACAAAACGATGCTATACCCTTCTGTGAAATCAACCAAAAATGAATTATAAAGGCAGCCAAAGGCAAACAGGATCCCAATGCCACGCAACACTTGTCCAGACAGTCCCGGTTGACGACCGCCGCGTAGATAAAATATGAAAAAGGCCGCGATGGCTACCAAACCAGGAACGCCAAACTGGACCGCCCACATCAGGTATTCGTCATGGAAATTGGAAGTCGCCAATCGATTGACCGGTGTAGTCTCATTTTTAGCCAATTCTTGTGTCAAGGTCAGAACAGACCCGGTTCCCGATCCCAGCGCAGGGTGTTTCAAAAACAGAAGAACCCCTTTATGCCAAAACTCTACTCGCTCTCCCTGCGAAGTGTCTGCGCCGGTTTGATGGGATTGTCGGACCTCCTGAAACACGGTTCCCAGCATCGTTGAAGGGTTCGTCAGGCTCCACAAGGTACTTCCCAGCACGATCATCACGCTGAGAACCAGTACCCAACGCCCTTGAAACCGAGTACTTGGCCCGGAATTGCTTTGGGTCTTCGAGAGATCTTTCTCCTGCCGCACCACTGCCCTGTTTCGTGAAAACCACCACTCGCCTAATAACCAAAGCGCAATCACGGGGAGCATCGCCTTGCCGGTTCTCCCTACCATCACGAAAGCCACGTTACCCGCAGCAAGTAAGGCCATCCCCCAATATAAAAATCGTTGCTTTTCTCTTGCTTGCCAACCCAAGGCACTGGCAATGACCACCAGGATGCAAAACAACAAACCTTGGGTAATATGCTGGCGAAAAACCGCATCTCCAGGACTGGGCATGCCAGCCACATAGATAGGATCACTGATATGAGTCAACCTCAGGTACTCAGTCCAGGACAGAAGTACATTGATCAGCAACGCTCCACACAATACGTTCAATCCTCGAACCCGGTCTTTTTCCTCTTGGAAAAAAGGCATCAACAAAGGAATGAATAAAAGTTTATGGTAACGGTTGAGTACATTGAGGGCTTCATGATGCGGTCCCACAGAATACACTGTCCCCAGTCCGACGATCACAAGCATGATCAAGGCTGTCAGTGACATTGGGTTTCTCAATAACCGTGGAAGCGCTTGCCACCATTCCCTGGAAAGAAGTGCCATCAGCAGAATGAGGTAACCAAAGAAATTGACCCCCCCGACTGAAAAAGGGAGAAGCGCAAGCATTCCATAGACGCATAGGCGGATGGATGAGGCAAAAGAAAATGGTTTCACTCTGAATACTCCGCCCTGCGTGAGAAACTCTCTTGACAAAAACTCATGCCGTTCCCCATCGTTCGGCAATTCTCTGCAGGATGGCCTCCACTGCCTGTCGGGTTCCCAGGGGGGGGAGGGCGGAACGAGGCATTTTGTCCTCTACCCAGTCCCGATGCAAGCGTTCCAGTAACGCTTCCAATGCACCGCTCTGGTCCACCTCGATGGCATAGCCCCCATGCTTCCCGATTAAATCCATCAATTGGGGGTTCAGATGCACAAGGCCAATCACCGGCCGATCTGCCCATAGGTAATCATAAAATTTGGAAGGAATGTACTCGGCACAATCGGCCGTATGACCATGGATCAGCAATAGACCATCCATCCGGTGCATTTCCTGCTGAATACGTTCCCGACCTGACAGTCCCGAGTGAGGATCCCGTTCCAGACGTCCGTGTTCGAAAAAATATTTCTGCATTCCCAACCGCTGAATGGCTTCTCGACCTGGCCCATCGATGCTTCCACCAAAACAATGAATTTCCATGTCCCCCGCCTGTTCCGGACAGGATTGAGAAAAACGCGCAAAGGCTTCCACAAATGGACGCAGGGTACGCACCTCGGAGAGAGAGCCAAAGTGCCCCAGACGCAAACGAGGCCCTTTCTGGTAGGCTGCCCTGGCCTGGGGGGGTTCCGCTCCGGGCAATAGGGCAAAGCCGCGCTTGCCCAATTGCGGGTGCCGTTTCAGCGCACTGGTCAGAGCCTGCTCGGTAAACCACCAGACCATATCCGCCTCCGTGCAGATCATCCCTTCCAGGCGAGCCCAAAACTTGAGATTTCGGGTTGCCGGAGTTGTCCCCGGAAAAACCATGGGGTCATGGATCTCGGCAATCCAGCGAACTTTCGTCAGTTTTTTTAACCAGTATCCCGCCCAATGGGCCGAGTAGGCTCCCCCTGTGGAGTAGATGAGTTCCGGCTGATAACGCCGAATCATTTTCCACCCCCGATAGAGGGCGGCAGGCGTCCAGGACCACTGACTTTGCAGTCCCACGACCAGTCGTTCCAGAATGATGAAAGGGGCCAGAAGCAGCGAAGTCAAACCGGTAACCACGCGGTAACGCCAATCGCGACCCCATTTCAGGGCCAGCAAGTGACGCAGGTCGAAACGGAAGCCGGCGGGGCCCCAGGGAAGTAATTGTTCGTGAACGAAACGCGAATCCCTGACGCCGGTAACCGCGCTGAGTACGATGGGTTCGATACCAGCCGCCCTGAGGTGAGGGATCTTGTCCGTTATGGTCAGACTGGCCGCCCTTCCGTCCATGTTGAATCCATGGGAAAGAATCAGCCAACGACGTGCTGGCGCGCTCGTCATGCCTTGTCAACGGCGAAGGAGATTCGTGCCGAATGCACCCTAGCCCCTCTCGCTCTCATGCCGATAAATGACGCCATGAATCCCCAGTTGCTTCAATTTCCGATAAAGATGGGTCCGTTCCAGTCCAACCCGTTCAGCAACCCGGGAAATATTGCCTCTGGCATCTCTGAGATGGAATTCGAAATAACCTTTCTCAAACTCGTCCCGTGCCTCGCGCAGGGGTTTCTCGTACAGGGCGACCAAGTCCCGAACCAGAACGGAACGTTGCTCCTCATCGGCCGTGTCGGGTTCTCCCGGCTCACCTTCATAATCCGTGACAAATCTCTGGGCGTCCTCAAAGGTGATTTCAAACCCGGAAGCTGTCAGCGCCAATGTCCGAACGGCACTGGCCAGCATGGGCAAGTTGCCTGGCCAGCGTTGCTGCCGCAAGAGGTTGAGCGCCCCGCTGGTCAGGGTCCGAACCGGGATTTCACCGGTTTCGATCATGCGATTGAGAAAGGTAAGCGCAATTTCCGGAATGTCCTCCGCATGTTCACGCAAGGCAGGAACAGCCAGAGATACCCCGCCCATCTGGGCTAGGAACGCGGCAGCCAGGTGCCCGTTACGGATCAATTCTCCGAGCGGCTGGGCACTGCCACAAATCAGGCGCAGATGATAGCGTGACAACTTGGACATCAGTTGTATCAGACCTTGCTGCTCTGCAGCCTTCAGGTTCGCCAGTTCGGCAATGAAGATGACCCCCCCCTGATAATCCTGCAGAGGCTGAAAGGGGTTTTCTTCCAGCCAATGCATCTCCTCGGGGGCATACCAGAGCGCATTGGGTTTGAGCAGGTGGCGGGCAATCAATTCGATCCCGCACCCCGGCTCCCCCATCAAAAACAGAGGGACGGCCTGGGAAGCTATTTGATCGAGGCGTTGCCGTAACTCGTTCATCACGGCGGAACGGCCCAACTGATGGCTGGATAAGGTCTGTTGGCGTACCTCTTTTCCGGCCTGCATGGCACGAACCACGGTGGAGAGGAGCTTGGGCAAGGCAATGGGTTTCTCCAGAAAGCCATAAGCCCCCATCCGCGTTGCCTCCACGGCCATATCCACCGTCGCATGTCCTGACATCATCACCACCGGCATGGTCAATTGCCCCGTGCTGGCCCATTCGCGCAACAAGGTCACCCCATCTTCCAAAGGCATCCAGATATCCAGCAACACCATATCGGGACGCTGGCGCTGCCTTAGTTCGCGGGCTTCGCTGGCGGTCGCCGCCAACTGTACTTCATATCCTTCATCGCGCAAAATTTCCGAGAGTAATTCCCGAATACCGATTTCATCGTCCACGATCAAGATCAAATTGCTCATCCCCGATTCCCCTTCCTCATGGGCAACCGGATCTCGATGGTTGCCCCGCCCGCAACACTGTTGAAAGCCCGGATATGACCATGATGTTCTTCCACGATCTTCTTGACGATAGGCAACCCCAGGCCGGTCCCCTTGGACTTGGTCGTGATATAGGGTTCAAATACCCGCGCGATCACCTGTTCAGAAAACCCCTGTCCATTGTCCGATACGCTCAGTTTGGCCCATTCCTCGTCCTGTTCGGTGATCACCCGCACCCTGAAGTCCTTTTGATCCCGCCCCTCATCCAGCGCATTCTGCAACAAGTTATGGATGACCTGCCGCAATCGTGTGGTATCTCCCTGAATTTCCGGAAGGTCGGGATCCAACTGGGGGATGATATGCTCTCCTGCATTCTCGTACAATACCAGCACCTCCCGAATCAGGTCGTTGAGGGATAAACGCTCTTCCACCAAACGGGAGACCTTGGCATATTCACTGAAATCGTTGACCATGTTTTTGAGGGCGTCCACCTGATTGATGATGGTACGGGTTGAGCGCTTCAGCAACTCGGCGTCCCCCTCACTCAGGTGATCCCGCAAACGATGATCCAGCCGCTCCGCAGCCAGTTGAATGGGAGTCAGAGGATTCTTGATTTCATGGGCCAGGCGGCGTGCCACTTCCCCCCAGGCCGCGTAACGTTGGGCTTGAACCATCTGGGTGATGTCATCGAATACCAGAACCCAGTCGCCACCCAGACCTTCCGGCAAACGCGACCCCTTGAAATGAAGTTTGCGACGTCCCTGTTCGCCTTCATACTCCGCATCCCCTTCCCATCCCTGAGCAGAAGAACCAGAAAAATTCTTTTCCAGAAAATCGACGATGGGCAACAGCGAGGGGGCTCGATAGCCCCATTCCTTCAGGGTAATCCCCTCCAGTCCGCTCAATCCCAACATCTGCTGGGCACTGAAATTGGCACTTTTGAGATGCAGGTGGGGATCCAGCACCAGCACGCCCGCAGAGAGGTTCGAGAGGATGTTTTCCTGGTAGATCTTGGCCTCGGTCAACCCCTGCTGATAACGTTGCCGGGCCAGGGACGCCTCCCGTAACTGATGGGTCATGGTATTGAAGGATGCGGTCAACACGCCCAGTTCATCGTTGCTGCTGACTGGCGTCAGGATGCTGAAATCCCCGGCGCCCACAGCCCGGGTGCTGGCTGCCAGCGCATTGAGCGGTGCCCCGAACCGTTCGGAAACCACAAAAGCCAGGACGATGGCTGTCAACAGGGTCAGCAGCAAGACCAGAGAAAGGTTCAGCCGGTACAGGTTTTTCAAGCCATGGCGCGCCAGGAGAAGTTCCTGATAGCCCCGCCAGGCCGCTTCCACCTGATCCGCATTGGTGGCCAACTCTTTGGAAACGGGCTGCAGTAATTGCAGCACCCTGAAATCCTCGGTAAAGGAAATCCGGTTGACGGGCACCAATACGCGCAGAAATATCCCCTTGCCCGGTAAATTCTCCACCATTCGATAGGGGCGCTGGGCACGAATCTGATGACTGATGTTCCCTGTCAGGGTCAACCCCTCGGGAATCAGGGCATCATTCCGAGCGCTGGAAAAAGCCAGCACCGTCCCGTTTTTTGAGAGCAGGGTGGCCTCCTGGACCCCAAACTGCTCGCGCAACTGCTGCAGGAGAGAAAATTCGTCCAGGGCTGTCGCATCGGCCAGCACCGAGGACATCGTCGTCGCCTTGTGAACCAGATCATCGAGCAGGCTATCGAAGGCCGTACGCCCCAGACCCAGTCCGGCCGTCAAGGCCTTGTCCACATTCACATCAAACCAGGATTCGATGCTGCTCGACAGAAACCGGACGGATACGCCATAAACCAGGGTCCCGGGCAGTACCGCCATGCCCACCAACAGTAATACCAGTTTAAAAGTCAGTTTTGAACCGAAGACCTGTTGTCGCCACTTGCGATAGAGCATGACCAGTTGATAGGCAATCAACCCCATCAACAACAAGGCCATGGTGGCTCCACCCATGAGAAGTCTGGGGTAATCTGCCGCAAACAGGGTGGTATTCGCTGTCGCTACGGACAAAATGACCAGAAAGGTCGTAGCCCCCCCAAAGATGGGCAGAAGAAACCACAGGGAACGCAGTCCCAGGAGGGCAGGGATCCGTTTCAAGGGGCGAATATCCATTCCCGGTGCGGTGATGTCAGGGTCCAATCATCGGAATACAACGCATCCAGTTGAAAAGGCTTGGGCAGATACGAAGTATCCAGTTCGATATGAAGCCGTGCCAGGTACTGCTCGCCTTTACCAAGCGGGATCTGACTGTGGACGGGAACAGCCCTGACGGTCTCCAGGGCTTGCAAGGCCTCGTCCAGAGATGAAAAATTCAGGTAAAGCCCACCGATGGAGTAACGATACACTCGGGTCAACGGGTTGAAACTCAAACGCCGTTCCTGGTGCCAAGTCAGTGTCTGACGATTGAACCAGTACCAGCGGGGCTGGGTCAGACTGAAATCGAGTCCGAAAGTCAGGGGAATCCCCCGTTCCACGGCTTCTTTCAGGGCCGCGGTCAAATTGATCGTGAAGTTTGTCGTCAGCGAAACGTTTGTCGAATCGATCCACTGCACCTCTGCGTTCTGGATGTCGATACCTTCGGCATGGGCTAAAAAACCCCATAACAGCAAAGAAAATGCTAAAAACCACCTAAAATTTCTGGAGAACAGCATAGAAAAAGCCATCATGTATGTCATCTGGCAGAAGTTGTCCATTTTCCCAGCGTGGGACGGGATCCATCTCACCCACTTTTTGCATCGCTTCGTCATTCAGCCTCAAGGTCCCTTCCCTGGCTCCTTCCGTTTCTTCGAGAAAACGCTGGATCACCGCACCATTTTCTTCATGAAACAGAGAACAGGTGGCGTAGACCAGACGCCCCCCCTTTTTCAGGGTGGTCCACAACCGGGTCAACAAGTTTAACTGGCGTCGGGCCATCGCAGGGATGTCTTCTTCGCGCCGCAACCATTTGATGTCCGGATGGCGTCTGACGACCCCCGAACCACTGCATGGGGCGTCGAGCAGAATGCGGTCGAAAGGTTGTCCATCCCACCACAGATCGGTACGGGCTGCATCCGCGCAACGAACTTCGGCCGTCAGGTGCAGGCGTTGCAGATCGGCCTGCATTTTCTTGACACGACCCGGCTCGATATCCAGGGCCAACACCCCCGCCAATCCATTTCCCCTTTCCAGCATATGGGCCGTCTTTCCCCCAGGGGCTGCACAGGCGTCCAGTACCCGTTGCCCGGAATGCAGCCCCATGAAATGAGCCGCCCATTGCGCGCCGGCATCCTGAACAGAAACCGCCCCCTGTTCAAACCCCGGTAACTGGGTCACGGCCTGGGGGGTTTCAAGCACCAGGCCCTCCTGACCAACGGCCCGGGAAACCAGGCCAACCTCCTGCAAACGTGCCTGGTATTGGGCCACGCTGTTGAATCGACGGTTGACCCGCAACGTCATGGGCGGACGTTGCTGCGCCTGCTGCAGCATGGATTCCCAATGCACCGGATGGTCCTGTTGCAGGCGCGTGATCCACCAGTCGGGATGAGAATAACGGCCTTCCAGCGATTCGTGGGCTTCCGCCATCAGCGCTTCCTTCTGGCGCAACAGATTCCTCAGTACCCCGTTGACAAAGCCTCGCGCCGCAGTCAAACCCAACGCCCCTGCCGTTTCAACCGCATGACTGACCACGGCATGGGGTGCCGTGCGCGTATGCAGCAATTGATAGGCGGCCACCATCAGCAACAAACGTGCCGCCGTCTCCGGTTCTCCCTTTTGAAACAGGGGGGCCAGTACCAACTCCAGTTCCGTCTTGAAACGCAGGACTCCGTAGGCGCAATCCTGCAACGACGCCCGCTGGTGGTCCGACAATACGCCTTTGGCAGCCTTGCGTGCCTCGGTCAGAGCATGGTCGAGATTCTTCCCGGCCAATACCTGGCTCAGGGCAAAAACGGAAAGTCGTTGTATTTCAATCATGCTTTACCCCATTTCTCACCGACTTTCATGGCATTTCCGCGCAAAAATTCCTGTACGGACAAAATCTTTCCTCCGGCCCGTTGCAGCCTGGTCACCCGCAGCAGACCTTCGCCACAAACCACGCCGATGCCCTGGTGGTCGAGGTGACACAAGGTACCAGGTGGATCATTTCTCGAAGGGAAAGGTTTTTCTTCGATTTCGGCTTCCCACAGACGCAGCATTCCCTCGCCGGACCAGGTTCTGGCCACGGGACCTGTCACAAATGCGCGGATTTTCCTGTCGATTTCCGCGGCCGAAGCCCCCCAGTCAATCTCTGCCTCTTCCTTGCGAATCTTGTCGGCATAAGCCACTCCCAGGACCGGCTGGGGTCGGGCATGACGCTGCAGGTAGTCCAGTTGATCCAGTCCCTCGACCAAGGTGTTGGCTCCCAACTTCGCCAGTCGATCATGGAGAGACTGGCCCGTTTCCCGACTCTCGATGGGACAGGCGCGCTGCAACAGGATCGGACCGGTATCCAACCCCGCTTCCATCTGCATGAGACTGATCCCCGTTTCCCTGTCTCCCGCCAGCAACGCGCGCTGAATGGGGGCTGCGCCACGCCAGCGGGGCAGGAGAGAGGCATGAACATTGAGGGCGCCAAAAGGCGGCAACGTGAGCAGGGCAGGGGGGAGTATCATTCCGTAGGCCACCACCACCCACGCGTCGGCTGGCCATTTTTCCAAACAGGCCATGAACTCCGGATCTTTCAGAGAATGCGGTTGCAGCACAGGCAGTTGTGCGGCCCGGGCGCACTGTTTGACCGGACTTTCCCGTACCTTCTGTCCCCGTCCGGCAGGTCGATCCGGTTGGGTCAACACGGCCAGTACCTGATGATCCGAAGACAGGAGCGCCTCCAGGGAAGTGGCGGCAAAATCAGGCGTTCCGGCAAAAATGAGGCGCATCAGAGCGTTTCTCGAAGACGTTTGCGCAATTTCGCCTTGATCCGATTCTGTTTGAGCACAGACAGATAATCCACAAACACCTTTCCCTCCAGATGGTCCATCTCGTGTTGCAGGCAGGTGGCCATCAAACCTTCCGCTGCCCGCACAAAAGTGTTTCCTTCCAGGTCCCAGGCTTCCACGACCACGCGGTCAGCCCGTGTCACCTTGTCATAAATACCGGGCACCGACAGGCATCCTTCCTCGTGTTCGCGCTGTCCTTCCTGCTGGATCAAGCGGGGATTGATGAACACTTCGGGATTATTTTGTTCCTTGGAAATGTCCAGCACGATGACACGCAGGTGGACATCCACCTGCGTCGCCGCCAAACCGATCCCCACGGCCGCCTTCATGGTCTCTATCATGTCCTGCACCAAACGACGAATATGTTCATCGACCTCGCGCACAGGTTTGGCCTTTTTGTACAAACGGGTATCCGGATAGCGAAGAATGGGGAGAAGGGCCATGAAAGGGAAGTATAAGATCAGTTTAAAATTTTGTAACGCCTTATTATAACGAGCATCTGCCCTCGATGGTGCCCTCTTGCCATGGTTCCACTCCCCGACGCCCCGTCAGACCCCCTGAAGTGCTGGCTGAACCAGGAACATCATCATTATCTCAGGCCAGAGGACAGCGATTTTCCTGCCTCTCTGAGGGAAATCCATCCCGTACCCGTCCATCTCTACCTGACCGGGCACCTGCCCTTGCTTCAACGTCCCATGCTGGCCATCGTGGGCAGTCGCCGTGCCAGTGCCCAAGGAATCCTGAATGCCACAGCCTTCGCTCGTGCCTTGTCCCAGGCGGGACTGACCATCATCAGCGGACTGGCGACCGGCATCGACGCTGCCGCCCACCGGGGAGCGCTGGAAGGGTGCGGCAAAACGGTTGCCGTGATGGCGACCGGCATAGACCGTCTCTATCCCTCGGAGAATCGGGCACTGGCGCGGAAAATTTCCGAACAAGGGTTGATCTTGAGCGAATTCGACTTCGGCACCCCAGCCCATCCCTGGCACTTTCCCCATCGTAATCGTCTGATTGCCAATTTGTCCCTGGGGTGCCTGGTGGTGGAGGCCGCTCTGGACAGCGGTTCCCTCATCACGGCCCAACTGGCCCTGGAGCAGGGCAGGGAAGTCTTTGCCCTCCCGGGTTCGATTCACAATCCACTCGCCCGGGGATGTCATCAACTGATTCGGGAAGGGGCCAAACTGGTGGAAAATATCACCGACATCCTGAACGAACTACCGGAATACGGTGGCAAGACCGGAAAGAACCCGGTATCCTTTCAAGAAAATTTTCTGCTGGCCCCCCCTCTGTCCACATTTCCCTCGGTAGAATGTCTGCGCTTGTGGCAGAATATGGGGGAGTTACCGATGACTCTCGACCGGTTGGCGAAACAGTCCAACTTGACGATGAGTCAGGTAGCGCTCATGCTAACCTCACTTGAATTGGCAGGCCATGTGGCCTGGCTTTCCGGAGGACGGGTTCAGCGCCTGGTTCACCCCCATCCAGGCTTTCCTTGACCGACCCGATGATGGGCGTTTGATACGCGAGGGCACCGTTATGGTGGACATCCTGTTGTTTGTTTATGAAAATTTCTTTGGCAGCGGCATTTATCCGGCGCATTCCGTGCTCGTCAACCGTCTTTACGCAGCGGGTTTTGAAGAAAATGCGGTGCGTGGAACCCTGGCCTGGCTCGATAGCCTGGGGCAGAATGGCGAGGTCGTTCCCCAGGGTCCGACTTCCGACTCCATCGGAACGGAGTGGCAGTCAACACCTGCCCAGCGCTTTCTGGTAGAACATGAACTGGAGCGTTTGGGACAGGAAGGCTGGGATTTTCTTGCCTTTCTGGAAAACGCCAGGGTACTGTCAGCGGCCCAACGAGAACTGATTCTGGGGGGATTGATGGCGCTGGATCTGGACGAAAATGAGCCCGACCTGGATCGCCTCAAGTTGATGGCGTTGATGGTTCTGTGGCGTCAGGGTCGTCCCTGGGATGCGCTGCTGATCGAAGAATTGATTTATTTCCAGGATTCCCTGGTCCATTGAGTGATTGACCGTGTCAAAAAAACTACTGATCGTTGAATCTCCCTCCAAAGCCAAGACCCTGAAAAAATATCTGGGTCAGGATTTTGAAATCCTTGCCTCCTACGGCCATGTGCGCGACCTCGTCCCAAAGTCCGGCGCAGTGGACCCAACCACGAATTTTTCAATGAAGTATCAGTTGGTTGAACGAAACAAAAAACATGTGGATGCCATCATTCGGGCGGTCAAGTCGGCGGATCATGTTTTTCTGGCCACTGACCCGGATCGCGAAGGGGAAGCCATCGCCTGGCATCTGGTGGAAATTCTCCGGCCCCAGTTGGAGGGAAAGCCTTTCGAACGGGTCGTCTTCTACGAAATCACCCAAAAGGCCATCCAGGAGGCGGTGGCCCATCCGCGTGCCCTGTCATTGCCTCTGGTCAATGCACAGCAAGCCCGTCGCGCCCTGGACTATCTGGTCGGCTTCAACCTTTCTCCCCTGTTGTGGAAAAAAATTCGCCGTGGACTATCGGCAGGACGGGTACAAAGTCCGGCTCTGCGCCTGATCGTGGAACGCGAGCAACAAATCACTGCCTTTCGTCAGGAAGAGTACTGGACCCTTCATCTGGAGAGCATCAAGGAGGCGCAACCCTTTCAGGCGCGTCTGGTGCAATGGGCCGGAGAAAAGTTGCAGACGCTCAGCATCACTTCGGAAGATCAGCAACGTTCCTGGCTGGATTCCCTGAAAGATCAGCCAGCCCAGGTCCGCACCGTGGAGCGGAAACAACGACAACGTCACCCGGCTGCCCCTTTCACCACCTCGACCCTGCAACAGGAATCGGTGCGCAAATTGGGCTTCACCACTGACCGCACCATGAAAGTGGCACAGCAACTGTACGAAGGGATTGATATCGGAGGCGGGGCCGTTGGTTTGATCTCTTACATGAGAACCGATTCGGTGCAGCTTTCCCAGGAAGCGCTCACAGACATCCGGAACCACATCCAGGCAAATTTTGCGGCAGAATTTTTGCCGGAGAAACCGGTTTTCTACGCCAACAAAAGCAAAAATGCCCAGGAAGCCCATGAGGCCATTCGCCCGACCTCCATTGCACGTACTCCGGAAAGCCTGCGTGAACATCTTGCGCCCGATCAATTCCGTCTCTATGAAATGATCTGGAAGCGCACGGTGGCCAGTCAGATGACCTCCGCTCAGTTCGATACGGTCAGTGTGGACATTTCCGTCGGCCCTCAGGCCCTGTTCCGAGCCACGGGTCAGACCATGACCTTTGCCGGATTCATCGTGGTTTACCGCGAAGACGTGGATGAAACCCCCACCGCACACACGGAAGGCGATGAAAGTGATCGTCGGCTCCCGCCCCTCGTGGAAGGAGAAATGCTGCCTGTGGAACGTCTGTGGGGAGAACAGCATCACACCCAACCCCCCCCACGGTACACGGAAGCCAGTCTGGTCAAGGCGTTGGAGGAATTCGGAATCGGCCGGCCGTCGACCTATGCCAGCATCATCAGTACCCTGATCCAGCGCGAATACGTTACCCTCGATAAAAAGCGTTTCATGCCCACGGATGTGGGGGAAGTCGTCAATCGCTTTCTGACCGAGCATTTTGCGCGCTACGTGGACTACGATTTTACGGCCCGCCTCGAAGATCAACTGGATCAAATCTCGGAAGGACGGTTGGAGTGGATTCCCGTACTGGATCAATTCTGGAAAGATTTTTCTGCCCAACTGGAAGAAAAATCCTCGGTATCCAGGGCAGAGATCACGCAAGAACTTCTGGAGGAAGTTTGTCCGAAATGTGGCAAACCGCTGACCGTACGTCTGGGAAAACGAGGGAAATTCGTTGGCTGCAGCGGCTATCCCGACTGCGACTTCACCCGGAACCGGGAAGGAACGCCCACCCTCGAAGCACCAATCCCTGTGGGCACGGATCCGGAGACACAACGACCCATTCTGCTGATGAATGGTCCCTACGGACCCTACGTACAATTGGGAGAAACTGGCGAAGACGGCAAAAAACCCAAGCGGGTTTCACTTCCCAAGGGTTTGATGCCGACCCAGGTCACCCCGGACATCGCGCTCAAACTCATTCAATTGCCGCGGACTCTGGGTATTCACCCCGTCACCGAGAAACCCATCGTTGTCAATATCGGTCGTTTTGGGCCCTACATCCAGAACGACACCGATTTTCGTTCCATTCCAAAAACCGACTCCCTGTTCGAGATCACCCTGGAACGCGCCACCGCCTTGCTGGCTGAACCCAAATCACCGGCCCGGGCAACCAGTTCCGGAGGATTGCTGCGCGTCCTGGGGGAACACCCCAAGGATCATCAACCCATCGAACTTTTCACGGGAAAATATGGTCCCTACGTCAAACATGGAAAACTGAATGTGACCGTTCCGTCAGACCTGTCGACGGATCAATTGACCCTGGATGATGCCCTGGACCTGATCGCGGCCAAGTTGGCCAACGCCCCGGATAAACCGGAGAAACCGCCCGTCAACGGAAATGTTCTGTCTTTTGCCTCAAAAGAAACGCACCGACCAAGCAAAGCTCCACCCAGCAACAGGAAGCCTCGTTCGTCCCCCGCCCAGGGACCCGCGAGTCCCCGTGGAGCGCGTACCCGCAAACCCTCTCCGCGTAAAACCCCGGTCTAGTTTTCATGTGGTCGGTACTCATCCCCACATGGAACAATCTGGCGTTATTGAAGCAGTGCCTGACTTATCTGGAAAAATACACCCAGTTTCCCTATGAGGTGATCCTGCACGTCAATGAGGGAACGGATGGAACCCTGGAATGGGTTCAGGAGCAGGGCATCGTTCATACCCATTCCACGGAAAACATCGGAATTTGCCAGGCCATCAACCAGATTGCGGAACGGGCAAACTACCCCTATCTGGTCTACCTGAACGACGACATGGTTTGTCTGCCGCAGTGGGACGTGGAACTTAAACGCTGCATTCAGTCACTGGATACCGAGGCGTTCATGATTTCCGGAACGATGATCGAACCCGTGGCTTCCGGCAACGCCTGTGCCATCGTGGCGGATTATGGTCGGGATCCGGCTTCCTTTCGGGCTCAAGATCTGATCCGGGACCTTCCACAACTCGTGATTCCGGACTGGTATGGCGCAACGTGGCCACCGACGGTCGTTCATCGGAACTGGTGGAAAAAGGTGGGGGGATATAGCCTGGAGTTTTCCCCGGGCATGAGCAGCGACAATGATTTCTCCATGAAGATGTGGCAGGCCGGTTGCCGCATCTTCCTTGGAGTCGGGGCAGCCCGCGTTTACCACTTCATGTCCCGCTCAACGGGAAAAGTCAAAAAAAACGACGGGCGCAGGCAGTTCCTCAAGAAATGGGGGATGACCCAATCCACTTTTGACCGCCATTTTTTGCGTCGCGGATCGCCCGTCACCACCCTGCGCCTTCCCGAACCCTCGCCCACCCCGAGGTATTTCCTGGACCGGGCAAGGAGTTGGTTAAAGTCCCTGGGTTGATGATCCCTCAAATATCGATATTGGTAACGCCCAACGCGTTATTTTCAATAAATTGCCGGCGCGGTTCCACTTCATCCCCCATGAGCGTGGTAAAGATCTCGTCGGCTCGAATGGCATCCTCGATCTGGACCCGAAGCAAGCGGCGGGATTCAGGATTCATCGTGGTTTCCCATAACTGGTCCGGATTCATCTCGCCCAGCCCTTTGTAGCGCTGCAGGGCAATTCCCCGACGGGCTTCGTCCAGGAGCCAGCGAAGCGCCTCCGGAAAGTTTTTGATGGACATTCCCTTCTCTCCACGCCGAACCATCGCCCCTTCTTTGACCAACCCCTGAAACAGGTGAGCCACTGCTTTGATCCTTTCATAATCTCCGGAAGTCAGGAACTCGGAATCCATGAAGAATGCGTGAACGACCCCGTGATCTGTCTTGAGGATGCGCAGACGGAAATTGCCCGTCAGGTCGTCCACCTCGTGCTGAAGCGTGATCGCCGCATGATTTTCTCCTCCCTGACGCAACTGCAGGATATCGTTCAGACGCTGGGCTGCACTTTCTGCCTCCTGCTCCGTGACCAACTTCACTTCGGGAACCTCGAGGAGTGCTTCAAGAAACTCTTTGGGAAGGGCGCGCGCAAGACGCTGGATGACCGCCTCTGCCAAAAGGTATTCCCGCGCGATGCTACCCAACGCCTCGGCACTGACCACGCATTCGCCAGAGCGGATCTCTGAGCCTTGCAGCGCCAGTCCAAGCAGGTATTGGTTCAATTCATGATCATCTTTCAGGTATTGTTCCGTTTTTCCCTGCTTGACCTTGTACAGGGGCGGCTGGGCAATGTAAATATGCCCGCGTTCCACCAATTCGCGCATCTGGCGATAGAAAAAAGTCAGCAGCAGGGTACGGATATGGGATCCATCCACGTCCGCATCGGTCATGATGATGATGCGGTGATAGCGCACTTTTTCGGGAGAATATTCATCCTTTCCGATGCCCGTGCCCAATGCCGTGATCAGGGTCACGATTTCCTGGGAGGACACCAACTTGTCGAAGCGCGCCCGTTCCACGTTCAAAATCTTTCCCTTGAGGGGAAGAATGGCCTGAAAACGCCGGTCTCTACCCTGTTTGGCGGAGCCCCCTGCAGAGTCCCCCTCCACCAGGTAAATCTCACATTGTGCCGGATCCTTTTCCTGGCAATCCGCCAGTTTCCCAGGCAGCCCGAGACCATCCAGCGCGCCCTTGCGGCGGGTCAACTCCCGCGCTTTTCGAGCGGCTTCCCGAGCGCGTGCCGCCTCGATGATCTTTCCCACGATAATGCGCGCTTCCGCCGGTTTCTCAAGAAGAAAACTGCGCATTTGATCCGACACTACCTCCTCGACCGCCGGGCGCACTTCCGAGGAAACCAGTTTTTCCTTGGTTTGGGAAGAAAATTTCGGGTCAGGCACCTTGACCGACAAGACGCAGGTCAGACCCTCGCGCATGTCATCGCCCGTGGTTTCCACCTTGGCCTTGCGTGCCAGTTCGTTCTCTTCGATGAAATGATTGAGGGTGCGTGTCATGGCCGCCCGCAGGGCGGTTAGGTGGGTTCCCCCATCTCTCTGGGGAATGTTGTTGGTGAAACAGAGTACGTTTTCCTGATAGGACTCATTCCACTGCATGGCCACTTCCACGGTGATGCCTTCTTTTTCTCCCACCGAATGGAACACGGTAGGATGAAGCACGGTTCGGGTACGATTCAGATATTCGACAAACCCCCGTACTCCGCCGCTAAAGGAGAAATTTTCTTCCTGACCGTGACGCAGATCCTTCAGAAAAATTGAGACCCCGTTATTGAGGAAGGAAAGTTCCCGCAAGCGTCGTGCCAGGATGTCGTAATGGAATTCGATGGTCCCGAAGGTCAGTGGGCTGGGAAGGAAGTGAATCTCCGTTCCACGTTTCGGAGAATCACCGACAACCGCCAGGGGAGCCACCGCGTCGCCCTCCCGAAATTCCATGAAATGGCGTTTCCCATCCCGATAAATGGTCAATTTCAGCCAGGTAGACAACGCATTGACCACCGACACCCCTACGCCGTGCAAACCCCCGGAGATTTTGTAACTGTTACTGTCAAACTTACCGCCGGCATGCAGCACCGTCATGATGACTTCGGCCGCAGAACGTCCTTCCTCGGGATGAATATCGGTGGGAATGCCCCGTCCGTTATCTGTGACCGTAACGGAATTGTCCATGTGAATGATCACCTGGATTTCGTCACAATGACCGGCCAACGCCTCATCGATGGCATTATCCAGGACTTCAAAGACCATGTGGTGAAGGCCCGTTCCATCGCTCGTGTCCCCGATGTACATTCCGGGACGCTTGCGAACGGCTTCCAACCCCTTGAGCACTTTGATGTTTTCAGAAGTGTACTGATTTTTTTCCTGAGTATGCTGTTCCACGTATATTTTCCTGCAGTCGAAAGTCAAAAAGTTGAAAGGGACTCAAATTCGCATGGGCATGACAACATATTTGAACTGGAGTTCGGCAGAAGGGAGTGTAATCAACATGCTGCTTCCCGTTTCTCCGAAAGAGCAGGTCACCTGATCCACGCTCAAATGTTGGAGAACTTCCAATAAGTAATTGATATTAAAACCTATATCCAAAGGCTCCTGAGTGTATTCCACTTCCAGTTCCTCGTGGGCCTCTTCCTGTTCACTGTTGGAACAGATGATGGCCAGATTCCCCTGCGTCAGCAGGAACCGAACTCCCCGCACCTTATCGTTGGACAGAATGGAAGCACGTTGCAAGCCCTGCAACAGGGAAAGTCGCGAGAGGGTGAAATGCCGATAATGCGTCGTCGGTATTACCCTTTGATAATCGGGATACTTGCCTTCGATGACCTTGGTAAGGAATTCGGTTTGAGAAAACCTGAATTCCACCTGAGCCGAATAAAACGTCAACTCCACAGGATCATCGCTGGGTTGCAACAGTTTGATCAATTCACTGACCGACCTCCGTGGCAGGATGGCTTCAACCTTATCGAAGGCCTGATCCATCCGATGGGTCGTGTAAGCCATCCGGTGACCGTCAGTCGCCACCGCAGTGACCTGATCCCCCTCGATCGCCAGATAGGTCCCGTTCAAATAAAAACGAACATCCTGCTGCGCCACCGCATATTGTACTCGCTCCAGAAGGCTTTTGAGGAGTTTTTGGGTCAGGGTGATGCGTTTTCCTTCATCCTGTGCACGGGCCATGCTGGGAAAGGACGCTCCCTCCTGAGTCAACAGGTTGAACCGGCTCTTGCCGGAACGTACCACCATTTTACCCGCACTCTGGTCCAGAGTCAGAAGGCTGTTTTCTGGAAGACTACGTACGATGTCATGAAGTTTTCGGGCAGAAACCAGTATGGCACTGGGTTCACTGACCTGTTCCGCCGGAGAACGGGTCTTCACCTGGATCTCGAGATCGGTTCCATGGACCTGCAACTGGTTTTCGAAGGTATCTATCAGGACATTATTCAAAACCGCCATGGTTTGACGTCGCTCAACGATGCTGAGCAAGGGTTGCAAAGCCGTAAGAAGATTTTCTCTTACTATTACTATGGTTGTCATATATCCCTCTAATAGTTAATGATAAGAGTGGGCAAGATATCGGGAAAACTCATTAAACATATTAAAAAACATAATGATGGATCCTTTCAAAGGGTGTTGATAAACCTATTTTTCACTGGATTGCTTTGTGGATAACCCGGAATTTTTTTTAATTTTCCGAGTTATCCACAAAGTGTCCCCAGGTTTCCCCTGATTTATACCGTACTTGTACCTTCTTCCGGTTTATCCATTGAGAATACTGTTCAAAGCCTCGAAATCCCGCTGGGTCGTTTGATCGCTGCTGCAGAGTTCCTGGATTTTTCTGCAGGCATGGAGCACCGTGGTGTGGTCTCGTCCACCAAAGGATTCACCGATGTCAGGCAGGCTGAGACTGGTAATTTCCTTGGCCAGGGCCATCGCCATTTGTCGGGGTCGGGCAAGATTGCGGGTACGTTTTTTGGAAAACATGTCGCTGACTTTGATCTTGTAGTAATCCGCAACGGTTTTCTGGATGTTTTCAATGGAAATTTGTCGGTGTTGCAGTGCCAGAACATCTTTCAGGGCCTCTCGTGCGGAAATGACGCTGATGGGTTCATTACGAAAACGTGCGTATGCGACTACCCGTTTCAAAGCTCCCTCCAGTTCACGTACATTTGAGCGAATATGCTTGGCAATGAAGAAAGCAACGGATTCTTCAAGGAGGATCGATTCCTTGTGCGCCTTGCTGATCAGGATAGCCACTCTCATCTCGAGTTCAGGAGGCTCGATGGCAACGGTCAATCCCCAACCAAAACGTGAGACGAGGCGAGGTTCCATGCCCGAGATCTCTTTTGGAAAACTGTCGCAGGTGATGATGATTTGTCGGTGTGATTCAACCAATGCATTGAATGCAAAGAAAAATTCTTCCTGGGTTCGCGTTTTGTTCCCAAAGAACTGGATATCGTCGATCATCAACAGATCCAGGGTGTGGTAATACTGCTTGAAACTGTCAAAGGATTTGTGTTGATAGGCACGGACGACATCGGAGACATACTTTTCCGCATGGATGTAACGTACCCGTGCTTGGGGGTTCCGTTCCAGCAGGTTGTTTCCGATCGCTTGAATCAAGTGCGTCTTGCCGAGCCCCACTCCGCCATAAACGAAGAGGGGGTTATAGGCTTTTCCCGGATTTTCAGCGACCTGTAGGGCGGCTGCACGAGCTAGTTGGTTGGCCTTACCGTTCACAAAGTTATCAAAATTGAAGGTTCGGTTGAGTTGGGAGCGTTCGGCTGGATCCGGTTGAAGCACCGTTCTGGCCAGCGGGTCCTGAGGATTCGCCTCTGGAGCCGGCAAAGAATTCTCGGGGAGGATCGTGTTATTCTCCTTCTGTTGCAAAATCACCGAATCCAATCCTTGATCCCGAGCCAGTTCTTCGATGCGTTGGAGATAACGTTCCTTGACCCACTGCAGGATGAATCGATTGGGCGCAATCAGGAAAACCTGATTATTTTCGATCACCTCCGAGAGAGGTTTTATCCAGGTATTGAATTGGGATTCGGTGTATTCTGCCTGAAGATTCAGCAGGGTTTGTTGCCATCGTTCTGAAGCCGGAAAAATAGACACAGTGGGGGGTACCTTACGAGCTGAGGGCAGGGTAAAAACGATTGTTTACCCTCCATTCTACCCCAGTCCAAACGAAGTTATTCACCGCTGGATACGGGTGAATGTGGATATTTTTTTCTTGACATAACCCACTGTTTTGAGGTGTAATCATGGGTTCATTAGTGAAGTCTAGGAAAATGCCATGAAACGTACTTACCAACCATCGGTTACCAAACGAAAGCGCACTCATGGTTTTCTCGTGCGAATGAAAACCCGTGGAGGACGTGCCATCATCAGAGCACGCCGTGCGCAGGGTCGTGCCCGATTGGCTGTTTGAATCCGGTGATTAAAAAATCAATCGGTTGATCACCCTTTCAGGGCGGGCTGATTTTGAGGCGGTTTTTTCCCTGAGAATCAGTCGCTCGACTCACCATTTCAGAATACTTGTCAAACCTAACGGAAGTGACGATTTACGCTTCGGTCAGGTCGTGGGTCGTAAAGTATGTCGGCGTGCGGTCGGGCGTAACTACATGAGACGGTTTTGCCGTGAATGGGTGAGAAAGCATCTAACGCAATTGAGTGGTCTTGATGTGGTTCTGGTTCATAAAAAAATCTTTACCCATGAAGACCGGACCCACCTTTATGGGGAATTGGAATGCTTGACGGATTTCAGTCATAAATGTCGCGATTCTTACAGTTCCTCATCCGCACCTACCAACTCTGCTTAAGTCCTTTTCTGGGCCGTTCTTGTCGTTTTTATCCAACTTGCTCCCAATACGCTCACGATGCCATCCTTCGGCACGGGGCAGTGCGTGGTATCGGCTTGGCGGCAAAACGTTTGTGTAAATGTCACCCCTGGCATCCCGGGGGCTACGATCCCGTTCCGTGAGAGTCCTATGAAACTGCAACGAATCATCCCTTTGATCATCTTTACGCTATCCAGTTTTATGCTGTGGGACGCCTGGCAAGCTTCTCAGGGAAAAAGGCCGGTCGCAGGGATGAGTGCGCTTCCCGCACCCAGCGCTTCCAGTGGGGCGTCTTCCGTTGCCACATCCTCATCCTCGGGTTCGGTGCCTGTTGCCCCCACGGCTTCGTCGTCGGGCGCAGTGGTTACACCCTCTGACTTGACCCATGGTCAAAGAATTCTGGTTCATACCGACCTGTTCGATGCAGACATCGATACGGTGGGCGCAGATCTGCGCAGTTTGAAATTGAATCATCATCTTTCGGCTGAGAACGAACATCGTCCTGTAGACCTGTTCGAAGATCATTCCAGCCTGATCTATGTTGCCCAGAGCGGTTTGCTGGGAGATCATCTGCCGAACCATACTTCGATTTACCAGTCGCCAGGGACGAATTATTCTCTGGAACCGGGCCAGGAGGATATCTCTGTCCCTCTGACCACGGAAGTGCCGGGGGTGGTTTCTGTGACGAAAATTTACCACTTCAAGCGGGGAAGTTACGTCATCGGTGTTGAAACAAAGGTGAAAAACCTATCTTCTGCCCCCCTGTCTCCCTCTGCCTATTTCCAGTTTTTACGGGTTTCCAAAGCTCCTCCCGGTGACCCCCGCTTTGTCAGCACCTATACAGGACCTGCGGTTTACACCCAAGCCACAAAATTCCAAAAAATTTCCTTCTCCGACATTGAAAAGGGAAAAAAAGACTACCCAGTCAATGCCAATGATGGCTGGCTTGCCATGCTCCAACATTATTTCGTCTCTGCCTGGTTACCCCCTAGCGGCGTCCCCCGCGAATTCTTTACACGCAAGGTCGGGAATGATTTGTACACCGCAGGGGTCATCCTGCCCATGGGGACGATCCAGCCACAGGGGAGTGCGGATGTATCGGTGCCTCTTTATGCCGGGCCGCAGGAGGGCGCAAAACTCAAGTCCCTCGCACCCGGCCTGGATTTGACCATCGACTATGGTTGGCTGACCATCATCGCCATGCCCATGTTCCAATTTCTCTCCTGGATTCATGGGTTGGTAGGAAATTGGGGCGTTGCCATCATTTTGCTGACGGTAACCATCAAATTGGCCTTTTTCCCGCTGTCTGCAGCAAGCTACAAATCCATGGCCAAGATGCGCGTGGTTCAGCCCAAGATGGAAAGAATCCGCCAACAGTATGCGGATGACAAGGGACGCATGAATCAGGCCATGATGGAGTTGTACAAGACGGAGAAAATAAATCCCTTGGGGGGGTGTTTACCCATGGTGGTACAGATTCCTGTTTTCATTTCTCTTTATTGGGTGTTGCTGGGCGCGGTGGAATTGCGTCATGCACCCTTCTTTGCGTGGATTCATGATTTATCCGCCCCCGACCCTTTTTATATCCTTCCCCTGATCATGACCGCTTCCATGTTTTTGCAACAGCGCATGAGCCCCAAGCCGGCAGACCCCGTGCAAGCAAAGGTGATGCAGTTCATGCCCCTTGCCTTCAGTTTCATGTTCTTCTTCTTTCCGGCTGGTCTGGTACTGTACTGGGTTGTCAATAATCTCTTGTCCATTGCCCAGCAATGGCAGATTACCCGTATGATGGGTGATGGAGTCAAGTCCTGATATTATCGTTGCCCAGGCAACAGCCCCGATTCCCTCAGGGATCGGGGTTTTGCGCCTTTCTGGCCGATCCATGGAGGCACTGGTCCGGTCTTTGACTGGAAAAGGTTATCCTGCAGCGCGCTTGGCCTCTCTGCGTTCATTCCATAATCGTTCGGGGGAGATCATTGATCGTGGTCTCATTCTGTATTTTCCGGCACCGCATTCCTATACGGGGGAAGATGTCGTCGAGTTGCACACCCACGGTAGCCCGGTTGTTCTCCAGGAATTGCAGGCGCACTGTCTTCAGTGGGGCGCAAGATTGGCCAATCCGGGAGAATTTACCTTAAGGGCTTACCTCAACAATAAAATAGACCTCAACCAGGCGGAAGCCGTGGCTGACTTGATCCATGCGGAATCTTCCCAGGCGGCTCGTTCAGCGGCCATGGCTTTGTCCGGTAAGTTTTCCGAGGTCATTCACTTTCTGATTTCCGATCTCACGACGCTTCGGGTACGACTGGAAAGTGATTTTGATTTTAGTGATGAGGAAGTCCCTGTTTTTCAAGAAAATTCCTTCCGATCCTCATTGAATCACCTGCTTGAACGGTTGACACGTTTGGTGGAAAATTCGAGGCAGGGCGCGCTGTTGCGCGAAGGTAAAAACATCGTTTTGATTGGCTCCCCCAATGTGGGGAAGTCAAGTTTGCTCAATGCGCTGACCGAGGAAGACCACGCTTTGGTGACCCCCATTGCGGGAACCACGCGGGATCTGATTCGTGGTCATATGGTTTTGCAGGGCATACCGATCCATCTGGTGGATACCGCCGGTATTCGTAAAACAGACGATTTTGTTGAACTTGCGGGGATCGAGCGTACGTGGTTGGCCGCGAACAAGTCGGATCTGGCCTTGATCGTGGTTGATGTTCGTAAAGGGGTGACGGAAGAGGATCGTTCCTTGATTGGACGTTTGCATCCGGACCAGCCAAAACTCATTGTTGCGAATAAAATGGACCTTCTATCCCAGGAACACGATGTTGTTTCTGAAATGCAGGGCCCCGCCGCAGGGTTGTTACCGGTGATTCCGGTATCGGCACATACGGGGGAAGGGTTGGAAGGACTGAAGCAGAAGATGCTGTCGGGCATGGAGATCGATCGGGTTTCGGAAGTACCGTTGCTGTTGGCACGGGAACGCCATATCGGAATTCTGGGACAAGCCATGAGTCACCTTCGGGAGGCCTTGAAAACCGTTGAATCAGAGTTTGTTGCTGAAGAATTGCGCCAGGCTCAACTCAAATTGGCACAAATTTCAGGCAAGGAATTTGCGGCAGATGATTTGTTGGGAGAAATTTTTTCAAGGTTTTGTATCGGAAAGTAAGGTTTAACTCCCTGTGTTTCACGTGAAACACAGGGGAGAAACGGGTAAAAAGGATGGGCAATACGTGAAATATCCTCAAGAATTTGCAGTGATCGTGGTGGGGGGAGGGCACGCAGGGACTGAAGCAGCCCTGGCCGCTGCACGTGCCGGTATGACAACCCTCCTGCTGACCCATAATATCGAAACGTTGGGTCAAATGTCTTGTAATCCTTCCATTGGCGGGATCGGTAAGGGTCATTTGGTCAAGGAAATTGACGCGTTGGGCGGTGTCATGGGGCGGGCTGCAGATGCTGCAGGGATCCAGTTCAGAATATTGAACAGCAGTAAGGGCCCGGCCGTTCGGGCGACCCGTGCACAAATTGACCGACAACTTTATCGGCAATATATCCGCTGGTGCCTGGAAAATCAGCCGAACCTGATTATTTTTCAGCAAGCCGTCACTGCCCTCAAGATGATGGGGAATCGTGTGATAGGTGTGGAAACTCAGTTAGGGGTATGGTTTGCTGCCCAATCAGTGGTACTGACGACGGGAACTTTTTTGGCGGGATTGATGCATATTGGATTGAACAAAAGCCCCGGAGGACGGGCTGGTGATGCCCCCGCCGTTCCGCTGGCAGAACAATTGAGAGAGTTGTCCTTACCCGTAGGACGCTTGAAGACTGGAACGCCTCCCCGAATTGATGGGAGAACCATCGATTATTCCAAAACGCTGGCCCAACCTGGGGACGAACCAAAACCGAAGTTTTCATTTTGGTCGACGGAGCAGAATTACCCCCGACAAGTGCCTTGCTGGATTACCCATACCACAGAAATGACTCATGAAATCATCCGGCAGGGTTTGGATCGTTCGCCTCTTTATACAGGGGTGATCGAGGGCGTTGGACCCCGTTACTGCCCTTCCATCGAAGACAAGATACATCGTTTTGGTGATAAATCCTCGCACCAGGTCTATCTGGAGCCCGAGGGTTTGACCACTCATGAAGTGTACCCCAACGGTATTTCCACCAGTTTGTCCTTTGACGTTCAACTGGCTTTGGTACACTCGATTCCAGGATTGGAAAAAGCGCACTTGTTGAGGCCGGGCTATGCCATCGAGTATGATTACCTGGACCCGCGTGGCCTGTTTCCCACTTTGGAATCCAAATCGTTGAGCGGCTTGTTTCTTGCCGGTCAGATCAATGGGACCACGGGGTACGAAGAGGCTGCAGCACAGGGCTTGCTTGCCGGACTCAATGCGGCGCATGCCGCCCGTGATCGTGATGGATGGGCACCCCTGCGCCATGAGGCTTATCTGGGGGTCATGGTGGATGATCTGGTGACACGGGGGGTTACAGAGCCTTACCGAATGTTTACCAGCAGGGCAGAATACCGTTTGCAATTGCGGGAAGATAATGCTGATTTGAGACTTTCTGAACAAGCCTATAAATTTGGGCTGATTTCTGACCAACAATGGGCTGAGTTTTCAGAGAAAAGAATGATGATCGAGGAAGAAACTCAGCGCATCGGCAAAATCCGATACCAACCAGAAAACCACTCAACCGATGAACTGACCACAATATTTGGGCCGAATTATCCGGATAAGGAAGCCACTTACCTTGAATTGCTCAGACGACCAGAAGTTGGCTATGAACAACTTGAACGTCTCGGTGTTCTGGAACCCAGTTCAGAAAAATTACAGGCCATTAGAAAACAAGTGGAAGTTCAGGTAAAATACAGCGGCTATATTGAGCGGCAAAAACTGGAAGTAGAACGGCAGCGAGCTCAGGAAGAAACCCGGTTATCCCAGGACTTGAACTATTTTGAAGTCTTGGGCCTATCTCGTGAAGTCCAGGAAAAATTACAACAGCATTGTCCCACAACGCTCGGACAAGCCAGTCGAATACCCGGGATTACCCCTGCAGCCATTTCCTTGCTCATGGTCCACGTAAAGCGAACCCATCATGCCTGAATATGACCACATTACCTCTGAAGAAGTACAGGTCCTTCGTAGTGGTCTGGAATCATTAAATATTTCTGCGTCTGAAAAAAGTCTCGCTCAGGCCATTCAATACCTGGATCTCCTGGAAAAATGGAATGGCGCCATCAATTTGACGGCCATTCGTCAAAGAGATCGAATGCTGACCCTTCATTTGATGGACAGTTGGTCACTGGTTCCCTTTCTGAAGGAATCGGATTCATTGCTGGATGTGGGGTCCGGGGGAGGATTTCCAGGAATTCCGGTGGCATTGATCCGTCCGGACTTGTCCATTACTCTGATGGAATCCAATCAAAAGAAAGTTGCTTTCCTGAGGCAAGCCAAAATCGAATTAAAGTTGTCTCACCTGGAGGTCATGGGAGAGCGCGTTGAGCAGAGCACCCCGACCAAGTTATTCAATGTCATCACTTGTCGTGCTTTTTCAGATCTCCCCGAATTTGTCCGAGCAACGCGCCATTTACTTCAGAAAGGGGGGACGTGGATTGCCATGAAAGGGGCCATTCCTTACGATGAAATCAATCGGCTGCCCACCGAAATATCCACCACCATCACGCCCATTCAAATACCGGGTCTCAAGGCCGAGCGTCATTTGATTCACCTGCGCCTCACAAACTGATGGAAAAGATATTGGCGGTCACCAATCAGAAAGGCGGTGTGGGTAAAACCACCACAGTGGTCAATCTAGCCGCCAGTTTGACCGCTCTGGGGCAAAAGGTACTTCTGATCGATCTTGATCCTCAAGGAAATGCCACGACGGGCAGTGGCCTGGACAAGAATTTATTAAAAAACACGGTCTACCAGGTTTTGACACAGGAACGATCCATCGACTCAGCCATTCACCGTTCTCCCACTGCGGGCTATGATGTCTTGCCGGCCAATCGTGCATTGGCCGGCGCGGAAATTGAGTTGGTTGATGTGGAGTTCAGAGAATTTCGTCTAAAAAATAGCTTGACGGATATCAGTTCAAATTATGATGTTGTCCTGATTGACTGCCCTCCAGCGCTGAATTTGTTGACTCTCAATGGGCTGACGGCTACCTGGCGATTGATCATACCGATGCAATGTGAATATTACGCGCTTGAAGGATTGACTGATCTTCTCCAGACCATTCGAAGGGTTCGTTCCCACCTTAACCCTGGGATCGCTATTGAAGGGTTATTACGAACCATGCTCGACCCAAGAAGCGCATTGGCGCAGCAGGTTTCTGCTCAATTGGAAAGGCACTTTGCCGGAAAGATCTACCGTACGGCCATTCCGCGCAATGTCCGACTGGCGGAGGCACCCAGTCATGGAAAACCCGCACTCCACTACGATCCCAATTCCAAAGGCGCCATCGCTTATTTGGAGCTTGCCAAAGAGATGATGGAACGTTTTGAGGGCGCTGTTCCACGTGAAACAACTTCGCTCAGATGAGAAAAAAGAGGTAAAAATGAAAAAAAACAAAGGATTGGGGCGCGGGCTCGATGCTTTGCTGGGAGAGGATCGGAATGGGGGCGAGGATCTGAACAAAAATGACCGGCTGACCTTTGTGGCGGTCAATCACCTTCAACCAGGAAAATACCAGCCTCGAACAAAGATGGACGCGAATTCTCTGGAAGAGTTGGCGCAGTCCATTAAAACCCAGGGCCTGCTTCAGCCGATTCTTGTTCGTGCCGTCGCCACCGGGAACTACGAAATCATCGCCGGTGAACGACGCTGGCGTGCCTCTCGGATGGCTGGTCTGACCGAAGTCCCGGTCATGATTCGGGATATCCCGGATGAAACTGCACTGGCTGTGGGGTTGATCGAAAACATACAACGAGAAAATCTCAATCCGCTGGAAGAAGCGCAGGGGCTTGAGCGGTTGATTGACGAGTTCGGAATGACCCACGAGGGCGCAGCCCAGGCGGTGGGACGGTCTCGCAGTGCGGTGACGAATCTTCTGAGGTTATTGCAGTTATCCGAAAATGTGCAATCTCTCCTGATGGAAGGGATGATTGAAATGGGCCATGCCCGGGCCATGGTTCCTCTACCGGAACCGCTGCAAAAAGAAGTCGCCCTGGAGGTTGTGGACAAACAATTGTCCGTGCGACAGACGGAACAGCGCGTCAAGAAACTTCAGACCCCGACTTCAGCGCCCAAGGCGCCCAAGGTATCGGAGCGGTCCCGCGACATTCTCAAACTGGAAGAAAACCTGGCGGATCATTTCGGAACGCAGGTCTTGTTGAAGGCTGGTTCAAAGGGGCACGGCAGCGTGACGATAAAATTTACAAATCTGGAGCAACTGGAAGGTATCCTGATGCGTTTCGGGTTGGAAAAGGAATAGCCCAGTTTCCCCTCAGCGACAAGGGTGGGGGACCGGGTGTGGGGGAATGGGGGGCCCCCTCCGCCGTGATGATTCTTTCGTGCCTCAGCTTTCCCTCTTCATGCCGGAAATGGTTACAGGCATCAATAAATTCGAAGGAATTCATTGTGCGCAGCAAATCAACCGGCATGGCAATCTTTGCCCTGCTTTTTTCGGGTTGCTCCTCGGTCTCCGTACACGACCCTTTGGTCATGAATCAGAACGACACGGCCCTGGTCTACTATTGTGTCGAATCGACGGCACAAATGAGCATCTTGAATAAAGCGCTTTCCAAAGAAGCCAATAAAAAAAAGTTTGAAGAAGACCAAAAAGAATCCCTTGTCGGTATTGATGATTATCTGAATATGAACATCACCAAATCACCCGGTCTGGTGATCAAGAAGTTGCCGTCCTGCAAGGCCCTGAAAACTTTGCCAGGAAATCCCAATGCATTATCCTTGTCCATCACCCTGAGTGGTTACGGGAGTCTGAATGAACGCTGGAAAAAAATATTCTTCGGCACCGTATTGGTTGAGGGAATCGCACAGGGCGTGATCGTCAGTTCTGCAACCCATAACCTGTGGCTTGGCATTGTGGTTACCGTGGGCGAACTGGGGCGGGAGTACCTGACCTGGAGTGGACTCGCCGTGGCAATGGCGGGGTATGGACAGGAGTATCTGGCCTGGAGCGGGATGGATTGGCTGGTAGGAAAAACGTATGCTCCGGTGACCCTGGAGGGTGAGTTGGTTGCGTTGAAGGATCAGAAAACCTTATGGAAAGACAGTTCATTCGTCACAGACAATAGTGACGAGTTAAAAAACATGAGCGAGAACGAGAGAGAGAACAAGGATGTTCAGTTAAGGGCCAGTCTGCATAAAGCAGAAAAGGAACTGATCTCGTCCCTCAATACCTATTTGACGAAGGAAATCCTGAAAAACAGGCCGACACAGTCCACGGTCCAGCAACCCATGCCTGGCAAATGACCGCGTGCTCGTCCGTGTCGCCCAAGGGCCCGGTAGAACAGGCGGACATTGACTCTAATCAAAGAGTTCCTTTATAATCCCGCTGTTTGCCGTGAACCGCATGATACATCCGAAAATTCGTAAGTTCATCCTCATACAACTCATCGTATCTCTGATTTTTGCGGTGGGTTGCGAGATTGGATGGGGCAGTGAAGCGGCCATTTCGGGTGGGTTGGGAGGCAGTATTGGTGCGGTCGCAAGTCTGGCCTATGCCATTCGAGCATCCCTCGTGAAAGGAAAAACGGCTCAGGAATGGGTTCACGCACAGTACGCGGGGGAACGTTTTAAATTCATGACAACCGTGATACTGATGGTTGTCGTCGCCAGGGTTTATTCGTCCTTGCACTGGCTTGAGTTTTTACTGGGTTACATGGCCACACTGACCGTTTATTTTACGGCCTTGTTGTGGGAAAAATAATTTACAGAGTGTTCAGACCGTCATGACCGAAAGTGCCGCACCTTCCTCGAGTGAATACATACATCACCATTTGACCAATCTGGTGGGTGGCACGGGATTCTGGTCCATCGATGTCGATACTCTGGTTACATCGGCACTGCTCGGATTGATTGTCTTCGGGTTCATGGCTTCAGTCGCCCGCAAGGTCACTTCGGGGGTGCCGGGGCGAACCCAGGCGGCGGTGGAGATGGTTCTGGAAATGGTTCAGAGCCAGGTCAGGGACACTTTTCATGGCGAGAGCGGAATTGTGGGACCCCTGGCCTTGACCATCTTTGTTTGGGTTTTCAGTCTCAACGCCTTGGATCTTCTGCCGGTGGACCTGGTTCCCCTGTTGATGGGTTCCGTGGGAATAGGACATTGGAAAGTCGTTCCGACCACGGACCCCAACCTGACGTTTGCAATGTCCCTCACCGTGTTCTTCCTGATTCTTTACTACAACGTGAAAGTCAAGAAGTTCAGCGGGTTCATGCATGAAGTATTGACCGTTCCCTTTGGCGCCAAAATGGCTCCCTTCAATCTCCTGTTTCGGCTTATCGAAGATCTGGCCAAGCCCGTATCCCTGGCTTTGCGGTTGTTTGGAAACATGTATGCCGGCGAGATGGTGTTCATCCTGATCGCGCTCCTGCCTGCCTACCTGCAATGGTTGCTGGGTGCGCCCTGGGCCATTTTCCATCTTCTGATCATTACGTTACAGGCTTTTATTTTCATGATCCTGACCATCATTTACCTGAGCATGGCGCATGAAAGTCACTGATTTGGTCGTACCTTTTTATTCACTGCAGTCATTTAAGTAGATTCATTCAAGGAGATAACATGGAACACCTCGCATCCCTGCTCGGCAGCACCGCTATCGCAGTATCCATTCTGATTGGCTGTGGTGCACTGGGAACCGCTATTGGATTCGGTATTCTGGGCGGACGTTTTCTGGAAGGGGCCGCTCGTCAGCCAGAAATGATTCCAACCCTGCAGGTCAAGATGTTCATCGTGGCTGGCTTGCTGGATGCCGTGACCATGATCGGTGTGGGTATCGGCCTGTTCCTGCTTTTCGCCAACCCCTTTGTTCCGATGTTGAAAGGTTAATTCGGACAATTCAAAGGGAGTACAGGCATGAACATTAATGCCACATTGTTTGGTCAGGCCATCACATTTGCCATATTGATCTGGTTCACGATGAAGTTCGTGTGGCCGCCGGTCGTGGCCGCACTGGATGAGCGATCCAAGAGGATCTCGGACGGACTGGAAGCCGCAGAGCGTGGGAGACAGGATTATGCCAAGGCGGAACTTCGTTCTCAGGAAGCATTGAACGAGGCAAAGGCCAGGGCTGCCGAGATCATTGCGTTGTCTGAGAAGCAGGCACAGGCCATCGTGCAACAGGCGCATGATGCGGCAGTGGTTGAGGCAAATCGTGTCAAGGCTCAGGCGCAGGCAGAAATGGAACAGGAAGTGATGCGGGCACGGGATTCGTTGCGTGATCGGGTCGCCGACCTCGCCGTGTCTGGCGCAGAAAAAATTCTGCGGCGCGAAATCAACGCACAGGCCCACGCCGACTTGTTGACCGCCATCCAGGCTGAACTGTAAGGGATGGGCCATGGCTGAAATTACCACCATCGCACGACCCTACGCAGAAGCTCTGTTTCGTCGCGCTCAGGAAACCGGTCAAGCCGCTCGATGGAGTGAGCATCTGGCCTGGTTGACCTCGCTGGTCGAGAATGAACAGGTTGCAGAGGTGATCAGCAATCCGCGCCTGACACGGGAGCAGTTGGTCCATTTCATTCTCGGTTTGAGCGAGACACCGCTGGATAGCGAAACTCAAAATCTGGTGGCTACTCTGGCTGAAAATCGCCGATTGGGGGCCTTGCCTGCCATTACCCGGCAATATGAAGGCTTGCGTCACGAGCACGAAGGGATACTGGATGCCCAGATCACTTCCGCCTATCCGTTGAGCGAGGGTCAGGTACAGCAACTGATGAAACACCTCGAGCGACGCCTTGGCAAGCAGGTCAGAGTGCATGTGGTCGTGGATTCTGCCCTTTTGGGAGGAATCTCTATTGCCATCGGTGACCGAGTGATCGATGGTTCGGTGCGCGCCCGTCTGGAACAGATGGCGGTAGCCCTAAAACATTAAGTTAAGAAGGGTGCCGCAGGTGCGGCATTCCCATCAGGAGATCGAGAGCATGCAGTTGAATCCATCCGAAATCAGCGAATTGATCAAGGCGAAGATCCAGAATCTTCCCATCACAGCCGAGGCCCATACACAGGGCACGGTCGTATCTGTCACGGACGGAATCGTTCGGATCCATGGTCTGAATGATGTGATGCAAGGGGAAATGTTGGCCTTTCCGCAAAATACCTATGGTCTTGCCCTGAACCTGGAGCGAGATTCTGTGGGGGCGGTCATTCTGGGCGAGTACGCGCACATCAGCGAAGGCGATACCGTCACCTGTACCGGCCGCATTCTGGAAGTTCCCGTTGGCCCCGAGTTGATTGGCCGGGTGGTGGATGCCCTGGGCAAACCGATCGATGGGAAAGGGGCGATCGATGCCAAGGCCACTTCCCCCATTGAAAAAATTGCACCGGGTGTCATCGAGCGTCAATCAGTGACGCAACCTGTACAAACCGGATTGAAATCCATCGATTCCATGGTTCCCGTGGGTCGCGGACAGCGGGAATTGATCATCGGTGACCGGCAAACCGGAAAAACAGCCGTGGCCATCGACACCATCATCAATCAAAAAGGTCAGAACATGACCTGCATTTATGTGGCGATAGGGCAGAAAGCCTCATCGGTGGTCAATGTGGTGCGCAAACTGGAAGAGCACGGTGCAATGGCATACACCATCGTGGTGGCGGCGACGGCATCGGAGTCGGCAGCCATGCAGTTCATCGCGCCGTATTCCGGGTGCGCCATGGGTGAATATTTCCGCGATCGCGGTGAAGATGCGCTGATCATTTACGATGACCTGACCAAACAGGCCTGGGCTTACCGCCAAATCTCCCTGCTGCTGCGCCGGCCACCGGGTCGCGAGGCTTATCCCGGGGACGTCTTTTACCTGCACTCCCGATTGCTGGAACGGGCGGCACGGGTCAATCCGGACTATGTGGAACGGATGACCAAGGGCGAAGTCAAGGGCAAGACCGGTTCGCTGACCGCTCTGCCGATCATTGAAACCCAGGCGGGAGACGTGACCGCCTTCGTTCCGACCAACGTGATTTCCATCACCGATGGCCAGATCTTCCTGGAAACGGATTTGTTCAATGCCGGGATTCGTCCCGCCATCAATGCCGGGATTTCCGTGTCTCGGGTGGGCGGTGCCGCACAGACCAAGGTGATCAAGAAGTTGGGCGGCGGGATTCGTCTGGCATTGGCTCAGTATCGGGAGCTTGCCGCCTTCGCTCAGTTTGCTTCCGACCTGGATGATACGACCCGCAAGCAACTCGAACGGGGACGCATGGTGACGGAACTGATGAAACAGTCCCAGTATGCAACCTTGTCGGTGGCGGAAATGGCCATCACCCTGCACACGGTCAACAAGGGGCATTTTGATACGGTGGAAGTCAAACGCGCACTGGCTTTTGAGGCCGGTCTGATCGCATTCCTGAAGAGCAAGTATCCCACCATCATCGAAAAGATAGCGGCGACCAACGACCTCGACAAAGACACTGAGCAGGCCCTGGAAGTTGCGATTGAAGATTTCAAGAAAACCGGCGTGTATTGAGCGGGACGAGGAGCACTGAATCATGGCGGGATCAAAGGAAATCCGGATAAAGATCAAAAGCGTACAAAATACGCGCAAGATCACCAAGGCCATGGAAATGGTGGCTGCCAGCAAAATGCGCAAGGCACAGGAGCGCATGCGGGCAGCCCGTCCTTACGGCGAAAAAATCCGCAAGGTGGCTTCTCATCTGGCGCAGGCCCATGCCGAATATAAACACCCCTTCCTGGTGACCCGGGAACAGACCAAAAACGTGGGTGTCGTCCTGGTGACCTCAGACAAGGGGCTCTGCGGCGGATTGAATTCCAATCTTTTTCGCCATCTGATTCATTCCATGAAACAGTGGGAACAGCAAGGCGCAAAAATTCGTGCGGTGACCCTGGGCAACAAGGGTTTGGGCTTCCTGAACCGGATTTCCGTGCCGGTCGTCGCTCAAGCCGTTCAGTTGGGGGACAAGCCCCATCTGGAAAGATTGGTCGGACCGCTCAAGGTGATCCTGGATCAGTATGTGGCGGGCGAAGTGGATGCGGTCTATCTGGCCTACAATCGTTTCGTCAATACCATGAAACAGCAGACCATCGTGGAACGGATTTTGCCCTTGCCGCAGGAAAGGATTGGCGACGAAACGCGTCAGGAGGCGGCGGCCTGGGACTATCTCTATGAACCCGATCCCCGCTCGGTGATCGATGAGTTGCTCATGCGCTATGTGGAAGCCTTGGTCTACCAGGCCGTGGCCGAGAATATTGCTTCCGAGCAAAGTGCCCGGATGGTGGCGATGAAGGCGGCTTCCGACAATGCCGGCACGGTCATCAGTGAATTGCAATTGATTTATAACAAGTCCCGTCAGGCCGCCATTACCAAGGAACTGTCGGAAATCGTCGGTGGCGCGGCTGCCGTTTGACCCTATTAATTCATAGTACTCATCATTAGGACTCGCAAATGAACCAAGGAAAAATTGTCCAGTGTATCGGGGCGGTGATCGATGTCGAATTCCCCCGCGACCAAATGCCCGGCATCTATCATGCGCTTACCATGGAAGGAAGCGAGTTGACGCTGGAAGTCCAACAGCAACTCGGCGATGGCGTTGTTCGGACCATTGCACTGGGTTCTTCCGATGGTTTGCGTCGGGGTATGGTGGTCAGCAATACGGGCAAACCGATCTCGGTTCCGGTTGGACCCAAAACCCTGGGTCGGATCATGGACGTATTGGGCCGTCCCATCGATGAAGCCGGTCCCGTGGAAGCAGAAACGACCGCGTCCATTCACCGGAAGGCACCCAGTTATGAAGAATTGTCGCCAAGCCAGGAGTTGCTGGAGACCGGGATCAAGGTGATCGACCTGATCTGTCCCTTCGCCAAAGGCGGAAAGGTCGGTTTGTTCGGCGGTGCCGGTGTCGGTAAAACCGTGAACATGATGGAGTTGATCAACAACATTGCCAAGGCACACGGCGGCTATTCGGTCTTCGCCGGCGTGGGAGAGCGGACCCGGGAAGGGAACGATTTCTACCATGAAATGAAGGATTCCAACGTTCTCGACAAGGTCGCCCTGGTGTATGGCCAGATGAACGAGCCGCCGGGCAACCGTTTGCGCGTTGCACTGACGGGTCTGACGATGGCGGAATACTTCCGGGATGAAGGACGGGATGTCCTGCTGTTCGTGGACAATATCTACCGCTTTACCCTGGCGGGGACGGAAGTGTCCGCCCTGTTGGGTCGGATGCCCTCGGCGGTGGGTTACCAACCCACCCTGGCGGAAGAAATGGGGCGTTTGCAGGAACGGATCACCTCGACCAAAACGGGTTCCATCACCTCGGTGCAAGCCGTGTATGTGCCTGCCGATGACTTGACCGACCCATCGCCCGCAACGACCTTTCTGCATCTGGATTCCACCGTGGTTCTGTCACGGGATATCGCTTCCCTGGGGATCTATCCGGCCGTGGATCCGCTGGATTCCACTTCTCGTCAACTGGATCCCCTGGTGGTGGGTGAAGAGCATTACAACGTTGCCCGCTCGGTTCAATCAACCCTGCAACGTTACAAGGAATTGCGTGACATCATTGCCATTCTGGGAATGGATGAATTGTCTCCGGAGGACAAGTTGGTGGTGGCACGGGCGCGCAAGATTCAACGCTTCCTTTCGCAACCCTTCCATGTGGCTGAAGTCTTTACCGGTGCACCGGGCAAATATGTGTCCCTGGCAGAAACCATCAAGGGTTTCAAGGGGATCGTCAACGGGGATTACGACAATTTGCCCGAACAGGCCTTCTATATGGTGGGCGGCATCGACGAAGCCATCGAGAAAGCCAAGTCGATGCAATAAGAGGAAATCATTATGGCCAATGTCATCCATGTGGATGTCGTCAGCGCAGAAGCTGAATTATTCTCCGGGGATGCAGAGTTTGTGGTGCTTCCCGGAGAAGCCGGGGAGTTGGGCATTTACCCGCGCCATACGCCATTGATTACTCGTATCAAACCGGGGACGGTCAGGGTCCGGGTGGCAGGAAAAGACGAGGATGAAACCATTTTCGTGGCCGGTGGAATTCTGGAAGTACAACCGGACAGCGTGACGGTTTTGGCGGACACCGCCATTCGTGCCCATGATCTGGATGAGGCCAGGGCGTTGGAGGCGAAACGTAATGCAGAAGAAGCGTTGCAAAACAAGTCCAGCGATGTGGATTATGCCCGTGCCTCTGCCGAATTGGCCAGCGCCTTGGCGCAATTGACCGCCATCCAACGTTTGCATAAGGATCGTCACTGAACAACGCGCACACCACTCCGCTTTACGTCGTTGTTCTGGCGGCAGGCCAGGGCAAACGGATGAATTCCGCTTTGCCCAAGGTCCTGCAACCCCTCGCGGCAAAACCCTTACTCGAACACGTTCTTCAGGCGGCCCAACCCCTCGACCCGGATAAGGTCATCGTCGTCTATGGGCACGGCGGAGAAGCCGTACAGGCCTGTTTTGAAGGTCGGAAACTGACCTGGGCTCACCAGGCAGAACAAAAAGGCACCGGCCATGCTCTCGCCCAGGCTTTGCCCCACCTGTCTGCTCAGGGCATCGTCCTGGTCCTGTACGGGGATGTTCCCCTGCTACAAACCCACACCCTCGAGCAACTGATCCAACCGGCGCGGGATGCGCTGGTCCTGCTGACCCAACAGATTCCCGAGCCCGGGGGATACGGGCGTATTTTGAGGGATGAGCAGCGGCGAGTGGTGGGCATTCGCGAAGAAAAGGATGCCTCGCCCCAGGAAAAACAGATTCAGGAAGTCAATACCGGGATCATGGCCATGCCCGCCGTGCATCTTTCCAAATGGCTGGAACGACTGACCTGTGCCAATGCCCAGGGTGAATACTACCTGACGGATATTGTCGCCAGCGCGGTGGCAGACGGGGTTGCGGTTCGTGCGGTTCAGCCCGCCCACGACTGGGAAGCCCTGGGCGTCAACGACAAGCGCCAACTGGCCCAACTCGAGGCCATCTGGCAGCGACAGCAGGCCGAAAGTCTTCTCTGCCGCGGGGTGACCCTTGCCGATCCCGAGCGCTTGACGGTGCGGGGGACGGTTACCTGCGGTCGGGATGTCATGCTCGACGTGGGGGTCATTCTGGAAGGGGACGTGACGCTGGAGGAGGGGGTCAGCATCGGGCCCTATTGCGTTCTCAGGAATTGCACAATCGGCGCGGGGACGGTCGTGCATGCCTATACCCACATCGAGGGTGCCCGGTTGGGCCCAGATAACCGTGTGGGCCCCTACGCACGCATTCGCCCCGGAACGATCACGCAACAGGCCGTCCATCTGGGCAACTTTGTGGAAGTCAAGAACTGCACCATTGACCAGGCAACCAAGGCCAATCATCTGACGTATCTGGGGGACAGTTCCCTCGGCGCTCGGGTCAATGTCGGGGCCGGGACGATTACCTGTAATTATGATGGGGTCAACAAACACCGGACCCAGATTGGCGATGACGTATTCATCGGTTCGGATACGCAACTCGTGGCTCCTGTCACGGTGGAATCAGGGGCAACCATCGGTGCCGGATCCACGATCGTCAGGACGGCCCCCGCGGCTCAACTGACGCTTTCACGCAGCAGGCAACAAACCATTCCTCACTGGAAACGCCCGCTCAAAAAGTAAAGGGGCGTGTTCAGCGCCGTTTCTTGAGGGCGAGTTCCCGGGTAATCAATTCATTCAGTACCGGAAAGAGGGCTGCGTTACTCCCGGCCTGGGCGGGTGAGGTGGTGTACATGCCATCGACGATGAGGGTAGGGACACCGTCCACGCCATAACCCATGGCCTGTTGATCGCCCTGCTGAACCTTGGACTGGATGGCAAAGGAACGGTAGAGCGCAATGAATTTATTGCGATCGACCCCCTGTTTCTGGACCCAATCGAAGAGTTCGTCCTCGGAGAACAGGTTGATCTGTTGCTCGTGCAGCGCGGTAAACACCTTTTCCTGAAGGCGATCGGCTTCATGAAGGGCTTCCAGGGCGTAGTAGGCACGCGCCAGTACGGACCACTGAGCATGTCCGAAGGTGACGGGGACACGACGATAGATCACACCCGCCGGGAGTTTTCGTGACCAGGGTTCGAGCAGGGGAGCAAGGTGGGCGCAGTGGGGACAGGCATAGGAGAAAAATTCCAATACCTCCACCGAGGGCCCGGGCAGAGGTGTTTGGGCAATGACTTGATAATCCTGTCCCGCAGTGGCGGCCAGAAGTTTATCCGGCATGGAACCGGCCCAGAGAAGAGCGCCAGTGCAGGTCAGAAAACGACGACGGGAGGAGGGCAAGCGCATGGGAAAAAACTCCTGAAGGAAAGCCTAATGGGGGATCAAGGAACTGTGACTGGTGGTGGTTTCGCGCAAGACCTGGGCGGGAACCCCGTTATCCTTGAGGGATTTGACCAGGGTGCGGACCTCGTCCACGGAAGAAAAGGGGCCGATTCTCACGCGGTAGTAGAGGGGTTTCCCCTCGACCTGGCTGGGTACGATCGTGCTGTCGATGCCCAACAAGGCCAGGTTGGCCCGCTGGTTTTCTGCTTCGGAAGATTGACCGAAGGCACCGGTCTGGACAAAGTAGCGCACCGTCACGGGATGTTGCAATTCGTCGTTCAAGGACGAAGGCAGGGAAGGGGCCGGCGAAGAAAGGCCAGCGGCCGTTGGAGCGTTTCCGCCGGCGTCGAGTGGGGCAGGAGGGGTACCCTCCTCCGCAGCCGGAGTGGGCGCAGAAGCGGCAGGTACGGGTGAACCCGGCGTGGCTGGCGCACCGGGTTCACTCTCCCCGGTCACTTGCGAGGGGGTCAGCATCCCCCGTTTGGCGAGATCTGATCCGGAAAGTTTCTCGGGTGTGGCAGTCGGGTGGGGGGGGACATTACGGGTCGTGATCGGCGAAGCGAGATGACTGATGTACAGGGCCACTCCTGCGGCCAGCAGCACACCGCCCGCCAGTCCTGCCATGCTCCCGACAAAAAAGGAACTGCCTGGTTTTTTTTCGGGTTTCTTGTTAGATTTCTCGGTCACAAGACACTCCACATAGGGATTTCTGCCTGAGAGGATGATAGCAGAATCCATGTAATGAAAAGCAGGACTTCACATCCGATCCGGCGCTGAGACGCCCAACAGGCTCAAACCATCCCGCAACACGGTGCCAATGGCGCCCAGCAGGGCCATGCGGGCCTGTACCTGAACGGATTCCCCTTCCAGAAAAGGAACCCGATTGTAGTAGGCATGGAACTCTGCAGAAAGATCCCGCAAATAAAAGGCAACGAGGTGGGGTGCAAAGTCACCGGCGGCTTGTTCCAACAGGGCAGGATAAGCGTACAGGATTTGCAGGATGCGCGTTTCTTCTTCATGGATCAAGGGGTGCAGGGCACTGTTTTCCAGTTGGGCCGGATCTCCGCCCCAGCGCTCCAGAACCCTCTGGATGCGGGCATGGGCATACTGGATGTAATACACCGGGTTGTCCTGGGACTGGGAAGTCGCCAGATCCAGATCGAAATCCAGATGCTGGTCTGATTTGCGCAGGATGTAAAATAAACGGGCAGCATCCCGACCCACTTCGGTGCGCAATTCGCGTAGCGTGATGAATTGTCCCTTGCGGGTGGACATTTGGGCTTTTTCGCCCTGGCGAAACAGGCTGACAAATTGAACCAGGGGCACGGAGAGACGAGAGTCATCGTAACCCAGAGCCTTCAGGGCTGCCCGGACCCGGGGAATGTAACCGTGGTGGTCGGCGCCCCAGATATCCACGATCAGATCGTAACCCCGTTCAAACTTGTCGACGTGATAGGCAATGTCTGAAGCAAAGTAAGTGTAGAGCCCGTTCTCCCGCTGAACGACCCGATCCTTCTCATCACCAAAGGCCGAAGAGCGAAACCAGCGCGCGCCCTTTTCTGTATAGAGGTACCCGGCCTCTTCCAGACGGGATACGACCAGGGCCACGGCCCCGGAATCAAAGAGAGATTGCTCGGAAAACCACTCATCGAAGACGACTCCGAACTCTTCTAGGTCCTGACGACAGTCGGCCAGTTGTTCGGTCAGCACGAAATGGTGCAGGGCCCGGTAAGTTGGCCCCAGAAGTTCCTTTGCCGCAGCGATCAGGGCATCCATGTGAAGTTCTTCCTGCTCGGTCGGAAAGGCGATCAGGTCGTTAGTTTGGGGAAGACCCAGGGCGGACAACAGGGGTTCTTCGTGGATGACCAGGTCGGAAAACCGTTGCGCAGCCTCCCGTGCCATGGTCTCCACATAGTCACCCTGATATCCGTTGCCGGGAAAGGGCAGGGACTTCAATTTGCCGGATTGCTGGAGGGCACGCAACCAGGTGGAGACGGTCAGGATATCCATTTGACGGCCGGCATCGTTGACGTAGTATTCCCGATGCACCTGGTACCCCGCCTTGCCCAACAGATTGGCCACCGAAGCGCCATAGGCGGCCCCGCGCCCGTGGCCGACGTGGAGTGGGCCGGTCGGGTTGCTGGAGACGAATTCCACCTGCACGCGCTGTCCTGCACCCTTTTGAGACGAGCCAAAAAGGGAGCCGCGGCGCAGGATTTCATGCACGACTTCCTGGCGCGCCTGTGCCGTCAGAAAAATGTTGATGAAGCCGGGTCCCGCCAATTCCACGCGTTCGATGAGTGTGGAAGAGGGCAGCGCTGCGATCAGTTGCGTTGCGACTTCCCGAGGAGGACGACGCAACCCCTTGGCAAGTTGCAGGGCGATGGGAGAGGCAAAATCTCCATGCGCGCTTTGACGGGGTCGTTCCAGAGCCGGGTGAAGCATGGGAGAGGGAGAAATTTTCTGGACCGCTGTGGTGAGGAGGGCGCAGAGGCGGGCTTCAAGGGACTCTTCGGGAGTCGTCACGGAACTGGGCGACATGACTCAAATTTCAATCAATTCAAAATCTTCTTTGCGTGCCCCGCACTCCGGGCAGACCCAGTTCATGGGGACATCTGCCCAGCGGGTCCCAGGAGCGATGCCTTCCTCGGGGGCACCCAACTCTTCGTCGTAAATATAGCCGCAAATCAGGCATAGCCAGGTTTTATAACCTTGTTCGGAATCCATGAATGTCTCGAATACGTTAGAATATAATAGCGATGATCGGCAGGATTGGCTAATTCTGCCGATCCCCCGCCATGATAAAACTTATCCACCCTCGAGAGCAACCATCCATGATGCCTGCCCCCCCTGCCGTATTGGTGTTTGCAGCCACGGACCCCAGTGGAGGTGCGGGATTGCAAGCAGACCTGCTGACTCTTGCCAGTATGGGATGCCATCCCCTGTCGGTCGTGACCGGAATCACGGTCCAGGATACGACGGGGGTCGAGGACGTATTGGCGATGGATGCGGAGTGGGTGGTGGACCAGGCGCGCTGCATCCTGGAAGACGTTCCTGTGGCCGTCTTCAAATTGGGCGTCCTGGGCAGTGTGGAAATCATCGCCGCGATCGCTGAAATCGTGGCCGATTATCCCGAAGTGCCCCTGATCCTCGATCCGGTGCTGAACAGTGGAAGGGGTGACGAACTGGCCAGCGAGGAAATGCTCGAAGCGTTGCGCGATCTGATTTTGCCGCAGACCTCCCTGGTGACTCCGAATATCCTGGAATTGATGCGTCTGGCCTATGACGAGGCACCGGAAGAAGAACGTCCGGATTATGCCCGTGCCGCCATGGAAGTACTGGAAAGCGGTTGCGAATTCGTTCTGGTGACGGGGACCCACGCACCGGGTGTACAGGTGGTCAATACGTTGTATGGCCGGGAGGGGGTCATCCGTTCCGATCGCTGGGAACGACTTCCGGGCAGTTACCACGGCTCCGGATGTACCCTGAGCAGCGCCATTGCCGCCAGTCTGGCGCAGGGGCTACCCATTCCGGAAGCGGTGGCGGAAGCCCAGGACTACACCTGGCAAACCTTGAAAGAAGGTTATCGTCTCGGCATGGGACAGATCGTTCCTGACCGTCTTTTCTGGGCGCGTGAGGAACCGCGCAACGATGTCCATTGAATCCTCTGGAATTCGTGGCCTCTACGGCATTACCCCGGAGTTGAGCGACACCGCCGATCTGCTCAGAAGAGTCAGATTGGCTTTTCTGGGCGGGATGTCTGTCCTGCAGTACCGCGTCAAATCTCTCGAGGTTTCCTTGCGCCAGGCGCAACTGCGCCAGTTGCGCGCACTCTGTGACGAGTTTGGCGCACCTTTGATTCTCAATGATGGCGGTTATCCGGCGTGGGCGGGGGGGGTGCACGTCGGACGGGAAGATGCGCGTCCAGAAGAATGGCCTCGATTGGCCCGCAGGGGGTTATTGGGCGTTTCATGCTATGCAGACCTGGATCGGGCGCTGGCGGCAGAAGCCGCAGGCGCCGCCTATGTCGCCCTGGGCCGCTTCTTTCCTTCGCCGACCAAGCCGGAGGCTGCGCCTGTCACCCTGGAGATTCTGCGTGCCAGCCGTGTCCGACTTCGTGTTCCCATCGTCGCGATCGGCGGAATCACGCCCGATCGGGTCACCGGGCTGCGCGCGGCAGGCGCCGATGCCGTGGCGGTTCTGAGTGGATTGTTCGATGCGCCGGATATCATGGGGCGGGCTCGGGAATATGCCGCGAATTTTGAATGATCTGGATGGGCTGGGCGGGTATAATGGTGTCTGACCACTGACTTAGGATTTGGACTTTCCATGACGACCAACCAGGAGTTGTTTGAACGTGCCCAGAAATTCATCCCCGGGGGGGTCAATTCTCCGGTGCGGGCTTTCCGTAGCGTGGGGGGTACCCCGCGTTTTCTGACGCGCGGGAAAGGTCCCCGCGTCTGGGACGTGGAAGGCAAGGAATATATCGATTACGTGTGTTCCTGGGGACCGCTTCTGCACGGGCATGCCCACCCTTCCATCATCCGGGCGGTGCAGGCCAGTGTCGAACGGGGTTTGAGTTTTGGGGCACCCACGGAACTGGAAGTGGATTTTGCCGAAAAACTGACACAACTCCTTCCCTCCCTGGAAATGGTTCGACTGACCAGTTCGGGCACTGAGGCCACCATGAGCGCCATTCGTCTGGCGCGCGGGTTTACCGGTCGCAACCTCATCGTCAAATTTGAGGGGTGTTATCACGGGCATGGGGATGCCTTGCTGGTCAAGGCGGGTTCCGGGGCGTTGACCTTTGGCCAGCCCGATTCCGGGGGCGTGCCTTCCGAAGTGGCCGCTCAAACCCTGGTCCTTGAATATAACCACATGGGACAACTGGAAGAATTATTCTCCACCCGAGGCAACCAGATTGCTGCCGTCATCGTTGAACCCGTGGCAGGCAACATGAACATGGTGTTGCCTCGCCCCGGGTTTCTCTCGAAGTTGCGCGAATTGACGACGGCCCATGGCAGCGTTCTGATTTTTGATGAGGTGATGACGGGGTTCCGGGTGGCCCTGGGCGGGGCCCAGTCCCTGTATGGCATTCGTCCTGACCTGACGACCCTGGGCAAGGTGATCGGGGGAGGAATGCCCCTGGCTGCCTTTGGGGGACGACGTGACATCATGGAATATCTGGCCCCCATTGGACCGGTGTATCAGGCAGGGACTTTGTCCGGCAATCCAGTGGCCGTGACGGCGGGCCTGGTGAACCTTCAACTGGCCACGGTCGATGGACTGTATGAACGTTTGGGCGAAATGACCCGAACGTTGACGGAGGGCATTGTGGAAATGGGGCGCAATGCAGGATATGCCATGTCCACCTGTTCCCTGGGGGGGATGTTTGGGCTGTATTTCCGTGAAAGGTTGCCCAATACGCTGACCGAGGTGATGGAATCGGATCGGTTCACTTTCAATGCCTTCTTTCAGGGGATGCTCGAGGAAGGGATCTACTTTGCGCCATCGGCTTTCGAGGCGGGTTTCGTCTCCACGGTTCATACCAGTGTGGAACTGGATCATACGCTCAGCGCTGCAGAACGGGTGTTCAAACAACTGAGATGAATATTCCCATCGAAAAAACCAACTGGGAAGCATTTTTTCAACGCGCACAATTTCATATCACGGTGGATTCCTATGCCGGTTTGCCCCCGGACCGGGGGATCGAGGTTGCCTTTGCCGGCCGGTCCAATGCGGGCAAATCCAGTGCCATCAATGTGCTCACCCAGCGCAACCGTCTGGCTTATTCCAGCAAGACGCCTGGCCGTACCCAGCACATCAATTATTTCAGCGTGGGCGAAGAGGGGTTTCTGGTGGATTTGCCCGGCTACGGCTATGCTGAAGTTCCCAAGGCCGTGAAACTGCATTGGCAACGGCTGCTGGCGGATTATCTGGCGAGTCGTGAGGCATTGAAAGGGTTGGTCCTGCTCATGGATATCCGTCATCCGCTGACGGTGCTCGACGAACAGTTGCTGGAATGGTTTCTGCCGCGCCAGAAACCGGTCATCGTGCTGTTGACCAAAGCGGACAAACTGGGACGGAGTGCGCGGGCGCAGACGGTGCGTTCGGTGCGCCAGGCACTGGCGGAGCGGGGGGCGACGATGACGGTCATTCCTTTCTCCAGCCTGGATCGGGAAGGTCTGGAACCTGCCCGACAAGCCGTGGGAGAACTTTTCAGGGAAGAACGACCGACTCAGGCCATCAGCGCCGAGTTTTGAGCCACTCGCCGGCACGCAGGGCAAAGTAGGTCAAAATGCCATCGGCGCCGGCACGTTTGAAAGACAGCAGACTTTCCCACAAGCACTTTTCATCCAGCCATCCGGCCTGGATGGCTCCCTGCAGCATGGCATACTCCCCACTCACCTGATAGACGAAGGTCGGTGCCTTGAACTGATCCTTGATGCGCCGAACGATATCCAGATAGGGCATCCCGGGTTTGATCATGATCATATCGGCGCCTTCGGCCAGGTCGAGTCCCACTTCCCAGAGGGCTTCATCGCTGTTGGCCGGGTCCATCTGGTACGTCTCCTTGCTGCCCTTGCCCAAAGATTGACCCGAGCCGACGGCATCCCGGAATGGGCCGTAAAATGAGGAGGCGTATTTGGCGGAATAGGCCAGGATGCGGGTATGGATTTTGCCTGCCCGGTCCAGTTCGCGACGCACGACTCCGATGCGGCCATCCATCATGTCGGAAGGCGCTACCACATCTGCGCCAGCCTGGGCCTCCACCACGGCTTGACGGGCCAGCGCCGCCAGGGTTTCATCGTTGAGCACATAGCCGGACTCGTCGATCAGTCCGTCCTGTCCGTGCGACGTATAGGGGTCTAGGGCGACATCGGTGATCAGGCCCAGTTCGGGAAAGCGTCGTTTGAGGGCCTGGACGGTGCGCGGGAGGAGACCGTCGGGGTTCCAGGCTTCTGCCGCATCGAGCGACTTGCATGCCTGGGGAATCACCGGAAACAGGGCCAGCGCGGGGATCCCCAACTCGAGGCAGCGTTCGGCCGTATGCAGCAGCGGTTCGATGGCCTGGCGGGCGATGCCCGGCAGGGAGGCGATGGGGGTCACCTCGTGGGTGCCCTCCTGCACAAAAACCGGGTAAATCAAGTCGGCCGCATGGAGTTGGTGCTCCTGAACCAGGCGGCGGGAAAAATCATCCCGACGGTTGCGGCGCATCCGTCGGGCAGGAAAAGAACTCAATGTTTCCATGACAGTCGTTCCTCAGTTGTTTTGTGCGGCAGCGGCATAGGCATAATCATCGATGTGGTCCGGTGCGGTACTGGGTTGCCCGGTCTTGGGGTCGATGGCAACCATTTCGAGGCCAGGGGGCATGATGGCTTCACTTTCCGGAACGTTCTTCAACGCCGTTCCCATGTAGTCCATCCAGATCGGCAAGGCGGCCTGGGCGCCGGTTTCCTGGGGTCCCAGGGAAGCCGGTTTGTCGAAGCCGACCCAGGCCACGGCCACCAAACTGGGTTGGAAGCCACAGAACCAGGCATCGACATGATCGTTGGTGGTGCCGGTCTTGCCCGCCAGATCCTGACGACCCAGGCTCAACGCCCGGGTGGCCGTGCCCATGCGAATGACGTCCTTCATCATGCTGGTCATGACGAAGGCATTGCGCGGGTCGATCACCTGTTCGGCGCCTTCCCCGGCCAGAATGGGTTGAGTTCGGCCAAGGGGTTTTCCGTTGCTGTCCAGGATTTGGTCGATGAAATAGGGTTTGACCCGAAATCCGCCATTGGCAAAGACGGCATAGGCCGTGGCCATTTGCAGGGGGGTCGCCTCGCCGGCACCGAGGGCCATGCTGAGATAGGCGGGTTGGCGATTGGCTTCAAACCCGAATCGCTTGACATAGGCCTGGGCATAACCGGGACCGATGGCTTTCAACACGCGAATGGCAACCATGTTTTTGGATTCGGCCAGTCCGACGCGCAGGCGAATCGGACCCAGATATTCATTCTCGTAGTTATGGGGTTCCCAGGTTTCCCCGCCGTTTTCGTTGGGATCATGGATGACGATGGGACTGTCGTCGACCAGGGTGAAGGGGGTGAATCCCTTTTCCAGGGCCGCCGAGTAGATAAAGGGTTTGAAACTGGAACCGGGTTGACGGTAGGCCTGGATGACGTGATTGTATTTGGTGCGATTGAAGTCAAAGCCGCCGACCAGGGCACGGATGGCTCCATTGTGCGTATCGAGAGAAACCAGCGCAGCCTCTGCCTTGGGATACTGAACGATGACCCAGCCGGATTTGTCGTTCCGCATGACGCGAATCAGGGAACCGCGCCGGATTCGACGATCGGCACTCGTTTTCGGGTTCAGACTGGCGCGTGCGAAGGTCAGGGCGCCGTCCTTGAGGATCACCGGCCCCACGTTCTTTATGTAAGCACTCACTTCTTTTTCTGAGGCCGATTCGACTACGGCGGGGTACAGTTCGTTGGTGATTTCCAGATCCTCCAGCGACTCTTCGAAATCGGCGATGGTGGCCCCGCTGCTGGGCAGATCCAGGGTGGCTTCGGGGCCGCGATAGCCATGCCGCTGATCGTAGGCCAGGACGCCTTCACGTACCGCCCGGAATGCGGCATCCTGATCCGGCTTGAGGAGGGTGGTGATGACGCTGTAGCCGGAGGAATAGACCCCCTCTCCGTAGGTTTGAACCATGTACTGACGGACCATTTCAGCGACATAGTCGGCGCGGGTCAGGGCATTGGCATGATAGGCCGAGGCGTGTCCTGGCTTGTGCAGGGCCAGGGCATAGTCGGCATCGCTGAGGTACTTCAGGTCGTGCATGCGGCGCAGCACATACTGTTGGCGCAGTGCTGCCCGTTGTGGGTTGATGATGGGATTGTAGCGCGAGGGGGCTTTGGGCAGTCCGGCCAGCATGGCCATTTCTGCAACGCTGAGTTGCGACAGGGGCTTGCCGTAATACACGACGGCAGCGGCGCCAAAGCCGTAGGCCCGTTGCCCGAGATAGATCTGGTTGATGTAGAGTTCGAGGATCTGGTCCTTGGTCAGGTTGCTTTCGATCTTGTAAGACAGCAGAACCTCGGATAACTTGCGGGTCAGTGTGCGTTCATTGGTCAGGAAGAAATTACGTGCCACCTGCATGGTGATGGTGCTGGCGCCTTCCTTGGCCGAGTGGGAAAACACATCGGCCAGCATGGCCCGCAGAACCCCCTGGAAATCCACGGCACCATGCTGGTAAAAGCGGTCATCTTCGGCTGCCAGTATGGCATGGCGCATGTTGAGAGGCACTTCGGCCAATTTGAGCATGGCGCGCCGCTCTTCCCCAAATTCGCCGATCAATTGATGGTCCGTGGTGTAGACCCGGAGTGGCAACTTGGGGCGATAGTCGGTGACTGCATCCAGACTGGGCAGTTTCGGGTACAGCAGGGCCAGGGTCATGACCACGATGCCCACCGCCACAGTGCCGAGAGTGACCAGAAAAATCAGGGGGTAGAGAAGAAGTTTGGGCAATGTGGCACCACTGTCGGAAGTTGGAAGAAATTATACTGAAGTCTGGAGGGAAGCGTCTTTCAGGGGGCGATGAAACGTCCTTGCCCTGCGGTCAGGACGGCTTCAAGCAGATCCCGGCGGCTCACGGAAGTCAGGCAGGCCTGGCCCAGCGCGCGGAGAAGTACGAAACGCAGGGATCCTGCCTCCACCTTTTTATCTCCGGCCATGAGGTCCAGATAGCGTTGAAACCCCAGGTCGGGAGCCTGGGTTGGCAGACCGGCCCGTTCGAAGAGGGTCACCATCCGTTCCAGATCCCGGGCATCGAGCCAGCCCAGTCGTTCGGACAGGTCAGCGGCCAGCAGGGAGCCGACAGCCACGGCTTCGCCATGCAACCAGTTTCCATAGCCCAGACCCGTTTCGATGGCATGCCCGAAGGTGTGACCCAGGTTGAGCAAGGCGCGCAGCCCGGTCTGTTCCAGGGGGTCTGCAGCCACTAGGGCGGACTTGTTGCGGCAGGACGTCAGAATGGCCTGGGCCAGGATCTCCGGATCACGCTGCAGCAAGGCATCCAGATGGATTTCCAGCCATTCCAGAAAGGGAAGGTCGCGGATCAGGCCATATTTGATGACTTCTGCCAGACCCGCCAGAAATTCTCGCTGAGGCAGGGTATCGAGGGTTGTGGTATCGGCCAGCACCAGACGGGGTTGATGAAATGCGCCGATCATGTTCTTGCCCAGAGGGTGGTTGATGCCGGTTTTTCCGCCCACGGAAGAATCCACCTGAGACAGCAGGGTCGTGGGGACCTGGATCAGCGGAACGCCCCGCAGATAGGTGGCTGCCGCATAACCGGCCAGGTCACCGACCACTCCCCCACCCAGTGCAATGACCGTGGTTTTTCTATCCGCGCGGTGTTCCAGCAGTACATCGTGAATGTGGTTGAAACTGCTGCGCGTTTTGTAGGACTCCCCATCGGGGAGCAGGATGGGAATGACCCGTTGTCCCTCGCTGGTGAGCGTGTGCGTGAGGCACTCCAGATACAGGGGCGCCACGGTGGTATTGGTCACGATCGCAGAGGTGGTGCCCGCCAGATGAGGGGCAATGAGGTCGCCGCGACGCAATGATCCAGGCCCTACCTGGATCGGGTAGGGGGGAGAGACTTCAACAAGGAGGGTGTGCAAGGACATGGGTATCGAGTTCCAGTTCCAGTTGACAGATGAGACGTTGTGGACTTTGCTGGGCGGTATCCACGATCAGGTGAGCGATTTCCCGATAGAGGGGGTCGCGGGTTTCAAACAGTTCCTGCAGGCGTGCTTTGGGATCTTCCGTTTTCAGGAGGGGACGATGGCGATCATGGCGGGTGCGATGCCAGAGTTGGTCCACGCTGCCGCGCAGATAAACCACGACCCCCTGCTGGCGCAGACGTTGACGGGTCAGGGGACTTAAAATGGCTCCCCCACCGGTGGCCAGAACGATTCCCCGGCGTTGGACCAACTCGCCCAGGATGGCTTCCTCGCGGGCACGGAAGCCTGATTCTCCCTCGAGTTCGAAAATGGTGCTGATGCGCACGCCCGTACGAACTTCGATTTCCTGGTCGGAATCCACGAACTCCAGGTGACGATGGCGGGCCAGTAAGCGACCGATGGTGGTCTTGCCCGCGCCCATCAAACCCACCAGAAAGATGTTGCACGATTTATTCATCCCGTCATTGTAGCCCAGCTTTGGGTGTGAAAGGCGTGTGCCGCAAGTTAACGGTTGATTGGCCGGCCCGGCTGGGGTATCATCGCAGACCCGCTGCGCGTAATTCAAACCCGCCTCAGGCTCCGGTTTGTGTCCGCAGCGATTGCTCCGTCTTCTGCGTGCTGAGGTGTACCGTTGAACCAGTCGTCCATTCCGTCCGCTCAGGGACTTTATGATCCCGTCCATGAACATGATGCCTGTGGTGTGGGCTTCGTTGCGCACATCAAGGGGCAGAAGAGCCATGCCATCGTTCGGCAGGGCCTTCAGATCCTGGAAAACCTGACCCATCGAGGAGCCACGGGCGCTGATCCTCTGGCGGGCGATGGGGCCGGCATCCTGATTCAGATCCCCGATGCCTTTTTGCGCCGTGAGGCGGATCGACTGGGTTTTGCGCTGCCGGCGGTGGGGTGCTATGCCGTGGGGATGGTTTTTCTGCCACAGGATCCCCAGGCGCGCGAAAGTTGTGAAACCATCCTGGAGCGCTGCGCGCGCGAGGAAGGCGCCGAAGTTTTGGGCTGGCGTACGGTGCCTACCCAAAATCAGGGATTGGGGGACAGCGTCAAGCGGGTGGAACCCTTCATCCGTCAGATTTTTCTGGCGCGCGGTGCAACCCACGGGGACCAGACCGTCTTTGAACGAAAATTGTTCGTGTTGCGCAAACGCGCCGAGCATGAGGCCGCCCTGAAGGGTTATGACCGGACTCGCTTCTACCTGCCTTCTCTGTCGTCCCGTACCCTGATTTACAAGGGGATGTTACTGGCCGATCAGGTAGGACAGTATTACGCCGATCTGGGCGACGAAAGTCTGGTTTCGGCGCTGGCGCTGGTGCACCAGCGTTTTTCCACCAATACTTTTCCTACCTGGGACCTGGCCCACCCCTTCCGACTCATCGCGCATAACGGGGAAATCAACACGTTGCGCGGGAATGTCAACTGGATGGCGGCACGCCGCGGAAATCTGGCGTCGGCACTGCTGGGCGAAGACATGGCCAAAATCTGGCCCCTCATCGTGGAAGGTCAGTCGGACTCTGCCGCATTCGACAACGCGCTGGAGTTGCTGGTGGCCGGGGGCTATTCCCTGGTTCAGGCCATGACCCTTCTGATTCCCGAGGCCTGGGCGGGCAATCCCCTGATGGATGAGGCGCGTCGGGACTACTACGAATATCATGCGGCGCTGATGGAGCCGTGGGATGGGCCTGCCGCCGTGGCCTTTACCGATGGACGCCAGATTGGCGCCACGCTGGATCGCAACGGTTTGCGTCCTGCCCGCTATTTGCAGACCAGTGACGACCTGGTGTTGATGGCCTCGGAAATGGGGGTACTGCCCATTCCCGAGCACAAGATCATCAAGAAATGGCGCCTGCAGCCCGGCAAGATGTTCCTGATCGATCTGGAGCAGGGACGTATCGTCAGCGATGCGGAAATCAAGTCGGGACTGGCCGGTCAGCATCCCTACCGGCAATGGTTGGAAGCGACCCAGGTCCGTCTCGAGGCCTTGCAGACTCCTGCAACGGTTGCAGAAGAAAAACCGACCGCTGCCGTCCTGCTCGATCGCCAGCAAGCCTTTGGCATGACCGAGGAAGAACTCAAGTTCATCCTGGCCCCCATGGTGACCAGTGGTCAGGAAGCCGTGGGCTCCATGGGGGATGACACGCCGCTGGCGGTGCTGTCGAACCGTTCCAAGTCGCTCTACCAGTATTTCCGTCAACTTTTTGCCCAGGTCACCAATCCGCCCATCGATCCGATCCGTGAGGAGTTGGTTATGTCCCTGGTGTCTTTCATCGGGCCGCGTCCCAACTTGCTGGCGATAGACGAAGCGGATCCCCAGCCCCGCCTGGAGGTGGAGCAACCGGTTCTGTTGCCCGAGGACATGAGTTGTCTGCGCGCCATCGCCAGCCTTACGGCAGATCGTTTCCGGGTTGCCACACTGTCGATCTGTGCGCCTGTCCAGGAAGGGGTGACGGGCCTGGCAGCCCGGCTGGAAGCATTGTGCATTCAGGCGGTGGAAGCCGTTCGTGCGGGCAGCAATGTCCTGATCCTGTCAGACCGTTCCGTGGGCCCGGCGCAGGTAGCGATACCCGCCTTGCTTGCCACGGCCGCAGTGCATCACTACCTGGTGCGGGAAGGGATGCGTACGGCCACGGGTCTGGTGGTGGAGACGGGGTCGGCCCGGGAAGTTCATCATTTCGCCCTGCTCGTGGGGTATGGGGCGGAGGCGGTATATCCCTGGCTGGTTTATGAAACCCTGGAGCAGGGAAACGGCGCATTCCTGAGCGGGGATGTTCCGCTCAAGGAAATGCGCAAGCGTTTTTCCAAGGCGGTTTCCAAGGGATTGCTCAAGGTTATGTCCAAAATGGGGATTTCCACGGTTCAATCCTATTGCGGCGCCCAGATTTTTGAAGCCATCGGGCTGAGCGCTTCCTTCGTGCGGCGTTTCTTTACGGGAACGGCCTCGGTGGTCGAAGGGATCGGATTGGCCGAAGTTCTGGAAGAAAACCTGCGCCTGCACCGTGTGGCGTATGCCACCGGGTTGTCGTATCAGGAGGCGCTCGATGCCGGGGGCGAGTACGCTTACCGCATTCGCGGGGAAGCCCACATGTGGACGCCGGAGAGCATCTCCAAATTGCAGCATGCGACCCGTTCCGGAAACTATGCCACCTATCGGGAATATGCTCGGGCCATCAACGATCAGGCCGAACGATGGATGACCTTGCGGGGTCTTTTTGAATTCAAGAATGCAGCGCAGCCCCTGCCCCTCTCCGAGGTGGAAGCGGCCGCGTCCATCGTCAAACGTTTTGCCACGGGCGCCATGTCTCTGGGGTCCATTTCTCAGGAGGCGCACAGCACCCTGGCCGTCGCCATGAACCGCCTGGGCGGGAAATCCAATACCGGCGAAGGGGGAGAGGATCCCGCACGGTTCCGCCCCTTGTCCAATGGGGACTCCATGCGTTCGGCCATCAAGCAGGTCGCTTCCGGTCGTTTTGGCGTGACGGCGGAGTATCTGGTCAATGCCGACGATATTCAAATCAAGATGGCACAGGGCGCCAAGCCCGGGGAAGGCGGACAGTTGCCCGGACACAAGGTCAGCCGGTATATCGGCAAGTTGCGTCATTCCGTGCCCGGGGTGGGGCTTATTTCTCCGCCGCCGCACCATGACATCTATTCCATCGAGGATCTGGCCCAGCTGATCCATGATCTCAAGAACGTCAATCCTCAGGCGCGCATCAGCGTCAAACTGGTGTCCGAAGTGGGGGTGGGCACGGTGGCGGCCGGGGTCGCCAAGGCCCATGCCGATCACGTCACCATCTCCGGACATGACGGTGGAACCGGTGCCTCTCCGCTGTCCTCGATCAAGTATGCCGGTTCTCCGTGGGAATTGGGGCTGGCGGAAACCCAGCAGACCCTCGTGCTCAACCGATTGCGCGGGCGCATCTGCGTGCAGGCCGACGGCCAGATGAAAACCGGCCGGGATGTGGTGATCGGCGCGTTGCTGGGAGCGGACGAATTTGGTTTTGCAACGGCCCCGCTGGTGGTGGAGGGCTGCATCATGATGCGCAAGTGCCACCTCAATACCTGTCCGGTGGGTATTGCCACGCAGGATCCGGAATTGACCCGACGATTTGCCGGGCAGCCCGAGCACGTGATCAATTATTTCTTCTTTGTGGCCGAGGAAGTCCGCGAACTGATGGCCCAACTGGGGTTCCGGACTTTCGAGGAAATGGTCGGGCGGGTCGACCGCCTCGACATGCGCCGGGGAATTTCCCACTGGAAGGCACAGGGACTGGATTTTTCAAGAATCTTTCATAGCCCGGACATGCCCGTCCAGGTGGCCCGTTCCTGGAAAGAGCGGCAGGATCACGGTCTGGACCAGGCGCTGGATCACGTTCTCATCACACAGTCCAGGAACGCCATCGAGCAGGGGCAAGCCGTGGTCATCGAAACGGGGGTACGCAACGTCAACCGTTCCGTGGGGGCCATGTTGTCCGGTGAAGTGGCGCGCCATCATGGCTTTGCCGGTCTGCCTCAGGATACGATCCTGGTGCATGCCAAGGGGACGGCCGGGCAGAGTTTCGGAGCCTTCCTGGCCCATGGGGTGACTTTTCACCTGTACGGCGAAGCCAATGATTACGTCGGCAAGGGGCTGTCCGGGGGGCGCATCATCATTCAACCTGCGCCCGAGTCCACGCTCCTGGCTGAAGAGAACATCATCGTGGGAAATACGGTTCTGTACGGGGCGGTTGCCGGGGAATGTTATATCCGGGGGGTGGCTGGCGAACGCTTTGCCGTGCGCAACTCCGGCGCTGTCGCCGTGGTGGAAGGGGTGGGAGATCACGGGTGCGAGTACATGACGGGAGGCACGGTAGTGGTGCTGGGTGAGGCCGGGCGAAATTTTGCCGCGGGGATGAGCGGTGGGATCGCCTTTGTCTATGACGAGGCTGGCGATTTCGACAAGCGCTGCAATCTGGCCATGGTCGCGCTCGAAGCGGTTCCCGAGGAAGAGCAGACCACCGAGGTCAAGGGGGTTCTGGACACCCATGGACGCGTGCGGGTCAATCATATCGAAGCGCGGGATGAGTACCTGTTGCGCACCCTGATTGAAAACCATGTGCGTCATACAGGGAGTACACGGGGGCAGCAGATTCTGGATCAGTGGTCGAATGTGCGAAGCAGGTTCGTCAAGGTGATGCCTCTGGAGTATCGCCGTGCGCTGGCTGAAATGGCTGCGGAACAACAATTGGCACAGGTGGCCTGAGATGGGAAAGATTACGGGGTTCATGGAAATCGAACGGCAGGAACCCGCTGCCGAATCACCACAGGAACGGGTAGGCCACTACCGCGAATTTGTCATCGATCTGCCCCTGGAGCGCGTCAGCCAGCAGGGAGCGCGCTGCATGGATTGCGGAATCCCCTTCTGTCAGACGGGGTGCCCGGTCAACAACATCATTCCCGACTGGAATGACCTGGTCTACCGGGGGCAATGGCGCGAGGGGTTGGACAACCTTCATTCCACCAACAATTTTCCGGAATTTACGGGCCGGGTCTGTCCTGCTCCCTGCGAGTCGGCTTGTGTCCTCAACATCAATACCGAACCGGTCACCATCAAGAACATCGAACGTACCCTGGTGGACCGGGGTTGGCAAGAGGGATGGATCACCCCGAAAATTCCTGCGCACAAAACGGGAAAACGGGTGGCCGTGGTGGGTTCCGGGCCCTCAGGGCTGGCTGCGGCACAGCAGTTGGCACGGGTAGGCCACGACGTGGTGGTGTTCGAGAAAAACGATCGGATCGGGGGGCTGTTGCGTTACGGCATTCCGGACTTCAAGTTGGAAAAACCCCAGATCGACCGTCGCCTCGATCAGATGCGGGCGGAAGGGGTGGAATTCCGCACTGGGGTGCATGTCGGCGTGACCCTGTCCGCTCAGGATCTGGAGGAGACGTTTGATGCGATCCTGCTTGCGGGCGGATCGGAACATCCCCGCGATTTGCCTGTGCCGGGACGGGCGTTGAAGGGCGTTCATTTCGCCATGGAATTCCTGCCCCAACAGAATCGACGCAATGCCGGAGATCGGGTGGAAAACGGCCTGCTGGCCACGGGCAAGCATGTGGTGGTGATTGGCGGAGGCGATACGGGGTCCGACTGTGTGGGGACCTCGATTCGTCAGGGCGCCCTTTCCGTCACGCAGTTCGAGGTCATGCCGCGTCCTCCGGAACAGGAAGACAAGCCTTTGGTGTGGCCCCAATACCCCCTCAAGTTCCGCACCTCCACCTCTCAGGCGGAAGGATGTGCCCGTGACTGGAGCATTTCGACCCAGGCGTTCATGGGAGTCGACGGGCAGGTAAACCGGTTGCGTGCCGTGCGCCTGGACTGGAAGGCGGATGAAAAGGGCCAGATGACACCTCAGGAAATTCCGGGCAGCGCCTTCGACATTCCGGCGGATCTGGTCCTGCTGGCCATGGGTTACCTGCATCCGGTACAGACCGGCTTGCTGGAACAGTTGGGGGTGGCAAAGGATGCCCGGGGCAATGTGCAGGCCAACGTCCTGGACTATCAGACTTCGGTGTCCAAGGTGTTTGCCGCCGGGGATATGCGGCGTGGTCAGTCCCTGGTGGTCTGGGCCATTCGGGAGGGGCGTCAGGCAGCACGAGCCATCGACGAGTTCCTGATGGGGCGATCAGATCTTCCCCGCTGATTTTTTCATGATTGACCCGCTGAAGTGATGGCGGACTGACGAGGTTCCTGTGCTGAAAAATGATACCTTCCTGCGTGCGTTGTTGCGTGAACCCGTCCCCTATACACCGCTTTGGATCATGCGCCAGGCGGGTCGCTACCTGCCCGAGTACAACGCGACGCGGGCCCGGGCCGGCAGTTTTCTCAATTTGTGCAAATCGCCGGATCTGGCCACGGAAGTGACCCTGCAGCCCCTGGCCCGGTATTCCCTGGATGCGGCCATTCTGTTTTCCGACATTTTGACCGTGCCGGATGCCATGGGGCTGGGGCTTTATTTTGCGGAAGGCGAAGGACCCAAATTTGAACGCCCCATCCGTGATGAATGGGAGGTTCGCAATTTGAGCGTGCCCGATCCCACCGTGAACCTGCGTTACGTTCTGGACGGGGTGTCCCAGATTCGCAAGGCATTGGCCGGTTCGGTGCCGCTCATCGGTTTTTCGGGCAGCCCGTTTACGCTGGCCTGCTACATGGTGGAAGGCGGTGGGTCGGAAGATTTCCGTCATATCAAGGGCATGCTCTATCGCCGCCCGGATTTGTTGCATCGCATCCTGGAAGTAACCACCGAAGCGGTCATCCAGTATCTGAATGCCCAGATCGAGGCAGGCGCCCAGGCGGTCATGGTGTTCGATACCTGGGGAGGAACGCTGACTCCGAAGGCCTATCAGGAATTTTCCCTGCACTATCTGTCCGTGATCGCCGCCGGGCTGACCAAACAGGCAGAGGGGCGCCGGGTACCCAGCATCGTCTTTACCAAGGGTGGGGGGTTGTGGCTCGAGTCCATTGCCGATGCGGGCTACGATGCCGTAGGGTTGGACTGGACCGTGGACATGGGTGAGGCCCGGCGCCAGGTCGGCCATAAGGTCGCCTTGCAGGGTAATCTGGATCCGATGGTGTTGTTTGGCACGCCCGAGTGCATCCGCTCGGAGGTGGGAAGAATCCTGGCGGAATTCGGTCCGGGGTCGGGTCATGTTTTCAACCTTGGTCATGGCATCACGCGCTTTACGGATCCGGATCAGGTGGCGGTGCTGGTGGATGCCGTACATGAACTGAGCCGTCGGCAAGGTGCCGCTATTGCCTGACAAATAAGGAAAAAACCGGATTGTTCATGGTTTTTTCCCCAGCGTTATGCACAGAACGAGGTCGATGGACAAGAATCCCAACGAATTGCGGGGATTCTTGATAAACATAAGTTAACATAATGATTTGTTTGTATAAATCGTAGTTTGTCCGGGTTTTGTCAGGGGGGTTCTGGCGGATTTAAAATCTTGACAAGTATCAAACCCTCAACTTATAAACAAAGTTATCCACAGATGCCCTGCACTTGTTCTGCTCATTCATGGATCTCCAGGGCCCCGTGATCGTCGAAGTCCTGCTCGATCTGCCTTTGCCGCACGGATTTGATTATCGTGCCGCCCTGGCGACAGAGGAGGATGTGGGGCGGCGGGTCAGGGTTCCGTGGGGTACTGGCCAAAAAGTGGGGGTGATTCGAGCCCTCAAACACGCCTCCACTTATCCTCCGGATAAAATCAGGGAAGTCCTGGAGATCTGGCGGGACGTCCCGCCTCTGGAGGCTCGTGACTGGCGGTTGCTGGAATTCTGCAGCGCCTATTATCACTACCCGTTGGGTCAGACGGTGCTGACCATGCTGCCGCCTGCCCTGCGTCGGGTTGGCGGCTGGTTGCCCCCGCGCCGAATCCGCCAGGCCCCGAAATCTCCCCCCCAGGGTTCGGTGCCGCCGCTCAACGAGGCTCAACGGACGGTGGTGCAGGCGATTCTCCGCCAGCCGAACTTTGCCGTGCACCTGGTTTATGGGGTGACCGGGAGCGGCAAGACCGAAGTATATTTTTCTCTGATCGAACAGGTATTGGGGCGCGGACGACAGGTTCTCCTGCTGGTGCCGGAAATCAACCTGACACCTCAGCTGGAACAGCGTCTGGCGCGCCGCTGGCCCGCCCTGAACTGGGTCAGTCTGCACAGTGGAGTCAGCGAGAAGGAACGGGCACGGCGCTGGTTGACGGCCCAGGCGGGCACCGCGCGTCTGGTATTGGGCACGCGCCTGGCGGTTTTTACGCCTCTGCCCGAGTTGGGATTGATCGTGGTGGACGAAGAGCATGAGGCCTCCTTCAAACAGCAGGAGGGGCTGCGTTATTCTGCCCGGGACATGGCCATCGTCCGTGCTCGCCAGGGCGATTTTCCGATCATTCTGGGGTCCGCAACGCCCACCCTGGAAAGTTGGCACAACGCCCGTACCGGACGCTATCAACTGCACCATTTGAGAGAGCGGGCCGTACCCGGTGCCTGCCTGCCCCAATTGACCCTGGCGCCCACGACCAAAGAGGGACCCCCCTACTGGGCGACAGCGTTGCAGGAAACCCTGGACCGTGGGGAGCAGGTTCTGGTGTTCATCAACCGGCGCGGCTATGCTCCGGTCCTGCATTGCCCCAACTGCGGCTGGCAGGCGGCCTGTCCACGGTGCAGTGTGCGCCTGGTGGTACACCGGCGGTCGCGCCAATTGCGCTGCCATCACTGCGGTCTGACGCAGGTTCTGAACGAGGCTTGTCCGTCCTGTGGGAATGTTCACATGGAAACCCGGGGAGAAGGAACCCAGCAGGTGGAAGAACGTTTGCGCAACTATTGCCCGTCCGCGCGTCTCCTGCGTCTGGACAGCGACAGCCTGGCCCTCAAGGGCAGCTGGGAAAAGGCGCGGGAACAGATTCTGGGGCATCAGGTGGATATTCTGGTGGGGACCCAGTTACTGGTGAAGGGCCATGATTTTCCCGATTTGTCCCTGGTGGTGGTGCTGAATGCCGACCAATCGCTCTTCAGCAGCGATTTTCGCGCCTCCGAACGGCTGTACGCGCAACTTCTCCAGGTGGCCGGACGGGCCGGACGGGCAGAAAAGCCCGGGCAGGTGTGGATTGAAACGGATTATCCCGGGCATCCTGTGCTGTTGGCGCTGATGCAGCACGACACGGAAAACTTTCTGGACCAGGAACTGGCTCTGCGGCGTCAGATGGGATGGCCGCCTTTCCATTATCTGGCCGTCCTCCGGGCCGAAGCACGGGACGTGGCCAAAGTCACCGCCTTTCTGGAGGAGGCGCGGCAGGAAGCCCTGGCGCGTGGCGGAGATGGGATCAGCATTTTTGATCCGGTTCCCTCTCCTCTGGCGCGCAAGGCCGGCTTCCACCGTTGGCAATTACTCGTTCAGGGCGCGCACCGTGCTTATCTGCAGGCTTTTCTGGCCAGTTGGGTGGAGACGTTGCGTGCCTTGCGTTCGGGGCGAAACCTCCACTGGGTGCTTGAAGTCGACCCCTGGGAGTGCTAATCGGTCCACTGTACCCAACCAAAGGCATGGGTGAGCAGGATGAGCAGGCCAAACAGGATCCGGTAATAGGCAAAACCGGTGAAATCATGCTGGCTGACGAACCGGAGCAGGGCGCGCACGGTCATGAAGGCAAACAGGAAGGAGAACAAACTTCCGACCAGAAATATGCCCAGATCACTGGCATGAAAAAGATGGCGATATTTGACCAGTTCGTACACGGTGGCCGCGCTCAGGGTGGGAATGGCGAGAAAAAAGGAAAACTCCGTGGCGGCCGTGCGGGACAGCCCGAGGAATAGTCCGCCCATGATGGTGGCCCCGGAACGGGAAGTGCCGGGGATCAGGGCAAAGGACTGACAAAGTCCGATCTTGAGGGCAATCCGCCAGTCCATGTCGTCCACCGTGGTGATGCGTATCGGCCGATGACGGCGTTCCACCCAGAAAATGACAAAGGCACCCAGAATGAAGGCCAGTGCGACGGGCAAGGGAGCGAACAGGTGCGCCTTGATGGATTTGGCGAACAACAGGCCCAAAACTGCGGCGGGAAGAAAGGCCAGCAGCAGGTTGAGGGTAAAGCGTCGGGCCGCAGGATCCCCGGGCAATCCCGCGACCACACGCCGGATCCGTGCCCGGTACTCCCAGCAAATGGCCAGGATGGCGGCAAACTGGATGACGATTTCAAAAACCTTGCCCTTTTCGTCATTGAAGTGCAACAGACTGCCGACCAGTATCAGGTGCCCGGTGCTGGAAACCGGCAGGAATTCCGTCAGACCTTCCACCACGCCCAGAATGGCCGCCTTGATCAGTAACAGGACATCCATGGGTCAAACCTTGCGATAGAGTTCAGCGCCCTGTTCCCGAAACTCCTGGGCTTTTTCTACCATTCCCTGATCCAGGGCCTGTTCGGAAGAGACCCCGATCTGGGCGGCGTAATCGCGCACGTCCTGGGTAATCTTCATGGCGCAGAAATGGGGACCGCACATGGAGCAGAAATGGGCCAGTTTGGCCCCTTCCTGAGGCAGCGTTTCGTCATGGAATTCGCGCGCCTTGTCCGGGTCCAGCCCCAGATTGAACTGATCGTCCCAGCGGAATTCGAAACGGGCCTTGGACAGGGCATTATCGCGCATCTGGGCGCCGGGATGACCCTTGGCCAGGTCGGCAGCATGGGCGGCAATCTTGTACGCCATGATGCCGTCCTTGACATCGTTCTTGTCGGGCAAGCCCAGATGTTCCTTGGGGGTGACGTAGCACAGCATGGCCGTGCCGTGCCAGCCGATCATGGCGGCGCCGATGGCGGACGTGATATGGTCATAACCCGGCGCGATGTCCGTGGTGAGGGGGCCCAGCGTGTAGAACGGGGCTTCATGGCAGAGCGACAGTTGCAGTTCCATGTTTTCGCGGATACGGTGCATCGGTACATGTCCCGGGCCTTCGATCATGGTTTGGACATCGTGTTTCCAGGCAATCTGGGTCAATTCGCCGAGGGTTTTCAGTTCGGCGAACTGGGCGGCGTCATTGGCGTCGTGAATGGAGCCGGGGCGCAGTCCGTCTCCCAGGGAGAAACTGACATCGTAGGCCTTCATGAGGGTACAGATGTCCTCGAAATGGGTATACAGGAAATTTTCCCGGTGGTGGGCCAGGCACCACTTGGCCATGATGGATCCGCCCCGGGACACGATCCCGGTCAAACGCCGTGCGGTCAGGGGAATATGGGCGAGACGCAATCCTGCGTGAATGGTGAAATAATCCACGCCCTGTTCGGCCTGTTCGATGAGGGTATCCCGAAAGATTTCCCAGGTCAGTTCCTCGGCCTTTCCATCCACCTTTTCCAGCGCCTGATAGATGGGGACGGTGCCGATGGGGACGGGAGAATTGCGGATGATCCACTCGCGCGTCTCATGGATGTTCTTGCCCGTGGACAGGTCCATGACCGTGTCTCCCCCCCAGCGGATGGCCCAGGTCATTTTCTCCACCTCTTCCTGGATACTTGAACCCAGGGCGGAGTTGCCGATGTTGGCATTGATCTTGACCAGAAAATTGCGTCCGATGATCATGGGTTCGGTTTCGGGGTGGTTGATGTTGGCCGGAAGGATGGCCCGTCCGCGCGCAATTTCGTCCCGTACGAACTCCGGCGTGATGAGTCCGGGCAAGGCCGCGCCCAGAGGTTCGCCAGGATGCTGGGCGGAGAGCCAGCGGTCGGCATTGCCGCCCAGCGCTTTGAGGGCATCCAGTTGGGCTTCGCGGCGGCAATTCTCGCGGATGGCCACATATTCCATTTCCGGCGTGATGATGCCGCGTCGCGCATAGTGCATTTGGGTGACGTTCCGTCCCGCCAGGGCGCGGCGCGGGGTCCGCTGGAGTTTGAAGCGCATCTCGGTCAGTTCTGCATTGTCCAGTCGTTCCTGGCCATAGGCAGAGGAGGGACCGTTCAATGCTTCCGTGTCCTGACGTTCCTCGATCCAGCGGCTGCGGACGCTGGGTAAGCCTGACCGGATGTCGATGCGGACCGTGGGGTCGGAGTACGGGCCGGAAGTATCATAAACGGTCAAAGGCAGATTGGGTTCGGCACCGAAGGAAGCGGGGGTGTCCGACTGGCGGATTTCACGCATGGGGACCCGCAGGTCGGGGCGTGAACCGGTGACATGGATCTTGTGGGAACAGGGGAGCGGGGTAACGGATGCTTCATCCACTTGGGCCTGTTCAGCCAGAAACTTTTGGGGTGCATTCATGCGCGGATTCACTCTTAGAACGGATTGACAAGGGAAGTGTACCAGATGGGCCGTGTTTGCCCGATTCCAACACGCTCAAGGGGTGGTTGGGGGTGGGTCCAGAGGAAAGTATTGAACGTCGACGATGTCGAGGGTGCGCGGTCCTGCCGGACTCAGGAAACGGACCGTGTCGCCGGCACGCTGTTTGAGCAGGGCGCGGGCCAGGGGTGAAATCCAGCTGATGTGACCGCATCCGGGATCAGTTTCATCCCGACCGACGATGGTATAGACGTGGGTTTGATCGCCTTCTTCCACGGTCACCTGTGCCCCGAAAAAAATCTGATCATTTCCGGATTGCAGGGTAGGATCGACGACCTGGGCGATTTCCAGTCGTTTGGTGAGAAAGCGCAGGCGTCGGTCGATCTCGCGCAGGCGCCGTTTCCCGTAGATATAATCCCCGTTTTCCGAACGATCGCCGTTGGATGCCGCCCAGGCCACGGTTTCCACGACTTGCGGACGCTCCACGCGCAACAGGTGATCCAGTTCGGCGGCCAGCCGGGCATGTCCTCGAGGAGTCAGGTAATTGGGCGTGTGGGGCGGGAGGTCCGCATCTGGAGCGGAAAGGTCTTCCTCCGCCTCATTCTCCGCCTCACGCACAAAGGCTTTGTTCATCATTCAAAATTCAAAGAGGGGGGGCTGTGCCGCGTGGTGAAGGGGGGGAACCCAGGTTTCAAAAAGCGATTCCTCCCGCAGTGTTCCATCCGGCAGGCGCATCCAGCGTCGTACGGTCATGACGGGGGCGTGGCCGGTGATGGCAAGGGCGCATCCTCCGGCGGCCAATGCGTCGAGAAATGCCGGTGGCAGGTACGGGACGGAGCCGGTGAGCAGGATGGTGTCCCAGACGGATCCAGAACGCCAGCCCTGGGCGGCGTCGCCCACTTCCACGGTGACGTTGTGAATTCCGGCGTTTTGCAGGCGTTGGCGAGCCTGCATGGCCAGCGTTGGGTGAATTTCCACCGAGGTGACGGTGGCGGCGCGTTTGCCCAGCAAGGCGGCCACGTATCCGCTGCCCGTTCCCACGTGAAGGACGCGGTCTGATTTCTTGAGACGCAATTCCTGGATCAGGCGGGCTTCCAATTTGGGTGACAGCATGAATTCGCCGTGATCCAGGGGTATTTCCATGTCGACGAAAGCCAGTTCCCGATGGGCGGCAGGGACGAACTCCTCGCGGCGGACCTGATAGAGCAGGTCGAGTACTTCGATATTCAGGACCTCCCAGGGGCGGATCTGTTGTTCGACCATGTTGAAGCGAGCCTGTTCGAGATTCATTGCGTGCCTCCGGGAGGGATGGAACATTATTCTGTCAATCTTCCATTGTAGCAAAATCAGTGAGGGGGGTCGTTGTTGGTTGCTGGCGCGGCGGCGGGAAAATCACTGGAATCGAAGGCGTTTTCAGGAACTCCTGTCCAGGCCCGGGGTCCACGCTGTATCGATGGAATCCGGAAGGGGTGGAGGGCGCTTATGAAAGTCATGACGGCACTTCTCGTGCTGGGGATCCTGGTCCTGTGGGTCATGCGTTCGGCCAACGCCTCGGAACCGCCCCGTGTGGGGCAGAAGGCGCCCGAATTCAGCGTGATGGATCAGAATGGGACCCTGCAAAAATTGTCCGATTACCAGGGAAAGTGGCTGGTCCTCTATTTTTACCCGAAGGACGAGACGCCAGGGTGTACGACGGAGGCCTGTGCCTACCGTGACGACATCCATGAAATCCAGAATCTGGGGGCTGCCGTGGTGGGCGTGAGTATCGACGACGCCAGCAGTCACGCCGAATTTGCGGACAAACACCATCTTCCGTTCCCGTTATTGGCCGATAAGGAAGGCACGGTGGCAAGAAGTTACGGATCGGAACGGACCCTCCTGGGCTACAAATTGGCGCGTCGCAATACCTTCATCATCGATCCCGCCGGTCGTATCGCCAAAGTTTATGTGAATGTGGATGCCGGAGAGAATCCCAAGGAAGTCATTGCGGATCTGCATCGTTTGCAGTCAATGCACTAACTCGCGAACCAGGTCGAGCAGGGTGGCGGTGGCCCCTCGGTGCCGCTCGACGAAGGACCGTCCCCGTTCGCCCATGGTGCGGCAAAGCGCCGGGTTCGCAAGGAATGCGCTGACCAGCCCCGGCAATTCCTCCAGATCGGAAAATTGCCGGGCAGCACCGCACGCCACGGCAGCGGCGCTGGCCTCGGCGAAGTTGAACGTGTGCGGACCCAGCAGGACGGGGCACCCGACGCTGAGGGCTTCGAGGAGATTCTGTCCCCCCAGGGGGAGCAGGGTACCGCCCATGAGCGCATATTGGGCCAGACGATACCAGGCATACATTTCGCCCATGCTGTCCCCCAGGAGAACCGTGGTTCCGGCAGAGAGGGGGCGTTGCGCCGAGCGCCGCTGGTAGGGGATGTGATTCGCCTCCAGCAAGGCGGCCACCGAGTCGAACCGTTGCGGATGTCGGGGAACCAGCACCAGCAGATGGGGCGGAGTGAGCAGGGAACCCAGATATTTCAGCAGGAGGATTTCTTCCCCCTCACGGGTGCTGGCCGCGACCCAGACGGTCCGGTTTTCTCCGACCATCTGCTGGAGTTGTTGAAAACTCGCATGATGCGCGCAAGGCAGGGGGGCATCGAACTTGAGGTTACCCATGAGTTTGACCTGAGCGGCGCCCAGGGCTTCAAAGCGCTGGGCATCGGCAGGCGACTGGGCTGCGACGAGCGATAGTTGACCGAGGAGGGTGCGCGTCAGGGTCGGGAAAAGGGCATAACGCCGTGCCGAACGTTCCGACAGTCGGGCGTTGGCCAGAACCAGGGGAATATGACGGCGCTGGCATTCATGGATCAGGCGGGGCCAGAGTTCCGTTTCCAGAAGAAAACCCAGGGTAGGTTTGAAGGTTTCCAGAAAACGCCCCACGGCGCCCGGCAGGTCGTAGGGCAGATAGACGCGTCGAATTCCCGAAGTGGCTTCATCGAGCGCCGTTTCCCGCCCGGTGGGCGTGGTATGGGTTAACAGGAGGGCGTGGTCCGGGTATCGATCGGCCAGGGATCGAAGCAGCGGCAAGGCCGCACGGGTCTCCCCGACCGAGACGGCGTGGAGCCAGATCAGGGGGCGGGATTCGGGGGGGCCGGGGTAGTGACCGAGGCGCTCGGGCCAATGGAGGCGGTAACCGGGCTGTTGTCGACCGCGCCACCAGAGACGGAGAAAAAACAGGGGCAGGAGCAGGCGGGTCAACTGGGTGTACCAGAACAAATTCACGGAAGCCACCTCTCCAGGGCAGACAGGACCTCCGGTACGTCCGGGCACTGACCCATTCCGCCCAGATTCGTGGCCAGCGCACTGCCGAACACGCCCGTGGCCCGCGGGTCGGTGGCGGTGTACAGGGCCACGACTGGCCGCTGGAGCGCGGTGGCCAGATGGGAGAGGCCCGTATCCACGCCCACCACAGCCTGGGCATGGGCCAACAGACCGGCCAGGGTAGTCAGATCGAGCATCGCCAGGGCCTGTGCGCCCACGATTTGATTTGCCAGACGTTGGGCGCGTTGGTGTTCCCGTTCGTTGCCGCCCGGGAGCAGGACGGTCAATCCCCGGGCAGAGAGATGCTGGCCCAGGGCGACCCAATGGGCTTCCGGCCATTCCTTGTCGCGCCGGCTGGTGCCGTGCAGAAAGAGAACGTAGGGTTCGGTGCCCAGGGTGCGCGGGCGGACCAGATCGGAACGCAGGCCGTAAGTGACTTCCTTCTCCGGGGTGTAACCCAGGGCAAGGCCGGCCAGCGTGCGGTTGCGCTCCACGGCATGAAGGTTTCTGGAAACCCGGAAGCGGCGTTGGTAGAACAGGCTGGCCAGGGGTTCGCGAATGCTGTGACGGTCGTATCCCATTCGCAAGGCGGGGCTGAACCAGCCGACCAGGGCGCTTTTGACCAGACCTTGCAGATCCAGACTGGCCTCATGGTTCAGGGTCTCCAGGATCTGGTTCAATCGACGCCATTCGGCATGGGTCGCCGGTGAGAAAAGAGCGCTACGCCAGCGCCGCAAGGCCACGGGAATCACGCGGCGGACCGCCGGATGCAGGCGGGGCAACGCCGCGAAGGATTCTTCCACGATCCAGTCGACGGAAAGTGTGGGGCAATGACGGGCCATGTCCGTCACCGCCGGAAAGGCATGAACCACATCGCCCAGGGAAGAGGTCTTGATGAGAAGGAGGTCGGTCATGCCGCCATTCTAGGGGACCTGACCCTGCTCGGCTAGTCGGAAGTGGAGTACACTCGCCTCCATGTCACTTTCTGTCATCATCATTGCCAAAAATGAAGAGGCCGCGTTAGGCGCCTGCCTGGACTCGGTTGGCTGGGCAGACGAACGGATCGTGCTGGATGGGGGAAGCCAGGATGGCACGGTGGAACTGGCGCGCCGGCGTGGCGCACGGGTGGAGATCGCTGCGGACTGGCCGGGCTTCGGTCCGCAGAAGAATCGTGCGCTGGCGCTGGCCGGTGGGGACTGGGTGCTGTCACTGGATGCGGACGAGCAGGTGTCCCCTGCGCTGAAGGCGGAGATATGGGCGGTCATGGCCAATCCCGAGGCGCTGGATCTGTATCGCATGCCCCGCTCTTCGCGCTATTGCGGGCGTGCCCTGCGCCATGGCGGGTGGTGGCCCGACCATGTGGTGCGTCTCTTTCGCAGGGGCAAGGCCCGGTTTTCTGAGGACTGGGTTCATGAACGGCTGGTGGGAACGGAAGGGGGGGCCATCGGAACCCTGAATGCCCCGCTGGAACACGATACCTATGTCGATCTGGAAGAGGCCCTCGACAAAGCCAACCATTATTCGACGCTGGGCGCCCGTCAGGCTCACGCCAAGGGGCAGCGTGCCACCTTGGGCAAGGCTTTCCGGCATGGATGCTGGGCGTTTTTTCGGACCTTCATTCTGCGCCGCAGTTTTCTGGATGGGGGGCAGGGCTTTTTGCTGGCCGTATCCAACGCCCACGCGACCTTTTACCGCTATGCCAAACTCTGGTGCCTGGATCGACCGGAGTGCCGGACCTTGCCCAGGGATCAGTGATCCATGATCTGCAGGTGCTGTAACCGGGCGTAATGTCCCTCCCGATCCATCAGTTCCCGATGGGTCCCCTGCTCCACGATGCGTCCCTGATCCAGCACAACGATGAGATCGGCTTTTTCGATGGTGGAAAGGCGGTGCGCAATGACCAGGGTGGTGCGTTGTTCCATCAGGGTATCGAGGGCTGCCTGGACGGCGCGCTCGGATTCGCTGTCGAGGGCCGAGGTGGCTTCGTCCAGAATCAGGACCGGGGCATTTTTGAGGAGGGCGCGGGCGATGGCGATGCGCTGGCGTTGTCCCCCGGACAGGCGTGCCCCGTTCTCCCCCAGCAAGGTTTGAAATTCCTCGGGCAACTGTTCAATGAATTCCAGGGCATGGGCCGCGCGGGCCACTTCGCGCAGTCGTTCCAGCGGGGTTCCGCGCAGGGGGCCGTAACCGATGTTGTGGGCCACGGTATCGTTGAACAGGACCACTTCCTGGGTGACGAGCGCCAGATTGCTGCGCAGGCTGGCCAGGGTTAAGTCCGCAATGGGACAGCCATCCAGGAGGATGCGTCCCGACGTGGGGTTGTGAAAGCGGGGTACCAGACTGGCCAGCGTGCTTTTTCCGCTGCCTGAAGCGCCCACCAGAGCCACGGTTTGACCGGCCCGTATCTCCAGGCTGAAAGAGTCGAGAGCCAAACGATGACCGCGCGGATAGGCAAAGCATACCTGTTCAAAACTCAGGTGACCCTGGGCATGTTCCAGTACCCGGGTCCCTTCGTCCTTTTCGGAGGGCTGATCGATCAGGGCGAAGACACTCTCGGCGGCGGCCAGACCCCGCTGCAGGGATTCGCTCAAATCGGAGAGACGCTTGACGGGGGCCAGCAGCATGATCATGGCCGTGATGAAGGAAACAAATCCGCCCACCGTGGTTTGGTCGGCCCCTGCCTGCCAGGTGGCCATGCCGATGATGAGGGCGATGGCCAGGGCGGCAAAGAACTGGATGACGGGCACGTTGGCTGCACTGGCCGCCGCCTGCTTCATGCTCAGGCGCCGCACCCAATTGCTGGTTTCATGGAAACGGTCGGTTTCGACGGGGATTCCCCCAAACACCTTGATGACCTTCTGGCACTGGATCGATTCATCCAGCACACTGGTGAGGTTGCCCATGGCGTTCATGGTGTCGCGGTTGATGTGGCGCAGGCGCAGATTGACCTTCCGAACCACCCAGGCGATGGGCGGGGCCACCAGCAGGGTGACGCTGGTGAGTTGCCAGTTCAGGTAAATCAGCCAGCCCATCAGGCCCACGACCACGAAACTGTCCGTGACCAGATTGGTCAGCACGGTCGTGCTGGCCTGCATGACCTGATTGGCGTCGTACACCAGTTTCGAGATCAGTTCTCCGGTATTGTGGTCATCGAAATAACGGGCAGGCAGGTGGAGCAGGCGCTCGAACATGTGTTGGCGCAGGTCCATGACCACTTTGTTGCCGACCCAGTTCATGGCGAACTTGGCGATAAAATTGGCAACGCCCCGCACAAGGAACAACCCCATCAACATGAACGGCACCCAATGCATCCAGTGCGGATCCTTGTGCACGAAACTCTTGTCGAGCATGGGTTTGAGCAGGGCCGGCAGGAACGGTTCGGTGGCCGCAGTCACGATCATGGCCACAACGGCGCTGAAAAATTCCCAACGGTAGGGGCGCACATGGCGTAACAGGCGGGAATAGAGGGAGGCGGTCCCAGGCAGAAGGTGCATGGTGTGGTGAAGTCGGTCCTAAAGCCCTAATTATGCGCTACCAGAGCCAAAGTGACTACCGTGGCGCTTTCCACCAGTTCGACCAGTGCGCCCGCCGTATCTCCGGTGGTGCCCTGGATGCGTTCCATGAGTTTCTGGTGCCACCAGTAACCGGTGACTCCGGCCACCAGAATGGCGCCCAGGCCGGGGCGTCCAAAGCCGATCAGGATGCTGGCCAGGGTCATGATGCAGACCCCCCAGACCGGGGTGCGCGGCATGTGTTGGGCGAGTGCTTCCCCCATCCCGCCGGGGCGGACGTAGGGTGTGGTCAGGAACAGCAGGCACAGGGCGGTGCGGCCCAGGAGCGGCGGAAGCAGCAGAAAACCCGGCGCAATGCGCGCATCCAGCGTGATCAGGGCCATGCCCTTGACCAGTAGTACGAGGACCACGCTGACTACGGCAAAAGTGCCGCAGCGAGGGTCTTTCATGAGATCCAGAATGCGCTCCCGATCCCCCCGTCCGCCCCCAAAGGCATCTACCGAATCGGCCAGTCCATCCAGGTGCAGTGCGCCGGTGAGTCCGACCCAAAGAACCAGGATCAACGCACCGGATAAGTTGGAGGATACTCCCAGGAAAGAAGTGAGCGCACACATTCCAGCCAAAAGAGCGCCAATGATGGCACCCACGGCAGGATAAAAAAGGAGGGACTGTCCCTGCTCCTGGGGAGTCGGGGGAGAACAGGCGGGCAGGGGCAGGCGCGTCAGGAACTGCAGGGCCAGGCCAAAGGTTCGCAGGGGTTTCACGCAGGATGGGACTCGTTTTTCATCCAGTCGTTCACGACATGCAGGGAGCCGTGGGGGACCGGATAGGTCAGGAAATCGCCGTGCGGGGTTTGCTTCAGCCGATGATGCAACAGGCGGATGACCCCGCCATGGGTGATCAGGAGGACCGTTTGACCGGCGTACTGCCGGCCCAGTTCGATCCAGCCGGCTTCGACACGCTGACAGAAATGCTCGAGCGTCTCCCCTCCGGGCGGGGGCTGTCGCCAGGGATCCTGCCAGAATGCGGTCAGCGTCTGAGGGTCTTTCTGGCCCAATTCTGCGGCGGTGCATCCCTCCCAGTGCCCGAAATCCAGTTCGCTGAAACGTTCGTCCACCGTCAGCGGGACCTGCAGACGGGCGGCCAACTTTTCGGCAAAGCGCTGGCAGCGCTGGCGGGGAGAGCATACGATCCGATCCCCGCGCCAGCGGGCCACGGCCTGTTCCATTTGTTGCCACCCCAAAGCGGTGAGCGGATCATCCAGGCGCCCCCGAAAACCGCTGTATCCCGTATCCCCGTGGCGCAGAAGGGAGAAGCTCACAGTTTCTCCGAAACCGCCGCTTCGGCAAAGGTGGCCATCCCCTCATGAAGCGCACAGGCCAGACGCAGCAAGGGAATGGCGCTGGCGGCGCCACTCCCTTCCCCCAGGCGCAGTCCGAGGGACAAGAGCGGGCGGGCCTCCAGCGCTTCGAGGACGGCCTGATGCCCGGGTTCGGCCGATTGATGTCCATACAGGAACCAACGGGCTATCCCGGGATTCATGCGTTCCGCCACGAGGGCGGCCACGCTGCTGATGAATCCATCCACCAGCACGGGCAGACCCTTTTGGGCGGCCGTACAGTAGGCCCCGGTGAGGGCGGCAATCTCGAATCCACCCAGATGTTCCAGGATGGCATAAGGAGAAGTGAGCACACGTTCATGTTTCAACAGGCTTTGGGTAATGACTTCTATCTTGTGGGATACCCCGGATGCGGCCAATCCGGTACCTGGGCCCGCCAGTTGGTGCGGGGGAAGGTTGAGCAGGGCGCAGGCCATGGCCGTGGCGGAAGTCGTGTTGCCGATCCCCATCTCTCCGCCGATGAAGAGATCGGCGCTGGTCCGAAGTGCGGCCTCGACGCGGGCCCGACCGGCGTCCAGTGCGGCATGGCATTGGGTTTCGGTCATGGCCGACGCATGCAGAAAGTTGGCGGTGCCGGGACCCAGCCCCAGATGCTGCACGCCAGGCACCTGCGCCAGGTTCTGAACCGTGCCCAGATCGATGACTTCGAGGAAGGCGCCCAAGGTTCGGGCCAGCACGCTGATGGCTGCACCGCCACGGGCAAAGTTCTTGATCATTTCACCCGTGACGGCCTGGGGGAAGGCAGAGATGTTTTCTGCGGTGATGCCGTGGTCCCCTGCGAAGATGCTGATCCACACCTGCTTCATGTGCGGACGTTCCCGCCCTTGAGCGGCGGCCAGAAAGCAGGCCAATTCCTCCAGTTGGCCGAGCGAGCCGGGCGGTTTGGTCAGTTGTGCCTGGCGCTGGTGCGCGGCCAGACGTGCGGCTTCATCCAGTGGGTGGGCGGGAAGGCTGAACCAGTCGGGAATCATGGGTGTCCTTTCAGAAAGAGGGGGAGTCCGGCGACCATCAAGAGAACCGGGTCGCAGAGGGTCGCCAGCGCCTGATGCAGGCGACCGGCCTGATCGCAGAAACGGCGGGTCAATTCCCCCAGGGGAACGACGCCCAATCCGGTTTCGTTGCTGACCAGAATCAGAGTGCCCGGCAGGGTGGGGAGGAGTGCCAGGAGGGCATCCTGTTCGAACTGCGCGCGCTGCGGGTCGGCATCGATCAGCAGATTGGTCAACCACAGCGTCAGGCAGTCCACCAGGATGAGACCCTCGGGGCGCGCATGGGCAAGCAGGGTATCTGCCAGAGCCACGGGCTCCTCGATCACTTGCCAGTGAGCCGGACGGGTCGAGCGGTGCCGGGCAATGCGCGCGCGCATCTCCTCATCTTCGATTCGGGCAGTGGCCAGATAGGTGACCGGGCGGGCACTGAGTTTGGCCCACTGTTCGGCCTGGGCGCTTTTTCCGGAGCGGACGCCTCCGAGAATCAGGATTCGCCGGGAGGCCTCAGCGCTCATCCACACCGTCCAGAGCTTCCACCAGATCCCGGATCAAATGAGAAAATTCGCTGGTCATCAGGGTGAAATCATTGTCGAAGGCTTCTTCGCTGGCGTTTGAATTTTCGCTCAGGATATCGTGCGGGGACAGGCGCCTCAACTGCAGGGCTTCATCCAGCACAAAGGAGATTTTTTGCCCCCAGGTCAGAGCAAGGCGGGAAACCTCCTTGCCTCCCTGAACATGTTGCCGGATCTCGGCGCCTTCCAGGGAATGGTGGGCATAGCGCACTTTCATGCGTTCGTCCTGGCGGGCGCGCAACTCACAATCCTGATCAATCGTGAAAACCGGGGGAAGCGTGTCTTCCACCAGCCATTGAGTCATGGCCGTGACCGGAGACAAACGGGTGCGCAGGGGGGCAGCACTGAACGCCACGTCGCATTTTCGCAGGGTCTCCAGTACTTCCTCGGCACGTCCGGGATTGGCGCTGTCCACGGCCAGCCACTGGTTTTTCGGGTCGATCCAGGCGTAGGTCCTGCGTTGCACGGAAAAGGCGCGGGGGAGCAATTCGTCCGTCACCTCTTCCTTGATGTCCTTCATCTGTTTGCGTCCCGGTTTGTAGCCGCGGGTTTGCTCGAATTCCTCGGCGCGCTGGCGGGCTTGTTGGGCAATCACGGAGGCGGGCAGGAGTTTTTTTTCGACGCCCAGACAAATCAGCAGATGGGGCGGCAGGGTATACACGAAATCTTCGTCATTGGGCGGAAGCCAGCCGCTGCGCTGCAGATCACTTCCCGTACAGGACTGAAGGGGGCGGTGCGACAACCGTTCGCTCAGGGACTCGGCCGAATCATTCCAGGTGCTGAGGCGATAAAGCACAAGATTCTTGAACCACATGGTCAATCCCCGCAAAGGATGGAATTCTACCAGAAGGACAGGGGGGCCTCACGGGAGCTCTGGATTTTCCGCGTGAGTCTCCAGTTCCAGTGCGGCTTTGGCCACCAGATCCTCGGGCAGGCGTGCCTGGATGGACACGCCCAGGCGTTCGAATTCGCGCGCCTGGGCAATCAGGTTGCCCTTGCCCGAATGGAGTTGACCATAGGCCTTGTCGTAGACGGTGCGGGCCTTTTCCAGTTCCTTGCCGACCTGTTCCATGCTGGCGACGAAGCCCACCAGTTTTTTATAGACCCGGCCGGCCCGTTCTGCCAGTTCGGCCGTATGGGCATTCTGTTCTTCGAAACGCCACAACTGGCGGACGATATTGAGACTGGTCATGAGGGTGGTGGGGGTGGCGACCAGCACATTTTTTTCGATGGCCTTCTGGAAAAGACTGTCATCGGCGCGCAGGGCTTCCACGAAGGCCGATTCGATGGGGATGAACATGAAGACCATTTCCGGCGTGTTGAGGTTCGGCAGGGTGAAGTAGGAACGGTCGGACAATTCCTGGATGCGTGCGGCCACCGCCTGGACATGCTCCTTCAGGGCTACGGCACGTTCCGCATCCTCTTCCGCATTGACGTAACGGGTGTAGGCGTTGAGGGAAACCTTGGCGTCGATGACCAGATGTTTGGACTGGGGCAGATAGACGATGACATCAGGACGGCGCCGTCCTTCCTCTGTGGTAAAACTGACTTCCCGCCGGTAATCCTGGCCTTCCCGCAATCCCGAGCGATCCAGCAGATTCTCCAGAACCAGTTCGCCCCAGTTTCCCTGTTTCTTGGCCTGGCCCTTGAGGGCCGTGGCCAGTTGGTGGGCTTCCACGCTCATCTGCTGGTTGAGCGCCTTGAGGTGTCCCAATTCGGCTTTGAGTTGAGCCTGTTGCTCCGTGTCCCGACGGTGGATTTCTTCCACCTTCGTGCCAAACTCGCCCAGGCGCTCCCGCAGGGGATTGAGCAACTGTCCCAGGGAGTTCTCGTTCTGTTCCTTGAAATGGCGGGATTTTTCTTCCAGGATGTCGTTGGCCAGGTTCTTGAATTGCAGGGACAATTCATCCCGCGCCTCCTGCAGGAGAACGATTTTTTCTCCGGCCTGCCTGCGTTCCGCCTCCAGCCTGGTCTGTAATTCTGCCACCTGGGCCAGGTGTTGCCTGTGTTCGTTGACCTCCCTCTGGAGGTTTTGGCGCGCTTCGTTCAACTCTTCCACCAGGCGCTGGCAACGGGCCTGTTCGGCGGTGAGTTCGGCGGACAGGCGGCCCTCCTGGAGGTGCCAGTGATGTTCATGGTCGCGTGCCTGATTCAGGGCTTGCTCGAGTTCGCTCAAACGCCTTTCCAGTTCAGGCAGCCGACTGGCGCGTTCCATCCATTGAGTGCGCTCCACCGCGCCTTCCGAACGCCCCTTTTCGGTGCACACCGCCAGTCGACTGCGCCAGATCAAACTGGAGAGCAGGGCTCCCAGCGCCAGGGAAAGGATACCAACGACGACGACCTCCATGGGGGAACTTCCTCAGGTGGGCAGATAATGGTAGAGCCAGGTTTCGCTCAAGGTGTCGTTTCCCCGTTTCAGATATAAACGGATCTCCACGGGATCGCTGCCTTTTACTTCGGCCAGGTCGAAGAGTGCGCGCCACAATCCCGGTTGGCCATTGGGGACGGGTTCCGTGGCGGCACTCAGGATACGTCCGCGCGAAGGTGTGATGACGGCTTCGGGCGCACTCCCCGCCGGAAGATGGAACAGTTCTCCGCCCTGAAAAACCACCTCGAACTTGTGGACACCCGGCAACCGGTGCCCCGGTTCTCCTCCTCGTCCGATTCCGGTACCGACGCAGCGCGCCAGGGTAGTGGCAAAGGGTTCATCGGCCTGCCAGTAGAGGCGGTAACGCAGGGAATGCCGGGACCCGGCGCGTGCCGGGGCGGCGGGGACCCACATGGCCACGACGTTGTCGTACAACTCTTCCGTGGTGTGGAGTTCCACCAGACGGACCGTGCCTTTGCCCCAGGCATTCAGGGGCTCGATCCATAAACTGGGGCGCCGTTCGTAATGCACGGCATCCAGGTATTGGTCGAAGTGGCGTTCGCGTTGAATCAGGCCGAAGCCCTTCGGGTTCTCGTCGGAAAAATGGGACACCTCGATGGGCAATCCCCATTCAAACGTCGGGGGGTGCGATCCCTTCGGGTTTTCAGCGTTGGAGGGATTGATCAGGGGCCGCCAAATGTGTTCGTTGCTTCCGGTCCATAAGGAAAGTCCGTCTGAATCATGGACCTGTGGTCTCCAGTCCTCCTGAAAGGTCTTGTCTTTGTCAGAAAACCAGTACATGGAGGTCATGGGGGCCAGGCCGAAATGGGCGATGTCCCGGCGCAGGAATAGTTCCGCCTGGACGTCCATGAGGACGGCCTTGTTCCGGGTGAGGGTGAAATGGTAGGCCCCGGAGAGGCTGGGTCCGTCCAGCAGGGCATAGACCGATACTTCCCGGGAGCCGGGTTGAGGCGGGGCGAAGTAAAAGTGCGTGAAGAGGGGGAATTCCTCCTTCTGGTCCTGGGTTCCGGTATTGACGGAAACCCCTCGTGCCGAGAGGCCGTACTGGTATTCGTCGCCGATGGCGCGGAAATAGGACGCGCCCAGAAAGGCCGCCCAGTCGTTGCTGCGCCAGTCCGGTCCGGAACCGCTGCGGCTTTCCTGGATGCGGAAACCGGCGAACCCGGACGGATGGCTCAATTCCCGGGCCGGACTGTGTTCGGGCATGTCAAACAGGTGCCTGTCGAAGAGTACCTCCCGTGCTTCGGTGCGTGCGTGCTCGTTTTCCAGGGGTTGGTCGAGACGGTACATTTTGACGGGGAAGGGGAAAAACTTGCCCGGATGAAAAAATGCGATGGCATAGTCTCCCGGACCGTCGGCAAAAAGCGCATGGTCCATCTTGAAATGAATCTGGCTATGGGCATCCCAGTCGATACGATCCACGATGGCGGCATCGGGAGACAGGGGCGGCGCATAGGGTTGCTGGGCCCGTTTCCTGGCCTCGGCACATAGTCCTTCCCAGGAAAAGGCGGTCCCCGGTCCCAGATCCAGATGATCGGGTTCGGCCTGTGCAAGGCGGGTGAAGAAGGGACTGGCCAGCAAGGTAGCGAGGGTACCCATGAAGTGACGGCGATTCAGGAACGACATGGTGGAATTTCACCTGGCAATGAGGAAGGTTGAAGGGCTATAGTATAGCCTTCAAAAAAGATATCTTGAAGGCATGAGGAGGCATTTGATGAACAACCCCCTATCTGGAGAATTGAACCTGATCGTGACCGGCATGACATGTCAGGGTTGTGTGGGTACGGTTCGCCGTGTCGTGGGCGCCGTGCCGGGGGTCGAAGACCTGGCCATCGATCTGGACAGCGGAGCCGTCCGGGTACGGGGCGCGGTGGATGCCGAAGCGGTGATGGCCGCTGTTCGGAACGCCGGCTACGACGTATGCCGTGTCTGATTCTGCGCGGGCGCCCCTTCCGGAACCCGATTCAGGGGGATTTGCCGCAGATCGACGGCAGGACGGCTTGATCCTGGCGGTTTGGTATAGGACAATGGGCGCTACTTGGAGAATATGCGTTGATGCGGTACCGTGGCTGATATGAATGAAGAAGGTCTGCATCTTGCTCTGGTGCATTTTTCAGCCCGTATTCTGCAGTCCCTGGCACAGGGGGCGCAGGCGGATGTCCTGGCCGGAGAGATCTGCGTTTTCGCCGAATCGGTGAGTCCCGGACGTATCGCCTCCCTGATGATCGTGGATGAGAACGGGCGCCTCCAGACCCTGGCGGCACCCCATGCGCCCCCTGAACTGATTCAGGTTTTTTCGGATCTCGTCCCCGGGCCCCATGCGGGATCCTGCGGGAACGTCATTCATCGTCAGGAACCGGTGGTGGTCAGTGATATTCCGCATGATTCGCGCTGGGATGATCTGCGCGTTCCGGCGGAAACCTGGCAACTGAAATCCTGCTGGTCCTGGCCCCTGCGCAAGGACGGACGACTGGTGGGGACCTTTGCCTTGACGGGGTTGGTGGAAGGGGAACCCAGCGCAGCGCAGGTCAGCCTGCTGGAGTCCTGTGCGGCATTGGCGGGCATGGTACTGATTCATTCCCTGCCTCTGCTGCGCCAGGAAGATGAAAACCAACGTCGCCTCTATCGGGCTTTGTTCGGTTCCGTCGAGGCTCTGATCCAATATCAGAGCGATCAGGAAATGCAGCAGAATCTCTGTGCCAGCCTGACGAACGACACCATTTTCAGCGCAGCCTGGATCGGGCGCCCCGGGCCGGACGGCTATTTCGAGGAAATAGCCAAGTCGGGAACCGGGTCACGCCAGATCATCGAGGCGCGTCCCCGCCTGACCCAGGCCGAAGATGCACCGCTCATCGTGCGGGCCTGGCGAACCGGGCAGACTGTCCTGTCCAACGACACCCTGAGCGATCCTTCCCTGCACCACTGGCACGCGCTCTTCGCCAAAAACCGCTGGCTCAGTTTGTTGGCCACGCCCATCCAGAGAGGCGGAGAACTCTGGGCTGTGCTGGTGTTGGCTTCGCCCCGTATCGATACGTTTGATGAAGACACGTTGGGACTCTGCCTGAGGGTGGCCGCCTTGCTCAGTCGGAGCCTCGGAGAACACGATCTCAAACTGCATATCCACGCATTGCAAATGGAGGATGCCCAACTTGCGCGCACCGACAATTTGACAGGACTGCCCAATCGTCTGGCGCTGGAGGAATACCTGCCCAGGGCGATGGCCCGGGCCGAACGACACGAACGGGTGGTTGCCCTGGGCATGATCGATCTGGATGATTTCAAACCCGTCAATGATCGTTATGGTCATGGGCAGGGCGATATCCTTTTGCAGGAACTGGCGCAACGCCTGCGTCACAAGATCCGGGAATCGAATTATGTCGCCCGCCTCGGGGGCGATGAGTTTGTGGTGGTTTTCGAGGATCTGGATGAAAGCCAGGTTCAGCATGAACTCGGCAGCGCGCTGGCCCGACTCCATCAGGCCGTGGAAACGTCTTTTTATCTGGATGGGGCGGAAGGGGGCGTGATGATCGACATGACCATGGGCGTGGTGTTCTACCCAGGGGATGCGGAGACGCCGGAAGAATTGATGCGCAAAGCCGATGCAGCCATGTACCAGGCCAAGTTGCACAAACATGAACGAAAGGAATGGTGGATTCTGGGCTCGGCGCCCATGGAAGAACCTGCACCAGAGGGCCCTTTTGATCCCTTTGGCAGTGAGGCGAAGTTTCTGCTGAGTCTGGTGCAACCCCATCTGGAACAGGTTTCGGATGAGTTTATTCGTTCTTTCTACGAGGATATGGAGCGGGATGAGGGCACGCTCGAGATCCTGCAGACTCTGGGGGATGATGAATACCTGAAACTGAAACGGAGTCAGTCGGCGTATTTGAGTTTCCTGATCGATCCGGCGACGACCTACGAGCAGATCCAGGCCCAGGCGGCCCGGTTGGGACGCGTGCATGCCCTGATCGGTGTGACGGGGGCCTGGATGACCCGGGCCATGAGTTTGTATCGTGGATTGTTGCGGCGCTATCTGGATACCCTGTCACTGGTGTCGCGGGAACGCTATCGCGCCCTGCGCGTGATCGATGCGCGGCTGCAGATCGATGTCGAGGGCCAACTGGACGCCATGCAGCAAACCGCAGACCTCTACAGCGCCTATCACTCCCGTCCGCTGGATTCCCATTCGGTGCAATGGCTGGAGGTGGCCCAGTCCGAGTTGGAAACACTGTCGTCATTGCCGGGCATTCTGGTTGTACAGGTATTGCGTCCCCAGGCTGACGGGATCTTTGCCACGGAACTGAACGCGGGGGTCAAGTCCCAGGCATTGGATTCCATCCTGCAGCTTCCGGGGATGCGCCCCATTCTGGACACACGCTCCGAGGCAGGACAAGGGTTGATTGCCCGTGCCTGGCATTCGGGGCAAATCCAGTGTACCGATGCCTATCTCATGGATGCGCGTACCCATACCTGGCACTCGTCTTTTCGTTCCCTGGGGATCCGTAGCGCGGTGGCCATTCCGGTCCGGGGGCCGCAGGAAATGGAATTCGTCATGATCGTGCTGGGCGCCTATCCCCACCAGTTTTCTTCGGGCTGGATGCGTACGTTCATTGCTTCGCTCCAGAATCGCTGGGAGCAGTTGGTGCGATTGAGCCATGCCGGCCGATTCCCGGTCATGGATTCGCACCAGGCCGCGATTTACCGGGAACGGTTGCATTCCGGGGGATTGCGCCTGTTTCTGCAGCCCGTGGTGGAACTGAAAACCGGCGCCCTGTTCAAGGTGGAAGCCTTGGCGCGTCTGACCATGCCGGATGGAAGCCTGACCCTGCCGGGCCAATTTCTGACGGCGTTGCGTTCTTCCGATCTCGACGCCCTGTTTCGGCAGGGGCTGGCCCAGGGGCTGGAATGGATTCGGGAATGTCGTGGGCAGGGATTCGATTTTCCCTTGTCCCTCAACCTCTCTCCCAGTACCTTGTTGCATCCGTCCTGTGTCCAGTGGGTCGAAGAGGCGTTGCGCAAGAATGAGATTGCACCGGCTCAACTGACACTGGAACTGCTGGAAAACCAGGAGGTCGACCAGAGTATGGTGGATGAGGCCATCACGCAACTGGAACGGTTGGGCGTGAAGTTGGCCATCGATGATCTGGGGGCAGGATTCAGCAGTTTGAAACGCCTGGCCAGTTTGCCCTTTGACGTCATCAAGGTGGATCAGGCCATGGTGCGGGATATTTTCAGCGAACCGCTCAAAATCCTGAGTTTGATCCGGACCATCATCCAGATCGGTTATGACCTCGAACGCGTGGTGATCGTCGAAGGCGTGGAAAATGAAAGCGTTCTGGAAGCGGTGACCCTGCTGGGGGCCCATTACGCACAGGGCTATGCCCTGGCGCGGCCCATGCCGAAGGAAGAACTGGTGCCCTGGGTCGGGCGGACCCAGAAGCCGGTACCCACGGGGAATCCTTTACGCACCTATCTGGGCGCCCTGGCGCACCACTGGCGCTATATGCAACGCGTCGGCAAACGTAGGGAACTGGGGAACCATATGACGCTGGAGTCCTGTCCCCTGACGCACTTTCTCCGGCAGAAAGGATTGGAAGGATCGGCTGTGGCCCAGTGGCATGCACAGGTTCACGAAACGAATCTCGCGGAAATACGCCAGCAGGCCAGTGAACGCCTCAAGGATTGGTTGGTGGAGCAGGTTCGGTCCGAGAAAAACGTCTGACCCTATAGAACGCAGTGGCGCGTATCGCCCGCCCGGAACGAGAAACGCGTGCGCGCATTCCGTTCATCGATTTCGACCGTGGCCGTCTTCCCGCCATAGATGGCGGTCTTGAGCCATTCCATTTCTTTCTTCAGGGCTGTTTCGTTTTCCAGGGTACGCACCCAGCATTTGCGTTCGCCATTCCAGCGGTACTGGCGCTCCTTGAGCAGATCCTTGGTGGAAAAAGGGGAGTTGAGCGCAGAGACGGTATAACTTTTTTGTGGCAGGCGGTCCAGGATGGGCTTCAACCCAGGCTGCGTGGAGAGGGGCAGGGGTAGGGCAAGAATTTCCAGAAGCGCCTGACAATCCTCCTCGGCACGGTGCGCATCGAAAAAGAAGCCTTGCCGGAAGGCAAGGTAGTCCAGTTTTCTGGAACTGATGCCCTCGGCTTCCCAGTCGATGTCCATCATCGAGCAGCCCCAAGGCAGATCCGAGAAAGCGGGCAGACGTTTTTCCAGAAAGGGCCGGTCAAAAGCGGCATTGTGGGCGATGACCAACTGGGTGCCGGACAATAATGCCGTGAGCGCAGCATCATCGAAGCGTTGACCGGCAACCAGGGCATCCGTAATGCCGGTCAGGCGAACGGTTTCGGGACCCAGGGGGAAGCCGGGGTCTTCCAGACCGCCATAAGTTTCCCTGACCTGGATGGGTTGGCCCGTTACCGGGTCATAGTCGAAGACGATCATGCCAATTTCGATGATCTTGTCTTTTCTGGCATCCAGCCCCGTGGTTTCCGTATCCACGATCACCCCGCGATGCAGGAGGTGACCGGTTGCGGGGGCGAGTTGGGTTCGTGCTTTCAAGCGCCGCAGGACCCGGTAGTCGGGGTGGTCGGACAGTGCCTGGACCAGGGTTTCGGGGTTGGTGATCATGGCAGGGGGCGGGGCAGTGATTAAAGTCCGCATGCTCTCATGGTGGAGAGGATTTGTCCAAATTTCCTCGGTGGGCATTCCCCCTTTGACAGATCTTTGGTAACCTGAACCCAGGTTCTTTCCCAGGACGAAAACCGCTCAAGTCATGAACCTCAGAATCAAAAGGGTCTATGAACCGCCGGACGGACAGGACGGGCGGCGCATTCTCGTGGACAGGCTCTGGCCACGGGGCTTGAGCAAAGAGAAAGCCAGCATCGATCTGTGGCTCAAGGACCTTGCCCCCAGCACGGAACTCCGGAAATGGTTCGGACATGACCCCCGTCGATGGGAGGAGTTCAGGGAACGGTACCACGCCGAACTCAACGAAAACAGTGAGCAAATTCTGCGCCTGAAGCAGGAACTGGACAAGGGGGGCATCGTGACGCTCGTCTATGGGGCAAAGGATGCGGTGTACAATCATGCGCTCGTGATCCGGGAACACTGCGGAAGAAATGGCCTGTCCACCGTTGACGCCGGCAGTCCGCCGATGCAGACGAACCCGGATAGGCACGGGGGGCGGTGAAACACCCTCAAACTCCAGGTCTTTCAACCGGTTTTGTGGTAGAATGCGAGAATCACTGTTTAAAATCAGTGCGTTCTGGTTGACCACACCACGCGCTCGTAGCTCAGTTGGATAGAGTATCGGTTTCCGAAGCCGAGGGTCATTCAGGATCCATGAATACAAGTTACATTCGGTTGTCCGTGACCACATTTCCCGATTGCCACTCCAGTCAGTCTCACTGACACCATGATGCTCATTTGGCTTTGTGGTACAATGCGAAAATTATTTCTTAAAATCAGTGTGTTCTAGTATTTGTTCAAACACGCGCTCGTAGCTCAGTTGGATAGAGTACCGGTTTCCGAAGCCGGGGGTCACAGGTTCAATTCCTGTCGAGCGCGCCAAAACTGACTCAGGGTCAGGCGACCAGTCGTCAAAATTTCCTTCTTGTTTTTCCCCGCGCCTTTTCCGTTCCCATTGTTGTCCAACTTTGTGCCCAAGATTTTTTCAGGCGTTGATTATACCCAACCATTTGACGATAGGTTTCCGTGCCCTTATTCAAAGAACCATCAGGCATTTGAGTCTACAAACTCCAATAGATCGCCCACCCTGCAGTTAAAAAGTCGGCATAACCGTTCAATCGTATCCATCTCTACCCTATTTGCCGTCTCGTCGTAAAGCAGCGTGATTGTGTTTCGATGTAGTCCCGTTTCGCGTGCGACATCAGCAATCCGCAACTTGCGTTCTCCCATCAACCGAGACAAATGACATTTGATCATGCCCCCCTCCGTAAATATATTTTATTCAGAATGACATAATTGCTTGCAAAACAGATTTTTCTCGTGTAATATGCTATTCAGGATGTCATTTATTCATATCAAGAAATATTTTGACATCCAAAATATTATAGTTTACGGAGAAAATCATGTCACTAACTTATTTGACCACAGACGCACTTTCAGCGCGTATCCACTACGACCCCAGAACCATTCGTGACCGCCTCAAGGACAGTGTCCTGCTCGAAGGAATTCATTACTTCAGACCGTTCGGTGGAAGGAAAATACTGTTCATATGGGAACACATCGAACGAGACATGTTCTCTCAATTGGACCAGTTGTCCATTCCTATGGCAAATGGTGGGGTGTGCCATGGGTAGCATTAGAACTAGAGCAGATACCGGTCTGTTATTCATTGATTTCCGGTACCAAGGCCAGCGCTGCAGGGAACAAACAGCGCTGAAAGACAATATTACTAACCGCAAGAAAGTCCAAAAGGTTCTTGACCACATTGAGGCTGAAATTGCGACAGGAACCTTTGAGTATCGCAAGTTTTTCCCAGGAAGCAAAAACGCGAGAAAATTTGATATTCCTTCCTCACTGCCTCAGCATGCCGCACCAAGCACAGTGATTCAGAAGGAATCCACCATGGCGATCCGTACTGAAGGTGTCGCAGGTACGCCGTTGCTCAGTGAATTCGCGGCAGTCTGGTATGCAGAGAAGGAGGTCGAATGGCGCAAGTCCCACAAGAAAAATATTCGTGCGGACATTGAGTTGCGTCTGAATTCGCGTTTCGGAAATTGGGAGGTCAGCAGAATCACCAAGGCTGACATCCTTGCCTATCGTGCTGATCTCGCCAAAGTCCAGGCACGCGGAAAGGAAACCACCCTATCTAATCGTCGCATCAACAAAATTATTAATCTGTTGAGGCAAATCATCAATGAGGCCGCCGACCGTTTTGATTTTCTCACACCCTACCGAAATATCAAACAACTTAAGGTGCAGCGCGTTGATGTGGACCCATTCACACTGAGCGAAGTCATGCAGATTCTGACCACTATTCGTGAGGATTTCCGCAGTTTCTATACTGTACGCTTTTTTACGGGGATGCGCAGTGCGGAAATCAATGGCCTTAAGTGGAAGTATGTTGATTTTGAACGTCGCTTGATTCTGGTGCGCGAAACCATCGTCGACGGTGAAGAGGAATATACCAAAAACGACAGTTCTCAGCGCGATATTCAAATGTCTCAGGCGGTCTATGACGCTCTGAAGACGCGGGAAAAAGTGTCCAAAGGGATAGGCGAGTATGTATTTTGCACCCGAAATGGCACGCCGTTAGATAACAAGAATGTCACTAACCGGGTATGGTACCCCTTACTTCGCCATCTTGGTTTTAAGCTCAGACGGCCCTACCAGACCCGCCATACTGCCGCCACCCTGTGGCTTGCCGCCGGAGAAAATCCTGAGTGGATCGCTCGGCAAATGGGGCATACCACCACGGAAATGTTATTCCGTGTCTACTCCCGCTATGTCCCCAACTTGACCCGGCAGGATGGCAGTGCTTTTGAGCGCTTGCTGATGCAAAACCTGCCCGCCGTCACCCAGGACAATCCCGTTGCTTCCGATACCAAGACCGCCCAAGACGAGGTGTGCCATGAATAACTCCAATGTTTTGCCGTACCCTGAAATCAAAAACCTCATGACCAATAGGGTCACCGCCCCATGTACCGAGGGGATGCCCTATATTTTTCGGCTGACCTCGATTACCCATCGGCAGGAGGAACGGTGCATACGGTACACGGCACACCTGTACCATGACAAGGCATCTATCAAGGTTGAATGGACCCGAAGTCAACCGGATACCAGACTGCGTCCATTTTGTCTGGTTTCCCCCCGGTGGAACCAATGCCCCACCTCAAATAACGGTGCGATTCGGATCTCCAGGCTCGTCCTGATGGAATGTCCTGAGCCCGAGGAAAATCTGTTCCGCATGGTGCCCGCCGGCTGGGTCAAGGATCGGTCATTGATCCAGCAAGCCATCACTTTGCTGGAAGAATTGCCTCGTCCCTATCGCTTCCTGTTCAACGCAATTTTTTGGAACGGGGAGCGGTTTCGACGGTTCTGTATGGGGCCATCCTCCATGAAAGCCCATCACAATTACGACAACGGCAATCTGATTCACAGCATCGAGTTGGCTCAAATGATGCGGATTGCTCTCAAGGAACCAGATCCCAGAAAAGAAGCCTTGGCTATCTTGGTGGGGTTGCTCCATGATGCAGGTAAGGCAGAAGAATACCAACTCTCCCCCACGGGAGACTGGGTCCTGACGGACCGTGGAAAATTACTGGGACACCAAGTGACGGTGGTGGAATGGATTGCGGCAGCGTATGCCAAATACCCCATCCACAATCTACCAAGGGAGCATTACGAGGCATTGTTGCACTGCCTCACCTGCCATGCCCATGCTCCCGACTGGTTAGGTATCCGCAGGCCGAGGATGCGGGAAGCCATTCTTCTTTCCGGCCTCGACCAGTTCACGGGACAGGATGAACTGATGCGCCGGTGTGCCCCCAGGGGATCAGGATGGGGAAGTTACCACGAGAAACTTAAGGGCGGGAAACCCTATCAGGTGGAATCTATCCCATTGAAGGCGTAGAACACTTTGGTGGTCAACGAATGGACTGGCGCTGCAAAGCGCTGATACGGCGGGCCAGTATGACGGGCAAGTCGGCAAGCATGTGCACAGTTATCCGATCGATAACCAGTGCCAGACAATTGGACTACAATGTACCGGTTGGGTTGTCAGGTGATATATAGGGGGCACACCATGGACGAATTTGAAAAAGGCGGAATCATAGTTATTGCGATGGAGGTTCTGATACTCATCATCAGCATTTTTATGGTGCGTTATTTCAATAAGCAGATCCGTCAGAAAAGAGAAAATGACTTGCTGGCCAAACGGCGTTTGGAAAATTCTCAATAAAGTCACCGACCAAGCCTTTGGGCTTGCTGGATCACGCTCCTCTTCCAGCCATCTTGATTATCGTTGCAGTGGCGACATGAAAGAGAAATCGCCTACCGAGGGCGGCCCCCGCCCCGGAGTTGGTGTTTCTGATGGCAATATTCCAGTGGACGGTGCACTGTCGAGAACAGTTGGTGGGCGCACATTGAATGTACGCAAATGCACCGTAGCCGAACCAGACTTGATGAAAATTTACCGGGCATTGGGAACCAACCCAGCACCTGGAGGTACGAAAAAACTGATCAGTTGAACCAAAATTACGAGCATGTAGTGCCCTCCGATTTTTTTTGATTCATAATATACTGATCGTTATGAATATTTTTTTGAGAGCGTTAAACTCCGGTTCAGATCGTGGCTTGCGCACGATCTAACCTTGTTCGTTATGCCGAGGTGCTGGATAAACTTTGACCGGACATGGAGTTGGTTAAGCCGGTGACAACCCAACCAAACCGGCTGTTTTCTAATTCTGCCGCAAGAATTCTTTCCACCTCTTCGAGCGAAAAATACTAATACGAATCCACTTTGGAAATTTTATACCGAAGTTGTAATAACGCAGGTGGTTCCCCGACTAAGTTTGGAGAGGACATATTTTTGTGTTTCCTTCCGAATTGAGGAACTTACATGCACGCTACTCTTCCCCTGTTGGTGGAGACGAATTTCCCGCTTCTCCAGCGGCAGCCATTCACGACCCTTCAAGTCAACTTGGGGTATCGCTGTAATCAATCCTGTTTACATTGTCATGTGAACGCGGGACCGACGCGCACCGAAATGATGGATGTAAAAACCCTGGCACTGATCCCCGGTGTATTGAAAGCTCAGGGTGTCGAGACGCTGGATCTGACCGGAGGGGCCCCGGAACTGCATGGGGGATTCAGGACTCTGGTGCGTCAAGCCCGTGGTCTGGGTGTCAGGGTGATCGATCGGTGTAACTTGACGGTATTGCTGGAGCCCGGACAGGAAGATCTTGCTGAATTTCTTGCTGCCGAGCAGGTTCAGGTGGTGGCTTCCCTGCCCTGTTATTCGGGGGAAAATGTGGATCGCCAGCGGGGTCAGGGGGTGTTTGACAAGAGTATTGCGGCACTGCATCGGCTGAACGCTCTGGGGTACGGTAGGGAAGGTTCCGGGCTCATGCTTAGCCTGGTGTACAACCCCCAAGGTCCTGTGCTTCCTCCCAATCAGGAGAAACTGGAGGCGGAGTACAAGCAAGTGTTGGGTCAGCAGTTCGGGATCATGTTTAACCAGCTTTTCACCTTGACCAACATGCCCATCCAGCGTTTTGGCTCCATGCTGGTGTCGAAGGGACAGTTCAAACATTACATGAATCTGCTGAAAGCCAATCATCACCCTGAAAATCTGGACCAGGTCATGTGCCGCAGTCATGTCAGCGTGGATTGGCGCGGCCACCTCTACGACTGCGATTTCAATCAGCAACTGGGGCTGCCGGTTCAGGGATGGAACCCTGGGGGGGCATCCACCCATTTACGGGATCTGTTGCGGATAGATCCAGATGGGTTGGTCATTCAAGTAGCCGATCATTGTTTCGGCTGCACGGCGGGTCATGGGTCGAGTTGCGGTGGATCGTTACAGTGAGAAACCCGGTGAAACGCATTCTGGCCCTGATGTTACCGGTTGCTGTGGTGGGAATCTATTATGGCGCTGGCCTCGATCAGCGGTTGACCCTGGAAGGGATCAAAAGCAGTCTGCAAGCATTTTCGGATTGGAACGCCAAAGCGCCGGCATTGGTCGCGGCCGCTTACTTCTTGGGGTACATGTCCCTCAGCGCGCTAGCGCTGCCCGGAGCCGCATTGATCACCTTGGTCGCAGGCGCCTTGTTCGGAGTGGTTCGGGGGACGCTGATCGTATCCTTTGCTTCCAGTTCGGGAGCGCTTTTGGCCTTTCTGGTTTCCCGCTATCTGTTGCGTGATTTTGTCCAGCAACGTTTCGACGAGCGGTTGAAGACCATCAACGCAGGAATTGCCAAGGATGGTCCATTCTATCTGTTCACGCTCCGCTTGGTCCCGTTGGTTCCGTTTTTCATCATCAATCTTCTCATGGGCTTGACCTCCATGCGCCCCTGGACATTCTATTGGGTCAGCCAGATTGGGATGTTGGCCGGAACGGTGGTTTATGTGAACGCAGGAACCCAACTGGCGCAGATCGATCACCTGTCCGGTCTGTTAAGTCCGGGGTTGCTCCTGTCCTTTACCTTGCTGGGGATTTTCCCCTGGCTGACCAAACTGGGGTTGAACCTCTGGCAGCGGCGGCGAATCTATGGGCGCTGGAAATGTCCGGCTCGATTTGATCGAAATATTGTGGTGATCGGTGCTGGAGCCGCAGGATTGGTCACTTCTTATATCGCTGCAGCGGTCAAGGCCAAGGTCACTCTGGTGGAAGCTGGAAAAATGGGCGGAGATTGTCTGAATTATGGATGTGTTCCCAGTAAAGCATTGATCAGGAGCGCGAAGTTGGCTCATCAGATACGTCATGCTGATCACTACGGACTCACTCCGTCGGTTCATGAATTGCCATTTCAACATGTCATGGCGCGTGTGCGTGAAGTCATCCGGACGGTGGCTCCCCACGACAGTGTGGAACGGTATACCGGACTGGGGGTGGAAGTGTGGCAGGGATATGCCCGAATTGTGGACCCATGGACGGTGGAAGTGACCCTGAAGGATGGGGAGAAACGGCGGCTGACTACGCGCAGTATCGTCATTGCCACTGGGGCCAAGCCCTTTGTCCCGCTGTTACCGGGGATCGAGAATTCGGACTATGTCACCAGCGACACCCTCTGGGAAGAATTTGCCAAACGCGATACGCCACCTGGGCGGGTCGTGGTCTTAGGCGGGGGACCCATTGGTACGGAACTGGCCCAGGCGTTGGCAAGACTGGGTTCCGAGGTCACACAGGTAGAAAAGGGTGATCGTATCCTGGCTCGGGAAGATGCCGAAGTTTCGGATCTGGCACGACAGGCGCTCGAACAAAATGGCGTGCAGGTGTTGACTGCTCATAGTGCGTTGCGCTGCGAGCGGGTGGACGACCAGAAATATTTGGTGGTCTCCCATCAGGGTCAGGAAAAAATTATTCCGTTTGATGTCCTGATCTGCGCGGTTGGGCGAGTCGCGCGTCTGGAAGGATATGGCCTGGAGGAACTGGGGATTCCGGTGGAACGTACGGTCACCACCAATGACTATCTCGAAACCCTCTACCCCAACATCTATGCGGCTGGTGATGTGGTCGGACCGTACCAATTCACTCACATGGCAGCCCATCAGGCGTGGTACGCCGCGGTCAACGGTTTGTTTGGAAGCGTCAGGAAATTCAAAGTCGATTATCGGGTGGTCCCCTGGACCACATTCATCGACCCTGAGGTGGCCCGGGTGGGGCTGAATGAACAGGAAGCCAAGGCCCAGGGGATTGCCTATGAAGTTACGCGTTACGGTCTTGATGATCTGGATCGGGCGATTGCGGATGGTGCTGCCCATGGGTTTGTGAAAGTGCTCACTGTCCCTGGGAAAGACAAAATTCTTGGCGTCACCCTGGTAGGCGAACATGCGGGCGATCTGATAGCTGAATTTGTTTTGGCCATGAAATGGGGGCTGGGGCTGAACAAAATTTTATCCACGATTCATACCTATCCCACTTGGGCAGAAGCCAATAGGTATGCGGCTGGCGAATGGAAGCGGGCGCATGTTTCCAGACCAATCCTGGTCTGGTTGGAATACTTTCATGATTGGCGTAGAGGTTGAGCAATGATCAGGAAAATTATTTTTGGGTTCATTTTGCTGTGTGGGACGGTTGTTGCCAAAGCCGGATCCAAAGATTTTGACCAAGGGATATGGGATAGCCTGCTCAAGGCCCATGTGGTGATTCTCGATGCGGGACAGGTAACCCAGGTGGATTACGCGGGCATGGCGCAGAATATTCGTTCCCTAGACCAATATTTGAGTCAGGTATCTGCGGTGAAACAGGTGGATTTTGACCATTGGTCACAGACGGACCAGCTCTCGTTTTTAATCAATGCGTACAATGCCTGGACCGTGAAATTTGTGCTGACAGGTTATCCTGACATTGTTTCCATCAAGGATTTGGGAAATTGGATTCAATCTCCCTGGCAAAAGCCTTTTATTCCGCTATTTGGAGAAACCCGTACTCTTAATGATATTGAACACGGGTTGATTCGAGGATCTGGTCGCTATCACGACCCCCGTGTTCATTTCGCACTGAATTGCGCCAGTATCGGGTGTCCGGCGTTGCGACCTGAAGCCTATCAGGGCAGTCGTCTGGACAGTCAACTGGAAAATCAGACCAAACTTTTTCTCGGTGATAAAACCCGCAATCGTCTGGAAGGTGGAGATCTGAAGGTGTCTTCCATTTTTAAGTGGTACCACGAGGATTTTGACTTCGGATGGATGGGAATTCATGGTTTGCCTGATTTTTTTGTGCACTATGCGGCAGCCTTGAATCTGAGTGTGGATCAGAGCCTCCGGATTAAGCGCGGAGAGATTCCCATTACTTATCTGGACTACGATTGGAGGCTGAATGCCAAGGGGCGATAAGAAGAAGCAACTGTCCATCATTGTTCCCATGCTTGATGAAGCAGCATCATTGCCTGCTCTACTCGAACATTTGCGTCAGTTTCGGGAAAGCGGATGTGAAATTTTATTGGTGGATGGGGGCAGCAGCGACAATTCTGTGGCTTTGGGGCAATCCGCAGGGTTTCCCGTCTTGCGCAGTAGTCGGGGGCGGGCCAGACAGATGAATGCAGGAGCCCAGGCGGCAACGGGAGAGGTGCTTCTCTTTCTCCACGCGGATACGCGCTTGCCAGAGGCGGCGGTGACGCAGATGGATCAAGCGTTTTCTGACAGGCAGGGAATTTGGGGACGGTTTGATGTCCGGATCGAAGGCCAGCCTGCCATGCTTCGCGTGGTGGCTTTTTTTATGAACTTGCGTTCTCGGATAACCGGGATTTGTACCGGTGACCAGGCAATTTTCGTTCTCCGCAACAACTTTGACAGGGCCGGGGGATTTCCAGATCAAAGTCTCATGGAGGACATTGCGCTTTCGGCGCGTCTGCGCCGCCTGAATTCTCCGATGTGCTTGACGGGACCAGCCGTGACTTCCGGGCGAAGATGGGAAATGCATGGAGTGGGTCGAACCATTTTGCTCATGTGGCGGTTGCGTTTTGCCTACTGGTGCGGGGTATCCCCTGAAATTCTTGCCAAGGACTATCGATGAAGAACATTCGTATCGTCATTTTGGCCAAGGTGCCCAACGCAGGGTTTTCCAAATCCCGACTGATTCCATTGTTGGGGGCTGAGGGGGCGCATGCATTGGCGCTGCGACTCTTGAAGCACACCGTGACTGAGGCCGTGCGGGCTCGCGTGGGCACGGTGGAACTGTGCCTGACTCCTGACAATGCGATGCTGGGGTCGTTAAAAATTCCGCCAACCGTACGGTGTAGCAGCCAAGGTTCCGGAGATCTGGGAGATCGCATGGCGCGCATTGGCGCGCGCGTGGTTTCCACGGGGGAAGCGGTGATTCTCATCGGTACGGATTGCCCGGCACTGGATGCTGGTCGACTGCGTCAGGTTGCGGAGTCTTTGACCCTGGCCGATACGGTCCTTGTACCGGCAGTGGATGGCGGATATGTGGCTTTGGGCCTGAACCGGTTTGATCCGCTGCTGTTTTCCGATATGGCCTGGAGTACCGACTCGGTGGCCTTCACTACCCTGTGTCGGGTGGGTCAGTTGGGTTGGACCGTGCATCTATTGCCGATGCTCCACGACATCGACCGACCGGACGATTTGAAATGGTTGCCAGCCCAGTGGACAGAATTCCGCCCTGGCATTCCAGCATGACTTTTATTTCAAGTTCATCCATTGAAAGGGGATAACGATGCACGAAATTGTTCAGGATTATTATGGCAAGCAGATTCACCGTACCGAGGACTTGAGAACCACCGCGTGCTGTGATGCCAGCCAGATTCCGGGGTGGATGAAGCCACTGTTGGCCAACATTCATCCTGAGGTACTCGCCAGATACTATGGCTGCGGTCTGGTCTGTCCCCCCTTGTTGCGAGGATGCCGCGTACTGGATCTGGGCTGCGGATCGGGTCGCGATGTCTATGCGCTGGCCCAACTGGTGGGGCCGACGGGAAGTGTGGTGGGGGTGGACATGACCGGAGAACAGCTCGCGGTTGCGCAACAGTATCGATCGTTTCACGCCGCCAAGTGCGGCGTGGATAATGTGCAATTCCTCCAGGGGTACATCGAGCATTTGGACGAACTGGGGCTGGTGCCGGAGAGTTTCGATGTCATTGTTTCCAACTGTGTAGTCAATCTGTCTCCCGATAAGCCGCAAGTTCTGGCGGGGGTAAAGCGCTTGCTGAAACCGGGAGGGGAATTCTATTTTTCTGATGTGTATGCGGATCGGCGTGTGCCGGTGTCGGTGCAAAACGATCCGGTACTCTACGGCGAATGCCTGGGAGGAGCACTGTATTGGAATGATTTCCTACGCTTGGCGAAAGCCTCCGGATTTACCGACCCGCGCCTCGTGGCGGACCGCCCACTCGACATCACGGACCCGGAATTGGCGTTACGCGTGGGGAATATCCGTTTTTATTCGGCCACCTACCGGCTGTTCAAACTGGACAACCTCGAAGACGCCTGTGAAGACCATGGACAGGCGGTGATTTACCAGGGATCCATTCCTGAGCAGTTATACCGGTTTGATTTCGACAAACACCATTCCATGGAAACGGGGCGGGTATTTCCCGTTTGTGGCAATACCTTTCGTCTGTTGCAGGATACCCGGTTCGCTGATCATTTTGAATTTATCGGTGATTTTGACCGGCATTTCGGATTGTTTGCAGGCTGTGGATCCTGCATTCCCTTTGATACCAAGCGTAGCGAGGATGCTGCCGGTTCATGCTGCTAGGGCAGGTCAGGAGTGGTGGATTGAGAGGGGGCAAGCATGGATAGCGGATTGATGATCGTTGCATTATTGGTGGCCTTTGGCAACGGGGCGAATGATAATTTCAAGGGGTTTGCCACCGTCTGGGGATCAAACACCCTTTCCTACCCACGGGCGCTGCAACTGGCTACGGTGGCCACGGTAGCGGGAAGTTTGGTTTCCGTCTATTTGGCCACGGCGTTGGTCCAGAGTTTTTCCGGCAAAGGGTTGGTTTCTGCCGAGATCGTGCACACGTCTTCCTTTATGTTTGAGGTGGCGGCTGGGGCTGGAGCAACGGTCTTGCTGGCAACCCGATTGGGGTTTCCGGTGTCCACCACCCATGCTTTGATCGGTGGGCTCATCGGCGCAGGATTGGGACAACCCGGCGGAGGGGTGAATTGGGGACCGCTGCTACACACATTTCTTTATCCGTTGCTACTCAGCCCGATAGTGGCCGCAGCCATCAGTTTGGTCCTTCAACTGGGAATTAAATGGCGCAGTCCGGAAAATGATTGTGCCTGTGTGGTGGTCTCTGAACCGGCCACTGGATTATTGACCAACGGTTCACTGGTGCAGCAACGTAGCATGTCGTCAGTTGAACTCATGGTGGCTCCCCAGGTGGTTTGCGAACAAATCGGTCCCCAAATTTTGTTTTCCTCCTCTCGTTTTTTTGATCATCTCCATGCGTTATCGGCAATGTCTATTTGCTTTGCTCGGGCGGTGAACGATACGCCCAAGCTTGCGGCGTTGTTGTTGGTGACCCCAGGAACGGGAGCGCAGTCTGCGGTCATGATGGTGACCGGGATGATGGCTACCGGGGGCCTGCTATTTGCGAAGAAAGTGGCTGTCACCATGAGTCAACGGATGACCCGATTGGATCCTGTTCCGGGGTTGATGGCGAATATGACCACGGCCATGATAGTTCTTTTTGCCAGCAATTTTGGGTTTCCTGTGTCCACAACCCATGTTGCAGTGGGGTCCATTGCAGGTATAGGAGCGGGAGCCCAGTCACTGGACCGGAAAGTGTTGCAGGGAATTTTGTTGTCGTGGGTAGCGACCCTGCCCATGGCCGGGGCGATCGCCTTCCTGCTGGCTCGATTCTGATCGCAGCGGCGGTTGGTTTTCAACCCATCGCTCAGGTAGCGAAGCCAAAAGACAAAGCCTTAAGGCAGTTCCGCTGCTCGGTTATGCGTTTCGTCTGTACTGCCATGCCTTTTCTCGCCTTGCAGCGATGTAATCAGCGGGCAGGAGACATTTCCCTTCTGTGCGTGACAAGCACACACCAACGCGGACAGTACGGTTTCTATGCGCGTCAGGTCAGTCATCTTATTGCGTATTTCCTGAAGTTTGTGCTCGGCCAGGAGGCTGGCTTCGTCACAGTGTGCGCCATCGTTCAATCTTAGCAGTTTGGCGATTTCATCCAGGTTAAAGCCCAAGCGCTGGGCTGATTTCACAAATCGCACTCGCGCTACATCCGTCTCGGTATACCGTCGAATGCTACCGTAGTGCTTGCTCGGTTCAGACACCAGACCTTTGCGTTGATAAAACCGGATGGTCTCAACATTGACCCCGGCCGCTTTGGCAAAGCCACCAATAGTCAGATTCTCAAAAATATTTTTCATAGCGCTTGATTCCGTACATGACTACGGAAGTAAGGTTACCTTGTTCAAAACATATTCGAAAGAGTGAAAACATGCTCAAACCTAAAAAACATGGAGTTAGTGCCCTCGTCACAGGAGGCTTGGCAGCGATTCTCGCCTCCTCCTGCTGTTTGGGGCCGTTGGTTCTCCTTTCTGTAGGGGTGAGCGGCGCCTGGATCGCAAACCTCACAATGCTGGAACCGTATCGCCCATTTTTCATTGGTGCTGCGCTGATAGCACTGTTTTTTGGTGGGCGGAGCATATTCGGCTCGCCAGAGATATGCAAGCCAGGTGAAGTGTGTGCTATCCCGCAGGTACATGCCACCTACAAACTCATTTTCTGGATTGTTGCTGCGCTGGTGTTGGGCGCACTCGGTTTCCCTTATGTTGCTACTTTATTCTATTGATCAGGAGTCCTCATGAAAAAACTGGTTGCTTTACTTACTGCCCTTGCTATTGTGGCCCCTGTGTGGGCTGCCACCCAAATCGTTACCTTGGTTGTTCCCAGTATGCATTGCGCAACATGCCCGATTACTGTCAAGAAAGCGCTTACCAGAGTCGATGGGGTGAGCAAAGTTGAAGTCATCTTGAATAAACGCGAAGCCATTGTCACCTTTGATGATACTAAGACCAGTATTCAGAAACTGACCAAGGCAACCGAAGATGCCGGTTATCCGGCTGATCTCAGAAGATGAACCATGGATAACCGGAGATTGGTCAAGACTGGCGTTGCCGGATCAGTGATTGCCGTATTGTGCTGCGCAACAACGCTCGGAAGCTGCTCGCTGTGCTGTTGCAGCAAAATCAGGCACGAAAATGGAAAAAGGAGATGAGTGGTCGCATTTTATACATCACAGGCATGACCTGCGACTCGTGTGCATCGCATGTCAAGGAAGCACTTGAGGAAGTGCCTGGTGTACAGTCAGCAGTTGTGTCCTATCCGAAAGGTACTGCAGAAGTCACCCACGATCCCGATACGCTGTCGAATGTGCTGACCGACACGGTGGCCAGACTCGGTTATAAGGCAGTGCTTGCAGAGGTACCTCTTTCGAAGGACAGTGGCGATCTGCCTGATAATGTGCGCAACCGGATGAACACCGCAGACAAACGAGGTGAAGGTGGGCCCCTGTTACAGGTGGTCATCATCGGTAGCGGTGGGGCTGCGATGGCAGCAGCACTAAAAGCGGTTGAACAAGGAGCCCAAGTGACCCTCGTCGAATGTGGCATCATCGGTGGTACCTGCGTCAATACTGGCTGCGTACCATCCAAGATTATGATCCGCGCTGCCCACATCGCGCACCTACGGCGGGAAAGTCCTTTCGATGCGGGCATTGAAGCGGCTGTGCCTGCCATTCGGCGCAGTGCATTGCTTGCCCAGCAGCAGGTGCGTGTCGATGAATTGCGGCACGCCAAATACGAGCGCATCCTGGAGAATAATTCGGCCATTACCGTGCTGCACGGCGCAGCTCGTTTCAAGGATGGTCACAGTCTTATGGTTTGCATGAGTGACGGCAATGAGCGCGAAGTTGCATTTGATCGCTGTCTGATCGCTGTCGGTGCCAGCCCTGCCATACCGCCTATCCCAGGCTTGAAAGACACGCCCTACTGGACCTCCACCGAGGCGCTAGCCAGTGATGCGCTTCCTGAACGGTTGGCTGTGATCGGTTCATCCGTAGTAGCGGTGGAACTGGCGCAAGCTTTTGCGCGGCTGGGCAGTCAAGTCACTATCCTGGCGCGCAACACACTGTTCTTCCACGACGACCCATCCATTGGAAAGGCTGTAACGGCGGCGTTTCGCGCCGAGGGTATCGAGGTGCTGGAGCACACGCAGGCCAGCCAGGTCGCTCATGTGGAGGGTAAATTCGTGCTGACCACCGGGCAAGGTGAAGTGCGTGCCGACCGGTTACTGGTAGCTACCGGACGAACGCCCAATACACGTAGTCTGGGACTGGAAGTTGTGGGCGTCGCCACAAATCCACAGGGGGCTATTGTGATTGACAAGGGCATGCACACCAATACGCCAAACATTTATGCCGCAGGAGACTGTACTGACCAGCCGCAGTTCGTTTATGTGGCAGCGGCAGCCGGCACGCGCGCGGCTATTAACATGACCGGTGGTGAAGCGACACTCGATCTGACCGCCATGCCAGTAGTGGTGTTCACCGACCCCCAAGTAGCCACCGTAGGCTACAGCGAGGCGGAAGCCAGCCACGAAGGGATCGAGACCGATAGCCGTCAGCTCACCCTCGACAATATCCCGCGTGCACTCGCCAACTTTGACACGCGAGGATTTATCAAGTTAGTCATTGATGCCACAACGGGCCGTCTGATTGGCGTGCAGGCGGTAGCTCCGGAAGCCGGCGAACTGATCCAGACGGCGGCCCTGGCCATCCGGGCGCGGATGACCGTGCAGGAACTGGCTGACCAGTTGTTCCCCTACCTGACGATGGTCGAAGGACTTAAGTTGGCGGCACAGACTTTTTCGAAAAATGTGAAGCAACTATCGTGTTGTGCGGGATAGGGCATGAAGCCCTGTCCAATCAGGTCAGACTACAGAGTTGATTTAGTGAACCTCCTGAAAACACAAGATGAATCGCTCTTGGATATTTGAAATCCGGGAGCAGTTTGAACATCTGTGAGAAAAATTCTGACCAAAAGTGGCATTTCTAATCGAATAAAATTCGATTGGTGTTTTTTTTCTGTAAGAAATTCAGGAGGTATTCGACTAATCACTCGGAGGCTCATATTTCGCTTCCACTCGTTCAACTCACACAGAGACTATCAAAATGGATAAATCAAAAGTATTGCTAGCCGCTATCGGCGGTTTGCTGACCCTCGGACTGGTAGCCAATGCTGGTGCCGCCCCAAACAATAAAATGGACATGAAAAATATGGATAAATGTTTTGGCATCGCCAAAGCCGGTATGAATGACTGTTCCAGCAACAAAAGCGCGCATTCTTGTGCAGGCCAGGCCACCAAAAACAATGATCCGATGGATTTTGTCGCCGTCCCCAAAGGCACTTGCGACAAGATCGCCGGTGGCATGCTGAAAACAATGTAATGGGTTCGCCCGCAAAACAAACCTTGCCATGCACCGCAGGTATTGGCTTGCGGGCGCCTCATTACCGTGAGGTGTTGCAAAACTTGCCCCAGTTGGGATGGGTCGAGGTGCATAGCGAGAATTTTTTTGGTGGTGGTGCGCCGTTGCATACCTTGCTCAAGGTTCGCGAACATTATCCCGTCAGTTTGCATGGGGTGGGGATGGGACTGGCTTCGGCCACGGCGCTCGATGAGGAACACTTGAATGCGCTCAAACTTTTGTGCGCCAGGGTAGAACCGGCAGCGCTGTCAGAACATCTGTGCTGGAACCATACCTCGGGGATGGTCATCCCTGATCTGTTGCCATTTCCGTATACAACTGAAGCCTTAGACAATGTAGTGCGCCGAGTGGCGCATGTCCAGGAAAAACTCGGCCGTCAGTTGCTGGTGGAGAACCTTTCCAGTTACCTGTCATTTCAAAACAGTGAGATGACGGAAGGAGAATTTCTGGCAGAGCTTGCGCGTCGCAGCGGGTGTGGAATTTTGTTCGATGTGGAAAATCTGTATGTAAATGTGCGTAATCTCGGTGTCAATGCCGCGGATTTTATCAAGGCAATTCCAGCAGAATCTGTCAAGGAATATCATTTGGCGGGATTCAGCGAGCGCGACGGTTGTCTGGTGGATACGCATAACCAACCGGTCTATGACGAAGTATGGAAACTGTATGAGACGGTATTACACCATCTCGGCCCACGGCCCACTCTGATTGAGTGGGACAGCGACATTCCGCAGCTCCCCGTACTCTTGGCAGAAGTCGAAAAAGCACAGCACTATCTGGAGGTTTGCGATGTCTGCATTACAGGCTGATCTGAACGCTTTTGGCAGGGCGATTGTACATAACGATGAACCTTCATTCGCCATCACTGGGAATTACCAAAGCTATTCTTCACTCGTAGCCATGGAAATCTATCGCAACAATTATCGCGGCAATTTGCATGATGTATTGGCGGGGGCATATCCGGTTATCAAGCAATTGGTTGGTGATGACTTTTTCCGTTTCATGACACGAAAATATATCGAGCGCCATCCGTCTCATAGCGGAAATTTGCATCATTACGGCGCAGACCTGGCCCAATTTTTAACCACCTTTGAGCCCGCGAACAGTCTTGTTTATATCGCAGATGTCGCAGAACTTGAATGGGCCTGCCACACCGCATATTTTGCGGACGATGGTGCCACACTGGATATCGGCAGGCTGGCGCTGATCCCCCCAGATCAGTATGAAAACCTGATCTTGCACCTTCACCCATCCTGCTTTGTGGTGCGTTCGCAGTACCCCATTGCCACCATCTGGCAGTCACATCAACCTGGTGCCTGCAGTAATTTTCACATCGAGCTGGATAGCGGTGCGTCTATCGCCTTGGTGAATCGCCTTGCAGATGTCGTGCAAGTTACCGAAGTGGCTGCGGATGTTGCTGATTGGCTCGATTTCTTGCAAGCGGGTGAACCAATGGGTTCGGCGACGGAGGCCACCTTGGCGAATTATCCCGACTTCGATCTGTTCTGTGCGCTGCAACGGTTAGTCACACAACAACTATTGACCAAAATTGAGTTGAGAGAAAAGAAATGAAACGATTAGCCTGTCTCGCAAAGTTTTATTACAACGCCGCCCATTGGCCGGAATATCTGGCTCCGCTGATGGACCTGGGGCTGAGGTTGTATCTGGCAAATGTTTTCATGAAATCCGGGCTGACCAAAATTAAAAGCTGGGATAGCACCCTGTACCTGTTTAGCGATGTCTATAATGTGCCGCTACTTCCTCCTGAAATAGCAGCCTTGATGGCAACCAGTGCTGAACTTGGCTTATCCACGCTCATGATACTTGGCCTGTTCGGACGCTTCGCCGCAGCAGGACTTTTCATTCTCAACCTGGTTGCGGTCATTTCCTACGCGGATCTGAGTGAGGCCGGAATCAACCAACATCTCTCCTGGGGCATACTGCTCGGCGTGATGTTGATACTCAGTCGTGGTAATTGGTCGATTGACGCTTGGATTGAAAAGCGACTGAAATAGTTAAAACAGTCCCATCAACGCGTACCCCATTATTTTCGTAAGAGGGCGTCCAATCGTTTCCTGGCCTCTGCGGACATGGAATCGGGGATGGTGACCAAGCCGCTATCGAGTGCAGTATGAGCGATGGACTGCGGGGGTGCCTGAGAGACAAGGCTAACAGCACTTATAAGTACACGCTGAGCGCGTTCTGCATTTTTCATCAGGTTTGCAATTGCCATGCCAGCAGTAACATGTGCTTCTTTCGGGTGCCAGCAATCATAGTCGGTTGTCAATGCCAGCGTGGCATAAGCGATCTGCGCTTCACGCGCCAGCTTGGCTTCCGGCATGTTGGTCATGCCGATTACACTCGCCCCTAGGCTACGATACCAGCGCGATTCGGCAATCGTTGAAAAAGAAGGGCCTTCGATACACACATAGGTGCCGCCCCGATGCAACTTAAAATCTGTGAAATTCTGACTTTCAACTGCCTGTGCCAGTAAATCGGATAGAACTGGGCAGATCGGTTGTGCCATGGATACATGAGCAACTGCACCGTTTCCAAAGAATGTAGATGCGCGATATTTGGTGAGATCAATGAATTGATCGGGTAACACCATGTCAAGCGGACGAATTTCTTCGCATAGCGATCCTACCGCTGAGATGGAAATCAGATAGCGTACCCCCAGTGACTTCAGGGCGTAGATATTCGCTTGGTAAGGTACTTCAGTTGGAATGAAACGATGTCCTCTGCCGTGCCGCGCCAAAAATGCGACCTCAACACCAGCCACTCGTCCGGTGACAATGACATCCGAAGGGCATCCGAACGGTGTATCTATCATTTGTTCCCGTGCTTCGGTCAACGCGTCCATCTGATACAGTCCACTGCCGCCCATCACGCCAATTATTGTTTTGGTCATACTTAATGCCTCGTTACAGGTTTTGCCATTGGTCGAAACTTGGAACTGAATTCTTACATCACATTTTTGTAAGAAATGGCAGCCAGTTTACGACAGTACGAGAAAATGCCGTGGCCAGAACCAGAATTATTCTAAAAGAGCATCCCGTGAACGAGGTATCGTAATGTATCGTTTAATTAACAAGGGAAATCCCCCGGCTCTGCCGGGGAGGCAGTAGAAGTTTGACATTTACAGGGGTCGCCCATGGGTCAGACTTCCTTTTGTGAGCCGCCAAGCAAACTAAAGGGAGAAGACGAT
>JAKABO010000047.1 GCA_021796835.1 Pseudomonadota bacterium | reverse complement strand
CAAAGCGGCAGGAACCCACGAAACGGCGCATATCACGCTGCTGGGCGCCGTCCGGCATTAATTCATATTTGAAGGCTTGAAGTCGTTGCATGATTCAATCATACTCTGGCCTATGAACGATGACAACAAAGGCGTGTCCAGCCTCCTTATCCGAAAAAAGAACTACCCCAGCATTAAGAAAAAACTATGGGGGGGCACTCTATGGTCGCCCAGTTATTTCGCCGGAAGTTGTGGCGGTGCACCGATTGAAATCATTCGGCAGTACATCGAGCAACAACAAACACCCCATTGAGCATTCAAGGGACGGCATAGCCGTCCGCGCTATTCATCCCCGCCCTGAACGACGGGGCTTTTCGCGCATCTGGTAAACAATGCGCTTCTGCGGGCAAAAATGCGCGTGCGAAGGTGGTTTTACCTGCGCCATTCGGTCCGGCAATAATGATGATTTTCTTAGTCATGCTACAGGCTCACGGGCAACTGTTCGGAATTTCCGAATGGTTCGATCCATCAACAAGTCACCATAATGCAGGCATGGGAGAAGCTGGGGCTGTAAACAATTAATTAAAGTACGCTGTGCTTTCCAGATTGCCATGGTGATCAGAACACAGGCACGGCGCCATAAGCCCCTGCCATGTATTTTGCATAATAGTTGTCGTCATTGCGAATCCCTTCCACCGCATCCATGCGGCTGGCTGTGCTTTCGCAATCTTCGTTTTTTTGCACCAAAATCACCTGCGATTTGTGCACGAGATTCAATACCTCAATGGCATGGCAGGTGAACAACAGTTGTGCGTTATGCGGGTTAGTTGATGGATTGGCAAACAAATCGAGAATAGGCTCCAGCATATGAGGATGCAGATCATTTTCAAATTCATCAATGACTGCTAATCCACCAATCTCCAGTGTTTGCAGCAAACGCGACAACAACACAAAAGCCCCTTGGGTACCAGTTGATTCAAAAGTGAATGGCAAATTAAACTCCTTGCCATGGCTTTTATGTTTGCCAAATGGAATCCATGTCTTTTGACTAGGTTCTTGGGGATTATTAATAATCATTTCCTGCAAATCCACACCGATCAAACCTAAGTCCCATGCGGATAGCAACTGCCGCATCCGATCATATTGATTCGCGTTGGCAGAAAAATGTTGTGCCGCAACCAACACCGCTTGGTCCGCCATCGGTACCCGACCCATAAAATTGACATTTGTTACCACAAGGGGCGCGGCCATCCGTTTGGCCAGCGGGACATTATATTGTGCGGCCCACGAAATGAGCGAAACATTTGCCCGTACTTTACGCGCCTCCTGAGGAGCAAGACCGAAATCCCGTTGCTTGATGGTATAGGTATTGGTCACCGCATCCCAGTCGCGGACAAACATATAACCAAAGCGTTCGCGCTTTTGATACAGTGCCTCATGCAGTACACGCTCTGGTGTACAACGCAACATGTAGCGCCACACCTTGCCGTCAAAATCCAGTAGGCATTCAAATTCAATGGGCTCGCCAGAATTCGCAAAATGCGGAGTAACCGGGATACCCTCATCCGGTGCGCTTTGGAACGATTGACCGATGAACCAGGAAAGAAAAGCCATCGGCTTTAGAAGCGCAGTCTTGCCGCTGCCGTTAGGGCCGACTACCGCCATCAGCCTTGATACACGCTCACCGGTCGGCACCTCATTCATCCATTCGGTCATGGCGACCTTACGGCTGATAATCAGATCGACCTCGACCCGCTCACGGAAAGACTGGAAGTTAGAAAATGCATAATTATGCAGCATTTTATTCGACTTTATTTCGTATTTTCAACATAAATTTGTTTATTATTAAAAATAACATGGTTTATATCGATAAGCAAGGCGAGTCTGTCAGGCGTGGGGCAAACCCCAGTTTTGTCGGTTTTAGTACTCTTTCGACGGTGAATAGGACCCGTGAGGCGAGGTCGGTTTTTGGGGAACGATTGAATGTCATAAAGTTTCTGGGATTATTTTTCCTTGATTTTTAATGTGCCTTACTATAAAGTAAGGAAATTGTAAAAGGAGAGGTTATGTCCGCTGCAACACTGACCAGCAAGGGGCAGATCACCATTCCCGCCATCGTGCGGGCCACGCTCGGCATTGAGGCAGGAGACCGGGTAGAGTTCGTCCAGGTTGAACCGGGCCGTTTTGAACTCGTGGCCGCCACGCAGTCGGTGACCGCTCTGAAGGGGTTGGTGCGCAAGCCTGCATCACACGTAACAATTGATGCAATGAATAAGGCAATCGCGACTCGCGGGGCGAAGGCAAGATGATAGGCTTGGATACCAACGTCCTCGTCCGCTATATCGCACAGGACGACTCGAAGCAGTCGCCCAAGGCAACGCGCCTGATCGAGTCGCTAACAGTTGATGCCCCAGGCTACGTTAGCATTGTTTCGGTGGTGGAGTTGGTATGGGTGCTGACGGGTTGTTACGCATTAACCAGAAGCGGGATCTGCGAAGTGCTGGAAACGCTGCTACGCACCAAAGAAATTATCGTGGCGAATGCCGATATCCTATGGAAAGCTGTGCGGTTGTTCAAGGAAGGCAAGGCTGATTTTGCTGACTGCCTGATAGAACGGTCAGCCAATGAAGCTGGCTGCAACCATACGGCAACATTTGATCGCGACGCTGCCAGGCACTGCGGCATGCAATTGATCGAATGACCACGAAGAGTCGGGCACTGCATATCGCCAGAGTCGGCTATGAACGGGAAGGAACAGATTCAAAAAGAAGCGCGGGAGTCATGGACTTATGGGACCATTTGGGATACATTGCGCGGAGGAATCGAGGTAAAGGATTCTAACCCTGTTTTGTCGGTTTTAATACTCTTTCGACGATGAACATAACCCTTGAGTCCAGGCAGCAAGACGAACCCATCACCCAGGAAGCCAAATTGGCGGTATTGGACACCGTGAAGGAGGCGGGATGGGCTATTTTGCAATTTTATTCAGAAATTGCTTCTCGTCCTTCGCTCAAGGTGACACATAAGGAGGATCAGAGTCCGCTCACGGAAGCGGATCTGACTTCCCACAGAATCATTGTCAGCGCTTTGTCCAAACTGACGCCTCATCTTCCGGTGATTTCGGAAGAGGATGAAAAACGGGATCTGCATTCTGTATCACCTGAATATTACTGGCTCATCGATCCCCTGGATGGAACCAAGGAATTTTTGGCTGGGAGTGGCGAATTTACAGTTAATATCGCTTTGATTTTGCATGGGCAACCCATCTGGGGCGTGGTGGGGGCTCCCGCTCTGGATTCGATCTACTGGGGAGGAAAAGACGAGGGTGCATTTCGAATCGAAGGGGACCGGGGGGGGGCGATTCAGGTCGCGCCGTGGCCGGTTTCGGGTGGACCTGTGCGGATTGTGGCGAGTAAAAGCCATATGACGCCGGAAACCTTGGCATTTACCCAGCGCTTTACACCCAATGAGTTGGTTCAGGCGGGGAGTTCCTTGAAGTTTTGTCGAATCGCCGAAGGCAGCGCCGATCTTTATCCTCGTTTGGGGCCCACCTGCGAATGGGATACGGCGGCGGCCCAGGCGGTGCTGGAAGGGGCCGGAGGCCATGTCTTCGATCTGGAAGGCAAGACTCTGCGCTATGGCAAAAAGGAGATCCTCAATCCCTATTTTGTGGCCTCCTCTGTTTCACCTGAGATCCTTTTGCCTGGTTTGGCGTGATCGATCTGGCTCATGTGGGTCTGGGAGCCTTGACGGGGTTGGCCATTGGTCTGACGGGCGTGGGTGGGGGCGCATTCATGGCCCCGGCATTGATCTTCTGGTTCGGTGTGGAACCCCAGGCCGCCATCGCGACGGATTTGTGGTTTTCGGTCCTGACCAAACTGGTGGCGGTCAAGGCGCACCATGGAGAAGGGCAGGTGGACTGGCAGGTAGTGCGGCGACTTTGGTGGGGAAGTGTCCCGGTTGCCTGTCTGGTCGTGCTGCTGGTGGGGCATGGGGTGGCCTTTGGAAAACCGGAGAACTTGATCGCATCCATCGGGATTCTGGTGATCGTGACGGGTCTGGGGTTGTTGATGGCCCCTCATTTGTTGAAACTTGGGCGCATGCGTCGTCTGGGGCGTCCCGAACGGTTCAAGGCGGTTCAGCCGCTGCTGACGGTCATGGGGGGGGCGGGCCTGGGGTTTTGCGTGGCCCTGACTTCCATCGGTGCCGGTGCCCTGGGCAGTGTATTGTTGCTGTATCTGTATCCCCTCCGGATGACGCCACATCGTTTGGTGGCCACGGATATTGCCCACGCCATTCCCCTGGCATTGGTGGCGGGGCTGGGGTACCTGTGGGCCGGAAAGGTGGATGGAGCGCTGTTGCTCGATTTGCTGGCGGGCTCGCTTCCCGCAGTTCTGGCCGGCAGCCTTCTGAGTCGGCGTATTCCCGGGCGGTGGATGCAGATCCTGCTGGCCATCCTGTTGCTGGTGGCAGGCATGAAAGTATTGAAAGGAGTTGTCTAAGGCATGAAGAAGCAAGTGCTGGTGATCATCGGCATGCACCGCAGCGGTACCTCGGCTTCCACGGGAGCCCTGCGCTATCTGGGCGTGGACCTGGGAGACCGGTTGTATCAGGGGCATGCGGGCATCAATGACAAGGGGTATTTCGAGCATGCGGGCATTGCCGATACCAACGACGAAGTGCTGGCAACCCTGGGGTCTTCATGGGATGACGTCCTGTTGCGTCCCAATGATTGGTGGAAACAGGAGAAACTGGCGCTGTATGTTCATAAAGTCCACAGACTGATCCAGCAGGACTTTTCTCGCAGCCCTTTGTGGGCCGTGAAAGATCCCCGAGTCTGTCGTCTGTTGCCTTGGTGGCTGGAGATCTTCGCCTCTTTGCAGATCACCCCCCACTTCCTCTTTGTGGTGCGCTCTCCCGCCGCGGTCCACCGTTCATTGGAAAAACGGGATGGATTCCCCAGGGAAAAATCCTTTCTGCTCTGGACCTTGCATTATCTGGAAGCGGAACGATACAGTCGGGGGTATGCCCGGACTTTTGTCGATTTTGACCGGTTTCTTGAAGAACCCGTGGAATCCTTGCTACGGATCGAGCGGGAGTTGAATCTCACCTTTCCGGTTTCGGTCAATGAGGCGAAATCCGGTCTGGACGCATTCCTGTCCCGTGACTTGCGCCATCACACGGCAGAACAGGAACTTCAGGATACACAACCTGTTCTCAAATTGGCGCAGGACCTTCATGGTGAATTGGTGAGCGCAACGAAAGAACTGCCTCTGAATATTTCTGTCTTGAATGAATTGTGGACGCGCATGGAAACGATTCAACAGGGGTTTCCGGAGGCTTTGGTGAGTCATATCCGTTCGTCCGGGGTCATTCGCGGTGGTTTGCAGATCACCTTCAACCGCATTCTTCGTTCCTGGTCCTGGGTGATCGGAAAACCGGTGCGCTGGGTGGAAAGACGTTTTTTTGGGCAGGATGTATGAATATGCCCATGGTTTCCGTCATCATCCCGACCTACAACTGCGCGGATTACATTGCTCAGACCCTGGAAGGCATCCTGAATCAAACCTTTCAGGATTTTGAATTGATCGTGGTGGACGATGGCTCCACGGATCGTACCCAGGACATCGTCGCCCGCAATTCTCCCCGTGTCCGCCTCATCGTCCAACAGAATTCCGGGGTCTGTGTGGCCAGAAACCGGGGCATCAGTGAAGCAAAGGGACGGTTCATCTGCCTTATCGACCATGACGACTACTGGTTTGCAGATAAACTGTCCCGTCAGGTCGAAGCCATGGAAAAATATCCGGAGAGTGGCGTCATCTACACGGATTTTACCCTGTGGTTTCCCAAGGATGGACATTTTCCTGAACCCCACACTTTACACAAAGCAATCTCCGGAGATCAGATCGACCCGGATTATTCCGGCTGGATTTATCACCAGTTATTGCTGGATTGCTGGGTGCTCACCAGCACGGCCATGTTCCGGGCCGAAGTCTTCAAGAACTGTGGGCGATTTGACGAGAGCCTCCCTTACAGCGAGGACTGGGAACTCTGGCTCCGAATCTCCAGGCAATACCCGTTTACCAAATTGACCTATGCATCCACGCTGTACCGCCAACACCCCAATCAGGGAAACCGAAAGGTCAGGGATGTGGACTACCGGACCCGACTGCTTACCCAGGCCAGAAATCAGTGGGGGCTGTGCAGTCAGGACAACCGATGCGTGCCCACAAACGTTTTCAAAAAGAAGTTGGCGGCCTACCATGCCGACTTTGGACTTTATCATCTTAAGGCAGGACACCGAACCACAGCGACCCGGGCTTTGATCAAAGCCTGGCTCACAAACCCACTCCACCTCAAGTATCCCTGCTACTTGGCAGCGGGATGGGCAGGATGGAAGCCGAAGTGGTGAGGTGACCTTTGTCCTATTCTGACTCGACGGTCGTCATTCCTTTTTACCAAAGAACGCCTGAACCCTTGGTGCGTGCCCTCAACTCCATCAAGGCTCAACAAGGGGTTAACTTACCTCATGTATTGATCGTTGACGATGAGTCGCCTTTGTCTGC
>JAKABO010000046.1 GCA_021796835.1 Pseudomonadota bacterium | reverse complement strand
AGGGGCAGTCCGGGTTGCCACTGGGCCAGGGCCAGCAATCCCGCTGCCAGATTGCGTTTCAGGGGGGCCTCCCCTCCCTCCGGCCGCGCCCCGCGTTTGAACAGCGCGTCGCCGGAGGTATCCAGGGAGAGGGTGAAATGGGTGGCATCCAGAAACAGATGGACGCGGATCTCGGGCTGATGGGTGTCGATGGAAGGGCGCTGACCCTGCTGTGCGCGAAAATGGTCGCAGATGGCATCCTTGATGCGGAGCGTGGCAAAATCCAGGCTCCGCAGGGGCGAATGATGGGCCCGGGTGTCGACCTTCAGGGTTCGTTCCACGCAGAACCAGTCGCTCCAGGGCAGGCGCACCGCCTGGTCGTAGAGTTCCTGTTCGGAGCGATAGGCGCCCCTGGCCACTTGCCAGAGCACCCGGCTGGCGAGGCGGCTTTCCAGATTGACACGCATGGCCAGGCGGTAACTTCCCGTGAAACCTACCCCGGAGTCCCGGGGTTCGACGTTCCGGGCGCCCAGGGAAGCCAGTTCCTGGGACAGTACGCCTTCCAGCCCGCGCGGGCATGGGCAGAAAAAGAAAGGGTCGGAAGGATTCATGAAGAGACTCAGAAGGGTTTGAAGACCACCAGAATGACCACGGGGATGAGCACCAGTACCGGAAACTCATTGAACCAGCGGTACCAGACATGGCCGTGCGGATTCTGGTCCCGGGCCAGGGCCCTGACCAGGGTGCCACACCAGACGTGGTAGGCCACCAGCAGGGTCACGAGGGCCAGTTTGGCATACAGCCAGCCGCCCCGGTCATCCAGTCCGAAGGCCATGAACAGGCCGGAAAGGAGGGTGAACACGCCCCCGGGCGTGGTGATGCCCCAGAATAACTTGCGCTCCATGATCTTGAAGCGTTCCCGCCCCAGGGTATCCGATTCCGGACATTGCGCGTGATAGACGAACAGGCGGGGGAGGTAAAACAGCCCGGCAAACCAGGTCACCATGGCCATGATGTGGAAGGACTTGATCGAAAGCAGCAGCACGGGTTTCTCGGAGGCAGATTAGGAACGACAGACCAGACTAACCCAGTTGCGCAACAGGATCAAGCGTTGGTGAAAGAAATGGTCGGCTCCGGGGACCACCAGGACGGGGAGATCCTGCGGTTCGGCCCAGCGCAGCACGTCCGTCAGGGGCACGGTGGTATCACGTTCTCCGTGGATGACGAGGGTCTGGGGCGGGACGGTCCCCACCGGGAAATGGCCCACCGCAGGGGCCACCAGAACCAGACGCTGGCAGGGCAGGGTGCGGGCCACTTCCGTCATGACGAAGGCGCCAAAGGAAAAGCCGCCCAGCAGCAGCGGGACGTCAGCGGTTTCCTGTGCGGCCAGCGCGTGGAGGGCCAGCCAGTCCTCTGTTTCGCCGGGTCCCTGCGTGAAGTTCCCGGCGCTCTTGCCCACCCCCCGAAAGTTCATGCGCCAGGTGACGCAACCCAGGCCGGTGAAGGCGCGGGCCAGCGTCTGGGTAACCTTGTTGTTCAGGGTGCCGCCAAACAGCGGGTGGGGGTGGGCCACCAGGGCCAGACCGCGGACCGGCCCGCGGGGCCGGTCGACGACGGTTTCCAGAAGACCGGCGGGGCCGGAAATCAAACGGGTTTCAGAGGAGAACTCACTCATGGACGGGCGGGTCGGGGAGACGCACGCAGGTGTGCCGGAATTGTTCGGCACGCTTCACGTACACATCGGCATTCTGCGCCAGTCCGGCAATCTCCTGCTCGTTCAGGGTGCGGATGACCCGCCCGGGACTCCCCACCACCAGGGAGTTGTCGGGGATCTGCTTGCCTTCGGTGATCAGGGCATTGGCGCCGATCAGACAGTTTTTGCCGATGACGGCATGATTCAGGACCACCGCCCGGATTCCGATCAGCGAGCCGGCGCCCACCGTACAGCCATGCAATACGGCGCCATGTCCGATACTGACATTTTCTGCCACGCTGAGGGGGGCCCCGGGGTCGGTATGGAGCAGTGCGCCATCCTGCACATTGCTGCGCCGTCCGATGTGAATCGGTTCATTGTCGCCGCGCAGGACTGCCTGGCACCATACGCTGGCCTGGTCCTCCAGAACGACCTTGCCGATGAGGGTGGCACTTTCCTCGACAAAGGCCGAGGGAGAAACTTGAGGGGCGTCTGAGCCCAGACGATAGCGCATAGTCGGTCATCCATGAGGTTGAGAAGATTAGGGGAGGCGCTAATTGGCCGGACCATCCATCCAGATCATCCAGGCCAGCGCCAGCAAAATGCCAAACAGGATGCCCATGCCCGTCATCAGGAAGATCATCCAGCGCTGGGTCTGGCGATGTTGCTGACGCAACTGCGCCACTTCGCCGGTCAGGGCGTTTTGCTGGACGCTTTCCTCGAGGGCGCGATGGACCAGACGGGGGAGTTGGGGAACCAGGGTGACCCACTGTCCGCCTTCCCGTTTGACGGCCTTGATCAGCCCACGCCAGCCCACCTGTTCGCTCATCCAGCGTTCCAGGAAAGGTTTGGCGGTTTTCCACAGGTCCAGTTCGGGGTCGAGGTCCCGTCCCAGTCCCTCCACATTCAGCAGGGTTTTTTGCAGCAGGACCAGTTGGGGCTGGATTTCCATCTGGAAGCGGCGGGAAACCTGAAAGAGGCGCAACAGCACCTTGCCGAAGGAGATTTCGCGCAGGGGTTTGTCGAAAATGGGTTCGCAGACCGAGCGAATGGCCGATTCGAACTCGTTGGCGCGGGTCTGGGCAGGCACCCATCCGGCTTCGATGTGGGCCTCGGCCACCCGTTGATAATCGCGTTGAAAGAACGCCAGAAAATTCTGTGCCAGATAGTTTTTATCCTCGGCGGTCAGGGTGCCGATGATGCCAAAATCCAGGCCGATGTAACGTCCGTCCTCGGCCACCTGGATATTGCCCGGATGCATGTCGGCATGAAAAAACCCATCCCGGAATACCTGGGTGAAGAAGATCTCCACGCCGTCCCGCGCCAGTTTGGGAATGTCCACGCCCTGGGCACGGAGCCGGTCCACCTGGCTGATGGGCATGCCGGACATGCGTTCCATGACCATCACCCGGGTATCGCAGTAATCCCAGTAGACCTCGGGGATGATGAGCAGACGCCGGTCAGAAAAATTACGCCGCAACTGGCTGGCGTTGGAGGCCTCCACCATCAGGTCCAGTTCGTCGGACAGGTGCTTGCGAAATTCGGCCACCACCTCCACCGGGCGCAGACGCCGGGCTTCCTTGAACCCGTATTCGAGCAGCCGGGCCAGGGTGAGCATGAGGGCGACATCGCGCTGGATGATGCGATCCACCTCGGGGCGCAGAATCTTGACCGCCGCTTTTTTGCCGTCCTTGAGAACGGCGAAATGGACCTGGGCCACGGAGGCACTGGCGATGGGCGTGACATCGAATTCGGCAAAGACCTGGGCCAGCGGACGCCCATAGGTTTTTTCCAGGATCCGGATGGCGTCCTCTCCGGGAAAGGGCGGCACCTGATCCTGGAGGCGGGCCAATTCGTCGGCAATGTCGGTCGGGATCAGATCCCGGCGGGTGGAGAGGGCCTGGCCGAATTTGACGAAAATGGGCCCCAGGCGTTCCAGGGCCAGGCGCAGGCGCAGGGCGCGGGGCGTGCTGAAACGGCGCCAGAACAGCAGGGAGCGGCTGAGACGGCGCAGGGGGCCCAGGCGGTCATGGGCCAGCACCAGTTCGTCCAGACCGTAGCGCAGGACGATGTAAAAGATGAAGGCAACCCGCCAGATCCGCATCAGCGTAGTCTGCCCAGGCGTTGTTCCAGGCGTCCTAGGTCTTCATCCAGTTGGTGGACTTGCCGGGCGAAATGTCGTGCCTGGGCCTGACTGGGGAGCAGGTGGATTTCTTCCGTGGCGTATTCCTGGAGCATGCACCGGGAACGGGACAGCGTTTCCCGCGCCCAGGTGCCGCCCTGTCTCAGAAGAAGGCCCAGGCGATGGGCGCTCCGGTCGCCCACCGCCCGGCTCAGCAATTCCTCCAGATCCGGGCGGAAATGTCGGGCCAGAAACCCGATCTCGGTGGCCAGGGCGCTGTTCCCGGAAAGATGCAGGTGGTGGAGCGCCTCCGTAGGGCGCAGGAGCAGCAGCGGCAGCGCAGAGGGCGACAGGTCGAGGGTCAGGGCGGGCACGGGCGGGCGTTCCCGGTTCAGCACCAGGGAACCGCGCTCATCGATGGTAAAAAACAGGGTCCAGGTGCCCACGTTCAGGACGAGCGTCTGTCCGGCAAAGGGACGAAGCCGTTCCAGCGCCCAGGGCGCTGTGTCCAGCAGGGCATGAAGTCCGCGCGATACGATCCGGGCCGGGTCTCTCATCCCCATTTGTAGCCTCGGTGCAGGGCCACCACGCCGGCACTCAGGTTGAACCATTCGACATTTTCGAAGCGCGCCTGGGTCATCAGGGCGCCCAGGGTTTCCTGGTCGGGATGCATGCGGATGGATTCGGCCAGGTACTGGTAACTTGCCTCGTCGTTGGCGATCCATCGGCCAATTCTGGGAATCACCTGAAAAGAATAGAGGTCGTAGAGGGGCTTGAGCGGTTCCCAGACCCGGGAGAATTCCAGGATCAGGGCACAACCGCCCGGTTTCAGGACCCGGTACATTTCTTCCAGGGCCCGCTCCTTGTGGGTCATGTTGCGTAGCCCGAAGGCCACGCTGACGCAATCGAAGTAAGCGCTGGGGAAGGGTAACCGTTCGGCATCGCATTGCAGGGTGGGAAGCAGGAATCCCTGGTCGATGGCCCGGTCCCGTCCACGGCTGAGCATGGCAGGATTGATATCGGTCATCACGACCAGTCCTTCACGGCCGGTTTTTTTTGCAAAACCCCGGGCCAGATCCCCGCTGCCCGAAGCCAGGTCGAGGACGCGTTGCCCGGAACGGACGCCGGATACCTGCAGGGTGAACTTCTTCCAGAGGCGGTGCATGCCGACTGACATGAGGTCGTTCATCACATCGTAGCGGGAAGCCACCGAGTCGAAAACCGCAGCGACCTTGCCGGCCTTTTCATCTTCTGCGACGGATTGGAAACCGAAGTGGGTGTCTGTCATGATCGTCAGTGGGCATCGCGACTGGCGCCGGCCGCTTCCATCCGGTTGAGGTAGTCGGCCCAGTATTCCTCCTGGTTGATGCCCAGATCGAGGAGGTAGTCCCAGGAGTAGATGCCGGTGTTGTGTCCGTCGGTAAAGTGCAACTGGATGGCATATTGTCCGACCGGAACGATTTCCTGGATGCCCACCTGGCGTTTCCCGGTCTGCAGGGTCTCCTGGCCGGGGCCATGCCCCCGGACTTCGGCCGAGGGAGAATACACCCGGAGAAACTCGATGGGAAAGTGATACTGGCGGCCGTCACTGAAGGTGATGTCAAGAACGCGCGTGGCCTGCTGGAGGGTGATTTCCGTGGGCCAGGGAGTGTCTGGAGTCAAACCTGCCATAACCATTCTCCGCGATAAAGGTTAAAATCTCAACCTGTGATGATACCCTAAATGGTTTGTAATGTTCGATGTCTCAAGTTGGCAGCAGATCCAGGCGTCCCTCGTTCCCTTCCGGCGGCACCGGGAAATCCGGGTGATCGCGGTGAGCAAGGGGCAGGGGGCGGCCCAGATTTGTGCCGCCGCCGAGGCGGGGGTTCGTCTGTTCGGTGAAAGTTATGTCCAGGAAGCCCTCGGGAAGCAGGCGCAGGTGGGACGCGCCGACCTCGAGTGGCATTTCATCGGGCGCATCCAGAGCAATAAAACCCGGCTCATCGCGTCACACTTCCACTGGGTTCATGGCGTGACGGAGGAGGGCCAGGCCCGGCGCCTGTCCGAGGTCCGGACGGGAGACGGTCGGCCTCCCCTGCCCATTTGCCTGCAGGTCAACGTGAGCGGGGAAGCCGGCAAGGGGGGGGTCAGTCCGGCCCAACTCCCGGATCTGGTCGAGGCGGTGGTGCAGATGCCGGGGGTGATCCTGCGTGGCCTGACGGCGCCTCCGGCTCCCCTGCGGGGGGGCGAAGCGGCTACCCGCCATCACTTTGCGGCGCTGCGCCAGCAACTGGAATCCCTGCGCGCGGCGGGCCATGTCCTGGATACCCTGTCCATGGGGATGTCGGGAGATTATCCGCTGGCACTGGAAGAAGGCGCTACACTATTGCGACTGGGAACGATTTTGTTCGGACGGCGGGAGAATTGAAATGAGTATTCTGTTTGTGGGCGGGGGCAACATGGCGGCGGCGCTGATCGGGGGGCTGGTGGCCCATGGTCAGGCGCTTTCCGATATCGCCGTGGTCGAAGTGAATGAGCAGACTGCCGCGCAGTTGAGTGCCCGCTGGGGGATCCGGGTGCATGCCAGCGTGCCGGCGGACCTGGGGGGGGCCAGCACGGTGGTGCTGGCCGTCAAGCCCCAGCAGATGACCGAACTTCTGGGCGGTTTCCCCGCGCTGCCTGCCGTGACCCTTCTGGTCAGTATCGTGGCGGGTTGGACCACGTCGCGCCTTTCTGCCGGACTGAAGGGGCATGCCAACCTGGTGCGTGCCATGCCCAACACTCCTGCGTTGATCCAGGCCGGGGTGACCGGACTCTTTGCGCTTCCCGGAGTTTCCGAAGAGGATCGGGCGCGGGTCCAGGCCATGATGCATGCCGTCGGGAGCGTGCACTGGTTGACCCGGGAATCCCAGATGGATGCGGTCACGGCCTTGTCCGGCAGCGGTCCGGCCTATGT
>JAKABO010000025.1 GCA_021796835.1 Pseudomonadota bacterium | reverse complement strand
CCCACTTATGCGGGCGAATGTGTGCGCAGCCAGTCCCTCAACGCCGCATCGATGCGTGTCTGCCAACCGTCTCCAGAAGCCCGGAAGGCCTGTACCACATCAGGAGATAGGCGGATGGTGGTTGACACCTTGGGTGGTGACTTTTGCGGCCCACGCTTACGCAACTTGGTCTGCAAAGTTGCGGGTAGGCTGGAGAAGGACTTGGCGGTTTTGACGTCTTGCGTCGTCCATTCTGGGTTGTCATGGTCAATCAATTCAGGATTTGGCTTCTTGTTCATACATCAGTACCTCACGCTTGTTGGCCTTACGAAAACTGATGACCCGAATGCCTTTGGCAGTTTCGGTGAACACCAGTGCGTGTATGCGGCCATCAAGGTAGCCCAGTGCGCGAAGGCGAATCTCGCCATAGTCGCGCCGGGTATCTTGTTTAAAGACCGCAGTCTCAAAATCGAAATTCGCTGCCCGTTCAAACGACAGACCTCGGGCACGGATGTTGGTGTCGTTTTTATTGGCATCGAACTCAATGTGCATGAAGCAAATTGTAGTAACACTTTTTTAATCCGTCAATCATTTTTGTTACTACTGATGAAACAACAAAGGGAATAACCACCAGCACCTGGTTTGCCTGTTTCAGGCGCGAATCACAATGATTTCTATGGGTAGTGACAGATTTTTCCAAACTCGATCCGCTGTCAGTATGGGTAATTTCATGATCATCCCCAGCGCCAGACAGGCGCGGTCACCCAGGGATAATCCAAAGGCTTTTCCTGGTAGGCGCAATGCCCCGGTTTGAAACGCTTGTGCCGTATCGTAAGAGACGACTTCCAGTTCCAGATTGAATAACGTTTCATGGACAATATCTGTGGGCATGCCTTGATCCACCAGTTTGCTGACCAGTTCGGCGTAATTGACGGCGGAAATCAATCCGGATCCTGTTTCAAGGATGGGCAGTACCTAGTCCGCTCCGGCTTCAGAAAACAGATAAGCCAGGACCGCAGAGGCATCCAGAACCGCCTTATTCATCCTGGCTGGAAAGTCTGCGTTCGCGCAGGAAACTGTCCACAACGTCATCAGACGCCCGAGCATGGCATTTGACCAGGTTCAGTGCATTTTCCAAGCGTTGTTTGCGCGTAGCAATACGCAACTCGTGGACTTCCTCCGACCAGTTCAATAAAACCTGATCCCCAATGTTTACGCCCATTTTAAGGCGGATGTCTGCCGGGATGACAATTCTGCCTCCCTGAGACACTTGGACGGCAATTTGTGTCATTATCTCTTCATATGTCATTTTATGTAGATGATGCCATGATACGATCATGATCCGATAAAATCAATTCGAAATAGGTCATGATATTCATGACAGTTCTCGCAGTGAGTGTTCAAGTCCCTGGCATGTATTTTTAAGTGGGGTATCCAGCTAAATGCTGTGACTAGTTTCTCCATGGGTGCGAAGGCACAGAAATATCCAGCGAAGCAGGCGCTTTATTTCGCAGTTTGGCCGACACCGCGAACTCCTGACCCTCTTTTTTGGGCTTGGGGTTGGCCACAAGTTCACGAAAGGACATGGGATGCATGGCAACGCACTGTTCGATCAACCTGTAGAAGAGCATGCCGCGATGCGTGGACTTGCGCCGGTTGAAGCGGAACGTAAATTCATCCAGATAAGCCTGCAGATGATCTGCTTCAAAGGAGCCCTGATGTGTCCCCATCAGCCAGCGCTTAACGAGCGCCGCGACACGGTGTACGCCCGGCAAGACCTCGTTAACCTCCTTGCCGGAACCCTTGACGGATGTTCCCTGGTAAACGTATTCGTCTTTTGTGGCGCTTGGATAGGAAGTAAATCCATCGGTGTAGATCGTAGAGCCTGGTTTGATGTGCTTCTGAATAAATGTCTTGAGCGTTTCGGTATCGGCGTTGTGGATAATCTGCAAGCGGCAGCGCCCAAAGCCTTTTGGAGAGAGCAATTCCACGGCGACCGCCACCAGCACCTTTCCTCCTGCACCGCGTCCGCGCTTGCCGTGCCGCACGCCTCCAAATATGGTCTCATCCACTTCGACGTGTCCGGACAGCATGTCGTGCCCGGCATGACTGATTGCGCACCGGAACCGGTGCAGCATCGCCCACGCAGTTTGATAGGAGCCGAACCCGAGGATTCGATGAAGCGTTTTAGCGGAAACGCCATTTTCAGCGGAGGTCAGATGCCAGGCGGCGGAAAACCAAACGGTCAAAGGTGTTCTGGCGTGGTGAAAAATTGTACCCGCCGTGGCGGATATACGACTGACACACGCCTTACACCACCATTGCCCGCCTTTCATGCGCCATGCCGTGGTGCCGCCACAATCGGGGCAAACAAAGCCATGTGGCCATCGAATCCAATCAAGGTAGTCAAGACAGGCGGCGTCATCTGGAAACCACGCCATAAACTCGGCGTAGTTGCGCGGGTAATCGACCCCAACTCTGGGGGACTTTGATCGCACTTGCGGGATGCCTGATTCCATTGCATAATTTTAACATCACAGCATTTAGCTGGATACCCCACTTGCGAAATTACAGAGGAACAGTCATATTCCGGCGTGCTTGACCATTCGTAAGCAGCCAAGACCATGATCTTCGACTTGCAGCTGAATCCGGCCAATCCAGCCATGCGGTTCGATCCGAAGTAGCAGGTAAAATAGCATGATGCAATCACAAATGCGGAATAGGTAGAGGTCAATATGCTGCTGGTTTTTAAAACGAGGCCTAACAGCCGATCCTGACTTACTGAATGGAGGCATCAATGAACCGCTCGCATGCCATCGCATTACTCACCCAAAGCAAACCGGTACTGGTGGCCCGGTACGGGGTCACGCATCTCGCCCTGTTTGGCTCCACCGCACGGGACAGTGCCCGTATCGACAGCGACATCGACATCTTGGTCGCATTCGACGGCCCGGCAACCTCAGGACGCTACTTCGGCGTCCAGTTTTATCTCGAAGATCTGTTCGGCTGTGCGGTCGACCTGGTGACCGACAAAGCCCTGCGCGCGGAACTGCGCCCGTTTATTGAAAAAGAGGCCGTGCATGTCTGATCCTACGCAGCGTGAATGGCGCTTTTACATTGATGACATGATTGGATTTGCCGAAAAAGTTATTGCTTATACCGACGGACTAGACCAGGCTGCGTTTGTCGCTAGTGGACTAAATTACGATGCCACGGTACGCAATCTGGAATTGATCGGCGAAGCGGCAACTCATGTGCCAGACTTCGTACGCACGGCTGTTCCGCATGTACCGTGGCGTCTCATCATCGCCACACGCAATCGGCTGATCCATGGATATCTCGGCATCGATAACGACACGTTGTGGAGCATCATCCGAAGCGATATTCCCGCTTTGCTCCCGCATCTGATTGCGCTCAGGGGAAATTGATCGTGACAGAACCCACCGTCCCTGTCCTGACTTCACGCAAAACCACCTCTTTCATCGGTAAATGGCGCATCGTCTGGATGGACGGGTGGGATCAAGACTACGTCGATTTGGAAGTGCCCGGCTATGTTACTTTCGAGAAGAAAGGAATTGGAAATTTTCAATTTGGCCTAGCCCAAGGCCAAATAGATTACCGTGGGGATGCCAGTCGCGTTGAATTCACATGGAGCGGCTTTGACGAGGGCGACGAAATGAGCGGGCGAGGCTTCGCCGAGATTGTGCGCGAGGAACTATGCGGCCATATCTACATTCACTTGGGTGATGATTCTGCCTTCCGCGCGGTCAAGCAGAAATAGAAATCACATGAGCGAGCACCAATATTACGAATTCATTGCTATCGAGCGGCCACTGACCAGAGTGGAAATGGCCGAGCTTCGTTCCCGCTCATCGCGGGCAATGATTACAGCGACGAGTTTCATCAACGAATACCACTGGGGTGGTTTGAAGGGTGAGCGCCTCAAGAATGACGGCTCGGTGCTCACCAAGCAGTATTTCGAAGAGCAACTGCAGCGCATACGGGAAATCCGTCTCTCGGAGCGCAAGTTCTACCAGAAGATCACCGACATCTACGCCACGGCCATCGATTACGACGTCACGGCGCAAGCCACCAAGCGTTTCTTTGCCACCGTCCAGAACAAGCTGCATTGGGCCATCCATGACCAGACGGCGGCTGAGGTCATCTACCAGCGCGCCGATGCCGGCAAGGACAATATGGGGCTGACCACCTGGAAGGATGCGCCTTTGGGCAAGATCCAGAAGTTCGATGTGGTGGTGGTCAAGAATTACTTGACCGAGGTTGAGATGGCGCAACTCTCACGCTTGGTCAGCGCCTATCTGGATGTGGCCGAGGATATGGCGCTGCGGCAGATTCCGATGACGATGCAGGATTGGGAATTGCACCTCAACCGTTTCATCGAGGCAACCGATCGCGAGGTGTTACAGGATGTCGGCAAGGTCACGGCGGAAATCGCCAGGGTCCACGCTGAAAGCGAATTCGAGAAGTACCGCATCGTGCAGGATCGTTTGTTCGAGAGCGATTTTGACTGGGTGATCAAGCAGATCGAGGCTGAGCGTAAAACTGGAGATCAGGATGAATAAGGTCTCCCGCATTCCGGGAAGTCGAGTGGCATGACCTTCTCCGTACAACTGACCCCCAAGGGGCATTTCCAGGTCGGCGCGGAACCAGACGCGCCGACCTTGTCCGATGCGCTGGCCGACCGGCTTGCTACGGCCTTTGCGCGAGGAACCGGGTACGGCCTGTTGCATCTGGGTGCGGCGGAAGTCACCACCGCGCTGCCGCCACTATGGGCGTTCTGGCGTGACTTCGCTGTGCGCTTTGTGACGGCGCTGACCGCGACGCCGGAAGACGGCGAGATTGCTGTCGCAGCACCCGATGCGCTGGCCCTCGAAACTCTGTGCCTGGATGCACCGCCGATGACGGGCGCGGAGTATCTGGCGCCGGAAACTTTTCGTGCACTTTGGGCGGAGATCGAGGCGGCCGTGAAGACGGAATTGGCCGATTCCGGCTGGTCGCTGCTGGATTTTCTCAAGTCGAAACATCCGGCCTGGAATCTCGTGGGGCGCGTACATTTCAACCTTGCCGAAAACCGCAAGGATGCGGAATACCCCTTCGCTTTTCTTGCTACCCACACCTCACGCTTGTCGGCGCACGGCCAAGCGCAGCACCTGCCGCTTTCGCAAGCCCTGGCGGAATTCTCCGGCGGCAGGAAGAAGGCGCAGCTTCTGTCCCTGCTCCTGCCTGTGCAAAAGGCGGCAGAAAACTGCGCCTGGCTGACCGACATGATTAACGAGGGCGAGATCTATCATCCCTTGCGCTGGGGTGTCGAGGATGCGGTGCGCTTCCTCAAGGATGTGCCGCATCTGCAAGAGGCAGGCATCGTCGTGCGCATGCCCAAAACCTGGGCCGCGGATCGTCCCGCCCGGCCCAAGGTCTCCGCTACCGTTGGCGCGAAGAATCCCTCGCTACTCGGCATGGATGCCCTGCTCGACTTCCACGTCGAAGTCACGCTCGACGGGCAGCCACTGACCCCCGCCGAAATCCAGTCTCTGCTGGCAGCTAGCGCGGACTTGCAATGGATACGCGGCCAATGGGTGGAGTTGGACCGCGACATGCTCTCACACCTCATCGGGCGTTTTCAGGGCATCGAGGATGCTGCGGCAGAGGGGCTGCCCTTCGGCCAGGCCATGCGTCTGCTGGCAGGGGCCGCACTCGACGATGCCGTACCTGTCGATCCGGACTGGTCGGAAATCGTCGCCGGAGACTGGCTGGCCGAGATGCTCCAGGGATTGCGCTCGCCGGAAGGATTGGCCGCCGTCACCATGGGTCCAGCGCTGAAAGCGAGCTTGCGCCCCTACCAGCAAGCGGGTGTGCGCTGGTTGCACCTGCTTACCCGGATGGGACTGGGGGCATGTCTCGCCGATGACATGGGGCTGGGCAAAACGATCCAGGTATTGGCGCTTCTGCTCACTGTGCAACGAACGCGCCCCAGCCTGTTGGTCGCCCCGGCTTCGCTGCTGGCCAACTGGCAAGAGGAGGCCAAACGCTTCACCCCCACCCTGCGCTGCCTCATCGCGCACCCGTCGGCGATGGCGCAGGAGGAACTGCGCGCGCTGGACGCCGAGCGGCTGGCGGGCACCGATCTGGTCATCACCAGCTATGGTACACTGATGCGCCTGCCGAATCTGCTGGCGATGCGCTGGCACCTGGCGGTGGCCGACGAGGCACAGGCGCTCAAGAATCCATCCGCCAAGCAGACGAAGGCAGTCAAGCAACTCCAAGCCGATTCGCGCATCGCGCTCACCGGCACGCCCGTGGAAAACCGTCTTTCCGATCTCTGGTCCATTTTCGATTTCACCCACCCGGGCCTGTTAGGATCGCAGAAGTCCTTTGCCGGATTCACGAAAAACATGGCGCATTTCGGCCCGCTGCGCACGCTGGTCAAACCCTACATCCTGCGCCGCCTGAAGAGCGACAAGCGCATCATCGACGATTTGCCGGACAAAACGGAAATAACCGCATGGTGCGCTTTGAGTCCCGTCCAGACCGCCCTTTACCAGCGCGCGGTCAAGGAATTGGCCGCCAAACTGGAAACGGCTGAGGGCATCGAGCGCAAGGGACTGGTGCTAGCCTTTTTGATGCGTTTCAAGCAGATCTGCAACCATCCGTCCCAATGGCTCGGCGATGGTGCCTGGAAACCGGAACACAGCGGCAAGTTCGGGCGGCTGGCCGAAATCGCGGATACCATCGCCGCCAAGCAGGAAAAGGTACTGGTCTTCACCCAGTTCAGGGAGACCACGGCGCCGCTGGCCGCTTTTCTGGGCAATATCTTCGGACGCGAAGGCTTGGTGTTGCATGGTGGTACGCCGGTCGGCAAGCGTCGCGAACTTGTCAAGCGCTTCCAGGAAGATGAGAAGTGCCCTTTCTTCGTCCTATCGCTCAAGGCGGGCGGGACCGGGCTGAACCTGACCGCCGCCTCTCATGTGATCCACTTTGACCGCTGGTGGAACCCCGCCGTGGAAAACCAGGCCACCGACCGCGCTTGGCGTATCGGCCAGCACCGCAATGTGCTGGCGCACAAGTTCGTCTGCCGGGGCACCATAGAAGAACGTATCGATGATCTGATCCGCTCTAAACAACAACTGGCGACGGATGTGCTCGAAGGCGACGCGGAAATCAACCTGACCGAGATGAGCGACGCCGAACTGCTCGATCTGATCAGACTAGACATCCGTTCCATTGTAGAATGAGCGCATGAGTTACGGATACTGGAAACCCTACGTGCCAGTCGCCAAGCGGCGGGCGCAGGCCGAAAAAGCCGTCACGAAAGCGAAGAAGGCCGGGCAGGACATGCGCCCGGTGGTCATTGAGGGCCGGGCTATCGCCAAAACATTCTGGGGCAAGGCCTGGTGCGACAACCTGGAAGCCTACAGCGACTTCGAGAATCGTCTGCCGCGTGGGCGTACCTATGTGCGCAATGGCTCGGTCATTGATCTGAAGATCGAGCCGGGCAGGGTGCACGCGCTGGTGATAGGCTCCAGCCTGTACAAGATCCAAATCGGCATCACCGTCGTGCCGGACACCCACTGGAAGTCGCTGGCGAAGGAATGCATCGGCTCCATCGCCTCGCTGGTCGAGTTATTGCAGGGCAAGCTTTCGAAAGCCGTAATGGAGCGCATTTGTCAGCCAAAGACAGGCCTGTTTCCCACGCCCAAAGACATCCAGTTTGACTGCTCTTGTCCGGACTGGGCGACGATGTGCAAGCACGTCGCCGCTGTGCTCTACGGCGTGGGCGCGCGTCTCGATGCGCAGCCCGAACTCCTCTTCACGCTGCGTCAGGTGAATGCCAATGACCTTGTGACTCAGGCGGCGGAACTGTCCGTCAACACCAAGAAAACTCCTGTCAGGGGCAAGGTGCTCGACGATTCTCAACTTGCCGATGTGTTCGGCATCGAGATGGACAGTCCCGAGGTATTGCCGGACACGAAGAAGAAGGCGGGCACCCACCGGACCAAGCCAGAGGAACCGCCTGCCGTCGCGACGAAAACACCGGCAAGGGCATCGCCGAAAAAGAAGGCTGTGGCCACAACAACAACGAAGACGATTGACCAACGGCCCCGGAAAGAGAAAACGCAGGCCACAGTGGAGTCTACCGCTGTCCGAAAGTCGGTCAACGCTGCCATCGGGATACGCGCACCACGCCAAGTCGCGCCCAAAACTCCGACTCAAACGAAAAGGAAAAGTGGGGTATCCAGCTAAATGCTGTGACTAGTTTCTCCATGGGTGCGAAGGCACAGAAATATCCAGCGAAGCAGGCGCTTTATTTCGCAGTTTGGCCGACATCGCGAACTCCTGACCCTCTTTTTTGGGCTTGGGGTTGGCCACAAGTTCACGAAAGGACATGGGATGCATGGCAACGCACTGTTCGATCAACCTGTAGAAGAGCATGCCGCGATGCGTGGACTTGCGCCGGTTGAAGCGGAACGTAAATTCATCCAGATAAGCCTGCAGATGATCTGCTTCAAAGGAGCCCTGATGTGTCCCCATCAGCCAGCGCTTAACGAGCGCCGCGACACGGTGTACGCCCGGCAAGACCTCGTTAACCTCCTTGCCGGAACCCTTGACGGATGTTCCCTGGTAAACGTATTCGTCTTTTGTGGCGCTTGGATAGGAAGTAAATCCATCGGTGTAGATCGTAGAGCCTGGTTTGATGTGCTTCTGAATAAATGTCTTGAGCGTTTCGGTATCGGCGTTGTGGATAATCTGCAAGCGGCAGCGCCCAAAGCCTTTTGGAGAGAGCAATTCCACGGCGACCGCCACCAGCACCTTTCCTCCTGCACCGCGTCCGCGCTTGCCGTGCCGCACGCCTCCAAATATGGTCTCATCCACTTCGACGTGTCCGGACAGCATGTCGTGCCCGGCATGACTGATTGCGCACCGGAACCGGTGCAGCATCGCCCACGCAGTTTGATAGGAGCCGAACCCGAGGATTCGATGAAGCGTTTTAGCGGAAACGCCATTTTCAGCGGAGGTCAGATGCCAGGCGGCGGAAAACCAAACGGTCAAAGGTGTTCTGGCGTGGTGAAAAATTGTACCCGCCGTGGCGGATATACGACTGACACACGCCTTACACCACCATTGCCCGCCTTTCATGCGCCATGCCGTGGTGCCGCCACAATCGGGGCAAACAAAGCCATGTGGCCATCGAATCCAATCAAGGTAGTCAAGACAGGCGGCGTCATCTGGAAACCACGCCATAAACTCGGCGTAGTTGCGCGGGTAATCGACCCCAGCTCTGGGGGACTTTGATCGCACTTGCGGGATGCCTGATTCCATTGCATAATTTTAACATCACAGCATTTAGTTGGATACCCCACATTTTTAATAACCAGCAGAAGTCCGTGTTTTTCTTTCAATCGGGAGGATTCGTGCCTGTGCTCAGATTCCAGGGGATAGCCAGTACCTGGGGAGTGATCCAGCGCGGGGCGGGGACGGCACAGATCAGGGCGCCTGGACCTGCATTGGGATGTGTTGCCCGAAAGGCCTCCAGTCCCGAAGCATGGCGTTTGGTGGGTTGGGTGGTGAGTTTGATTTCAAAGGGGTGGAGCGTGCCATCCCGATCCATGACCAAATCGACTTCGGCCCCTCCGGCGCTGCGCCAATGATGGCAAGAGGGTTTGAGAGGGAGCATTGCCGCCTGTTTGATCAGGTCGTTGACCATGGCAGTCTCGAAAAGGGCCCCGTAGAGAGGGTGACCCGTCAATGACTGGGGAGAGGAGATTTGTGCGTGAAAACAGGCCAGTCCTGATTCGCCCCAATGTCCTTTGGGACGGGAACTGATCCGTTTGACCAGATTGTTGGTCAAGGCTGGGAGTTCGTGCCATTGGTAGGTGGCTTCGAGGATCCTGAGCCAACGGCGCGCAGTGGGAGGGGTCAATCCAATTTCCCGACCCAGTTGGCTGTAATTGATTTCCTGTGCGGTCAACGCGCTGAGAAGGCGCACAAACCGACCAAATTCTTGCCAGTCTTGAACATTTCCGGCGAGTCGGGCATCTCGTTCGACATAGGTGCGGTGGTAACTGTTCCAGAAATCGGGCACGAGCGAGAGAGGAAGTTCCTGGACTTTGGGAAGGGTCCCGCGCCATATCCATTCGCTGAGATGAGCGGGATAGAGAGAGGGAGGATGGAATCGGTCAAGAAACCCCTCAGGGGAAGTGAGCCAGGCGTCCAGCCAACCGTTGGGCGTACCTTCCAGTTCCGTAAGAGAAAACCCGCTCAATTCCAGGAGTGCGACTCTTCCTGCCAGACTTTCTGCCAGATGACTCATGACTTGCCATTGTTGCGATCCTGTGATCAGGTAATATCCACGACGGTCGGGATGGGCGTCGATCTGCCGTTTGATGGCACTGACCAGTTCGGGAGCATACTGGATTTCATCGAGAAGGATGGGATGAGGATGATTCAAAAAAAACAGATCGGGGTCCTGGCGCGCATTTTCCAGGTCCTGGGTGGGGTCGAACACCACATAGTCGTGGTCAGGGAAAAGATGGCGTAGTAAAGTTGTCTTACCCACCTGGCGTGCGCCTGTCAGGGCAACCGCAGGAAAAGCCGCAGCCAGTTGGCGGAGTTTGGTGGTCAGGTTTCTTGTTTTATACATGATGGCTAAATTAAAACAGCCGCTTTTAATTTGCAAGGGTTTTCTGGAAAAATCGGTCAAGGGTCCGGGTTTTGCGTGGCCCTCGGGAACGGCATGGCGTTCATGGGCTGCCACGGGACAGACCTTCCTCGCTACAATGGCCTTTGAGGACGACCTTCGGGGGGATGATTGGATGTTGGGAGAGCGATGAAACGAACGCTGGTGGGGGATATCGGCGGGACCAAAACCCGCCTGGCCTTGGCCGAGGGGGAGGGTGCGGCGGTGGTGCTGACGGAGGTACGGACGTACCCCAGTCTGCACTACGCTACTTTGGAGTTTGTGCTGGAGGAATACGTCGCTCAGGTGGGTTGCCCGGTGGCCGGGATGGCGCTGGGCGTGGCGGGGCCGGTTTCCGGGCAGCGCGCACAGGTGACCAACCTGCCCTGGGTGGTGGAGAGTGCGGCGCTACGCCAACACTTCGGGGTCGGGTGTCTTCTGCTCAATGATCTGGAAGCCGTGGCCTGGGGGCTGCCTGCCCTGGCTGAGAACGAACTGTTTTCCTTGCAGAAGGGGGAACCCAGCGCGGGGAATCGTGCGGTGATTGCGGCGGGAACGGGGCTGGGTGAGGCGGGGATCGATTGGGACGGGAACCGCTTTCATCCCTTCGCCACGGAAGGGGGGCATGCCTCCTTTGCCCCCAGCACGGCGCGGGAAATGGCGCTCTGGCGCTTTCTTCAGGCGCGCCATGGCCACGTCAGCTGGGAGCGGGTGGTCTCGGGGAGCGCCTTGCCCGAACTGCACGAGTTTTTGCGGGCTCATGAGCGTTCATCCCCCCCCGCCTGGCTGCAGACTGCCCTGGAAGGGGCCTCGGCGGGTGCGGTACTGGCGCAGGCGGCACTGGATGCCACGGACCCCCTGTGCGTGGAATTGATGCATTGGTTTGTTTGTCTGTATGGCGCCGAGGCGGGCAATCTGGCGCTCAAGGTGATGAGTCGCGGCGGAGTATACGTGGGGGGAGGGATTGCGCCCAAAATCCTGCCCCTCCTGCGCCAACCCGGTTTTCTGGAATCCTTTGTGGACAAGGGACGCATGCGTCCCCTGCTGGAGGCCATGCCGGTACAGGTCATTCTGACGGACCGGGTAGCCCTTTACGGATTGGCGCTGGCGGCCAGAAGTTCGCGCATCTGCTGATGGAACAGCCTGCCCCCCCCATTGGCGGGATGCCGCACCGGGTGGGCGCTTATCCCGAGGGAGGCCAGGGTTGCCTGGCTCTTGCGCCCGATGGCCACGAGCCGACCTTGCGGGAACAAGGTCAGAAAAGCCTTGAGGGTGTCCTTGCCGGATTCCAGCTCCGGATCGGTGGGGGTTCGGTTGGTGAGGGGACTGAGCGGATGATGGGGATGCCAGGCAAAGGCATTCCACAACACGAAATCATGGCTGTGACCGAGTTCCAGCATCGTGTTCCAGACCATGGTCGCGGTAGGTTCCAGGGCCCCGGCGGGATTTGGCCGGCCATTGGAGAGCAGCGTTCCACTGGTGCGGAATTTGTTTCCTGAAAAAAAGCGCTGGGTCGTGGCCCCCGTGTCTTCGAGCAAGCGCCGTTCACTGGTCATGGCACAACCGGAAAACTTGGCACCCTGGTAACCGGGCGCCTCAGCAATCAGGATCCAGTGCGCCCGGTTCAGGCGTTCTTCCAGATAGCGGGTCAGATGGGAGAGGCGCTGCTGCGGGGCCAACGGGCTGGCGTCATTGAGGGGATCCGTATCCCGCCACGGGTTGAAAACGGTGGAACTGGACGTTCGTGCGTGCAAAAGGGAGAGAAAATGGGTCGGGGTCACGGCGGGCCTGGAATTGTCGAGGAAGCGGGGTATTGTTGCATTGCGGCAAGGTTTTTGGAAGGGACCAAAGGGGAGAATTGAGGCAGTAAAAGGGGGTTTTTGGACAGTGACAGAAGGGACATATTACAGGTATGCTACAGCCTGTTGGTTACCCTCGCTCAAGTTTGGGTTGGATCATCCGATAGTACGGGTGTGGATGCAGATTAAGGTTCAAACAGGGAACACTCATGAAAAATAATGGCCCCGTGACGCAACGGGAGATAGACTACCCCGACTCATATGTGTTCATCACGCGCACGGATCTCAAGGGGATCGTCACCGAGGCCAATGAGGCCTTCGTGGAGGTCTCGGGTTACACCCATGACGAATTGATCGGGACCAGTCACAATCTGGTGCGTCATCCGGATATGCCGCGCTGGGCGTTCGAGGATTTGTGGAAGACGATCAAGGCCGGTTACCCGTGGCGGGGCATCGTCAAGAACCGCGCCAAGAATGGCGACCATTACTGGGTACGGGCCACCGTGTCGCCCATTCTACGTCAGGGGCAGGTGGTTGGGTATCTGTCTTTGCGACGCAAACCGTCCCGGGACGAAGTGAGTGCGGCCGAGGCCCTGTATCGCCAGCATCCCGTGCATCCTCCGGCGCAGAGGTTTTCCGTGCGGCGCTGGTTTGCCCGGCTCCCCATCCGGATCAAGATGCAGGTGACCGTTCAACCAGTTCTCTTCATCTTGCTGACGATGGCTTCCGTGATGGCCTACCAGCAACTGCGTAAAGCCATTTTCGACGATGCAGCCGGGAAGGGGCATGGGGTGGCGATGCAGGTCATCGACAGCGCCAACATGCTGATGGTCACCGGTGCCATTACCGACCCCAACAACCGCCGGTTGATGATCAAAAAGGTCATCGAGGGGCAGCAACTCGCGGCCTTGCGACTGGTGCGCACGGCTCAGGTCGTGAATCAGTTTGGCCCCGGACTGCCGGAGGAACATCTGGATGACCCTCTGGTCAGGCAGACGATCGAAAACTCCGTCAAGGCGGGCAAATCGTTGCCCTATGCGTCCATCAACTGGGTGAATGGACGTCCCATGATGCGCGTCATCACCCCCTATATCGAAAGTCACAATTTTCATGAAACGGATTGCCTGAACTGCCATGTCGTCGAAGTCGGGTCATCCAATGGGGCTTCCGACCTGACCATCGACCTGTCGGAAAACTTTCATCGGCTGTATTTGATCACCTTCATGATGGTGACGACCCAGGTGGTCTTGCAAGTCCTGCTCTTCTTCATTTTTGGCTGGGTTGCCCGACGCTTTGTGTCGGCCCCGCTGAATGAGGTTTCCGCCCATCTGGAAGAGATCGTGGACGGCGATTTCAGCCGCATGGTGGATATTTCGGGGCGGGATGAGACGGGCCGGTTGCTTTGCGAAATTCAATCCACCAAGGTCCTGATGGGGGCCGTGATCGATCAGATCAGTGCCACGGCGCGCAACATCAGCGGGAGTACGCGCCAGATGAATCAGGCCGTCCAGGTGGCCTCGGAAGTGTCCACCCGGCAGTCGGAAGCGGCGCAGGCGGCGGCGGCCAGTGTGGAAGAAATGTCCACCAGCATCGATGCCACGGCGGACAATGCGCGCATGGTGGAAAAACTTTCGGCGGGGTCTCTGTCTGGCGCCAAGGATATCGTGGAGCAGGTGGTGGACAACATGGGCGCCATCAGCCATGAGGTGTTGCAGGCTTCCGAATCGGTGCGCCAGTTGGGTGAGCGTGCAGGACAGATTACCGAACTGGTGAATGCCATCAAGGAAATTGCAGACCAGACCAACCTGTTGGCGCTCAATGCCGCCATCGAGGCGGCCCGGGCGGGCGAACAGGGCAGGGGGTTTGCCGTAGTGGCGGACGAGGTCCGCAAGTTGGCGGGGCAGAGCGCTCAGAGCGGGGCTTTGATCGGCAAGGTTTCGCAGGATATCGGCGACGGAACCAGGGAGGCCATCGCACGCATCCAGTTGGCTGTGGACAAGGTACGGTTTGGTGAAAAAATGGCAGAAAAAGCGGGCAGTACCATCGATGACATCGCCCAGAGTTCGGAAAAGATCATGGCGGGGGTCGGGGATATCGTCGCTGCTGTCCAGTCCCAGAGCACAGAGGGACGGGAAGTGGCCAATCGCATCGAACAGATTGCCCAGGGGGCCGAACGAAATGCCGTGGTGGTCCAGACCATCGAGGAAGCCGAACGGATATTGTCCGCACTGGTCCGGGAAATGGATTCGCAGACCCGTACCTTCAAGACCTGAACGGGAGAAGGAGGAATTTCTGGAAAAGTGAGGGCAGTGGTATAATCGCTCAACCTTTCATTGCCCTTGCCCATGACAAAATACATATTCGTGACTGGTGGTGTCGTTTCTTCCCTGGGGAAGGGTATCGCCGCCGCATCCCTGGGGGCAATTCTGGAGTCCCGCGGGTTGCGCGTGACCCTGCTCAAGTTGGACCCTTACATCAATGTGGATCCGGGGACCATGAGTCCCTTTCAGCATGGGGAGGTTTTCGTCACGGAGGATGGCGCCGAGACCGACCTGGACCTGGGGCATTACGAGCGTTTCGTGCGCACGCGGATGACCCGGCGCAACAACTTTACGACCGGTCAGGTGTACGACAGCGTGATCCGGAAGGAACGGCGAGGGGATTATCTGGGGGGGACGGTCCAGGTCATTCCCCATATCACCGACGAAATCAAGCAGTGCATTCGCCAGGGGGCCGGGGATGCCCAGGTGGCCATCGTGGAAATCGGGGGGACGGTGGGGGACATCGAATCCCTGCCCTTTCTGGAAGCCATTCGTCAAATGGCGGTGGAAGCCCCCCGTGAGGAATGCTGTTTCATTCACCTGACCCTCTTGCCCTATCTGCCTTCTGCGGGAGAAATCAAGACCAAACCGACTCAGCACTCGGTCAAGGAGTTGCGCGAGATCGGCATTCAGCCGGATGTCCTGATCTGCCGGGCGGATCGCCCCGTGCCTGCCGACGAACAACGCAAAATCGCCCTGTTCACGAATGTTCCCGTGGAGGCCGTCATTTCTGCGCCGGATGTGGACTGCATCTACCGCATCCCCGGCGGATTGCACCGTCAGCATCTGGACCGCATCGTGTGCCGAAAACTGGCCCTGGAGGTTCCGGAAGCCGATTTGTCCTCCTGGGACGCCCTGGTCGAGGCTTTGGAACACCCCCTGTATGAAGTGAATATCGCTCTGGTCGGAAAATATGTCGACTTGACGGAATCCTACAAGTCCCTTTCCGAAGCATTGATCCACGCCGGAATTCACCAGCGGACCAAAATCCATATCCACTATGTGGATTCGGAGCGTCTGGAAAGCGAGGGCCTGGATACCTTGGCGGGCATGGATGCGGTACTGGTTCCCGGGGGCTTTGGCAAGCGTGGGGTGGAAGGAAAGATTCGCGCCATTCAGTTTGCCCGCGAAGGCCGCCTGCCCTTTTTGGGCATCTGTCTGGGCATGCAGTTGGCGGTGGTGGAATTTGCCCGCCATTGCGCCCAGTTGCCGGAAGCCCACAGCACCGAGTTCATGCCTTTGACCCCGGCCCCCGTGATTGCCCTGATCACCGAATTTCGCACGGCGGATGGGCGTCTGGAACAGCGTTCGGTCCAGTCCGATCTGGGCGGGACCATGCGGCTGGGGGGGCAGGAATGCTTGCTGGAAGAGGGATCCCTGGTCCGCAGGATTTATGGAACGCCCCGCATCGTCGAGCGACATCGCCATCGCTACGAGGTCAACAGCCGGTACGTGGCCGCGCTGACCGAGGCGGGCCTGCGTTTCTCCGGAAAATCGGGGCAGGAGGGATTGTGCGAAATGATCGAATTGCCGGGCCACCCCTGGTTCGTGGCTTGCCAGTTTCATCCCGAATTCACCTCCACGCCCCGTGACGGACATCCCTTGTTTACTGCTTTTGTGGCGGCTGCCCTGGCGCGTCATCAGGCCGTTTCAGAGCCTGTAGCCTCATGAAGATCGCTCATTTTGAAGTCGGTCTCGACCAGCCGCTGTTCCTGATCGCCGGTCCCTGCGTGATCGAATCCCGTGACCTGGCCTTTGAAGTGGCGGGCCAGTTGAAGGAGATGACCGGTTCTCTGGGCATCCCCTTCATTTTCAAGGCATCCTACGACAAGGCCAACCGGAGTTCGGGGAAATCCTTTCGGGGGCCGGGACAGTCGGCAGGGCTGGATATCCTGGCGGACATTCGGCGCGATCTGCAGATCCCCGTTTTGACGGATGTGCATGAGCGGGAGGAGGTGGCCGCCGTGGCTGCGGTGGTGGATGTGTTGCAGACCCCGGCTTTCCTCTGTCGTCAGACCGATTTCATCGCTGCGGTGGCGGCGGCGGGCAAGCCGGTAAATATCAAGAAAGGGCAGTTTCTGGCGCCCGCCGACATGAAAAACGTCGTGGACAAGGCGCGTGCCGCCAGTGGTCGGGACAATATCCTGGTCTGCGAGCGGGGAGCCAGTTTCGGCTATAACAATCTGGTCTCCGACATGCGTGCGCTGGCGATCATGCGGGAGACGGGTTGTCCGGTCGTGTTTGATGCCACCCATTCGGTCCAGTTGCCCGGCGGATTGGGGGGGGCCAGCGGAGGTCAGCGGGAATTCGTTCCCGTACTGGCGCGTGCGGCGGTGGCGGCGGGGGTGGCGGGCGTGTTCATGGAAACCCACCCACGTCCCGAACAGGCCCTGTCTGATGGGCCCAACGCCTGGCCCCTGGGGCGGATGCGCGAGTTGCTGGAAACTTTGATGGCGCTGGATGCTCTGGTCAAACAGCGTGGATTGAGTGAACTGACCCTGTCCCCTTGAAAGGGGTTGGGGCTACCGATTAATTTGAGCAGGTCAAGGACGGGAAAGCAGGCATGAGCGCAATCGTAGAAATCAAGGCAAGGGAAATACTGGATTCACGGGGAAACCCCACGGTGGAAGCCGAGGTGATCACGGAGACGGGCGCGCGCGGTCGAGCCGGCGTGCCTTCCGGAGCCTCCACCGGCAGTCGTGAGGCCATCGAGTTGCGCGATGGAGACGCCGCCCGTTATCAGGGCAAAGGGGTTCTGAATGCAGTGTCCCACATCAACGGTGAACTGTTCGAAGCCTTGGCAGGTTGGGAGGTGACGGATCAGGCCAGAATCGACCAGATCATGATCCAGCAGGACGGGACCGAGAATAAGGCGCGTCTGGGAGCCAATGCCTTGTTGGCCGTGTCGCTGGCGGTGGCCAAGGCGGCGGCAGAGGAAACGGGATTGCCCCTCTACCGCTATCTGGGCGGCGCAACCGCGGTCCAGTTGCCGGTTCCCCAGATGAATGTCATCAATGGGGGAGCCCACGCCAACAATGGCCTGGACATGCAGGAATTCATGATCGTACCGGTGGGTGCGCCGAATTTCAGGGAAGCCCTGCGCTACGGTGCGGAAGTCTTCCATGCCCTGAAAAAGCTGATCGATGCTCAGGGCATGCCGACGACGGTGGGAGACGAAGGGGGGTTTGCCCCGCGCCTGCCCAGCAATGAAGCCGGTCTGGGACTGATCATGCAGGCCATTGAAGCGGCAGGTTACCGTCCGGGCGAACAGGTGGCCATCGGGATCGATTGTGCCAGTTCGGAATTTTACCGGGAAGGGCGCTACCACCTCGAGGCGGAAGGGAAAGTGCTGGACTCTGCTGAATTGGTGGATTACCTGGCCCGATGGGTGGATAACTATCCGATCGTCACGATCGAGGATGGCATGGCCGAGGGCGATTGGGCTGGCTGGAGTCTGTTGACCCAGCGCCTGGGCCGGCGCATCCAGTTGGTGGGGGATGACATTTTTGTCACCAACACCAGGATTCTGGCCGAGGGCATTCGCCAGGGCATCGCCAACTCGATTTTGATCAAGATCAATCAGATCGGAACCTTGTCGGAAACCTTTGCTGCCATCGAAATGGCCAAGAAAGCGGGGTATGCCAATGTCATTTCCCACCGTTCGGGCGAAACCGAAGACACGGTCATTGCGGATATTGCCGTTGCCAGTCTGGCAGGACAGATCAAGACAGGATCCCTGTCGCGTTCCGATCGTCTGGCCAAGTACAACCAGTTGCTGCGGATCGAGGAAGCCCTGGGATCGGTGGCGACCTACGGGGGTTCCGCCGTGTTTGCCCGGCGCGGCTGACCACGGGGCGGAGCCATGTCGCCGACCACGATCCGCCTGATCCGCTGGTTGATGGTCGGTCTGATTCTCTCTTTGGGGTATGGATTGATCCTGGGGAAGGGGGGCTGGGTCCGACGCCAGGACTTGAAGCACCAACTCCAGGGGCAAAGGGCCGTGAATCAGGCGCTGGAAAGAAGAAATCAAACCTTGCGCGCCGAGGTGGCGGATCTCAAGTCGGGGTCTGACGCCATTGAGGAACGGGCACGTCACGAATTGGGGATGGTGCGCCCGGACGAGGTGTTTTACCAGTACTGGACGGTGACGTCACCCCCACCGCCGGTGGTCCCTTCTCACTGATTGGCGCTGGACTGCCAGAAGCGCCACCATTCGGGCTTTTTGGCCAGATCGCCCTGTGCGGTCAGGTAATGACTGTTCGGAAAATCCAGTTTGAGGACGCGCACCGTGTCCTGACTCAGGTCCTTGAGCCCCATGGCATCGTAACTGCGTGCCATGATGTCGAGCGCATCTTCCTGGGCGGCGGTGCGGGGATAGTCCCGCAGAATATTCAGGGCCCGATCCGTTGCGGCCAGATAGGCTTGACGGCGATAATAGTAGCGCGCCACGGCCACATCGTTGCGCGCCAGGGAATTGACCAGGTATTTCATGCGGACGATGGCGTCGGGGGCGTAACGGCTGTTGGGGAAGCGGGTGATCAGGTCACGGAAGGCGTCGAAGGAATCCTTGGTGGGCTTTGTGTCCCGCTGCACCAGATCGCTGTCGGTGTAAATGCCAAAAATCCCCAGATCGTCGCTAAAGTTGGCCAGCCCCTTCATGTAATAGGCATAGTCCACGGCAGGGTGATTGGGGTGCGCCTTGATGAACCGGTCGGCTTCGCTGACCGCCGAGGCGGATTCATGTTGCTTGTAGTAAACGTAAATTTGCTCCAGTTCGGCCTGAGTGGAATAGGTGCCGTAGGGGTAGCGGGATTGCAGGGATTCGTAGAGTTTGGCAGCCTGCTCATAGTTGCCTTCCTGCAGGTCTTTCTTGGCTTCGCTATGGAGTTTGGCTGCCGACCAGTTTTTGGTGGGGTCATCGGCTTTTTCCATTTCGCTACAGCCCACCAGGGCCACGACGAGAGTCAGGGCAACATTTCGGAGTACACTGCAGTGTTTCATGAAAATTCTCACCATGCAATCTTCCCATTATAACAGTCCTGAAGAGAATGAACCGCTGGAATTGACGGTTCCCGTGGAATGCGGGGGGCTGCGTCTCGACCAGGTGCTGGCCCGTCTCTTCCCCGACTGGTCACGGTCGCGCTGGCAAGTTCAGATCGAAGCGGGACGGGTTCGGCTGAATCAGGGATTGGCGCAGCAGAAGACGCGCGTCTGCGGGGGGGAAAGCCTGTGGCTGGAGACCGAGCCGGAAGTTTTTTCGGAAGAAGTCGTCCCGGAGGATCTCCCCGTGGAAACCGTGGCGCTGGAAGAGTCCTTCAGGGTGATCCACAAACCTGCGGGTTTGGTGGTGCATCCGGGGCATGGCAACCGGCATGGAACGCTGCAGAATGCCTTGCTGTTTCATGACCCGGCGGTGGCGCAGGTGCCCCGCAGCGGCATCGTGCACCGCCTCGACAAGGATACCAGCGGGTTGATGGTGGTGGCGCGGACGTTGGCGGCCCATGGAGAGTTGGTGCGCCAGTTGCAGGCACGCACCGTGCACCGACATTATTGGGCGCTGGTTCAGGGCCAGGTGCCGGCGGGCGGGCGGATAGAAGTGCCCGTCGGCCGCCACGCCACGCAGCGTACCCGCATGGCGGTTACGACGGCAGGGCGCCCCGCCGTCACACACTACGAGGTGGTACGGCGTCTGCCCTGTCACACCCTGCTGGAATGTCGTCTGGAAACCGGGCGTACCCACCAGATCCGGGTACACATGCAGCACCTGGGGTTTCCCCTGGCGGGAGACCCTGTCTACAAGGGTAAAAGTGTCGCGCTCGATGAGCGCAGCAGCGCAGCGTTGCGAGACTTTGGGCGACAGGCCCTGCATGCGTTCCATCTGGGCTTCCTGCATCCCGATACCCGGCAGCCCTGCGCCTGGGAGATTCCCATGGCCGCAGACATGGCCCGATTGATCCAGGTTCTGGAAGAAGCCACCTATGCGTGAACGACCCGTCACGCCCCTGCCGGGAGGACCGGCCGATTGGCCCGCCCCTCCCTGGGTCCGGACCTGGAGCACCCGACGGGGGCTGGATCTGGGCTTGCAGGGGTCAACGGCCCCCGAGTTGGTGCACCAACACCGACAATGGTTGGCCCAAACCCTGCGGATACGGCCGTGGTGGCTGACCCAGGTGCACGGGGTCGAGGTCAGAACGGATCGGGACGAGCGGGAAGAGGGCGCAGATGCCGCCGTCACCCGGCAGACCGGCATCGGATGCCTCGTGTTGACGGCAGATTGCCTGCCCGTGCTTTTCTGCCATGAACGGGAGCCCGTGGTGGGCGCGGCACATGCGGGCTGGCGGGGTTTGGCCGCCGGCGTGCTGGAGCATACCCTGCAGGCCATGGCAGTGGATCCCGCAGGGGTCCTGGCCTGGCTGGGACCGGCTATCGGGCCACAGGCCTTCGAGGTGGGCGCGGAAGTGCGCGCGCACTTTCTCCGCTCTCAGCCCGAAGCCGGAGAGGCCTTTCGTCCCGGCCAGGAGGGGCGATGGTGGGCGGATCTCCCGGCGCTGGCGCGCCTGCGCCTGGCCCGGTTGGGAGTCACCCGGATTTATGGCGGGGGGCATTGTACCGTCCGGGAAAACGAACTGTTCTACTCCTACCGGAAGGAGGGGCCGGGGGCGGGGCGCATGGGGCACGTCGTCTGGATGGCGGAGCAGTTATGAGATGGGGTTGGGAAGCGTATAATGGGACGGTTATCTTTCCGATGCTCATCTCATGACACCGTTGATGAATTCCATGCTGGCAGGGGTGGTGGCCGGCGTATTATCGATGCTCTGCGCGGCATTGGTCATTTACACTGCCCGCCCCGCCTGGGTTCCCATGTTGGTGAGTTACGCCATCGGGGCCTTGCTGGGCGCTGTTTTTCTGGAGATCCTGCCCCACGCCTTTCAGCACGAGGCCAGTCCGGAAGCGGTTTCGGCCACGGTGCTGGTGGGGATCCTGGTTTTTTTTCTGCTGGAAAAACTGGTACTCTGGCGTCACGTTCATGTCCATGACGCAGCCGGACTGGAAGCGCATGCCCATGCCCACGCCCATGAACCCCAGGGGCGGACGGGCGCCATGGTGGTGGTGGGGGATTCGGTCCATAATTTTGTGGATGGCATCATCATCGCCGCTGCCTTTGTCAGTGATGCCCGTTTGGGGATGGTGACGGCGCTCGCCATCATTGCTCATGAGTTGCCCCAGGAAGCGGGAGATGCCCTGGTCCTGCTGCATTCCGGAATGTCCCGTCCGCGCGCCCTGGCTTTCAATCTGTTTTCCAGCATGGCTACCCTGGTGGGGGCGGTCATCGCCTGCCTGGCGCTGCAATCGCTGCAGAAATGGGTTCCTTATCTGTTGGCTCTGGCCTCGGCCAGCATGATCTATGTGGCGGTGGCCGACCTGATTCCCGGATTGCACCGCCGGGTGGATCTGCGTACCTCAGCCCTGCAGGTGGGGTTGATCGTACTCGGCGTGGCTTCCATTCACTGGGCTCATGTGCTGATTCTGGAGTGAAGACGCGGCGGAGATGTTTTCGCCTTGCTGCTGCAATGTGTGGAACAACCGGGTGATCTGATCCAGATGGTGTCCCATCAGATCGTGCAGGGAGGGTTCATCGCTGGCCGAGTAGGGGGCCGGGAGGTCTGTTCCGGCGGGATCCTGCGGGGGGTGTTCGAGAACGTAACGCAACCCCTGTTCCAGATAATGACCGAGAAAGCGCTGCATGCCGTTGCCATAGGAGCGAATCATCCGGGAAAGCATTTCGCAACTGAAGAGGGGGGACTTGCCCAATTCTTCTTCCAGGATGATCTGCATCAGGATGCAGCGGGTCAGGTCCTGTTGGGTTCTGGCATCGATGACCTGGAAGGGGGCCTGTTCGAGGACCAGCGTTTTGACTTCGCAAAGCGTGATATACCGCTTGGAGCACATATCGTACAAGCGCCGGTTGGGGTATTTCTTGATCACTCGCAGGGCTTCCATAGGCTTTGTCCTGTGTATGGTGCAGCACAATAGGGGCATTATTCCATGAATCGGGGATGATGGTGGGGTATTTAATAAAATATTAATAAAACAATGAGATGATTCCGATGTTCCAGGCAGGCCGGCAATGTTGCGGTGCAACAAATAAATGTTGACAAGAAACTTTTGCTCCGGTAATCTTGAAATTGTGCGCTGCAGCATAGGCGAACCGGGGTGTCAGACCCCCTGATTTTCTGACCCGAATTTTGTCTCCTCCTCCTTTATTGCAAAGGTTTCCTTTCGATAGAGGCTTCAACCCGCAGAACAGACTCTGCGGGTTTTTTTTGTCCTCTGCTACCATAGGGGCAAGGGGTTCCGCGTTCCGGTGGGGCCCATTGACCGTCAAGGAGTTTATTGTGGTGAACCGTCAACCTTCTTCTTCCGTGCCGCGCGTCGGTTTTGTCTCCCTGGGGTGTCCCAAGGCACTGGTGGACGCCGAACGTATCCTGACTCAGGTCCGGGCTGAGGGGTATGAGGTGGTGGGGGATTATGGCGGGGCGGACGTGGTGGTGGTGAATACTTGCGGCTTCATCGAATCGGCCATCGAGGAGTCCCTGGAGGCCATCGGAGAAGCGCTGGCGGAAAACGGGCGAGTCATCGTGACCGGCTGCCTGGGGGCTCAGGCGGGCAAGATTCTCTCGGCATATCCGCAGGTACTGGCCATTACGGGACCCCACGACCAGGCGGGGGTGATGCAGGCCTTGCACGAACATCTGCCGCAGCGTCATGATCCCTTCACCAGCTTGATTCCACCCCAGGGGATAAAACTGACACCGGCACATTACGCCTATCTCAAGATTTCCGAAGGATGCAATCATCGCTGCACGTTCTGTATCATTCCTTCCCTGCGCGGTGACCTGGTCAGCCGTCCGCTCGGGGAAGTCTTGCAGGAGGCGGAACACCTGGTCCAGGCCGGGGTTCGGGAATTGTTGGTGATTTCCCAGGATACCAGCGCCTATGGCGTGGATGTGCGGTATCGAACGGGCTTCTGGCAGGGACGCCCCCTGCGCACCCGCATGACGGAACTGGCTCGTGCCCTGGGCCAGATGGGGGCCTGGGTGCGCCTGCATTACGTTTATCCGTATCCCCATGTGGACGAGTTGATTCCCCTCATGGCCGAAGGGCTGGTTCTGCCCTATCTCGACGTTCCCCTGCAGCATGCCAGCCCGCGCATCCTGCGGGCCATGAAGCGGCCGGGGGATGTGGAGCGGACCCTGGAGCGCATTCAGGCCTGGCGTCGTGACTGTCCCGACCTGACCTTGCGCAGCACCTTCATCGTGGGTTTTCCTGGGGAAACGGAAGAGGACTTCCGGCAATTGCTGGATTTTCTGGGAGAGGCCCAACTGGACCGGGTGGGCTGTTTTGCCTATTCTCCGGTGGAAGGGGCTACCGCCAATGCGCTGCCGGATCCCGTGCCTGCTGCCCTGCGCGAAGAGCGCCAGGCACGTTTCATGGCGTGCCAGGAGGAGATCAGCGCCCGGCGCCTGCAACGTTTCGTGGGGCGCGATTGTCAGGTGCTGGTGGATGAATTGACGCCCGAGGGGGGCGCCGTGGGGCGCAGTGCGGCCGATGCGCCGGAAATCGATGGCATCGTGGCCATTGCCCCCGGCGCGGGATTCAAGGTCGGCGAGTTTGTGACCGTCCGCATCGAAGAGGCCACGGCCCACGACTTGAGCGGCTTCAGGGTGGGTCATGCCAACTCATAAGACGTTGGTGGTGCCGGGCCTGTTTCCGGCCTTGCCCGATTCGGAAGTGCCGGCTGTTCCAGGGTTGGAAAAAGCCTGGAGTCAGGGGGACCGGGAGGTCTTCGGGCGGCCCCTGACGCTGGCCCAGTGGCCGCCCGACGGAAAAACGACCTCGGAGAGTGTGCGGCGCGCCCGGGAAACGGGAGTTTTTCACACGGCTCCCCACTGGTTATGTGCGGACCCCATTCACCTGCATGTGGAAGGGGACGGGTTGATTTTGCACGATGATTATACGTTTGGGCTGAGCGCAGAAGAAAGTCGTGGATTGCGGGAAGATCTCAATGCCCATTTTGCGGTGGACGGCCTGTATTTTCACGAGGTGACGCCGACCCGCTGGCTGTTGGGGCTTTCCACGCTCCCGGAAATCGAGACGACGCCTCCCCTGCAACGGGTTGGGCGCAATATCGACGGTCACTTGCCGCGTGGGGCCCAGCGCGGTCTGTGGCAAGCCCGCTTCAACGAGATCCAGATGGTCCTGCACGACCATCCCCTCAACCAGGCGCGCGAGGCGCGGGGACAGCGGGTGATCAGCGGGGTCTGGTTATGGGATGAAGCGTGCACCGAGCCGGTACATGAGGTGGTGGAGAGTTTGCGTGCCCCTTCTGCCTATGGCGACGCGGAGGGATGGGTGGCCGCCCTCGAGGACTTTTTGGAGACGCACTGGCGGTACTGGCAGGCTCAGTTGCGTCAGGGAACCCTCGAAACCCTGACTCTGGTGGCGCTGGAAGGACGCTTCAGTGGACAGGTGGTCCTGCGCCATTCCCAGCGCTGGCGGTTCTGGCGTAAAGTCCTGCCTCTGATGCAGATGCCGGGCGTTCGTCCCCTGCGCGAATCCTGATGGGCAGGGACGGGCTTCCCGGGGTATAATCCAAGGCTTTATTGGCGAGAATTTCATCCCATGGAAGCGGAACAACTGAATGCCCTGGAAACCCTTCAACAGGACCTGACTCTGCGTCTTCAGGCCCTGCGGAGGTATCTTTGACTTCGACGCCAAAGTCGAGCGCCTGAACGAGGTCATTCGTCTTTCGGAAGATCCGGCGCTCTGGCAGGACAGCAAAAGAAGTCAGGAATTGGGGCGTGAACGCAAGACGCTGGAAGAAGTGGTGGACGAAATGCACGGGTGTACCCAGGCCCTCGAGGAAAGTCACGAACTTTTTGCATTGGCCCTGGCAGAGGCCGATGAAGAGACCCTGCAGGCGGTTGCGGCGGATCTGGCGACCATAGACAAACGGGTGGGCGTCATGGAGTTTCGACGGATGTTCTCTCATCCCCTGGACTCTGCCAATGGGTTTCTGGATATTCAGGCGGGATCGGGCGGGACGGAGGCCCAGGACTGGGCAGCCATGCTGTTGCGCATGTATGTGCGCTATGCCGAGCGCAAGGGGTTCGGGGTGGAAATCCTGGAAGAGTCGCCGGGCGAAGTAGCCGGCATCAAGAGCGCTTCCCTCAAATTGACGGGGAGCTATGCGTTTGGCCACCTGCGAACCGAGACGGGGGTTCACCGTCTGGTGCGTAAATCCCCTTTCGATTCCGGCAATCGGCGCCATACATCCTTTGCCTCCGTCTTCGTGTATCCCGAGGTGGATGATTCCATCGAAGTGGAAATCAATCCGGCCGATCTGCGCATCGATACCTTCCGTGCCTCGGGCGCGGGCGGTCAGCACATCAACAAGACCGATTCGGCGGTACGCCTCACCCATGCGCCCTCGGGGATCGTGGTCCAATGCCAGAGCGACCGTTCCCAGCACCGCAATCGGGCTGAAGCCATGGCCATGTTGAAATCGAAGTTATACGAAGCCGAATTGCGCAAGCGTACGGCAGAAAAACAGGCCATGGAAGACAGCAAGACGGACATCGGCTGGGGGCACCAGATTCGTTCCTACGTGCTCGACCAGTCACGCATCAAGGATCTGCGCACCGGTGTGGAAGTGGGGAATACCCAGGCCGTACTGGATGGCGACCTGGAGGAATTCATCGAGGCCAGTTTGAAGCAGGGAGTATGACGGGATGCATGAAGAAGATAATTCATTGGTTCAGGAACGGCGTGCCAAGTTGCAGGCGCTACGCTCCCGGGGCGTGGCCTTCCCCAACGATTTCCGGCGCCTCCACGAAGCAGCTGACCTGCACGAACAGTACGGCGCACTGAGCGAGGCCGATTTCGAGGCGCGCGAAGTGCATGGGCAACTGGCGGGGCGTCTGGTGCTCAAGCGCCTCATGGGGAAAGCCAGTTTTGCCACCCTGCAGGACGGCACGGGGCGCCTCCAGATTTTTTTGCAGAAGGATCTGGTGGGGGAGGACGTCTATCAGGACTTCAAGCATTGGGATCTGGGCGACATTCTGGGGGTACGGGGCACCCTGTTCAAAACCCGCATGGGAGAGTTGACTCTCCGGGTCACGGCGGTGCGGTTGCTGGTCAAATCCCTGCGCCCCCTTCCGGAAAAGTTCCACGGACTGACCGACCAGGAGCAGAAGTACCGGCAGCGGTATCTGGATCTGATCACCAACGAACATTCCCGACAGGTCTTCATCCAGCGCAGCAAAATCGTGCAGAAGGTGCGCGAGTTCCTGGTGGCGCGCCGCTTTCTGGAAGTGGAAACCCCCATGATGCACCCCATTCCCGGGGGAGCGGCGGCTCGTCCCTTCGTGACGCACCACAATGCCCTCGACTGTGATCTGTACCTGCGCATTGCCCCCGAGTTATATCTCAAACGCCTGGTGGTGGGGGGCATGGAACGGGTGTTCGAGATCAATCGGAATTTCCGCAACGAAGGGTTGTCGACCCGTCACAATCCCGAATTCACCATGATCGAGTTCTATGCGGCCTATCAGGACTACCGTGCGCTCATGGACCTGACGGAAGCCCTGCTCCGTTTCGTGGCTCAGGAAGTGCTGGGCACGACGGTGCTCAGTTACGGAGGACGGGCGCTCGATCTGGGGCGACCGTTTCAGCGGTTGACTCTGGCTCAGGCTCTGGAAATGTATCATCCCGCTTACACGGCGGACCGTCTGAATGATCCGGTGGAACTGGTGCAGGAGTTGACCCGACTGGGCGCCAAGGTGCCGCCGAGTGCTTCCGTGGGCACCCTGCAACTGGCCCTTTTCGAGGAAACCACCGAGTCCCTTCTCTTTGAACCGACCTTTATCATCGACTACCCGGCGGAAGTCTCGCCCCTTGCCCGGCGCAGTGATGCGAATCCCGAAGTCACCGAACGTTTCGAATTGTTCGTGGTGGGACGGGAACTGGCGAACGGTTTCTCGGAATTGAACGATGCCGAGGATCAGGCGGAACGTTTCCAGGCCCAGGTCCGCCAGAAGGAAGCGGGCGATCAGGAAGCCATGCACTATGACGCCGACTACATCCGCGCCCTGGAATACGGTTTGCCGCCCACGGCGGGCGAAGGGATCGGGATCGACCGACTGGTCATGCTGTTGACCGACAGCCCGTCGATTCGGGATGTCATCCTCTTTCCCCAGATGCGTCAGGAAGTCTCTTGAAGTGGTTTGAACTTACCGTCGGGTTGCGTTATACCCGGGCCAAACGGCGCAACCACTTCATCTCGTTCATTTCCCTCATTTCCATGGCGGGGATTGCTCTGGGGGTGGCGGCGCTGATCGTGGTTCTGTCGGTCATGAACGGTTTCCAGAAGGAAATGCGCGAGCGTATCCTGGGGGTGGCTTCCCATGTGCAGATCTTTGGCAGCGGCCAGTCCCTGGCCAACTGGCCCCAGGTCGCGGCGGAAGCCCGACGGGATCCGGAAGTCATCGGTACGGCGCCCTATGTCAATGGACAGGCCATGCTGGCCAATGACGATCTGGTCCAGGGCACGATGGTGCGGGGAATCTTGCCAGCCCAGGAGCGCCAGGTGGCGGATCTGGACCAGCACATGGTGGCCGGGCACATGAGCGACCTCAAACCCCATGAATTTGGCATCGTGTTGGGGCAGGAACTGGCCCAGGCATTACATTTGTCGGTGGGGGACAAGGTGGTGCTCATCACGCCCCAGGGGCAGGTGACGCCGGCGGGCATGTTGCCCCGTCTCAAGCAGTTCAGGGTGGTGGGGCTGTTTCATGTGGGGATGTACGAATATGACAGCGGGTTGGCCCTGATTCACCTGAACGATGCCCAGGCGCTGTTTCGTCTGGGGGAGAACGTGACGGGTGTCCGCCTCAAGTTGAAGGACCTCATGCTGGCACCGAGCGTGGCCCATCGACTGGCATCGACCCTGACGGTGGATGCCTGGCTGACGGACTGGACCCAGGAGCACGCCAATCTTTTCCATGCCGTGGCCCTGGAAAAGACCATGATGTTCATCATCCTGTTGCTGATCGTGGCCGTGGCGGCTTTCAACATTGTATCCACCCTGGTCATGGTGGTGACGGACAAGCAGGCCGATATTGCGATTTTGCGTACCCTGGGGGCCTCGCCTGCCAGTATCCTGGTGATCTTCATGATCCAGGGAGCCCTGATCGGCGTGATCGGGATGGGCATTGGCGTGGCGCTGGGCGTGGTGACGGCCCTCAACATCCGGGTCATCGTCCCCTTCATCGAAAAAGTGCTGGGCGTGCATTTTCTTTCCCCCCAGATCTATTTCATTTCCGAATTGCCCTCCGACCTGCAGCGGGGCGATGTGCTGAGTATTGCGATCACTGCGCTGATCCTGACCTTGCTGGCGACTCTCTACCCCAGTTGGCGGGCGGCGCGCGTTCAACCTGCCGAGGCTTTGCGTTATGAGTGAGCGGCTTCTGCAGTGTCAGGGCATCACCCGGCGCTTCAGTCTGGCTGCCGATGAAGTCCCGGTTCTGCGCGGTCTCGACCTGGAAGTCCGGGAGGGGGAACAGATTGCCATTCTGGGGGCTTCCGGAAGCGGCAAAAGTACCTTGCTGCATGTGCTGGGCGGGTTGGATCGCCCCAATGAGGGGCAGGTCTCCCTGTGCGGACAAAACCTGACCAGTTTGAGCGATGCCCAGATCGGGCGTTTGCGAAATCGCCACCTGGGTTTCGTGTACCAGTTCCACCACCTGCTGGCCGAGTTTTCTGCGCTGGAAAATGTCATGTTGCCGCTGTCCATTGCGCGCATCGACTCTGCATCGGCCTGCCGGAGGGCGACAGAAATGTTGGAAGCGGTGGGTCTGGGACAGCGCTTGCACCACCGTCCCGGCGAACTCTCCGGCGGAGAGCGGCAACGGGCGGCGGTGGCCCGTGCCCTGGTGACCCAGCCTTCCCTCGTGCTGGCGGACGAGCCCACCGGAAATCTGGACCGTCAGACGGCATGGCATGTCTTTGAACTGATCCTGAGTCTCAACCGTCGCCAGGGGGCCGGGTTGGTCATGGCGACCCATGATCTGGAACTGGCCGATCGCATGGATAAGCGCTATCGTCTGGAAGAGGGAGTCCTGAGGGCCCTTTGACCGCGGTTCAGGTGCGCCAGGCGGACGTGACGTCGGGGATGGCCTGCAGGGTTTTGAGCGTACGGGCCAACTGTTCCAGACTGTCGATCTGAACGGTGAAGCGCATGCGCGCCTGCGTTCCGTGGGTGTGGGTGTTGACGGCAGTGACGTTGACTTTTTCACGGGTGAAGGCTTCGGAGATATCGCGCAGGAGCCCCTGCCGGTCCTGGCCCAGGACACCGATATCCGTGGTGAAGGGTTGGCCCGGGGTATGTTCTCCCCAGGTCACGGGAATCAGACGTTGCCATTGTTGATGGGTGAGGGCGGCCAGGCTGCGGCAATTGGCGCGGTGAATGCTGACCCCCCGTCCGCGCGTGACAAACCCCAGGATGGGTTCGGGGGGCACGGGCTTGCAGCATTTGGCGATGCTCGTGGCGATCTGGGATACGCCGACCACCAGTACGCCCTGGTCGCCGCCGGAAGGACCGGGCATCGGGGTCAGGGGGAGCGTGATTTCCTGTGGGGACGCGGGGGGCGCAAGAAGGTTGTCCAGTTGGCGCTGGGTGACCTCGTTGCGGGCGAGGGCCACCAGAAAATCTTCCGTTCGGGCAAAGCCGACCTGATTGGCCAACTGTTCCAGGGAAAGGGCAGTCTGGCCCGTGCGCGACATCCACTTGTCGAGAAGGGTCCGCCCATGACTGAGGTCTTCTTCCCAATGCTGCGCTTTGAACCATTGGCGCACCTTGGCCTGAGCCCGGTGGGTTTTGAGATACCCGTAGGCGGGGTTCAGCCAGTCGCGGCTGGGGCCGCCTTGTCGCACCGTCAGGATTTCCACCCGTTGCCCGTTGTTCAGGGGTTGATTGAGGGGGGTCATGCGGCCATCCACCTTGGCACCGCGGCACCGGTGGCCCAACTCCGAATGGACGTGATAGGCGAAGTCGATGGGGGTTGCGCCCTGGGGCAGGTCGATGATGCGCCCCTGAGGCGTGAATACAAAGAGGGTTTCATCGCCCGGAGGAAGGGGCGTGCCGGTATTCAGCGCGGCTTCCCGTTGCCAATCGAGCATCTGGCGCAACCAGACCACCCGCTCTTCGAAGGAACGGTCTGCCCGCGCGCCTTCCTTGTAGCGCCAATGGGAGGCAATGCCCAGTTCCGAATCGCGGTGCATTTCATGCGTACGGATCTGAACTTCCACGATCTTGTTTTCCGGGCCATAAACGGCGGTATGGAGGGAACGGTACTGGTTGCCCTTGGGGCGGGCGATGTAGTCGTCAAATTCGCCCGCAACGGGGACCCAGCACTGGTGGACCAGACCGAGGACGGTATAACACTCGGGAATGGTATCGACGATGACCCGTACCGCACGAATGTCGTAGACCCGTTCCAGGGACAGGTTCTTGGCACGCATCTTCTTGACGATGCTGAAAATATGTTTGGGGCGACCGGTCACGGTGGCCACCAGGCCATTTTTCTGCAGGAGCGTCTGCAACGTCTGGATCAACTGGGCAATGTACTGTTCGCGCTGGATGAACCGTTCGTCCAGTTGGTGCGCGATGGTCTTGTAAGTCTCCGGTTCGAGGGCGCGCAGGGAGAGGTCTTCCAATTCCCATTTGAGGAACCAGACCCCCAGACGATTGGCCAGAGGGGTATAGAGATCGAGGGTCTGGCGGGCCAGTTGACGTTGGGTGGATTCATCCAGCGCCGTGGAGCGGCGCATCAACCAGACTCTTTCGGCCAGTGCGATGAGGACCACCCGAATATCCTGAACCAGGCTCAGCAATAATTTCCGGATTCCTTCGAGATGTTCCGCGCGGGAAGATTTCGGGTGATCCTGAACGTCCAGGGTATTGACGACGTGATCCAGACGGTGCAGTTCCTGGGTCAGGGTCCAGACTTCCGGGTCCAGTTCCAGACGCGCAGGCAGCGTCTCCTGGCGTGACCAGGGAAGGGCGCGCAACAGGGCAACCACGATGCACGCCGGGTGAGCTTCCAGATCGCTCAGCAGACGGGCGCTGGTGAGGGCGCGCTGAAGTGCCCACTGACTTTCCTCGTCCGCAGGATCCTGCGCCGTGATGAGTTGAAAGAGTTGGGCAATCAGAGAGGATTCCGTCAACTGATAACGCGCATGAAGCCCCAGTCCGGACAATCCGTGGGCCGAATCCGGCGGGCCGGCATCGGTGCGCGCTACCATGGCAGAATCGGAAAAAGG
>JAKABO010000024.1 GCA_021796835.1 Pseudomonadota bacterium | reverse complement strand
ATTCAATGATCCTGCCGGATCAAAAGTCGATATGCAAACGCAGTCCGTACACATCGACCGGACCGCGCAGTTGATTGTACGCGGGATTGCCGATGTGTTGCCAGTCCGCCGTCAGGTGAACCCCTTCCACGATGCCCCATTTGTAGTAAGTTTCCAGCACGTATTCAGGGGCATACATCAGGTAGCCATCGCCGATGAACAAGTCATAATTGCCTGCCGTCAAAAAAGCCTGGCGTGCGCCGCTGATCTGGTTCAGCGCCCAGCCCAACCCAATGCCATCCCGGCTACGCCCCCAGTTCTGCCCATCCAGGGAAAGACCTGCGCTGAAACTGCGGTCCACTTCCGTGAACGCCATGGATTCGTTGCTCCCCCCCGTCCAGAAGGCACGGGCAAATAACCCCACGCCCGGGGACAGGGCCTGTTGCAGATTGAGCCCGCCCCCGCCTCGTATGGCATTGTACCTGGGCTGATTTGCAATGAAGATCCCGGTTTGGTTCAGGTAGGAACCAAAATTGGCCAGTTGCATGCGCCCCTGGTACATCAATAACTTGAGAGCCCCCGTGTCCCATCGCCGCTCGATTTCCCCATTGACCCCGAAATGTTCGCCCATGGCCGGGTCGAGGGCCAGTTGATTGGGCAGGACGGGCATGGCAAACCAGCCGAAACGGGCAGACCAGCGGTCCCAGGTCAGTTCGCTCGAAGCTCCCCAGGTATATCCTCGAGAATCCGCCGCATAATCGTAGGCACAGGAGGTCATGAAACACCAGTTGAGAAACTGGTCGTCGCTCTTGTGTGCATAGGCATTGCCGTCAAAATAGGACAGCACATCCACTTTGCCGATGGTCCAGGTCAAACGATGGGAGTCCACCGCGCGGTCGAACTGGTGGCTGGCCATGGGCAAGGATTCGCTTTCCCCCCCGAAGTTGACCACCCGCGTGTAGAACCCCAGCGCGAGGTAGGTCACGAAAGTGTTGGTCATGTAGCGCTGCATGTCATTATTGGTCAACGCCCCCAACCCCCCTGCATTGCTGAGAGGGATCCCGCGAATGGTTTCCGAACGGAACCAGAATTCCCCCTGGTTTCCCAGATCGAACCCCAGTTGCAGACCAAAGATATTCGAGAAGGAGTTCTCGGGATTCGACGAAAAACTGTTCGGACCATTGGGACGGGCGGAGGGAAAGGAACCGTGGTATTGATCAATGAAGGTTTCATCCCCCTGGACCACCCAGGGCGGCGAACTACCCTCCCTGCCGTCGTCCCCCGTCAGGTCCCACAAGCCAGCATGAGCCTGAATGGCCAGAAAACAGAGCGTCAGGCACAGAAACCGACCAAACAGGCGCACCCAGCCCAAGGGAGCAAGATTTCCGACACGACCGCCCACGACCCATACACTCCCTTGCGCTATTACCCAAAAAATACCGAATCATCCGAATGAATATTCCCCGACCGTCAGTCGATCGGGATATCGATGATGGCCTTGATGGTCCAGCCGTCCGCCGCCTGGGTCAAGCCACGGCCAACCCCGAAGTTGACGACCCAGGGTTTCATGTTTATGTCCACGGCAGCAAACAGAACGTTATTCTGTTGCGAATAGGGAAACATCGTGGTGAGCGTACTCAACACGGAATAGTACTCGAAGCCCGCCATCAACCCCGGCATGACGTTTCGCCCGACCTTGATCTGCGGACTGAACACCGGCCCCCCTTGACGGTAGCCGGGGCGCAGATTGTAATCCAAAGTGGGGTTGATGTCATACAGCCAATCCGAATCGCGGTAGCCGATGATGGAACGCAACTCCATCATTTGCTGCGTGGGTTCGTAGATCGGCTTGATATCGGAGATTTCTACATTCAGCCCGTAAAATATCCCCCCCGTATCCGGGGCTTTTTGCGGAATCCATTTCATCCGCACGCGAGGACCGGCAAACTGGGTTCCATCATAGTAGCCATGAACCACCGGAAGGTATAACCCGGCCTCCAGGGTGGGAGTCAGGCCATAACTGATTTCCGCCGTGCTCCGGTATCCATGGGTATCCACCATCCCGTCGTTGGGCGGAATGTACTGGGGGCCGGAAGGGGTACTGTTGAGGTGCATTTGCAACCCCCATTGGCCGGGGTCATTGATGGTATCGTCATAGACCTGAATTTCATCCTGCAATACCGCGTGCGCACCGAGTGAGCAAAACCCCGCCAGCAACCCACCCACCAAACGGCAGAGGAAAAAACTTCCCTTTCCCTTCTCCGTTTTTTGCATCACCGACCCCATTCGCACAAAAGCACGAAATTATAGCGAGGTCGCCCCCCTTTCTCCATGAAGGTTTTATGACACTTCTCTCAACTGGGCAAATGGGCCAGGATGGAATCGACACTCTTCCGGGCATCGCCAAAGAGCATGCGCGCATTCTCCTTGTAGAAAAGGGGGTTTTCCACACCGGAATAGCCGGTCGCCATGCTGCGTTTGAAGACCACCACCGTCTTGGCCTTCCAGACCTCCAGCACCGGCATGCCGGCAATGGGGCTACCTGGATCTTCCTGGGCGCTGGGATTGACGATGTCGTTGGCCCCCACCACCAGCACCACATCGGTGTCCGGGAAGTCCCCGTTGATCTCATCCATTTCCATGACGATGTCGTAGGGCACCTTGGCCTCGGCCAGCAATACGTTCATGTGACCGGGCAAACGTCCGGCCACGGGGTGAATGGCAAAGCGTACCGTCACCCCCTTGGCACGGAGACGATGGGTGATTTCACTGATGGCCCCCTGGGCCTGTGCCACGGCCATGCCATAACCGGGAACGATGATCACCCCCTGGGCATCGGCCAGCATGTGAGCCGTTTCTTCTGCCGATATCGCCACCACTTCCCCCTGCGGGCCTTCCGAGGCCGAAGAAGTCGTGCCGCCCGTACCAAACCCGCCCAGGATGACACTGAGAAAACTGCGATTCATGGCCCGACACATGATGTAAGACAGAATGGCCCCGCTGCTGCCCACCAGGGCGCCGGTGACGATGAGCAGGTCATTGGAGAGCATGAAACCGGTGGCCGCTGCTGCCCAACCCGAGTAACTGTTGAGCATGGATACCACCACGGGCATGTCCGCGCCTCCGATGGCCATGACCAGGTGAAAGCCGATGAACAGCGCCAGCCCGGTCATGATCAGCAAGGGCAGCAGGGGGGCCATAACCGTGTCCGCTCCCACGAATCCAATTCCCAGATAGACCGAAGTCAGAATCACCAGCACATTGAGCAGATGACGCCCCGGCAGGGCCAGGGGTTTGCCGGAAATGGAACCGCGCAATTTACCGAAAGCCACCAGGGACCCGGTAAAGGTCAATGCGCCAATGAACACGCCCACAAAGATTTCGGTGCGATGGACGCTCAACTCGGCTCCGGTGAATACCGTATGCGTGTCCAGGGTGCTGGCATACCCCACCAGGGTCGCTGCCAGGCCCACGAAACTGTGAAGAATGGCCACCAACTCGGGCATCTGGGTCATCTCCACCCGTACCGCCAGCATCCAGCCCACCACGGCCCCCACCAGAATGGCGGGAATCAACCAGCCCAGATTGCCTACCTGCCCACTCAGCAGGGTCGCCCCCACCGCCAGCGCCATGCCCGTCGCCCCATAAAAATTGCCACGTCGCGCCGTCTCCTGTCGGGACAATCCGCCCAGACTCAAAATGAACAGAATCGCTGCCGCGATGTAGGAAACCGTCAATACTCCATTACCCATGAAACAATCCTCAATCTTTGCGGAACATGTTCAACATGCGCTGGGTCACACGGAACCCACCGGCGATGTTGATGGTGGCAATCAGCACGGAGAACACCGCCAGCCCGACCACACTGGACTCGGGGTTGGCCATCTGCAACAGGGCCCCCAGCACGATGATGCCGCTGATGGCGTTGGTCACGCTCATGAGGGGGGTATGCAAGGCCGGGGTCACGTTCCACACGACCTGATAGCCCACGAAGCAGGCCAGAACGAAAACCGTGAAGTGCGGCAGGAAGGCGGCTGGTGCATACATACCCACCAACAGGAAGAGTATCCCCCCCCCACCGAACACCTTCAAAAGGGTGGAGAAATGGGCCGGGCCGGAAGATTCGCCATGCTTGGGTGCCGGCACCATGGCCGTTGCAGGTTTGGCGGGCGCAACGGCCCGAACCTTGAGCGGCGGCGCAGGCCAGGTCAATGCGCCCTGATGGACCACGGTAGCCGTACGAATGACCTCATCCTCCATGTTGACCACCAGTTGTCCGTCCTTGCCGGGCGTCATATCGGTGAGCAGGTGGCGCAAATTGGTACCGTACAGTTGACTCGACTGGGCTGCCAGACGACTGGGCAGATCGGTATAACCGATGAGGGACACACCGTGGACCACGGTCACCTGACCGGGCACCGTCCCCTCACAATTCCCGCCCTGTTCCGCCGCCAGATCCACGATGACACTGCCAGGCTTCATGCTCGCCACCATGTCGGCGGTGATCAGACGGGGGGCAGGCTTGCCTGGAATCAGGGCGGTGGTCACGATGATGTCCACTTCCCTGGCCTGGGCCGCGAAGAGCGCCATTTCCGCAGCGATGAACTCGGGACTCATCTGCTTGGCGTAACCCCCCGTCCCACTCCCCTCTTCCTCGAAATCCAGTTCGAGAAACTCGGCCCCCATGCTTTCGATCTGCTGTTTGACCTCGGGACGGGTATCGAAGGCACGCACGATGGCCCCCAGGCTGCGCGCCGTCCCTATGGCCGCCAACCCCGCCACCCCGGCGCCGATCACCATCACCTTGGCGGGGGGCACCTTGCCGGCTGCAGTGATCTGTCCCGTAAAAAAACGTCCGAAATGCTGGGCCGCCTCGACGATGGCGCGATACCCTGCAATATTGGCCATGGAACTCAGGGCATCCAGTTTCTGCGCGCGGGAAATGCGCGGCACGGCATCCATGGACAACGCCGTGATTCCCTGAGCCCTGAAGGTTTCCAGCAGATCCGGATTCTGGGCAGGCCAGAGAAAACCAATCAGGGCGGACCCGGCCCGCAGGGGTCGGGATTCCAGTTCGCCCGTGACGGGATCCACCTCGGGCGGGCGCACCTTGAGCACGATATCCGCCTGTTCCCACACCGCCCGGGCCGTGGGCAGAATCTTCACACCCACTGCCGCGTACGCCTCATCGCCCCATTGGGCTGCCGCCCCCGCTCCACTTTCCAGAGCCACGGCATAGCCCAGTTTCATCAACTGGGTGGCCGTTTCCGGGGTGGCGGCCACACGCCGTTCTCCCGCATGGATCTCGCGCGGTATCCCGATCATCAATGCCATAACGATTCTCTCCACAGATGGGGGCGCGCCGGGGCCCCTTTTCAGAAAACCCTCATTCTATCCCGAGCGCGCCTTCTTGGGGCGCAGAAGTTGCACAGGATACCCCGATGCTTCCCAACGCGCCCAGTCGAAACAGGGGCCGGGATCCGTCTTGCGGCCCGGTGCCACATCGCAGTGTCCGGTGATCGCACGGATGGGATACCGCGCGCAAAGCCCTTCCAGCAGGGCCCCCAGCGTGCCATACTGCGCCTCCGTGAAGGGAGTGTGATCGGTCCCTTCCAGTTCGATGCCGATGGAAAAGTCATTGCACCCCTGCCGTCCCGCCCACTGGGATACTCCGGCATGCCAGGCGCGCGCATCGGTGGAGACGAACTGGGTCAACGTGCCTTCGCGCCGGATCAGGAAATGGGTGGAGACCCGCAAGTCACGCAGAGATTCAAAAGACGGGTGGGCGGAGGGATCCAGCCGGTTGGTGAACAGATCCTCCACGGCCCGCCCCCCAAACTGCCCCGGCGGCAGGCTGATCGAATGGATCACCACCAGAATTGGAGGAGATCCCGAGCGGGATCGGAAATCGAAATTGGGAGACGGGCAATGCCAGGCACGGCTCACCCAGCCCCCGGAATCCACGGAAAAAGGCGGAGGAAAGGTCATACCCCGCGCCATCATTGAACGCGCGCGCCAGCCTGACGGTGGGCTTCGCTACAGTACCAGTCGCCCCTCTGGGAGAGCGCTTCCTGCCGGGGCAGGAACAGTCCGCAATGCGCGCAACGCACCATATCCTGTGTCGTTTTGAGTTCTTCGGAAGCCTCCGAAGGAGGATGACGGACCCTTCCCGTTCCGGTAAAACCCGAAAACAGGGAGCCCGCCTGAGATCTGTGCCCCGTGATCTGGCGATACACCCAAAAGATCACCAACCCCCATAAAATCCATTTCAGTATCATCTGCCTTTCCTTACGCTGCGCCATTTCCCTTCCGGAAGGAAGGAGGAAGCCGTATCCAAACCCAGGGCCGGAAAACCATGTAGACTGACGGCTCGGGCCTCATGCCTCAATGTCCGTCGTCACCACGACGACAGACATCATAGCTCACTCACGGGTTTTCCATCCATGTCTATCTCGCACGCGCGTCCGCGCTGGAAAGGTTTTTTGGCCGCTACCGTCGTGGTGGCCTGCTGGAGTGGTTTCAACATCGTTTCCCGCCTTGGCGGCAAAAGCACCCTGACTCCCTACGACCTCACCGCACTGCGTTTCGGTGTCGCCGGTTCTCTCATGCTGCCGATCTATTTCATTTCAAAAAACCCCCTGCCGTTGCGCCGACTTCTGATCATCGCCAGCAGCGGCGGGCTGTTCTACGCCTTGCTCATCTATGCCGGTTTTTCCCTGGCTCCGGCTGCTCATGCCGGGGTACTGGTCAATGGCGGGATTCCTCTGGCCAGCGCCGCAATTGCCTGGATCTGGCTCAAAGACCGTCCCAACAGCGCCACCCTGACGGCCTTGGTATTGACCGCGCTGGGCCTGATGATCATTGGTTTCTCCCGTTTTGCCCCGGGTTCCGTTCCTCCGTCGACGGGAGAAAAAAACTGGCTGGGCGACCTCTGCTTTATCGGTGCAGCCCTATCCTGGGCCTACTACGGCTTGCTGGTCAGAGTATGGAACATCCGCCCTCTGGACGCCGTCAGCGGCATCACCGTGGGAGCCGCCGTGCTCTATCTTCCCCTGTACGCCCTGTTCCTCCCCAAAGGATTATCCGGCGTCAGCGGTTCGACCCTCCTGCTCCAGGGTGTCTATCAGGGCATCATTGCCGCGCTGGTCGCCGCCTTCAGTTTCGCCTATGCCACCCTTTCCCTGGGCAGTGGCATTGCCTCCATGATGCTGGCCATCGTTCCAGGAACCACCTCCCTGCTGGCCGTGCCTTTTCTGGGCGAAGCCCTCACTCTCACCACGTTGGCGGGGGTGGCCCTGGTCTCGGTGGGGGCCGCCCTCGGGGCCCAAGTCAAAAAAACAGCACCAACCCCCACACCAGAACGGCATTCACCAGACTGACCAGGACAGCGGCACTGCCGATGTCCTTGGCCCGTTTGGCGAGGCGATGGTTTTCCAGAGAAACCCGGTCCACCGCAGCTTCCACCGCCGAATTCAGCAGTTCCACCACCAACACCAGCAGGAGACTACCGATCATCAGGGCATGCCCTTCCCCGGATGCGGGAAGTATCAGGGAGAGGGGAACCAGGACGCAGGACAAGGCCGCTTCCTGACGAAAGGCACTTTCATGCCGGTACGCATCGACAAAACCGGTCAGGGAATAGCCCATAGCCTTCCAGATTCGCTTGAAGCCTCTTTTCCCCTTATAGGGGCTTTCCTGCTGAATCATCCCACCCCCAGTTCGGCAACCAAGGGAGGAGCAGACTCCACCGGCTGCAGATGCGCCACAAACTGATGGGTGGCGGCGGCCCAGGAGAATTTCTCCGCATGAGCCCGTGCCACCTCCCGAGGAATGTTCAGGGCCGCGAGGCAGGCCGTACGCAAATCCTCGTTCAGCACCCCGGCGGGGGAATCTCCGATCACATCCAGCGGCCCAGTCACCGGATAGGCTGCCACCGGGCAACCACAGGCCAGGGCCTCCAGCAACACCAATCCAAAGGTATCGGTCTTGCTGGGAAAGACGAACACATCGGCCGAGGCATACACGGCGGCCAATGCCTGCAGATTCAACACGCCCAGATAATTGACTTCTGGATAGTGCTGGCGCAGGCGGGGCAAGGCCGGCCCTTCCCCCACGACCCATTTGGAACCGGGCAAATCAAGGGACAAAAAGGCTTCCACATTCTTTTCCACCGCCACCCGTCCCACATACAGAAAAATCGGCGGTGCCGAATCCAGCCGATGGCCCCGCTCAGAACGAAAAATCTCCAGATCCACCCCACGACTCCACAGTACCACCCGCTTGAAACCCTGACGTTGCAAATCTTTCTGCACCACCGGGGTCGGTGCCATCACGGCACGGGATGGCCCGTGAAACCAGCGCAGGAAGGCATAGGTCCAGGCCAGGGGAAAAGCAAAACGGGCTTGGACGTATTCGGGGAAACGGGTGTGGTACGCCGTGGTGAAGGGTAAATCATGGCGCAGGGCATAGGCCCGTGCCGCCAGGCCGAGGGGACCTTCGGTGGCAATGTGCAGCGCTTCCGGAACAAAATCCTGCAACTTTCGGCAGACCCGACGCCCCGGCAGCAGCGACAGGCGAATGTCGGGATAGGTAGGACAAGGCAAGGTGGAAAAATCCCGGGGAGTGATCATGGCGACCTCATGTCCCAGGGTTTCCAATTCCCGGCGTGTATTTTTCAGGGTCCGGACCACGCCATTGACCTGGGGTTCCCAGGCATCCGTCACGATCATGATACGCATATCTTCACTCCTTGGCTGAGGGTCTGACTCACCCCTCCTGTTCGGCCAGATGAATGGGGCCGAGGTTGAGGGGGGAAGCCACTTTCTGGCGCCATTCCACGATACTCAACGCCCCGTCATGAGTTTCCACCAAGGCCGTCAAACTTTCCACCCAATCCCCATCGTTGCAGTACAGGGCCCCGTTCACCTCTCGAATCTCGGCCTTGTGGATATGCCCACAAACGACGCCCTGACACCCGCGTCGACGGGCTTCCTCCACCATTACCTGTTCAAAGGCATGGATGTAATTGACCGCGTTTTTCACCTGATGCTTGAGGTATTGGGACACGGACCAGTAGGGCAGACCCAGGCGGGCACGGGCAGCATTGAACCACCGGTTGAATTTGAGGATGAAGGTATAGAGGCTATCCCCCAGATGGGACAGCCAGCGCGCATGAGTAGTCACCCCATCGAACAGATCGCCATGCACCACCCAGAGTTTGCGTCCATCCGCCAGGGTATGAATGGCTTCGTCCTGGACCACGATGTCGCCAAAAGCCAAATCACAGAACTGACGCATCAGCGCATCGTGGTTCCCCGGCACATAAACCACCCGGGTCCCCTTGCGCGCCTTGCGCAACAGTTTCTGAACCACATCATTGTGGGCCTGGGGCCAGTACCAGGTCTTGCGCAACTGCCAGCCGTCCAGGATATCGCCCACCAGATAGATGGTATCTGCGTCATGACAGCGCAGAAAATCCAACAGGTAATCGGCCTGGCATCCCGGTGTCCCCAGATGGATATCCGATATCCACAGGGTGCGATAGTGAGATACCGGATTCATACGCGGGAGACACCGGACAGGATCTTCATGCCCCCATTGAATCAAGGCATTGTGACAGAAGCGTGACCCTTTGATGAAACTTCCGTGACGATGCGAAATCCTTGAACGGGACTAAACCCAGTTGCCCCCGCCGGGCGGTGGCTGCCAGGGAGGGGAGCCATTGGAGAGCAACGCCCCAATGATCAGGCTGAGCAGCGACACGAAGATGCTGGCGAAGAAGGCTTCCCAGAAACCCGACACGGTAAAGCCGCGCACCAGGGAAGAAACCAGCAGGATCATCAGGGCATTGATGACCAGCAGAAAAAACCCGAAGGTAAACAGGGTCAGGGGCAAGGTCAGCAGGATCAGAATGGGCTTGATTACCGCATTGGCAAACCCCAGCACCAAAGCCGAAATCACCAGGGCACCCAGACTGTCGAACCGGATCCCTTTGAACAGGTAACTACACACCCACAGCGAGAAGGTGGTGGTACCCCATTGCAAAAAAAAGTTCAGGATATTGGGTGACATGAGTGACTCCTTTCCATTCCGCCCTCTCGAGCGACCAAAACGTCCAGACCTGCCGCAAGGGTCAATGGCGGGGACCACCCCAATTCGGAGCGGATGGCCGAAGCATCCACCACCAGGGAACCGAGCAAACGGTCGATCTCCGCACGGCGTCCCAGCAGGTTTCCCAACCCCCGCAGCAGGAAGGGGGGAACCGCGAGCAAGCGGACCGGACGGCTCAAGGCACGGGCCAGGCCCCGGATCAGGTCGGGGGTGGAAACATCCTCTCCATCGCTCAGGAGATAGGTACGCCCCGCCGCCGCCGGGTGCCTCAGCACCCATCCCACAGCATCCACCAGATTGCCCAGTGCCAGCAAACTGCGCCGATTGCGAACCCCCCCAAGCGGCAAGGGAATCCCGCACCGCACCCAATGCATCAGGCGCGCAAAATTGGCCCCCACTCCAGGACCATAGACCAGGGGGGGACGCAGAATCACCACTTCCAGCCCGGTCTCCATCGCCACCGCATGCAGCCCCTGCTCCGCCGCCCATTTGGACTGGCCATAGGCATCGGCAGGCCGGGGAAGGCTGCTGGCCGTCAAGACCCCCTCTTCTCCCAGCACCTTGATGGAACTCAGAAAAACCAGACGACGCACCCCTGCCAACGCGGCCTGCCGCGCCAGATTCAGGGTTCCCGCCGTATTGACCTGGTGAAACGCCTGCCGGGAAGAAGAATCCTCTGCCTGCATCACGTGGACCCGCGCGGCCAGGTGCACCACGGCCTCCACCCCGTCAAGGGCGGCACGCCAATCGGTGTCCGGACCGATCTCCCCGATGCTCACCTCGCCGTCTTCTCTCGCCGCCCGAACAGCGCGCACCACGACATGGCCCTGCCTCTCCAGGCAAGGAACCAGACCCTTCCCCACAAATCCACCAGCGCCCGTCACCAACACTTTCATCGATGAATTCCTCGGTAGTCACATGGACGACACTTGGCGTACTATACCATCCTCATGTCGCCCCCCCTGAAAAACACCGGGTTCAGGAGCGGTTAATGAAGACCGCGCTAAAATCCACCACGACCAGAGACAACCCACTTCCATTGGACCGAGATCATGAAAAAACTACTTGCATTCCTGTCCCTGACCTGTTTGACTGCGCTGGTTCGTGCCGATGACATAGGGTCAGTCAACACCTCCTGGAAAATGCTCGGTCCCGATAACAAGATCGTCGTGGAATCCATCGATGACCCGGATATTCATGGAATCACCTGCTACCTGGCACGGGCAAAAACCGGCGGAATCTCCGGGGCAGTGGGCATTGCCGAAAACAAGACGGAAGCCTCGCTGTCCTGTCTCAAAATCGGCCCCATCACTCAGTCCAGGCCCCTGCCCCGCCAGCAGGACATCGCAAAAATCCGTGCCTCCCTGTTCTTCAAGAAATTGCACTTGGTGCGCATGATCGATCCCGCCCACTCCGTGGTCATTTACCTGACCTACAGCGACGAACTTATCGAGGGCAGCCCGAAAAACAGCATCAGTGCCGTTCCACTGGGGATCCCTCTTCAAATAAAATGAGTTTGTGGCTCATCATTCCTGCCACCCACAAGGCACCCGTTCATTGGCCATGGTTTTGAGTTGCTTTGTGGGGTCTCCAACCTTCGTTCGTTGATTATCGATAAATATCCATGGAACTCAAAGGCAAAAAAGTTTTATTGACAGGCGCCACCGGCAGCATTGGAAAACCTTTGGCACAAGCCCTGGCACGACAGGGGGCCACCTTGGTGGTGAGCGACCGCTCCGTCCAGGCATTGAATGAACTGACCATCGAATTGCGTCGGATGGGTGGAACGGTCCTGCCCGTCCCCGCCAACCTGCTGATCCCCCAGGAAATCGAACAACTGGCGGATATGATCACTTCCCAGATGGAAGGCATCGACGTACTGATCAACCTGGCAGAAATGACCAGTTTCAATCTGTTTCATCAAGAAACGGAGATGGGGATCGAAGACCTCTGGCGTCTCAATGCCCTCGCACCCATGCAACTCACCCGCCTGCTCTTACCCCATTTGTTGACCCAGGGCTCGGGGCGGATCGTCAATGTCGGGTCAGTCCATGGTTCTGTCGGCTTTCCCGGATTTGCCGCCTACTCGGCCAGCAAGTTTGCGCTGCGCGGGTTTTCCGAAGCATTGCGCAGGGAACTGGACGGCACAGGGGTTGGCGTGACCTATGTGGCCCCCCGTTATGTCACCCCCCTCATCCATACCGGGGCCGTTCACCGCATGTCCAAAGTCCTCAAGGTACACATGGACCCGCCCGAGCAAGTCGCCCGAAAAATCGTCCGTGCCATAACCCGAAATAGGCGTGAATACTTCGTCGGGTTCCCGGAATCCCTTGTTTCCCGCATCAACGGTCTTCATCCCTGCTTGATCGATGGCTACGTACGCAAGCGGTTGAGTGTGATACGGGATTTTGCCCTGGGCAAACGCTGAGTGAACCGGAAGACTTTTTTCACCCCAACCCATACAGGATTTTCCAATGTCCCTAAAAAAATTACTGATCTCCCTGAGTTTGGCGGTGGGTTTTCTGGGCAACGTGACCGCACACGCCGAAACGATCGCAGAAGGAATTGCAGCGGAGCAACATGCCTGGGCGAAAGGGAGGTACTCGCTCCCTGAAGACAAACGTGAAGATTACTTCGCCCAACTTCAAACACGCGCGCATGATTTCACCCTGAGATTTCCCAACCAGGCGGCTCCCCTCATCTGGGAAGGCATCATTACAGCCACCCATGCCGAATACCAGGGGATATTCAGCGCCAGGGGCACGGCCAGGGAGGCACGCGACCTATTGCTCAAGGCCATCGCCATCGACCCCAACGCACTGGACGGTGCAGGTCTGCTGACCCTGGGAGCCCTCTATTTCAAGGTTCCCCGCTTCGGCTCCTTCGGAGACGATGACAAGGCACGCGAGTACCTTCAACGGGCACTCAAGGTGGACCCCAACAATGTGGATGCCAACTACTTCTACGGAGAATTTCTCTTGGAGCAGGGAGACAAATCCGGTGCCCTGATGTACCTCACCAAAGCCGTCCATGCCGCACCGCGCCCAGGACGCAGGGATGCCGACGAGGGACGCCACGCCGCAGCCCTGGCCCTGCTAATCAAGGCACAACAGTAATTTTTCACCGACCACGAGGAAAAACACCATGAAAAAAATCGCACTGACCTTAGCCTTTCTGCTGCCCTCCGGCGCCTATGCTCAGGGCCTCTATATCGGGGGTACCATGGGCGAAGCCCAGACCTTGAACGCTTCCAACCAGGCCGCCTGGAACAATTCCAGTTACAACTCGGTATTCGGCGCCCTGATCGGTTACCAATTCAATCGTTATTTCGGCGTGGAGGGCGCCTATTCGGAAGCAGGCGAATTCGGCAATAATGCGGTCAGCGGAAAGACCGATGTCGCTACCCTGGAAGGGGTGGGATACCTTCCCCTGTCCAATGTCCTCTCTCTCTATGGGAAGTTGGGGGTGGGATCCGCCACCACTCAGTCCGTCAGCAGTGCCCGCCCAGGCTACTCCGGAGCCAACCGAATTTCTTCCACCTATGGATTGGGGCTCCAGTTCAATATCAATGCGGCATTTTCCGCACGATTCGGCTATGACTACTATCGTTCTGCCCTCAACACCCCCGACGGAACCGCAGATTTTGGATCCAATGCCTTTACGGTAGGCGCACTCTACCACTTCTGAACCCAAAGCCTCTTCCGCAGCCTTCGGAACTGTTTCTCCCCCTCAAAAAAGATCAACCCCCCGAAAATCGGGGGGTTGACGGTCAGTCTTTTCCGAATGAACCGAAAACGGGATCAGTCATCATCACCCTCTCCTCCCCCGTAGTAAGGGGCAGGATAAACGGGTTGAGCATAAGCCGGCGCCGGGTAGGCGTAGGCGGGCTGGGGCACGGCATAAGCTGGGGGAGGAGCCATCACCATGGGGGGGGCCGCATAGACCGGTGCCTGCTGGGCCATCATCCCGCCTACCAACCCGCCCACCAGAGCCGCACCCATTCCCCAGGCACCACCACCATCGCCCTCGCCCCATCCTCCTCCTCGCCAGCCATCCCCACCCCGCCAACCGTCAGCGTGGGCATTGGCCATTGCCAGCATTCCAACCATAAACAGGGCTCCCATTGACTTCTTCATGTTGGCATTCTCCAAATTAATTGCTTCAACGCTGAAAACGAACATCCTGCCCGCTTCGTTGACCCCGAAAGAACCTGCCCGGCATCATGGCCCTCAAGCCTTAGGAACGACTTAAGAAGAGACAGGGGGCATCCTACCATGACCGCTCCCTTCCTGACGATACAGATACAGAGGCATGGTACCTTCCGTGAGACAAGTACGACAAGGAAACATTCCCGGCATTTTGAAGGTATTGCTGACCAGGAAAGTCCCAGGACGCATTTCCCGAATCATCTTTTGCCTTAGGGCGGGCATGGGAACCGGCGACAAAAACGCATAAGCCAGATCAAACTCGCTCAGGGAAATATTCCAGAAACTTTTACGGTGCAGCGTACAATTGGTCAAGGCGCGGGACTTCCATTTTCCGATCAGCCAGGGAACCGGAGCCACTTCATAGCCCACGAATCGAATATCAGGATGGTGTGCCGCCAGAGCGCAGAGGACCGTGCCTGTACCACAGCCCAAATCAACGAAGGAACGAGGGGCCACCTCACGCACCAGGCGATCCAGTTCCGCGAGAGTTTCCCGATGGGTCAGGTAAAGAGGAACCCTTGACTGAAACGTATTCCAGTACACCAACCCCAAACCCACGAATCCCGCACCATACCAACCCGCTGCCAGGGTTCCGTGCGCCAGTGTCCAGAGCGCAGGTAAAAAAACGAGATGAAGGGGTAACCACCATTTGGGGCCCTTCACCAGTAACGTGAGAAGTACCGCGATACCGCCCTGAAACAGGGTCAGGAAGATCAGGGAAGGCACCGACCAGAGGCCCAGTTTGCTTCCTCCGAACACCAGGAGCGCACTGACCCCCTGGATCACAAAAAAACGGTACATCATCACGCCCGATGAGGCCAGGGGTTCACTTTCCGGCACCTTTCCCGTCAACCTCCGTACGGATGCCGGAATCTTTCCCTGTCGCCCCCTCCCGAACAGGCACCCTCACCCCTTGGTGCCAGCGATAGACCGTGACCGCGCCACCCGCCAGGTCACCGTTCGCGTCAAAACGAATCAATGCCGTCACGCCAGGATATTCCAGTGTTTTCAAGTAGGGCAGATATCGTTCGGGGAGCGGTGAACCCGCTTTCTTCATCGCCGCAATAAGTACCCCCACCGCATCGTAACTGTAAGGAGCGTAGTCCTGAATGTCCCCGAAACGGGCCTCGAAACGACGCTTGAAATCCAGTCCCCTGGGCATTTCCTCCAACGGCAGTCCGGGCAGGCTGCAAAAACTGCCCTCTGCTGCTTCCCCTGCAAGTTCATGAAACTCCTTTGAACACCCCCCATCCCCCGTAAGAAACACGGAGTTCAAATCAAGTTCACGAAGTTGCTTGAGCATCGGACCGCTTTGGGCATCCATCCCTCCAAAAAAAACGAGGTCCGGTTGGCGCTCTTTGATGCGTGTCAAAATGGCTGAAAAATCCGTACTGTGGTCATCGGTGTGTTCATGCAACAACACCCTCGCTCCCTGCCGGGATACGGATTTCTCAAATTCGTTGGCCAAACCCTGCCCATAAGCGGTGGCATCGTCGATCACCGCAATCCTCCGGGCATGGACAGCATGGACCGCAAACTGGCCCAGCACCCGACCCTGTTGCTCATCATTGGCCATGACACGAAAGGCCGTGGGAAACCCCTGGTGGGTATATTTGGGGTTAGTGGCCGAGGGGGAGATTTGAGGAATCCCCTCATCCGCATAAATGCGTGCCGCAGGAATGGTGGTTCCCGAGTTGAGATGCCCAACCACGCCATTGACACCATCATCCACCAATTTTTGGGCAACGATCGTCGCGGTTCTCGGGTCAGCCGCGTCATCTTCGCTCAACAACTCGAAACGAACGGGCTTCCCCCCCAAACGAATGTCTTGCGTATTGGCATCGTCGATGGCCAAACGCGCCCCGTTCTCGTTGTCTGCGCCCAGATGAGATTGGGGTCCGCTCAGGGGGGCCACGGAACCGATTTTGACAACCCAATGATCTGCCTGTGGATCGTTCTTTCCCCTGGAGCACCCTGAGAGCACAAAAACAGCCAGCACCAACCCCGCAAATCTGGTCGGGATGGAGGACTTACAGGAAAACCTCATCCAGACCACCGACATCAGCGAGATAAAATCCACTTGACCAGTTTTTTGATGTCCTCGTCGGACAGATTGGCATTACCCCCCTTGGCAGGCATGGGCATCATGCCCCAGGCCCCACTGCCCCCCCGGGTTACCTTGGCGATCAATCTGGCTTCTGCCCCAGGCTGTCCCCGATATTTGGCAGCGACTGCCTTGTAGGAAGGCCCTACCTTGGGGCCATCCACGCTGTGACAAGTCAGGCAACCACTCTTTCTGGCCAGTTCCAATCCGTTATCCGCATGGGCAGCAACCGTTCCCGACAGAAGTCCGACAGCCATCACGACAGTTTTCCAGGATTTCATTTGATAGTCTCCCCTTTTTCAAGACAAAAAAACCGGACACGGTACTCATTCATCCAGATCAGGGGACATTCTACCTCGTTCACTTCCTTGACTGACCATCATTTCCAGCGTCTCTCATTGGTCGTTGGTCGTTCAAGGGGAGAGCGGACTCGGCGGCGCGAGGCATCTTGTCCAATTTTCCCGACCAGAACCAGAGCGCCACCCCTGCAAGGATCATCGGCAAACTGAGCCACTGTCCCATGCTGAACCCAAGGGCCAGCAACCCCAGAAAATCGTCCGGTTCCCGTGTGAATTCCACCCCAAATCGGAACACCCCGTAACCGATGAGGAAAAGAGCGGAAATGCGCCCCATGGGACGCGGCTTGCGACTGAACCAGAGCAGCCAAAATCCCAGGACCAGGCCCTCCAGGCAGGCTTCGTAAAGTTGGGAAGGATGGCGGGAAAAAGCATCCACCTTGGGAAAAACCATGGCCCAGGGCACCGAAGTCACCCGTCCGGGCAACTCCCCGTTGATAAAATTCCCCAACCGCCCAAAACCCAACCCAAAGGTTACCAGGGGCGCCACAAAATCGGTTACTTCGAGCCAACGACGTTTCTCGCGCCGCGCATAGAGCCAGCCTGCAATGATCACGCCAAGAAAACCACCATGAAAGGACATTCCTCCTTGCCACACGGCAATGATGTCCTGCGGATGCGTTAAATAGAACACTGGTTTGTAGAACAGGACGTAACCCAGTCGCCCCCCGGCGATCACCCCCACCACCACATAGGTCAAGAAATTGTCCACCTGCTCCACGGTCCAGTTCAGCCACGGCTGAGTTTTGATGCGCCAGCGCGCCGCTCCGGCTCCTGCCACGAAACCAGCCAGATACATGAGCCCGTACCAGCGGATGGAAAAAGGGCCCACATGCAGGGCGACTGGATCAAAATCTGGGTGAATCAACATGGCAGATCCTCAACTCCCGCAGGTGGCATCGTCGGGATAAAATGAGGGATTATACCCACCTTGCCCTTCCAGAGAATGACAGGGCTGACAATCAGCGTGCCAATTCCGCGCCCGTGTTCTCCATGATGCGTCGAAATACAGAAGGGAAATTGGCCAGGGTGCCCATAACGGCGTAACCGTAGGGCAACTGGGGTGCCTCCGGGACCGGTTCCAACCCATTGAGATCCTTTCCGGGATTGATATGGTGATCCACATGCCGACAATTGTTGAACGACACCAGGGTCGTCACCCAGTTTCGGCAGTCCCAGGTATGCTGAGGTCCGATACGTTCGAAACGACCATTGATTTCCTTGCGGTGCAAGGCAAAATGTTGAATGAACGTGATGGAGGCGTCCACCAGGTACATCACTACGGTCTGCACGGTCAGGAACAATACTCCCTTCCAGCCAGCCAGGTAGCCGATCACCAGATTGATCAGGACATAAAAGAAAATCGGGCCGTAAACCTCGGACCAAAGATTGCCCCGAGCCGTTGCAATCTCTATCCCCAGACGAAGTTGTTTGACCATGTTGCGATGGGAAAAACTGGACAGCGTATCGGACAGATAACTGTACAGGCTGTCCTTGGGCGTTCCCACCAGCACGTGGTGTCCAGCCCCGTGCTCCTGCGTGTAGTGACCAAAACAAACCGTGGTGAAGAACCACTTGGCCAGACGTCGATCCCACAAGACGCGGCTATGTCCCAATTCATGGCCCAGGGCATTCCCCGACCCACCGGCCGCGTAGCCGGATCCCGCGCCCGCCAGGATGACCAGCCACCAGGCATAGTGTTGGGCAAAATAAGCACCCACCAGACCCTGCAGGGCAATGCCCGCCAGAATGACGCGCAACACCCAGAAATTCCAGTAGGGAATGGGACCCTGATAATCCCCCGTCATCCATTCCAGCAACGGCAAAACGAACAGGCCGATAAACAGGGGCCAGGCCGGGTGGCCCAGCGCCAAAAAAATGGCAGGCAACCAGGCGAAAAATATCGCCAGCGCCGCCCCCCCGAAAGCAATGGGGTTCGTCAAAGATGCACGAGAATTTTCCATAGCCGATATAATACAGCATCTGTGGGGGGTTAGCTCAGTTGGGAGAGCGTCTGGTTCGCAATCAGAAGGTCGTGAGTTCGATCCTCATACCCTCCACCATTTCCCCAAGGCCGGATGTTCTCTGGCCTTTTTAACGTCCCGCGCAGGGCCAGTGCTGGCGAGGGTTTCATCTCGGTGCGAATTCAGAAGGAGGCCATTTCGGGTGATTTTTGCACCTGTCCTGCCCCTCACCCGTCTTTTTTCTCTGTTTATGCGCAGGGCGACCTTCGCATGGGAGCCAGTATTCATGCGGGTTTCGGGACGGGGGTTTGCACTCCACAACGCCTACCACTTGCATCGTTTCAAACTCCTCAGGAACTCAGCGCGTTGATTACCTCGCGCTGCGCCTCCCAATCATCCGGCAACTCCCGCCTCTGACAAACAGGAAACATCCAGAAACCGTCTTGACAGAGGGGACCACTTTTTCTGAACCGTCAGTTTGATGCCTCCATCGTGGCTAGATATTCACCCCGCTGTGCGGCACCGTTTAACCGTGCCCGCTTCAGCAATGCCAGTTGTGCGGCAACGAGGTTCTCCGCCTTGCCTTGCCACGATTGCAATACCGTCTGTTGTAGTGCACGCCCGTATGAAAAGGAGAGCAGCCAGGGAACACTGGGATAACCGGCATTCATAGCGTTGAGGTTGGCTGTCGCCTCTTCCGGGCTTAGTCCACCGGAGAGAAAGTTGATGCTCGGCACTGCTGCGGGCACAGTGCGCCGGAACACCCGCAGGGTCGCCGCAGCGATCTTTTCGGCGCTGGACATGACGGCATGATCCTTACCCGGCAGTATCATATTCGGTTTGAGGATCATGTGCTCCAGCACGACATGATGGCGGTGCAGGGTATGAAAGAGTTCCTTCTGCACTGCTTCGGTCACCTCGGCACAGCGGGCCAGGCTATGATCACCGTCGATCAAAACCTCCGGCTCGACGATGGGCACAACGCCAAGTTCCTGACATACCGCCGCGTATCGCGCCAGTATCTCGGCGTTGACGGCGATGCCCAATGCTGTTGGGGTATGCTCACTGATCGAGTAGACCTCTCGCCACTTGGCGAAACGCACGCCCCGACTTTTGTAGTGCTCCAAGCGCTCTGCCAATCCGTCCAGACCATAGGTAATAAAATCGCCCGACGACAGAGCCAGAGGTCCTGTGCCCTTGTCCACCTTGACGCCGGGGACGATTCCGCGCCGCGAAAGCACTTCGGGTAGCGGCGTGCCTTCATCGCTACACTGCCCGAGAGTTTCCTCGAATTGAATCACACCACTGATATAGTCCTCGATTCCGGGGGTAGTAAACAGCAGGGCGCGGTAGGTGCGGCGGTTCTCCTCCGTGGATTCAACATTGATTGGCACAAAACGTTTGGCAATGGTGGGATGGCTCTCGTCGGCGGCCAGAATGCCCTTGCCCCGTTGCACCATCTGCTCGATGGTAGCCTGGAGTTCGTTTGCAATGGTCATGATTCACCTCCCGTGATAGGTGTAGTAATAACCGATACGCCCTCACCGTCCCAATGCTGATATGTTGGCGCCGACCAAAAACTGACCCACCCTGCCGACTGAATATTGACCCGGGACCGGTCGTTGCTTTTTAACTGGCAACTTTGGACAAGTGTACCAAACAACTCGTTTTGACATTCCCTTTGCCCTGGAACTCCTGACAAGTGATGGTAAAAACCAGTTGACCATCAATTATCCAGATTCCGGTCACTGGAAACCGTGCTTGAATGGGTTTCCCAGCATCATTCCCCCCCGCACAACAGAAAATCAACCACGCCGTTCATTCGCCACATCTCTTTTTCAATGACTCATGTCGATTCTGGGCTTCTATGCTGCAGGTGGCAGTTGGCCGGGCAAACAGTCGTCCGATGCCAATCGGCTCTCCGCTCTCCTCACACCAGCCATAGCGACCATTTTCAATTCGCGCAAGGGCTTCGTCAATTTTGTGTAACTGCTTGCGTTCCCGGTCGCGTACACGCAACTCAAGCGTGTGATCCTCTTCGAGAGAGGCGCGGTCAGCAGGATCGGGGGTGGTCACGAAGTCCTGAAGATGCCGCGCAGTTTCGCTGGCGGCGGCGAGCAGCGCATCGCGCTCTTGGCAGAGACGTGCGCGGAAGAATGCCAGTTGTCGTGCAGACATATAGTCACCGGGGGCTGCGGCGAGCATTTCTGTGAGGGTGGGCAGCGCGTCAGACGCGTTCGTAATCTGGTTCATAGTCTCTCTCCTCCTGGAGTGAGAATGGGGAGGAAGTTTTCACCATTGGGCAGGACCAAGCGCCAGTTCATCATGGGACAGTGTGCAGTGTTGAGACCCTGCCATGGTACCCGGCCCCGCCCGCGATCCATGACAACGCTGACCGGTGCGACCTCCTGATGCCGTACCGCCCATGGTCTCCATTCAAACCAACATGAATCATCGTCCAGTCTACTCGGTCGGTAGACCGCTGGGGCACAGATACATAAATTCAACTCAGGTTTCTTTGCACCGACCCACCAGGACGCCAGCAAATGGAATCGGTCAGCGATAGATCCTTCTCCATGGAGGAGATGTTGTAATGTGAGTTATTCGCTCAAGTCTCGTTTTTTCAACTCGAATTCTTCGCGCTCAATCTCTCCGCGAGCATAGCGTTCCTTGAGAATACCGAGCGCCGTTTTCTCCTGCTGATGTTCAGATGAAATGTCCGTTCTCGACAAATACCTGACCAGGGTCACGATGGCCGCAATCACCAACACCCAGAATAGCAACATACTGACCATGCCAAGGCCCATTCCGACACAACCGTAGCCATTCCCCATGTATCCCCACATATTACCTCCTCGATAACCCCCATTCGGCAACGCCATCGCGCAACTGTCTGGCTGAATATCCTTCTCGTCTCAGCAGTTCGACCGCGTCCCTCGCCATCAGACAGTAAGGGCCACGGCAGTAGGCGACGATAGAACGATCTCTGGGCAATTCATCCAGCCGTTGGCGCAGTTCCCCCAAAGGAATCGACCTTGCAAAGGGGATGTGGGCAGTCAGATATTCTTCCGTGGGCCTCACATCAAGCACGACCACTTCTCCTTTACGGGCGGCTTTCAGCAGACTGTCACGGTCACTGGGCACCAGATCATCCGGTTGCACGGCAATCTTTTGCAGTTCCCGTTGCAATTCGGTCAGACGATCTTCTGCCAGGGTATGGATTCGCACCCATAAATCCGCCACCGATTTGTCAGCAAGCCGGTAGCAGATATTTTTTCCTTGCCGTGTCGTCTCCACCAGATGCGACTCTCGCAACGCGCGCAAGTGTGCGCTGGCCAGTTTCATACTGATGGAAGTTTCTCGCGCCAGGATCTCCACCGTCTTTTCCCCCTGACAAAGCAACTCGACCAACTCCAGCCGTTTGGGACTGGAGAACACCTTTCCTATCCGCGCCACCTGCTCGTACAGCAGATCCTTGATGTTTCTGGCATCGTCCATTCGATTAATCTATTTATTTATAGAACGTGCATTATAAACCATAAAACATATTGACATTTACCACCAGAACGTATTTAATCATTCTACCGTTTGTTAGATTGTAATCAGTTCAAGGAGGTTGCCATGAACACGTTGTTTATTCTCAATGACCCGCCCTACGGCAGCGAACGCACCTACAATGGCCTGCGCCTGGCGGGACATCTCTCCAAGCAGGAGGGCAGTTCGGTGAGAGTTTTTTTGATCGGGGATGCCGCCTCGACCGCCCATCGAAACCAGAAAGTACCACAGGGCTTCTACAATACCGAAGTCATGCTGGGTAGCGTAATCCGCCATGGTGGAGAGGTCGGCGTCTGCGGCACTTGCATGGATGCACGCGGCATGGGCGATAGCGATATCCTGGACGGCGCTCACCGCAGCACACTGGCGGAATTGGCTGAATGGACCGCGTGGGCCGACAAGGTTCTGGTGTTCTGAAACGGGCAAGAGTGGTTTTCTGAAGGTTCCCGGGTATTGGCCCCATGCATGCTGCCTGATGAAACCCAGGCAAAGGAGATGACAATGAAACAAGGTAAAACCATTCTGATACTCGGCGGGGGAATTGGCGGCATCGTGGTCGCAAGTAATCTGCGCAAAGGGTTGTCCCGCGAACACCGGGTGGTGCTTATCGAGCGGGAGGAGCGGTATGCCTTCGCGCCGTCTTTCCTCTGGTTGATGATCGGGTTGCGGACCCGCGACAGGATATGCAGATCCTTCGCCCAGTTTGAACGGCAAGGCGTGGAGTATATCCGGGGGGAGGTTACGCGCATCGATCCCGTGCGGCGTGAAATAGAAGTCAACGGACAAGTGCTCACTGGCGACTATCTGGTGCTTGCACTTGGCGCTGAACTTGCTCCGGAGGTCATTCCCGGGCTCAGCGAAGGCGGACATAACCTCTACACCCTGGAAGGTGCGGAAAGGTTACGTGATGCGCGGCTCGAGTTTCGCCAAGGTCGAATGGTGATCCTGGTCAGTGCCGTGCCATTCAAATGTCCCGCAGCCCCTTATGAAGCAGCCATGCTTCTGGAGTATGACTACCGCAAGCGCAAACTTCGGGGCGACATTGTCATCGATATGTATACCCCGGAACCGGGACCCATGCCGGTAACGGGGCAGGAAATTTCCCAGCAGGTGCGTCAGATGGTGGAGGACAAGGGGATAAACTATCACCCTGGGCATGCCGTCACGCACGTGGATGCCAATGCACGGTCCATCCATTTCGCCAACGGAACCACCGCCAAATATGACTTTCTGGCCTTCGTGCCACCGCATCGGGCACCGAAAGTGGCAAGAGAGGCGGGACTCATCGGAGAGTCCGGATGGATCACGGTAAATCACCATACGCTGGAGACCCACTTCCCGGGCGTCTACGCCCTGGGGGATATCACGGGAATCATGCTCCCCGCGGGCAAGCCCCTACCCAAGGCCGGGGTTTTTGCCCACAGGGAAGCGGAGGTGGTAGCGTCCAATCTTATCCACGCCATTACGGGAAAAGGCGAACCGAAGCACTTCGATGGTCACGGTGAGTGTTTTCTGGAGGTAGGGGATGGCAAAGCAGGTTTTGGGAGCGGCAATTTCTACGCCGAGCCTATACCACAAGTAAATCTGCGTTTGCCGAACCGTGCGTTGCATTTGGGTAAGGTGGCATTCGAGAAGTTTTGGCTCCTTGAATTTTAAGTGGTCTGGTCACTTTAGGAGTCAAAAAATAATTACGTGAACTTTTGCATCATCCTCTCAATGTGATCAACATAACATATTGATTTTTGGCGGTATAAAACCATCTCATTTCAAACGCATTGCGGCCCGGCCGCTTACGGCGCTGAATCCGCGTTCGCTGGTCTGGAAATCATATACAACCGTTTGAATTAATGGGATAATTAGCCATATTCATTCTTCACCTAAACGAACATGGATTCAGGAAACAGGAACTGACCGATGGTTAATTTTCGTGGTTTTCTGCGCAATCTCCCCCTCAACACCGAATTGATGCGGGATTTTCTGGCAGAACATCTCTTCGACCCGGACTCGCTAAACGCCATCTCGGCAACCGTCTCGGCTTTCTACCTCAAGCGATTCGGCTACGGTCGCCACCACAAACCTTATGTCGTCTCCCGACACGTCGAGGTCAGCATTCTCCTGGTCATCGACTTTCCGACCACGCGTGCAATCGTGCTCGCTGGGAACATGGGACTCTCCGGCGCAGCCCGTTGATCCTTTCCCGCACTTCGGTGCTCAACTTTCATCTGGCCACCGGACGCACCGAAACTGTCGCCCCTGGCGGTGCTGAGGCGCAAAAGGTTCTGGTCGAGGCATTCGCCGAACACGCCCTCAAGAAAAAAGGTGGCGCTGGTGAACGACCTCTCCTCGCCCTATGTTCATCTGGCCGAGATCGTCCATTTGCGCACCGGAAAGGAACGGCTGGCAGTGCTCGACGGCGAGGAATATGAGTTCAGCGTTCATCAAGGGGCAGTGTTTTCTTACCTCCATGCAGCCCGGGGCGGCAAGTGCCACAAGGATTCCATCATGGAGGACATCGACTCTTCACAGAAAAACCCGGTGGAAATCTTCCGTCACAATCCGCGCCAGATGGAGGGGTTTCAGCGCACCGTCGAATGGAACGACTTCGGGTTTTACTGGCTGAAACGATAACTTCCCTCCCCTTCCCCGGACCCCCTCGCTGCCTCGCCCTGTGCGGGGCATCGTCCTTCTGGGCCTCAAAAACCGCAATCTGCAGATTTCCCGCCGGGAATCCTGCCGGATTTCCCTGGCCAGTGCTCCAGTATTCGTATCACCAACTCAACTTCTTCAAAGGAGAAAAAGGTGATGCAAAAACCCATTTCCACACCAGAGGCGAATGCCGGGCGACGCTACCTGAGCGAGCATGAACTTGCCAACCGCTGGGGTCTATCCCCCAAGACGCTCCAGAGATGGCGCAGTCTTGGTGACCGTGGCCCTCTGTTCGCCAAGTTTTCCAAGAAAGTCGCCTACCCCCTGGATGGTCAGGGAGGAATCCTCGATTGGGAACAACGCGTCCTCTACCGCTCGACCTCCGAGCGGGCTTTCGCCTGAAGGGAATGACATGGACAAAATCGTGATCCCCTCTCTGGAAATGCAGGATCTATCTGTCGAACAGATCGCCTGTCTATCCCACCATCACCTGCAGGAACTCCATGTTTCCTTAACCGAACTGACGACCCGGGTCGAACGCGCCCTGAATTTACGATAAGAGCGATCGGAAGTAATCGCATCCAACGTATCAATTACGACAACCAGCCGCGCCTCCAAGCAAATTTGTTCTCCTCAGAGTCCGCGTGGATAGCCGCTGCCATCGAAACGCTCTTCATGACTGAACACAATTTCGGCGGCTTCCGCCATACCGGGAATTTTCGCAACAATGCGATAACCCTTTTCCGTGTGCATCCGCATTTCCCGCCATTCAACCTCGTCAAGGGTGCCTTGTTTCAACAGAATCGCATCGGACATGCCAATCTTTCCGACATCATGCAGCAACGACCCCCAATAACTATGGCATTAGGCACCGAAATCTTGCCAAGATCGTGCAGAAATCCGACCAGTGCTATACGCGCCACCTGATTTGGCGGCAATCTCCCATGTTCGGCCAAAACCCGACAGGCTGCTAGCCTCCTCCATGGAAGCCACGATAAGCAGGCCGTTCAACAGATGCTCCAGTTCCTCCATTTCGCAATTCCAAGAACATTACAGTGATATCAACAACACTCATGCATCTGAATGGGTGGGCATTTGACCGTGCCATAGGAACAAAAAACGCAACAATCCCCAGGTTTGGGGCGAATCAGCGTCTTGCAGCGGCTACATTCGTAAAAGTAAAGACAAGTGTCCGTCGGCATGATCTCGGTCTTGGCAAATCCGCAGTGTGGGCAGGTCAACACGGATTCGAGATTGATCTTGTCCATGCTTAATCCTCCCGTAGTGAAAATTTCCTGGAAACCTGCCTCAGAAAATCCATCTGGCGACCGAAATTGCGGCAACCCACGCACATCATCAAGTGAAGGCGCAGGCTCAGTTTTTGGGGTATGGAGAGATCCCTTCCAATCGCTGAGACATCAACTCGGTAGCCTGCTTACAATTCAACATTTCCGCCTCCTGATTTGAACCAGCGCTTCCTGAACCGCGTCCTCCGCAGCGGAGTCGTCACGCAACTGGATCCTGGCGAACTTGAGCATATCGCCCTGCAGCGAAGCAATGTCGTTTTCCATTCTCAGAGCATATCACTTCAAAGTAACTGTAAGGAATTTCGATTCTCCACGACAAACGGTCAGGAAGACAAAATCGCTTCCCAAAGTCAGATCAATTTATTCAAGGAGAATGGAAATGTCGCAAACATGCTCAACGGAAGAAGGCAGAAGCGGTTGAAGCCTGCGGCGGCGTTGCCCGTGCCGGGATGAACGACTGCGGCGTAAAAACCAGTCTGCACTTCTGCGCTCGCAGTACTACCTTGAGTTGCTAGATAAGCTTCCGGACGTAGGCTGGCTGGAAGCGCACAGCGAGAATTATTTCTGCAAAGGCGGTGCACCCCTCCATTACCTAGAGAAGCTCCGCGCCCATTATCCACTGAGCCTTCACGGCGTCGGGCTTTCTCTGGGTTCGACCGCCCCGTTGAACCCCGATCACCTGAAGAAGTTGAAGTCCCTCGTGGAACGCTTCGATCCAGCTCTGGTTTCGGAGCATCTGACCTGGAGTTCGGTCGAAGGTCGTTACATGCACGACCTGCTGCCGCTCCCTTACACCGAGGAATCGCTCGCGCATGTCTGCGGGCGCATCGCCCATATTCAGGATTACCTGGGCAGTCAGATCCTGATCGAAAACATCTCAAGCTACCTGCAGTTTTTCTCTTCGACCATACCTGAATGGGAATTCCTGTTCGTTGTTATCACCCGTCTCGATGTCACCGTCAGCACACTCAAAAATATCCTGCCGATGACGATGCAGAATGTAGTGAGCGAACTCATGGGCGATCGTGAAACGCTTGTGGCCCTCAGATCCGACCCCGTTGTTATAGAGGATCAGTCACTTTGATCGGGATTTGTTCGCTTTGAGCAGACGCCGATGCTGACGATGCAAGGGAAATTCACCGGAGAAAACTCGTCTCATTCTTCATCGGTAATGCTGAGCATCATACTTACCCTTATTTCCGCTCACTCGAAAATCGTGGCCAGTTTCGCCAGCACCTCTTCCATGATCGATGCTGGCAAGGTATCCACCTTGTGGGCATTTCGGGCACCAAGATCAATCACACGGGGCTGATCGCAGCGAACGATACCGGTTGTTTTGGTGCCAGTCACGGGAACGGCAAATCCGATGCGACGTGCGAAGTCGCCGCCGTTCGTAATCGGACAGACCACCGGCAACTTGGTTGCCTCGTTGAACTCGGCAGGCGACACGACCAGGACAGGACGGCTGCCGCGTTGCTCGCGTCCTTCGGTCGGATCAAGCGAGACTAGGTAAATATCGCCGCGCCTCATATCAATTCACTACCCACTACGGGCGCATCGACCCATTCCCGCTCTTCCACTGGTTGCGGTTGGGAATAGTCCGAGGCTGCCAGCAGTTCCGCAAGCGTGTAACGCAGCCTGGGTTTGGGATCGACGACCAGGCAGCCATCAGCGACGACCACCCCTACCGTAGCTCCGGCTTGCAGGTGCAGTTGATCAAGGAATGCGGGCGGAACGGCCAGCATAACCGAGCCACCGACCTTGCGCAGATTGGTCGTGTACATGATTCACCTCCGTTTGTTAATATTAAGTTATATTTTAGTATAACTTTATCTGATCGGAATTGCAAGTCTCAGTCTGCCGGAAAACAGGTCGTTGGCTACAGCACTCACTTATGACTTCATATGGGACAATGAATAAGTGCACCACCACTTCACTCAAGCCAGACCCGTTCTCTGGCTTTTTTCATGTCCGCAGGAACGCCAATACTGGCGGGGCTTCCTGGTTTCGTGCGAAGGGCGGCATTCGTCAACGCGCATTGCCAATTTTCAGGCCACCTCGTATGATGAAACATCAGTTGTGGAGTTTGCTGCCGGACCAAAGTTAGAGGCACCGGGGGTGGTGTTTGTCGAAGGCGATGTTGCATCTTCGGCACGATTTTTACGCTCAAAATCAGTGTTATTTCACGCTAGCGTTCAGGAACAGATAAAAATTGACTTTAATCAAAAATAATGGATAAAAATTGATTTAGATCAAAATCAATCATTATATCTCCCGTATCTTCGAACCATGCGCCGGACATGCTCAGGGGGAGCGGTCCAATCGGAGCGCAGACAACGAGACGAGGGGGTTACGATGAGTATTGCGAACGTTACATGGATCGAAATCATTGGAATCGTAGGACCGGCAGTTCTCATTTTCGTGCTGGACAATGCGGTGTGGCATAAATCCCTTTAGCGGGGTATCCGGGTAAACGCGGTGATGTTGATGTGCGATGATGACAAACACGCCTTTGCATACCAGACCGCAGGCGGATAAGTACCATCTCAGGAACCATGCCGATTTCCTCGGCTGGTTTCCTGATTACCTGGACTGGCTTCGATAGCCGTCCGGTTTTTATTAGGCCCGAAAATGGGTCTGTGAGAACGGCCCTCATCTTGCTGATGAGACTTGGGAATTTCCCAGAGTATCTCCCACCTGGAAAGAGGAGCTTGAGATGGTTATACAATAGGCATCGAACCTGTCATCTACTGACGTTTTGAGTAAGAAAATAAGCGCCCTGCATCACACCAAGGGGAATGGAAGATGCGCAGCGTGCCGATGCACAAGCGCTGTTAGATATAATTTCAAGTGCGGCATCAACATTATTTGGATTGTGTGCGCTTATTTGTTGCATTGGATGTTTCCCCCATAAATCCAGCCATTTAATACCTGCCGCGACTCATCAATTACTTCTGATGCCGTCAGCCCTATCGGCCCGATTCCCTGTTGCACCAACCTGTCTGCGGCTGCACCATGCAGATAGACAGCCAGCAACGTCGCCTGTAGCGGGCCGAGTTGTTGCGCGATCAAAGCAGCGATCATACCTGACAGCACATCTCCCATCCCCGCGCTGCTTAATCCGGGATTGCCGGTGGGATTGATAAACCAGTTGAGTTCCGGTAGTGCGCAAATACTACCAGCACCTTTGAGTACGACGATACTCCGAAAGCGTTGCGCCAGTGCCAGTGCTGAGCGGACTCTGTCTTGCTGCACGACATCGGTGCTGCAACCCAGTAACCTGGCAGCTTCGACTGGGTGCGGGGTCAGAATGTTGGCAGCAGTTCTGTGTTGCAAAGACTCCGCCAGCGAGTTGTGAGCTGCGATCAAATTCAGTGCGTCAGCATCCAGCACCAGGGGCGTATGGCTGGCCAGCGCCTGTTGCAGGCACTGTGTAGCAGCGCCGGTTTGTCCGAGGCCAGGGCCAATGACCAAGGTGGAGAGCTGCTTGAGTTCAAACAGTTGTTCTGGCGAGCGTAGCATGAGTTCGGGTTGTTGTAGATCCAGATTGGGCGCATCATCAACCAACAGGGTGATATATACCCGCCCTGCCCCGCATTTCAGCGCTGCACGCCCGGCCAGCAGGGCAGCGCCGATCATGGTCGAAGCGCCGCCGATAATGCCAACGCTGCCTAACATGCCTTTGTGGCAATCAAGCGGACGCGGCTTGAGTGGGGCGGTCACAAATTGCTGATTTAACAGATGGTTGGTGGCTTCCATGCAGGTCACCTGTGTGGGTGAGGGGCTTAATTAACTGATGCAAAATCCGGGGTTATGGTCAATCCTGGATTGAATCACCCCGGGTTTTGAGGAGGCCCCAACATTTGAGAGAATGGAGCCATGAAAAAATCAAACCGGTTTTCCCCCGAAGTTCGCGAATGCGCCGTACGCATGGTACTGGAGTAAGTTGGTTCATCCTCACCTGGCCGCCGGGGAATTAAATGAAAATAGACGTGCGCAATTCGTTGTCTGGCAATTGCGCCATTATTTGTGCCGAAGTTGAAGCCACCAACACTGAAATGGTCGCCAAAGGCCGCAGGATCAATCACGCTCACCACCACGTGGCGCTTTTCTCCCTTCGTTGAAAAGCGCCTGTCCGACGACGCTCTGGCCAGACATTATGCTCCTTTTGGATAAACAACCAAAAACCGTGCGTCGCTATGTTCCGACTGTTCGCTTTGCCGTGGAACAGCCGTCCGGTTTCAGGTGGACTGAGCGTCCAAGTTCCGTGGAATATGTACATTGGCCAATTAATGGGACGGTGGCGAGCAGAAGTGCGCATCCGATAAATTGGCGGACGAAAGACACACTCCGGCTTGTTGAAAGTATCGCATCCATGAGCAAAAACCTCCTTTGTGTGCGCCCACACATTTGAAGTTAACAAAAATCCTGGACGACAACCTCAATTAGTTTGAAAAACAGAAAGAGTGCATCGCTATCAAACAACCTTCAAACTTTCGCCGTGAATCATTCAGCCCTTGCCACCAGTCAATTCCGGCATCATCTCAGCATCAGAAATCATTTGCAATAGAGTTGCTGTAATCATGTATTCCAAGAAGTACAGCGAGGGGGATCAGCGACACCCTACTAGAAGAGGCGCCCGCCAATGCGGCAATCTACTCGCTGCTGCAGACAGCCAAAGCCAACGGACATGTAACTACAGACAGAGGGCAATCATGATTGGCGGTCTGGACACGTCTCGCCATGATCAAGCCGCCAACCCATCATCCAACCTGAAAACAAAACCATCAAATCACTCAGTTGGCCAGATCAGCGCGACTTCTACGGAGGCAAACACCAACAGTATCTCGCCAAAAAAAACGGTAAACTTGGGGGTGCGGCCCAATAAATAGAAGGACGTGATTCCGGCCTGACGAACTTGGGGTGCGATTTTTTCGTATTTTTAGGGTAATCGATGACGACAGATAATGACTTGATTCAAGACGCTGGTTACGACCGTACCACCATCATCCTGCACTGGCTGACGGCCGTGCTGGTTATTGCGTTATTCGCCATGGCAGAAACCTGGAGTTTTCTCAAGCACGGTAGTCCAGCCAGGAAGGAATTGCAGTCCCTTCATATCTCCATTGGAATTTTGCTGGCCGTGGTTATTGTGGTCCGTATCGCCTGGCGTGCCACCCGTGGAAAACACCTGCCTATAGCCTCATTGGCCGCGAAGGCCGTGCACCACACCCTTTACCTCTTGCTGGTCGCGCAAGTCATCCTGGGGTTTCTGCTCCGGTGGGCACAGGCAGAGTCTTTCTTGTTCTTTGGGCTTTTTACCATCCAGTTTGCAACCGTCAAAAACCGGGCACTGGACCACACTTTCGGAGATCTTCACAATGTTGCAGCCTGGAGCATCATTGTCTTGGCTGGCCTTCATGCCGCAGCAGCGCTGGTTCACCACTACATCCTCAAGGACGACATTTTGAAGAGAATGTTCCCAAGAAAAAAGCCTCTCAAATGGTAGTCTTCCCCTTCATGGGCAGATAGGATTTTTCAATTTTCATACAAGACAGGCAATTGTTGACTTTGGCAAAGGAAAGTTATATAGTGCGCGCATCTCATTCTCCAGGGAGGCATCTTGGACAGTTGTTCTAGTATCTTGATCGCGTCAGTTGAATCAGCGAAAGCCTAGGCACTGTCTTTGAGACTCCCGCCGCCGTTCCGCTGATTCAGCGGGACGGTGCGCCAGCAGCATTTTCCTCTTACCCGTTAACACGGGTTGCTCTGAGCACCTCCTCACGGTCGCAAGTAATCCGTCGTGCCTTTCCGGTATCGCCGCAGTTTGACCGCGCTCCGTTACACGGTCTGTGGTCTTGGCCTGCCCGGTCCTTTGCACGGCATTTTCGATCAACGCATTGCTTGTCCGTCCACGATGGCGGACGCATTTGTGCGAGGTGTCATCATGACTTTCAATCCAGGCAAGGTAATACATTTTTTCGCCAACCGTATTCGTTCGAGTTTGATCTGGTTTTCCGAAGCGCACACGACCTTTCCCGAACTTCGCGCCAGTCAGACCAACCCGGACATTGGCGGCAGTAGCGCTCTATTTGGCGTGCTGGTTTCAGGACATATGGACAGTAACCGCCCATTCTAAAAACCGGCCTCGGCGGGCGACAAAGAACAAAGAACAAAGAACAAAGAACAAAGAACAAAGAACAAAGAACAAAGAACAAAGAACAAAGAACAAAGAACAAAGAACAAAGAACAAAGAAATGGAGCGTTATGAGTCATGGT
>JAKABO010000005.1 GCA_021796835.1 Pseudomonadota bacterium | reverse complement strand
AGTTGGCACAGCAGAAGGAAAGCCGGGTGGAGGAAGGTCATCTGATGGTGGATCATGTGCACATGTTGCTGTCGATACCGCCGAAGTATGCGGTGTCGCAGGTGGTTGGGTACATCAAGGGGAAGAGTGCCATTCACTTGGCGAGGGTGTATGGTGAGCGCAAGCAGAACTATGTAGGCCAGCACTTTTGGGCGCGAGGGTACTTTGTGTCCACGGTTGGCCGAGACGAGCAGGTGATTCGGGAATATATCCGGAATCAGGAGCACGAAGATCAGCGGTTAGATCAACTGCGCTTGTGGTGATGGAAGCGTGCCACCGAGAGGTGGTACAAGAAATCGGGGCGCGTTAGCGCCACCGACCAGCCGCTTTGAGCGGCTCACAAACTTAAAGCCCCCGGCTTTGCCGGGGGATACTTACTGATCAGATAGAAGCCATGCAATGTTCCCCATATGATAAATGTCCATCCTGCGCCGTGCCAGAGCCCCCCAAGCACCATAGTTGCCATAAGATTTGCATACCTTCGAAAGGGACCTTTGCGATTTCCACCAAGAGGAAAATACAAATAATCGCGTAGGAATCTTGAAAGCGTAATATGCCAGCGTCGCCAGAAATCAATAATGTTGACGGATTTGTATGGAGAGTCAAAATTGATGGGTAATTTCACACCAAATAAGCAAGAAATTCCGAGCGCCATATCGGTATAACCAGAAAAATCAAAATATAACTGGAATGTATATGCTAGCGCTCCCCCCCATGCCTCAGTAAACAAAATTTGAGTTCCATGATCAGCAGCATTGAAAACGAGATTAGCGTAAGGGGCAATTCCATCAGCTAATATTACTTTCTTGAATAGCCCAATTGTAAATAATGTCAATCCAACCGAAAAGTTCTCCCAATGAGGGCGATAAGTAATAGGGTGAGCGAACTGAGGCATCATTTCCTTGTGATGAAGAACTGGTCCTGCAATTAGATGAGGGAAATATGTTACAAATAGTCCGTAATGGATAAAATTTGATTCTTTTACATCACCCCGATAAGCGTCCACCAAAAAAGCGATTTGGGTAAATGTAAAGAATGATATTCCTAGTGGTAAGATGACTGGATCGATATGCCAATTACTGTTCAATAGTCCGCTGACATTGGTAATGAAGAAGTTGGCGTACTTGTAATATCCAAGGAGACATAAATCGGCGGTTATACCGCAAGCGAGAATCCACCAGGCACGCCGGAGATGGTTTCTCGCTTGTTCCCTAGAGAGAGCCTTCCCTACCCCGTAATTGAAGCAAATAGACGCAAGTAACAGGCTGACATACGCCGGATTCCACCAACCGTAGAAAAATAGCGAAGCCGAAAATAGCCACAACGATGAAATTGACCGACTATATCGACCGATCTGGAAAAATCCAAGGATAGTGATCGGGAGAAAAAGAAACAGAAATTGGTAAGAATTGAAAAGCAATATTTATCCTAGATAATTAACATAGAACATTGATTTAAATGAATTTTTTAGAGCCAATGGACTTTAAATTTTACCCGAGTCGTTTCAATCAAAAATTTACAAAGAATTTTAACTCATTTCGTTTTCAAATGAACCATAAATTTCTTCTGGAATGTCGCAAATTACTCCCTTAAAACGACCGCTAAGATAGACTTTGCCCGCGAACATACCTCGTCGAAGCGAAATGTCAGGGCCAAGCAACGGGCGGTCGCCGAAATCCATACCTTTCACGGCAAGATTGAGCAAAAGGCTGCTTGGACGCGCGGTCTATTCGTCAGCGCGATGACGGGCTAAGCGGCCTTTGGCAGAGGCAAACGCGTCATCTGCATGGACGGCTACGATCTCTTTGAAACTTTGAACCGGGAAATCCCACTCAACCATGTACTTGATCGCAAGGTAAGATGGGCCGCAGAAACTGGCTCGCCCTTTACTCGCGTCCGAGATCTGTTCAGTGATTGAAGTAGGGAAAGGTCATTCGCCAAACCAGACAATGTCAATATCATCGCCCCTGTTGAGATCAGATTGTCGTGGCCGTCAAAGTACAATTGGTCGTTAATTGCGCACTCGGAGCCAAAACGGTGCCAGCAAAAAGGAGCAAAAAAACATTCGAAAGAGAAAAACGGAGCCAAAACGGTGCCACTGGATTGGCATAAAACTTTTGAATTGGCCTAACGAAAGTTACTTTTGAATTGAAAAATGCTTTATTTTCAATGTGTTTGTGGCTCCCCGACCAGGGCTCGAACCTGGGACCTGCGGATTAACAGTCCGTCGCTCTACCGACTGAGCTATCAGGGAACAATCAAGACCAGAATTCTATCAGGAACCCAGAGACGTGACAAGCCCCAGGCCCATGGAACTTCATCAATCTGAATCATCCTGAGCGACGGCATTCACCTGGTACTGACTGCCGGAGGGTGTCATCAGCACGTCGACGTTATCCCCATTACCAAATCCTGAGGGCAGAGAAACCCCATTTCCGAGGATCAGGGGAAGACCATTCAGGTTGAAACCATTTCCCGGGGAATAGTTGTACACGACCCCGCTGATTTCGATGGTACCTGAGGAAAGATTGGGGTTCGTGATATTCCAGAAACTGACTCCATAAGCCGATAGGGCCTGGGGAGAAACAGCCGTGGCTTCCACTTCTACAAGGGCACCATTGACCAGATTGGCGACAGTCCCATTGCTGAAGGAAGCGACGGCCGACAGGGTCACCTGCTGTGAAAGACCGCTGAGGGGAGTGAGTGTGAAGGTTCCCTGGGAAGGGTTATATTGGCTGACCTTCCCCAGATAGTCCACCACCTCATCGGCGGGTGGGCTGGGATAAACCGTAATGGAAGTCGCCAGGACCACGTTCCCCTGAAGACTCCCCTGCACCGCGACATAGCCATTTTTTTGCAGCGCAGATAACGAGGCGGTAGTGCCATTGGCATAAGTGAGTACCGTGCCACCGTTCGTGATGATCGGAGTCCCCCGGATGACGAAATTTCCCGTTGAAACAAATTCACTGATGGTTCCGGACACGGTGGCGGGAGTCTGGACATAAGGAGTCAGTGTCCGCACGGAAACCTCACCCGTCGCGGAATCGATGATCCCCTTGAGCGTGACGTACTGGCCTGCCGTCACTCCTCCCTGATTGGCACCATTGACGAGAATTCCATCCACTTGAAACTGGTTTCCCTGCACAGCCGAAACCAGGCCGGACAGCGTGATGCTGCCACTCGTACCCGGCAAGAGTGTGCTGACCTGGACCGATCCGGCGACCAGCGGCGTGGTTCCGGAGGGGGTTTGACTCCAGATGTTGACCCATTGTCCATTCTTGAGCGTTCCTGGAGTCAGCGCTTGATTTGAAAACAGGCTGATAAACCGGGTGCCGGCATTGAAAGAAAAAGGAATTCCATTGACCGTGAAAGTGCTCTGGGAGGGGTTCCATTGGGCCAAAACACCGCTGACCCTGGTAATGGGAAGAGAACTGGGCATCAACTTGATCAGGGTGGCCTGAATAAATGGGGTTCCGGAGGAAGTCATGCCTGGAACACCGTGTACCTGCACCAGATCGTTGGGTTGTATGGCAGCCATGCCCGAATAGCCGATAAAAAAGGTGTCCGGCAAGGAGGGTGTCGTGGAATTCACGACGACCTCCATGCCGTTGACGACCAAAGTGCCTGCCGTCGGATTGACGCTCGTCACCACCCCAACCAGCGCCGGGTTGATCCATACGGAAGTTGGGTTTCCCTGGGTATCGGTCTGAATGTTCAGTTGTCCACCCAGGGGGACTTTCATGGCAGTGACAGGGGCACTGGGTTGGGTCGTTGACTCTGCGTCGTATCGGGGGGTAGCACTATTGTAGGCAATTCCATCCATCACCAGACTGCCAAACCCCGTGACCGTTCCGGCAACCACGCCGGTTCCTCCCGTCCCTACCCCGCCCGCCAACTGTGTCCCACCGCCACAGGAAGTCAGGATGGGAATCAACAAGAGCGGTCCCACCCTGCCCAGCGCATTACTCAAGGCTTTCAGGCGGCCCCGGAAATGGGAAGAAGACATGGAAGGACTCACCGGGAAGGGGCATTGTCTGGAGTTTCACCCCTTTGAACATCAGGTGACTCCGACAGAGGGGCGTCCCAGAAATAGGATCCAAAACGAATTCGGCACGAGGCCTGCGGATCGTTTCGATCTTGCTCGTAGAGCAGACTGCTTTCGCGGATCATTTCGCTACGCACCTGAGACCAGAGTTTCTGAGACAGTTGGGCAAGTTTGGCCGCAGATTCTGGAGTCAATCCGCTGACGAAGACACTTTGTTCAAGACGGGGCCCATGACCTTTGATGTTGCTGACGGCGGCGGATACATGGTCTCCCAGATTGCCGGAAAATAGTTCCATGAGTTCGGTAGAACCCGCTGGAGGCACAAACCCCCGTGGAGAAGGAATGACCCAGTCTTGCCCCTGTTTTTTCCTGATGGTCACCAATCCCAGACGAACCAATTCAGAAAGCACCGTGTAGGGATGAACATCTTGAGTAATCTGACGCACCAGCGTCTCAAAGGAGATTTCATCCCCGATACGCAACAGGGGTTTGGGATTTTTGAAGCGATCGCGATAGAGTGGGTTTTGTATCCAGTGAGAGAATACCTGGCTACTCAAGGAAACCTTTCGCGCAATCCGATCCCCCATGCCATTTTCGCGCCAATAGCGCACATCCTTGCGATGAACCCCGCTCAACAAACTCAGGGCTGAATCGGTATCCTTGCAATGGGCTTCCTCGAGTTCGCTTTGAGCCTGTTCGATGAAGGTCTGCTTGAGCACGGCAGCAAAACGTACGTAATCCACCCCGCAGGACAGGAGCAAGCGTATCATTGGAGCCATGATGTGGGTCACGGCCTCCAGCGTATCCTCGGCAGCAGGAAGCGTGGCGCTGGACGGGCTTGGGGAGGGAAGTTGACGCGGCGGTCTGCCCATGGCGGATGAATTGGCTGGTTAGTAGGGTGGTTTTACGATTTGTCAATGTTCACTAATTAGCATTTTAACAGATTTTCAACGGTTGTCATTTCAGGTCATGTCCCAACTTCATCTGTTCCTTCTGGAATTGTCCTCCCAACTCGGCACCCATTTTCTGCTGGTGGTCTGTCTGGGGTTTTTAACCGGACTGGAATTCCGAGAATACCTTCTCACCCGTCATCTGGAACATCCGCTGGCCATGGGGTCATCCCGCACCTATGCCTTTATCGCGGCACTGGGATTTCTTCTCTACACTCTGAACCCGGCCGGTCTGCTTTATCTCGGTGGCATGTTGTTTCTGATTGCGTTATTCGTGCAGTTCTACCACCATAAATTGCAGGCGGGTCAGAAAGGCATCCACCAATTCCTGATCGGCATGCTGGTCTATACCTATGGGCCGAGCGCTCAACTGTTTCCGCTCTGGTTCCTGATCCTGCTTTTTGTCACCGTGGTCCTGGTCCTGGGCGCGCGCCCCTTGACCCATCACCTGATTGCGACCATGGATCGCCTGGAATTGCTGACCTTATCCAAGTTCCTGCTGCTCTCCGCAGTGATCCTCCCGCTCCTGCCCAAGGAATATCCGTTCAAGAACTTGCCCCTCACCCCCTTTTCGGTATGGATGGCGGTCGTCGTGATTTCCGCCATTTCCTATGCCGGTTACCTGTTGCGTCGCTATGTGTTCAAGGGAAGCGGCTATCTGGTGACCGGACTACTCGGGGGTATCTACTCCAGCACAGCCACCATTGTGGTTTTGGCTCGGGCCTCGGCCCCTCCTTCCGCTTCTCTCGCCCGGATCCATGGCGGCATTCTGGGTGCTGTGGGCATGATGTACGTCCGACTGTTACTGCTGGTCCTATTGATGGCGCCCATGCTGCTTCGTTACTGTGCCTTGCCCCTTCTGGGCGGAGGCATGATTGCCCTGGGTCTTGCCTGGCTCAGCCAGCGTAAAACAGACAAAAAGCTGCCCGATACCGTAGACAACGTGACCAACAGCAATCCTCTGGCCCTGCGTACCGCATTGCTTTTTGCTTTTCTATTCGTGCTCATGACTGCCTTGACCCACTTCATCCTGCAGGATTTTGGCTCGGGCGGAATAGAGATCCTGGCTCTGGTGATCGGTTTTACCGATATCAACCCATTCATCATGTCGTTGCTCAACAATTCCCGTCATGATCTGTCCCTCGCGCAGAGTGCGGGCGCGTTGATCATGGCGGCCGGCAGCAATATCATGCTGGAAGGCGGATATACCCTGGTTTTTGGAAACCGCGCGCGCAATTGGGGAATTTTTCTGAAATTATTGGGACTGGGCAGCGCAACCCTGCTCTTCGGCCTCGGAATGTTCTGAGAAATCGGCACGTTTCATGAGGTTGGCCAGGCCGTCAGGGTCATCAGCAGGTTCTGGACGGGCGCAGAAAAATCGGTAAAGATCAATGTCACGGCCTGCATGATTTTCTCGAAACCGGCTTCCGACTGGGAAACACTATGGCAGGGACGAGAAGTAACCCGACAGGGCATGTTGCACCCCACGGTCACCCCTCCTCCCAGGACCTCATCGCGCAGAACCAACTGGGTCACTCCGTTGAGTTCGATATCCTGGCCAAACCCCCCGGGAATTTCTCCATTGAATTCAAAACGACCTGCCGGACCATCGCAACTGGGCATGACCAGATTGAGTTCAATCTCCAGCGTTGACCAGAAGACAGGGTCTGGATGCTCATAACGGACCAGCAGGGCCTGCGCCAGCAGGGAAATCTCTTTACGAGCCCCCTGCGTCCGGCCCAGAAATTTCACACCTGAGTCTGTTTCATCCGCCCGGATCTCATCATATTCGAGCAAGCATCGTTCTCCATCCCTTCGTGCGTAATCGGTGAACAGCGCGCGCCGGGTCGAATCGAAGACCAAATCCCCGGCACTCAGAGGATGTTTGAACTGGACCCTTTCGTGAGGGTTACTGAGGCCAGTGGAAGAGGATACATCGGGTTGAGTCAGAACTTTGGCATGATAATGCTCCCGCTGACGGGTCAGCGTATCGGCAAAATTATGGGCCAGTTCATAGACGTCCAGTTCCAGTACATGGGCCGGCCCATTGCCGGCGATGATCGCTTGAATCTGCCCATTCTGGAGAACGATTTCCTCATGACCATCCAGGTCCAGATCGTAGCGCGCCAACGCGGGGCGCGGATGATGCCGGTCGAGATCGGCCTCCAGTTGTAACAGGGCGTGATACAGGGCGCGCCGCAAATGCGGAAGATAAAGTCCCCCGAACAAGCCATGCCAGTAGGCATCATTGGCCTGGGTTTCGTACAGCAGACGACGGCGCTCAGCAGTTTGCTGTAGCGCAGGCAGGGCTTGGAAGCGCGCGGACAGGCCCAGCATCCGTTTGTGCAGATGATTGGCTTCTGGATAACGCATCATGAAATTTCGCCAGATCCCGCCACGCAAAAATGGCCGATCCTGACCATAAGTCTGCTCATTCCGCGCCCGTTCCACCAGATGGGCATAGTGTTCTCCGGCCTGGGCGGGCAGGGTCCACTCATTCATTTCGATATACGAAGTGGTAGGCAGATAGACCGGCCCCCGGGTTGCATTCTGGGCATGGTAGCGCGCATAGGTCATGGGTTCGATGAAGGGGGAATTGAGAACTCCCTGGATGAACTGTTCCAGCCATCCCTTTTCATAGACCCATTCATAGGTTTCCGGCCAGATGCCAAATTTTTCGATGTCATCGAAATAGATCGCAGCTTCCATTCGATCGTCCCGCGCCATGCCCTCCAGATAACTGACGACTTCGTTGGCCTGTGTGAAGGGAATACGGTAGCGCAGTCCCTCGGCAATGGGAAATATATCGAGTCTCTCTCCGCCCTCTTCCGTGGTGAAATAGCCATTCAGGCGCTCTGCGGGCACACCGGCACAAAGAAAATGATAGTCGTCCACCGTGACGTAACGCACCCCGCTCTGGTGCAGCGCGGATACCACAGAAGATTCCCAGACCCGTTCGGTGAGCCAGGAACCACCGGGTTTCACCCCGAAACAATCGTGAATCCGTTGGGACAGGAATTGCACCTGACCCCGTCGATCCGCTTCGGGAATGGCGGCCAGCACCGGCTCGGCATAACCTGCCGTAAAGAGTTCTGCCTGCCCACGCCTTACCATGATTTTGAGCAATTCCATATCTTCCGGATCATGGTCCAACCATTGGTCCAGCAACCAACCGCTGACGTGGAGGGCAAAGGGAAATTCCGGAAAGCGGGCCATCAAACGCAAAAAAGGGCCATAACAACGCTGATGGGCATCGGCAAGGACGGAAGGGAAATTGCCCACAGGTTGATGCGCGTGGACCCCCATCAGAAAAGCAATTTTTTTGGGCATGACGGACTCGTTCAGGGATGGATATTACGGCGCATGGCTCCTCCCGCTTCCTGGCCACGACTTCCCCGACTGAAGGGAAGGGACAGGATACGAGGTGGATCGAGGGAAAGGAGTTGATAGAGGGTCGTCAAATTCAGGCGATAAAGGCGGTCAAATAATTGAACACTCTCAGCCGAGTTGTAATCCCCAAACCACCAGAACCAATCCGACCCTTCGCAGACAGCCAGTTGACGGGTGACTTGATCTTGTTGCCCGGGAGACAGGGTGGGAAGCACGCGATCACAGGCCATTTTGGCCTCTACCAGCAAGTCCCAGGCCACATTCTTGTCGTGATTACCCATCCACGTGGTCAGGGATCCGTAAACCCAACTGCCCGCCACTACTTGCTTTAGGACAGGCAAGTCCATTTCATCAGGCTGCTGGCACAGGGCAGAAAAGGTGACGGGGCGTATCACAGGGTGAGAATCCAGCGCTTGATAGAGGTAATCAAGAAAATAGTAACCGTTGTAAGGGTAGTATTCCCAGGCGTTTTCCCCATCCAGAATGACCGTGACCACGGGATCCTGATCTTCGGGCGTGGATTCCAGAATCATTTCCAGTTGGCGAATGAAGTCCTCGGCCGCATTTTTACCATCCCATTGTGCATACTCAAATCCGATTCGATCCGAAAGTTGGTCATCCCGGAAAAAAACCCGCAACTCATGGCCTTCGGTTTTGAACAGATAGGGTCGATAAAGCCACTGTTCTTTAGGCAGGGTTTCCTGTCCCCAGGATAAACGCAGGGTCTTGGCCAGAACGTTTTCACTGCTGGCGGTCCAGGCGAGACCCTGCATGGCAAACATCTCCAGAGTGGCGGTAGACAGGGCTCCTTCTCCCGGCCAGAATCCGACCGGATTCTGGTCAAACTGTCCCTGATAGGCATCGAACGCTTTCCGGATATGATCGACAGCCCGGTTTTCTCCTCCCGGATAACGAGAATGTCGGGGCAAGGCCAAATGAGGCACGGCTTCCCGCGCTGTGGCAAAGTCCAGAAGGAGAGGAAGGATGGGGTGGGTATTGGGGGTCGTGGACAGTTCCACTTGTCCTGACTGTTGAAGTGCTCGATAGCGCAGCAAAATCGAACTCAGTGTTTCGCCGACCAACGCATTCAGGGCTTGCCGATCCGCCAGGGTATAACCCTCCCCCTGCGCCATCAGGCGCCCCAGGAGTGGAACCGTCTTGCGCAGACTTTCCCCCGTCCAGGCAAGGTGGTACCAAACCAGCAGGTCTGCCAGAAACTGTCCAGAAACGTAGGTTGCGGGCTCTACACCATCTTTCTGGAAGCGTTGGATACAGTCGCGCAATCGGGCATAACCCGGAAAGGGATCGATCATCTTGGGGGCATGGCAACGCAGGCAAGTGCCGATCAGAGCATGGCGTTCTGCCATTGAGAGATCTTCCAGCGAAGGGGTGACCAACCAGCGCAGGAGGGGGTCACGCCAAGTCCCCGAATGAAATTGTTCTGCATAATCTACCAACTGATCCATCAGAGACGGAACCAGGTTCACCACTACCGGCAGATTCGGGTAGCGCTCCAGGTGAGCCGCCATGTCCGTATAATCTTTCAGGGCATGCAGATAGGTCCAGGGCAGTTCAAATTCCCGGGTCAGAGCGTTGCGATAATCCGGTTGGTGCATGTGCCAGCACAGGATGAGTTTCAGGGTACGCGTTTCTTCAGTCATGGACAAAATCAGCCGGGGTGATAATTGCGTTGGTTGAGCATTTCGGCGGTGATGAGCGTGATCCCGTTTTCCGAAACATAAAAACGCTCCCGATCTTGCAGCGGATCCACGCCAGCCACCAACCCTTCGGGGATGATGCAGCCACGATCGACCACGACCCGTTTCAACCGTGCGTCCTTGCCTATCCGAACATTCGGCAGGATCACGGCATCTTCCACCAGGGCATTGGCATTGACGTGAACATCAGAAAACAGTACGGAGCGACGTACCACGCCCCCGCTGATGATGTTTCCACCGGAAATCAGTGAATCCACGGCGTACCCCCGTCGCCCGTCCTCATCAAACACGAACTTGGCAGGGGGCAATTGCTCCTGATAGGTCCAGATTGGCCAGTTCCTGTCATAGAGGTTGAGGTCGGGAACGACCTTGGTCATTTCCATGTTGGCATCCCAATAAGCATCCACCGTCCCTACGTCACGCCAGTAGGGGGCAGTGTCCGGTTCGCACACGCAACTTTCTTCGAAGGGTTGGGCAAAGACGCGGTGGCGAGGGACCAGCCAGGGAATCAGATCATGGCCAAAATCGTGGGTGGAAGTGCTGTCCTCTGCATCGCGGATCAACTGGTCCATGAGGAAATCGGCACTGAACACATAGATCCCCATGCTGGCCAAGGCCCGACTGGGATCCCCCGGCAGGGAACTGGGATGCTCGGGTTTTTCATCGAAGGCCACGATCCTTCCTTCGGTATTGACCGTCATGACACCAAAGGCCGAGGCTTCCTCGATGGGTACCGTCAGACAGGCAATGGTCATGTCCGCCTGCGTGCTGACATGAGCCGCCAGCAACTTTCCATAGTCCATCTTGTAGATGTGATCGCCGGCCAGAATGATGATGTGGCGAGGCGCATGTCCACGCAGAATATCGAGATTCTGGTAGACCGCATCTGCGGTCCCCTTGTACCACTCCTCCTGCATGCGCTGCTGGGCCGGAAGCAGTTCCACGAATTCATTGAATTCGCCGCGCAGAAAACTCCATCCATGCTGGATGTGCTGGATCAGGCTATGGGCCTTGTACTGGGTCACGACCCCGATACGACGGATCCCGGAATTGAGGCAATTGGAGAGGGGAAAATCGATGATTCGGAACTTTCCCCCAAACTGGACGGAGGGCTTGGCTCGCCACTTGGTCAGGTCCTTCAGGCGGGAACCCCGCCCCCCTGCCAAAATGAGGGCCATGGTGTTCTTGGTCAGTACGCTGATGAATCGTTCAGAAGCAATATCACGGGGGCTCATGCGAACTCCTGTTGAGAAAAAAAACAATCACGAAATGAAATATCGTTGCGCACTCCAGACCATTATAATGGAATCCTTTGTAAAAAAATGACAGGGATGAATCATGGCTCCTCATTATAACGACAGTGCCCTGCAAAAAATTTTGCAGGGTCTCCACCATGACCCATTTCATCCTCTGGGAATTCATGCCTCCGGCCATGGCAAATGGCATTGGCGCCTATTCCTGCCCTATGCCCAGGCAGTTGAGGTATGGACCGGAAATCAGTGGGAATCCGCCCCCCGGGTTCATGACCAGGGCTTCTTTTGCTGGAAGGGATCGATCTGCCCTCCTCGCCCTGGACGCTATCGGCGTCTTGAGGATGGCAGCGAAATGGAAACCTGGGATCCTTACACCTTTTCACCCCAGTTGAGCGACCATGATCTGTACCTCTTCAGCGAAGGGCGTCTTCTCCAGTTGCATGACATGCTGGGGGCCCGGCATGTTACTGTGGACGGCGTGCCAGGCGTTCGCTTCGCCGTTTGGGCCCCCAACGCTGAACGCGTAAGTGTGGTCGGCCCCTTTAATCGCTGGGATGGTCGTCACCACCCCATGCGTGTGCGGAGTCCCCATGGCGTATGGGAATTGTTCGTGCCCGACCTTGCGCCGGGAACACTCTACAAATTCGAGATCCGTAGCCGTCAACACGGGACTGTGCAACTCAAGACCGACCCCTGCGGACTCCAGTTCGAACATCGTCCGGGAACGGCAGCCGTGGTGACGGAACCCTCCGCTCATCTCTGGAACGACAGTGCCTGGATGGCGGAGCGGGCCGAAAAGGACTGGTTGCACGCACCCATGAATATCTATGAAATTCACCTGGGTTCCTGGCGAAAACCCTGGGATCGGGACTTTCATTCCTTTGCCCAAATTGCCGACCAATTGATCCCCTATGTTCTTGAGTTGGGTTATACCCACATTGAACTGCTCCCTATCAGCGAACATCCTCTGGACGAATCCTGGGGTTATCAGACTACCGGTTATTTCGGCGTTACCCGTCGGTTTGGTGCGCCGGACGATCTGCGTGACTTCATCGACCGATGCCATCAGGCCGGGATTGGCGTATTGCTGGATTGGGTCCCCGGTCATTTTCCGAAGGATGACTTTGCCTTGGCTCGCTTCGATGGCACGGCCCTTTACGAACACGAGGACCCCCGTCTGGGGGAACACCAGGATTGGGGAACCTACATCTTCAATTATGGGCGCAATGAAGTGCGCGGGTTTTTGTTGGCCAACGCCCATTTCTGGTTGTCAGAATTCCATTTTGATGGCTTGCGGGTCGATGCCGTCGCCTCCATGCTCTATCTGGATTATTCCCGTGCCGCGGATGCCTGGATTCCCAACCGCTACGGTGGCCGAGAAAACCTGGAGGCCCTGGCTTTCCTGCGCGAGATGAATGAAATGGTCCATGGTCAGTTTCCCGGGGCCCTCACCCTGGCGGAGGAATCAACCTCCTGGCCCATGGTTTCCCGTCCGGTTTACGTCGGCGGACTGGGGTTCTCCATGAAATGGAACATGGGCTGGATGAACGATACTCTGAGTTATTTTTCCAAAGACCCGGTTTACCGCCGTCACCATCAGAATGTGTTGACCTTTGGACAACTCTATGCCTATTCAGAGAATTTCGTTCTGCCTTTTTCTCATGACGAGGTCGTGCACGGCAAAAAATCCTTGCTGGACAAAATGCCCGGGGACTCCTGGCAGCGTTTCGCCAACTTGCGTTTGCTGTTCCTGTACCAAATGAGTTCCCCCGGTAAAAAACTCAACTTCATGGGCAACGAGTTCGCCCAGGGCGGGGAATGGCAGGCCAAGAACGAACTGGACTGGAAATTGCTGGAATATCCCCAGCATCAAGGAATTCAGCGCTTAAGTCGTGACCTCAACCATTACTACCGCCAACACCCGGCGTTGTTCGAACTGGATTTCGATCCTGCCGGCTTTGAGTGGGTGGACTGCAATGATCATGCTCAATCGGTCCTCAGTTTTCTGCGCAAGGCACGGGATGGTCGAATGCTGCTGATCATTTTCAACTTCACGCCCGTTCCCCGCCCCAATTACCGCGTGGGTACCCCTTGCGCGGGGGTCTGGCGCGAATGCGTGAACAGCGATTCCCATCATTATGGCGGCGGAAATCTGGGCAACCAGGGACGGCTGTGGACGGCTCCCATTCCCTGGAACGGATTCGCCCAATCCCTGTCCCTGATGCTCCCCCCACTGGCTGGCCTGATTCTTGAACCACAGGCCCATTGAGTCCCTCCCTTCATGCTTCGAGGAGAAAGAAATGTCCGCATTGACGAATAGCCCTGTTTGGCAAACCTTGGCCAGGCACCGTGCAGCCCTTGCGCCCCTTACCCTGCGCCAGTTATTTGCCGAGGATCCGGCCCGCTTTGATCGGTTCAGTGCCAGTGCCGGGCCCTTCTTTCTGGATTACTCAAAGAATCTCATTACCGCCGAGACCCTGGATCTACTCCTGAGTCTGGCCCGACAAGCCAATCTGCCGCAGGCCATCCAGAAAATGTTTGCAGGCGATCTCATCAACCGGACAGAACATCGGGCCGTACTTCACGTGGCCCTGCGTGCGGGGCAGGATGCCCCACCCTTGAAGGTACAGGGACAAGACATCCGCGCCGAAGTACAACAGGTTTTGAAACGCATGGAGATCTTTGTCAATCAGGTTCGTTCGGGGGAATGGCGCGGCTATGACGGACGTCCCATCACCGATGTGGTCAATATCGGCATTGGGGGCTCCGATCTGGGGCCGGCATCGGTCATGGCCGCCCTTCCTGCCGATTGTACGGGACCGCGGGTTCATTATGTCTCCAATGTGGACGGCGCACATTTGGCCTACACACTGAAGTCCCTGAACCCCGCCCAGACCCTCTTCGTGGTGGCTTCCAAAACCTTCACCACCCAGGAAACCTTACTCAATGCCCATTCGGCACGGAGTTGGTTTCTGGCTACCGCGCAACAGGAGCGGTATGTCGCACAACATTTTGTGGCCCTCTCGACAAATGAGGCCGAGGTCCGCCGCTTTGGCATCGACCCTCAGCATATGTTCGGATTCTGGGACTGGGTCGGCGGACGTTATTCGCTGTGGTCGGCCATCGGACTTTCCATTGCATTGGGCATAGGAATGGATAAATTCAATGAGTTGCTGGCAGGAGCTCATGAAATGGACGAGCATTTCAGAACCGCGCCACTGGCCCGGAACCTGCCCGTTCTGATGGGACTGATCGGTCTCTGGTACATCAATTTCTTTGATGCCCAGACCCACGCCATTCTTCCCTATGATCAGGGGCTGGAACGTTTTGTCGCGCATATTCAACAAGTCAGCATGGAAAGCACGGGGAAATCCGCCACTCAGGACGGCGAAATGGTGGATTATGCGACCGGAGCAGTGGTTTGGGGGGGGGCAGGCACCAACGGACAGCACGCTTACTACCAGTTATTGCATCAGGGCACCCACCTGATCCCGGCCGATTTTCTTCTTCCCTTGCGCAGCCGTGCGCCTCTGGGGACACATCACCGGGTATTGACCGCCAATGTTCTGGCGCAAAGCGAAGCCCTCATGCGCGGCAAGACCAAGGAAGAAGCGCGTCAGGAACTGCTTGCCCAAGGCATGTCCGGAGAGGCCCTGGAAGCCTTGCTTCCCCATAAGGTCTTCCCTGGCAACCGTCCCAGTAATACACTCCTTTTCGAGGAACTCACGGCCCATACGCTGGGTGGCCTATTGGCGCTGTACGAACACCGTACCTTCGTGCAGGGCACCCTTTGGAACATCAATACCTTTGATCAGTGGGGCGTGGAATTGGGCAAACAGTTGGCACGTTCCATCGAACCAGAACTGTCGGAACAGGGAACGATGTCCGTGCATGACGGTTCCACCGGCGGTTTGATCCGACATATTCGGGATACCCTGTTTGGCCCATCCAGAGGTTGACCATGAATATCCTTTTCTTGACTTCCGAAATACACCCCCTGATCAAGACGGGAGGCCTGGCAGACGTATCCCGCTCGCTCCCCCTGGCCCTGCACGCCCTGGGCCACGGCGTGCGCATCCTGTTGCCCGGTTACGTCGGGGTGCAGGCACAGTTGACAGACATACACTGCATCCTGGAAGACTTTCCTTATGGATTGCTTCCTGCGCCCGCACGTTTATTGGAGGCCACCTTACCCGATACCGCACTGACGCTCTGGATTCTGGATTGTCCGAAACTTTTCGAACGTGCGGGGGGAGGACCCTATCAGGACGAGAAAGGGAAGGACTGGCCGGATAACCCCGCTCGTTTTGGCGCCTTTTGCGCCGCCGGAGCCTGGTTGGCTCAGCAGGCTGGGGCACGCCTGAACTGGGCCCCAGCGCTGGTTCATTGCAATGACTGGCAAACTGCCCTGACCCCGGCTCTGATGAAATTTTGGGCTTGTCCGGTACCTTCGGTACTCACCATCCACAACCTGGCCTTCCAGGGAAATTTTCCTGCCCACTGGTGTTCATCCCTTCATTTGCCCAGTTCCGAATTCAACATGGAAAGCCTCGAATTTCATGGTCAGTTGTCCTTTTTGAAGGCGGGGATCGTACACGCGAATCAGATCACCACCGTCAGTCCGCGTTATGCCCGGGAGATCCAGACTCCACAGATGGGGTGCGGAATGGATGGATTGCTGCGTCGACGCGCTTCTGACCTGAGCGGGATCCTGAATGGCATCGACGAATTATGGAACCCGGAAACCGATGTTTTCCTTCCGTTCCATTACACGGCCCGAAAACTCCAGGGAAAAGCACGCCTCAAGAAACATCTGCAAAAGAAAATGGGGCTACCCGTCCTTCCCGACGTCTTGTTGATTGGAATGGTGTGTCGTTTGACCTGGCAAAAGGGGATCGACCTGGTACTCGATACGCTGGAGGACTGGCTCACGGAAGAAGTACAAGTCGTCGTATTGGGCAGCGGCGATCCCGAAACAGAAAGGCAATTGGCCCACTGGAGCAGTCGCGCTCCCGAGCGGGTGAGGGTCGTCCTGGGATTCAATGAAGTGCGGTCCCATGAAATCATTGCCGGGTCGGACCTGTTTTTGATGCCCTCCCGTTTTGAACCCTGTGGACTGGCACAGATGTATGCCATGACCTATGGAACCCTGCCCTTGGCCCATGCCACAGGGGGGTTGGCGGATACCATCCTGCCTTATCGGGCACAAGGACACTCCGTGGAAGGAACGGGCTTTCTTTTTGAGAACCCCGTTCCCCATGAATTTCATGAGACCCTTGGTCAAGCCGTGGTCTGTTTCCACCAGAAAGACGTATGGAACCAACTGATGCACCACGCCATGGCACGGGACTTCCGCTGGAACAAAGCGGCGCTGGAGTACCAGACACTTTACCAGACCCTTCTATCCGCGCCGTGAACCGCCCGGAAGAAGAGAAAGATCACAACCAGGTCATCAGCCCCAATTCAAAGGAATGCGTCAGACTCTCGTGGTAAGGGTAGACGCGGATTCGGTAGTCCAGTTGTCCACATAATCCGGGTTGCAATTCCAGGGTAAAGAGATGTTCTGTTCCCTCGCCCAGGGGCCCCCGGCTTTGAAATTGGAAAGGAGGAAGCACGGGAACGCCACTGCGACTGATGGAACGGTTGAGCAACAACTCGACACATACGTCCTTGGGTTCGAGGCCCTGAAGATCCACGACCACCTCAATGTCCATGGCACTGCCAAATTTGATCCGTTTGAGGGGGGTATCCACCCGTCGAATGCGCACCCCGGCCCAGTGATGACGGACTTTCTCCTTCCAGTGAGCGACCTCGCCCGCCAGCGCTGCATCATTTTCAGTAAAACGTTTCCCCTGTCCGGAGGCCGGCACATAGAAATGATCCAGATACTCGTCCAGCATCCGCCCGGTATTGAAATGAGTCAGGATACTGACCATGGAGGCCTTGGATTTTGCCACCCAGCCCGGAGAGTAACCAAACTTGCCTCGGTCGTAGTAAAGAGGAACCACCTGATCCTGAATGATTTCATAGAGCGTACGCGCGTCTTCCCGGTTGCGTTGCGTCTCGTCCAGGTAATCCGGCGCGGGACGGATCGCCCACCCGTTATGCCCATCGTAGCCTTCGCCCCACCAGCCATCCAGGACACTCAGGTTGATGGTCCCGTTGACCCCCGCCTTCATGCCCGAAGTCCCGCTTGCTTCCAGAGGATAAATGGGGGTATTGAGCCAGACATCCACACCAGCCACCAAACGACGGGCCAGACCCATGTCGTAGTTTTCCAGGAGCAGAATCTTGTCCTGGAACTCGGGCATGCCAGCCACCTCATGAATGCGCCGGATCATCCCTTGACCGGGCTCATCCGCCGGATGCGCTTTGCCTGCAAAAACAAAGACGACGGGGCGTTCAGGATCCAGCAGAATCTGACGCAACCAGTTCAAGTCGGAAAAAAGCAGGTCTGCACGCTTGTAGGTGGCAAAACGGCGGGCAAAACCGATGGTCAGGACATTGGGCTCATGAACATTGGCATATTTGAGCAGCCGTTCCATGTGCGCATCATCGCCCAGGTTGCGTTGATACTGGGCACCGATCCGTTCGCGCACGGCATGGAGCATCTGCGACTTGAGCGACTGACGGACGCTCCAGTACAGGTGGTCCGGGATTTCCTGAACCCCCTTCCAGAAAGAGCGGTCCGACAGGCGGGCGCGCCACTCCGCACCGATGAAACGATCAAACAGTTCGCCCCATTCCCGGGCCAGAAAGGTGGGGACATGAATGGCATTGGTCACATACCCCATGGGGTTTTCATGATGGGGAATCGCAGACCAGAACCCTGAACAGATCCGCGCCGATACCTCACGGTGGATCCGGGAAACGCCGTTTTGAAAACGGGACCCGCGCACGGCCAGTGCGGTCATGTTGAAGTCGCTGTGCCCTACCCCCGGATCATTGCCCAGATCCAGCAACTGATGCAGGGGAATATTCAGATCAGGACACATGTGTCCAAAGTAATGGGACACCATGTCGCGGGGAAAGTGATCATGTCCGGCAGGCACGGGGGTGTGGGTGGTAAATACGGTGTTGCTGGCAACGGCTTCGATCGCCGTGGAAAAATCATAATTGGTTTGTTTGATCAACGCTCTGATCCGTTCCAGGATCATGAATGCGGCATGCCCCTCGTTGATGTGCCAGACCGTCGGCTGAAGGCCCATTTTCTCGAGGGCCCGCGCGCCACCCACCCCCAGGATGATTTCCTGCTCGATCCTGACCCTGCGATCCCCTCCATAGAGCCGGTGGGTAATTTCTCGGTCATCGGGGTGGTTTTCCTGGAGATCCGTATCCATCAGGTAAATCTTGATGTTCCCCACCCGAGCCCACCACACCTTGACCTGGACCGGACGAACGCCAATGGTGACGCTGACTCGTACTTCATTTCCCTCTTCATCGAGGACGGCATGAACCGGCAACTCGTCGATATCGGAATCGAAATTGAGGGCCAGTTGGCGTCCGCTGCGATCGATGTGCTGGGTGAAGTATCCCTGACGATACAACAACCCCACGCCAACGAACGGCAGCCCCATATCGCTGGCCGCCTTGCAATGATCTCCCGCCAAAATCCCCAATCCTCCGGAATAGATCGGGAAACTTTCGTGAAATCCAAATTCGGCACAGAAGTAGGCCACCAGATTCCCGTGGGGCAACTTGTGCGGCTTGCGCAACAACTCGTTGTGGTAGGTATCGTAGGCAGAGAGCACACGATAGTAGGAACTCAGGAAGGCCTGATCTTCGGCAGCTTCGTTCAACCGGTATTCGTCCACCCGACGCAGGAAACGGATGGGGTTGGATCCCACCAGTTCCCAGAGACGGGGGTGCATCCGGGCAAATAGCGTACGACAGGACCGATCCCAACTGTACCAGAGATTGTAGGCCAACTCTTCCAGGCGATTCAATTTTTCCGGAATGCGGGGACTGTTTTCTACGACAAAGCAGGTCCCGGGCAATTGATCGTTTTCCATAGGGATCCTTAATGATTATTCACAGAGAGTTATTCGGGAAATTGGCCATCATTGAAATGGGCAGGCTTCTTTCCGGATTATAGCCTGAATCGTTGTTTTACACGGACAGAGGATTCAAGCCGGCCGGTCAAGGGGAACACCAAACCCCAGTGGGCTGATTTTTGATTCCAGCAGCATTCCCTTGCGTGCGCGCATGAGAATATGCCGCTGCAACTGGGGGGCACTCATGACTACTTGGGTGGCTTTCCCGCCCCGCCCCGTTCCCTGAATGACCAGTCCCTGGGCGAGATCGACCAGAGTGACGGCACGCAGCGCCTCGTCGCGTTCCAGGGCCATCAAGATCACACCTCGTCCACGGGCGAGCGTTTTCAGATCGTCCAGCGGGAACAACAGGAGGCGCCCCCGTGCAGACAGGGCGGCAACATGGGTTTCCCCTGCCTTTCGACGCAAGGGAAGGAGCGGGGTTTCCCCGTCTTCCAGCGACAAAAAGGATTTCCCTCCCCGAACCCGGGACACCAGATCCTCCTGCGCCACCATGAAACCGTTTCCTCCCGACCCCGCCACCAGACATTGATCTCCCGGCAAGGCCAGAAAAGCCTGGGCGACTCGCGCCCCCTGCGGGAGATCGATCAAACTGGAAAGCGGCACCCCGTCCCCCCGACCCCCGGGAATATCCGCGCCCTTGAGGGTATAGACTCGGCCCTGGGTATCCAGGATAAAAAGAGGATGAATGGAACGGGTTTCCAGAACAACCCAGGCCTCATCCCCTGCCTTGTAAGAAAACTGTGTCCTGTCCAGGTGATGCCCCTGGCGGGCACGAATCCAGCCCTGGCGGGACAGCGTGACCGTTATCGGTTCATCCAGCACCGGGGTATCCAGGGACACTGCCGCCTGAGCCTCGATGCGCGTCCTTCGGGCATCTCCATAAGTCGCCAGGTCAGAACGAATTTCCTGAGCGATCAGGCGGGCTTGAGCCTCTCTCCCTGACAGAATATGTCGTAACCCCTCCTGCTCGCCACGCAGTTGGCTGATTTCCTGATCGATGCGCACGCCTTCCAGACGAGCCAACTGGCGCAGGCGGATCTCAAGGATATCTTCGGCCTGTAGCGCGCTCAAGTGGTAAGCCATCATCAGGTCGTGCTTGGGGTCATCGGATTCGCGGATCAGACGGATGACTGCATCGATATCCAGCAGAATACGTTGACGACCTTCCAGGATGTGAAGGCGTCGCTCGACCCGTTCCAGACGGAAGCGAGTACGCCGAACCACCGTGTGGAAACGGTACTCCAGCCATTCCTGGAGAATGGTTTTGAGATCTTTGGGGCGCGGATGTCCATCCCGCCCCAGCATCACCAGATTGAGGGACAGGTTGGTTTCCAATGGCGTATGCGCCAACAGGAGATTGACAAATGCCTGGGGGTCCTGTCGGCTCGATTTGGGCTCGAAGACCAGACGAACCGACGCATTCTTGTCCGACTCGTCGCGCACCAAATCCAGCGTACTGAGCCACAAGGCCTTGAGTTGGGCCTGCTCGGGAGAAAGCGCCTTCTTGCCCTCGCGCACGCGCGGATTGGTCAACTTTTCCACATCTTCCAGCACGGATCGGGTCGATACTCCGTGTGGAAGTTCTGTCACGACCACGCGCCATTGTCCCCGGGCCAGCGGTTCAATGTTCCAGCGCGCCCGCATGCGCAAAGTTCCCCGCCCCGTCCGGTAGGCCTCGAGGATATCGCGGGAAGATGAAATGATCTGCCCCCCACCCGGCAGGTCCGGGCCTGGAATCAGGGACATCAATTCCTCTAGCGTCAACTGCGGATTCTCCAGGAGCGCCAATAGGGCTTGAGCCACTTCGGTCAGGTTATGGGACGGGATCTCCGTTGCCATTCCCACGCCGATCCCTGAAGCACCGTTCAATAACACCATGGGAAGGCGTGCGGGCAACAGGGCAGGTTCCTGAAAGGAACCATCATAATTGGGAACGAAATCCACCGTATCTTCAGTAATTTCTCCCAGCAACAATTCCGCCAGCGGGGTCAGACGACATTCGGTATAACGCATGGCCGCTGCCCCGTCACCATCGCGGCTACCGAAATTGCCCTGTCCGTCGATGAGCGGGTAACGTAACGTAAAATCCTGCGCCTGGCGAACCAGTGCCTCATAAGCCGCACTGTCGCCATGGGGGTGATATTTCCCGATCACGTCCCCCACCACGCGAGCGGACTTGACGTGCCGGGCCGGACGGTACAGGCCCAGTTCGTGCATGGCAAAGAGAATCCGGCGCTGGACCGGTTTCTGGCCATCCGTGACATCCGGCAAGGCCCGCCCCATGACCACGCTCATGGCATATTCAAGGTAACTGCGCTCGACGAAGTCCGCCAGGGAAGGCACCGTCTTGTCCTCGCCGGAGTGGACCGGGATTGGGTCGGCTACGGGTTCCTCCAACCCGGCAAAGAGATCGCCGATCAGGGGAGGCTGATCCGGGGAAGGGAGCATCGCCATCAGATGTCCACTGCCAGTGCCACTTCCTGGCGCTCCATCCATTCCCGCCGCGCTGCGGCTTCTCCCTTGCCCATCAAGCGATTGAATAACCGGTGCGTGTCCTCCCACTCCCCATCCGTCAAGGAAAGTGTCAGGATTCGCCGGGTTTCCGGATTCATGGTCGTTTCCCACAACTGTTCAGGATTCATTTCCCCCAACCCCTTGAATCGTCCCACGGTCCATCCTCCTGGGCGCACGCCCTCGGTTTTGAGTCGTTCTTCCAACCCCGCCAGTTCCGCCTCGTCAAGGGCGTAAAGCTTGCGCGCCGGACGCTTGCCCTGCGCCGCGACGTCCAGTCGGTACAGGGGAGGATTGGCGACGCAGATGTGCCCGCCGGAGACCAGGGCAGGAAAATGAGTAAAAAACAGGGTCAACAGGAGCACCTTGATATGGCTTCCGTCCACATCCGCATCGGCCATGATGATGATTCGGTCATAACGCCGTTGGGACAGGTCCACCGGTTCCCCACGCCCGTGGGGATCGATGCCCAGGGCCACCGCAATGTCGTGAATTTCCGTATTGGCAAACAGACGGCCCTGTTCCACTTCGAAACTATTCAGAACCTTGCCCCGCAACGGCAGGATGGCCTGAGTCAACTTGTTGCGCGCCATCTTGGCCGACCCCCCGGCAGAATCCCCTTCCACCAGAAACAATTCTCGCTCATCGATCCGTTCCGACTCGCAATCTGTCAGTTTTCCAGGTAAAACGGCTACCCCACTGCTCTTGCGCTTCTCTATTTTCTGACCAGACTTCATGCGCGCCATGGCCTGGCGGATGACCAGATCGGCCAGGGCCTTGCCATGCTCGACATGCTGATTGAGCCAATGTTCGAAGGGGTCGCGCACCAGAGTGGATACCAACTTCAGGGCCTCCCGGCTGGTCAGTTTGTCCTTGGTTTGCCCTTGAAACTGGGGGTCCAGCATCCTGATCGACAGAATGAACTGAAGCCGGGCACTGACATCTTCCAACTGCAAACGCACCCCCCTTGGCAGCAAACCATGATGTTCGATGAAAGACTTGAGCGCTTCGAAAAGACCGGTGCGCAAACCCGCCTCATGGGTCCCACCCAGCGGCGTAGGAATCAGATTGACAAAGGATTCTCCCTGCAGGGACCGAGTTTCGTGCCAGGAAAAAGCCCAGGATGCGCCTTCTCCCGGCGCAAAACTGTCCCCCTCCTCGACCCCGAAAAATCGATCGCCCGTAAAAACCGGGATCAGCAAAGGGTCTTCACCCAGCCTTTCGGTCAGGTATTGTTCCAACCCCCCTGGGTAGTGCCAGGTCTGTTCCAGGGTACGTCCATCCCCTTCTTTCCTGAGCCGTACACTGACGCCGGGCAACAATACAGCCTTGGAGCGTAGTCCCCGCTCCAGTTCGATCAGATTGATCTGCGGTTCGTCGAAGTAACGGGGGTCCGGCCAAACCCGCACACGGGTTCCGGTATTACGCGCCCCGCAGGTTCCCTGGACCGCCAGGGGCTCGATGACGAACCCATCGCCGAAGGTCATGAAATGAACCTTGCCTTCCCGCTTGACAGTCACCTCCAGACGCCTTGACAGGGCGTTGGTGACGGATACGCCGACCCCGTGCAACCCCCCGGAAAAGGCGTAAGCACCCTGCCCCGATTTCTTGTCGAATTTCCCCCCTGCGTGCAATCGCGTAAACACCAACTGCACCGTAGGCTCTCCCTCATCCGGATGAATCCCGCAAGGAATGCCGCGACCATCATCTTCAACGCTGACGGAACCGTCCTCATGGAGGGTTACCTCGATTTTACGGGCATACCCCCCCAGAGCCTCATCCGCCGAATTGTCGATGACCTCCTGAATGATGTGGGTGGGGTCTTGAGTCCGGGTGTACATCCCGGGACGTTCCTTGACGGGCTCCAACCCCTTGAGTACGCGTATGCTTCCGTCCCCGTACTGACTATTGTTCAATGGTGCCAGATCCTGAATCATTACGGTCAATTACACCCAAACAGGCAAATGAAGGTAGTATAACCCCGTAATCATCGCATGAATTCCCATGGTGCGCCAATCCGATTCACTCATGACCGCTTCGCCCTCCCTTGAACATTGGCCGCTCATCATCATTGGTACGGGCTTTGCCGGACTGTCCCTTGCCCTTCAGCGCATGAATGACGGACAGGAAGACTTCATCGTGCTGGAGCAGGCACAATCCCCCGGCGGAACCTGGCGGGACAACCGTTATCCCGGATGCGCCTGCGATGTCCCCTCTCACCTGTACTCTCTCTCTTGCGCCCCGCCCTGGGACTGGCAACGAAAATATGCGGAAGCGCCGGAGATTGAAGCCTACCTGGCCCATCTGGCGCACTCGCTGGGTGCCCGAATACGCTATCGGTCACGGGTCAGATCTGCCGCCTGGCAGGCGCGGGAACAACTTTGGCAGGTCGAACTCGACGATGGCAGTCGATTGACTTGCCGCTTTCTGGTGGCGGGAGTCGGTCCTTTGAGCGAACCGGCCTGGCCTGATTTGCCGGGCCTGGAAAATTTTGCGGGGCCGCTTCTGCATACCGCCCGTTGGCCCAGGGATCGGGATCTGAAAGGACAGCGGGTCGGCCTGATCGGTACGGGGGCCTCTGCCATTCAGGTGGGGCCGGCACTGGCACCGGAGGCCGCGCAGTTGGTCATTTTTCAGCGCACGGCACCCTGGGTCGTGGCCCGCAAGGATCATCCTTACGCCACCGGCACCCGCAGGCTTCTCGGAAAGTTACCTTGTCTGCGCAGGGCATACCGCGCCTGGCTCTATCTCACCCGCGAACTCAAGGGACTGGCTTTCCTCTGGCCGGGTCTGATGCGCCGGATCGAAAAAGGGGTACGGCGAGACCTGGCCCATCAGGTCAGCAACCCCCAACTGCGCCAGAAAATCATGCCCAGGACCCCCATGGGGTGCAAACGCATCCTGCTCTCCGATACCTGGTGGTCCACCCTGGAACTTCCCCATGTCACCCTCGAAACAGACCCCATTCACCACATCGAAGCCGCCCACCTGGTGACCGAAACCGGTGCCCGCTACGCCCTGGATGCCCTGGTACTGGCGACTGGATTCCGGTATCAGGATAACCCCATGGCCCGTCTTTTCAAGGGAGAAAACGGTCTCACGCTGGAAGATTTCTGGAAGGCGCAACGGAGCGCTTACCTGGGGATGATGATGCCTTCATTCCCCAATTTTTTTCTGCTGACGGGCCCCTTCAGCGGATTGGGTCATAATTCCATCGTGTTCATGATCGAGTGCCAGACGCGCTGGATCCAGTCGGCCCTGGCCCATGTCGCGGCGCAGGGGAAAAATGAGTTCAAGGTGCGTGCGCAGGCGTATGCGACCTTTACGGAAGAGATGAACCAACGTTCAAAAAAGACACTCTGGATGCAGGGATGCCAAAGTTGGTATCTGGACCCTGCGGGACGCAATACCGCGCTCTGGCCAGGATTTTCCCTGAGTTACTGGTGGCGTACTCGCCATTTTGATGCCAAGGACTTCGACTATGCCTAAACTTCCTCACCTGATCCGGATGGGCCTGTGTGGACTTGGTTTGGTTTTGATCCCGCTTTTCGCACACCCGGATGAACTCGCCATCGTCAACGACACCCCCTCCCGTCCTGCGCTCAAGACAGGCCTGGAATATCAGAACCGTTACCCGATGCCGGCTCCGCGCAGCGGGTTCTTTCAATGGTTGCTCACCCACTGGTGGCGCGAACTGGATCATGCCTCCGACCATCCGCCCCAGCCTGTGCCTGTCAATCTCCAGGCCCTGGCCCACCCAGGACTGGCCCCACAAGTCACCTGGATTGGTCATTCAACCCTCCTGCTTCAGATGGACGGACTGAATATCCTGTTCGATCCCATCTTTTCCGATTATGCCAGCCCCCTCCCGCCTCTCGGTCCCAGACGTTACCAACTCCCTGGCATTTCCCTGGTGGATTTGCCCCATATCGACGTGGTGATGGTTTCCCATAACCATTACGATCATCTGGATTTGCCCAGTATGCGTGCCCTGGCCCGTCAGCGTGGCGGCCCTCCCCGGTTTCTGCTGCCTTTGGGCAACCGAACCTGGTTTCTCGATAATGTTCCCATCCCCGGGGCTGACCCGGGTTCACGGGTACTGGAATTGAACTGGGACCAACACGTCACCCTGCCGGGGCGACAAGGGCCGGTCGAATTCCATTTCGATGCCGTGCAACATTGGGCTACCCGCAGCCTGTTCGACAAGGATGAGAGTCTATGGGGCAGCTGGGCCGTGCTGTTTCCCCATTTCCGTTTCTGGTTTTCCGGTGATCTGGGACATTCCGAAGACACCCGCGATATCGGGATCAAGTACGGTTATTTCGATCTGGCCGCCATATCCATCGGGGCCTATCAACCGCATTGGTACCTGCGCCCCTTTCATGTGGACCCGGCGGAAGCCGTCAAGGTCTTCTCCGACGTTCATGCCCAGCGCGCAATCGGGATCCATTGGGGAACCTTCCCTCTGAGCGATGAAAACCCCGATCAACCGCCCCAGGACCTCGATAAAGCCCTGCAGCAGGCAAACATTCCCCGTGCCGATTTCACGGTTCTTTCCCTGGGGCAAGTCATGACCTATTCTCTCCCCCAGCTCTCCCTGACTACGCCGAGGACTCCATGACCGATGCACCACGCCACGAAGAATGGGACTCCTTCTCCCGGGACCTCGCCCGAGCCTGGATCGATCATCGCTGTCTGCCCGTGCCCGCGCATGGTCCCACCAGCATCGCCGATGCCTACCAACTGCAGGAAGCCATTCTGACCCATCTGAAGGAACCCATCGGCGCCTGGAAGGCAGGTGTCGATCCCGAGGGGGCGGTATGGGGTTCCCCCTTACCGTGCACGGCGCTCAAAACCGCCCGTTCTCATTGGTCCACTCCCGCCCGGATTGTCCGGGGCCTGGAGGTGGAACTGGCCTTCCGCCTTTCGCCGCAAGTCCTCGAAGAGGAAAAACTCCTGCCCGAAGAAACATTTTTTCGTGAGGGTATCCTTGAAATGGCTTGTGCCATCGAAGTGGTTTCCAGTCGTTTTCTGGATTGGCCCCATATCCCCGAATTTTGGAAACTGGCCGACCTCCAGAACCATGGCGCACTTTTTCTGGGCGAATCCGCACCTTACGATCCGGATTTCCCTTATCTGACTCCGCGTGTCTCGCTCCTGGTGGAAGGCCACGAACAGGCCAAATTCCCCGCCAGCAACCCTGCGGGGGACCCGCGCGCCCTCCTTCAACCCTTTCTTCGCCAATGTCGTGACCGTGGTCTCCCCATCGAACCTCATCACTGGATCACCACAGGGAGTTATTCAGGGGTCTATTTTCTCAAGGATTCCGGGCATATTCAGGCAACCCTGGAGGGGCTTGCCCCATTGACCGTCCTCTTGTTGTCGTCCCCTTGAGAGTCGGTTACAATGGGTTGGTCTGCTTGAAAGGAGAGTGTCATGAAACCATGGATTCGTACCGTAATCGTCAATTTCTGCTCCCTCACCTTGCTGGGTGGAAGTCTGGTTGCTCATGCCGAACTCATTCCCAGCACCCAGCTCAACCCGACCCCCAGTCCCGCCCCCGCCGATGCGGCCCGACCGCTGACACCCGATGAAGACCGTCAGGCTGTGCAACGCTTTGTAGACCGCGCCGAAGTACAGAAAAAGATCCAGGAACTGGGTCTGGGTTCGATCATTACGGCTCAGCGTCTCTCTCTGCTCAGTGACAGTGAAGCACGGAGTCTGGCCAATAAAATTCGGGAAATGCCGGCAGGGGGAAGTTTCTCCAGTTTGACCACCACGGACATCATCATCATCTTGTTGGTCGCGATCCTGCTCGTTCTGATTGTTTGAGTCGTTCCAGCGCCGGCTGACCCGTTCAGGTGCCTGGGCGGCGCTGATCCTCCTGCTGGCCGGGTGCGCCTCGCATCCCCCGCTTCCCGAGTTGCCTTCGGCCCTCCCGCCCACAGTCATGCTTGCCCGGGTACCTTTTTTTTCGGACGACAAGGATTGGTGCGGACCGGCGGCATTGGCCAGTAGCCTTTCCTGGGCGGGACATCCGGTTTCTCCCCAGGAACTGGCTCCGTATGTGTACTCTCCCGACCTGCACGGCTCCCTGCCCCTGGACCTGATCGGGGCAACCCGTCAGCAGGGCCTCATTCCCTTTCTTCTGCCGCCCAACCTGAGCGCGCTATTGGTGGAAATCGCCCACGATCACCCGGTGCTGATCCTGCAGAAGATCGGATTACTGGAGGGAAGTTGGCACTATGCCGTGGTCATCGGATACGACCTGCCCACCCAAACCCTGTGGCTTCACTCCGGAATGAAAGAACGGCGGTCTGAGACTTTTTCTGAATTCGAGAAATCCTGGAGCCCGGGGGGAAATTGGGCTCTGGTCATTACCGCAGCGGGCGCCTTGCCCGCCAGCGCGACAGAAGATACCTACCTGACACAGATTGCGCCCCTGGAAAAGTTTGCCCCTGCCCTGGCCGCGCAGGGATATCACAACGCCCTGACGCGCTGGCCGGAAAGTTACCGCGCCTGGATGGGACTGGGTGCACTGGCTTTTCAGGCCCATCGTTACCCGGAAGCGCTGGAGGATTACCAGAGAGTCACCCAGGCACATCCCCTGGAAGGAGATGCTTTCAACAATCTGGCGGAAACCTGGCGCGCCATGGGAAACCTTCCTGCCGCCCGTGAAGCGGTCAGCCGGGCTCTGTCCCTGGGGGGGGTCCACCGTTCTTTCTATGAAAAAACCCTGGAGGAAATCAATGAGGCTCAGGAAAAATGAGGTGAAGAATGATGTGGAGGCGCGAGCCGGAGTCGAACCGACCTACATGGATTTGCAATCCAGTGCATAACCGCTTTGCTATCGCGCCTGGGGAAAGAATGAAAATGGAGCGGGAGACGAGTCTCGAACTCGCGACCTCAACCTTGGCAAGGTTGCGCTCTACCAACTGAGCTACTCCCGCGAAAGATCGACATTCTAACCATCTCTCGAGTTGGCGTCAAATCCTCGTTCATATTTAGTGATCTCAGGCCCGGTCAATAGTGGTACATTACCCGTGGGGCCTGGCGTGCGGCCCCCATATGACATCATGATCTGGAGGATCCATGTTTTTTTCCAAAAAAAAGAATGATGAGGCGTGGCACCGTGAACGTCGTGGGCTAGAGCAACAGTTGGAGCAACAACAGTCGGAAGTGGAACGTCTGCAAGGAATGCTGGCGGACAAGGAGCGTCAGTTGCAATCCAAAGTGCAGGAGTTGGCGCTCAACCAGTCCCTGCTCCGTCACCTGGATAGTTTCGGACACTCCATCGCGGATGTTCAAACCAGTTTTGCGGGATTGTCCGAATCCATGCGTCGCGAGGAAGAACAAGCGGTCAAGGCCCAAGGCGTCTCGATCACCAGCCGTTCCGCCGTGGAAAGGATCTCCACCAATTTGGTCGCCCTGTCCTCGGCCTCCCAGAAAACAGCAGAGCAGGTGGATCGTCTCGATGGGCGAGCCCAGGAAATCATACGGATCATCCAGTTGATCAAGGAAGTCGCCGACCAAACCAACCTGCTGGCCCTGAATGCAGCCATCGAGGCCGCCCGGGCTGGCGAACAGGGGCGCGGATTTGCGGTGGTTGCCGATGAGGTGCGCAAGTTGGCAGAGCGGACGGCCAATGCCACCGGAGAAATTTCTCGTCTGGTCGAACAGATTCGTTCCGACAGTTCCATCAGCCGCACCCAGATGACCCAGTTAGCCCAACAATCCGTGGACTACAGTCGTGAGGGTCAAGAAACCGCCAGCACCATGCGCTCTGTCCTGGATATCTCCAGCAGCATGGAAAAAGCCATCGCCGCATCGGCCCTGCGCGCCTTCTGTGAACTGGCCAAGATCGATCATGTGGCCTTCAAGTTTCAGGTTTACCGGGTCTTGCTCGGAATCTCCCATGAAAAGTCCCACCAGTTTTCCAATCATACCCAATGCCGTCTGGGCAAATGGTATTACGAAGGGGAAGGACGCGCGAATTTCTCTAAATTTCCAGGCTACAGCGATATCGATGCGCCCCACGTCCGGGTGCACGATCATGCCCTTCGTGCTCTGACGGCCCATGAAGAAGGCCAGCATGCATTGGTGACCAGTCATGTGGAAAAGATGGAGAGCGCCAGTCAGGAAGTGATGGCGGGGCTTGAAAAGATGGCGGCCAGCAGCGAAGCGCACAGCGACATTCTTTGTGCGACCCAGGAACACTAGGGCGCGCGCCTCAAGTGCGGGTGACGGCTCCCGCCTTGAGCGCCATCTGGAGGTAGTAAGCCATGGAGATCAAGGTCAGTGCGGATGCCACCCAGAGGGCGACGGAACCAATCCAGTGACAGGGAATGAAGCCGAACAGGGGATGATCGTACAGCAGGAAAGGGATTGCGAGCATCTGTGCCGCCGTTTTTACTTTGCCCAGGGTAGAAACAGCGACGTTGGCGCTCTTGCCGAGATGGGCCATCCATTCGCGCAAGGCGGAAATGGTAATTTCCCGCCCGATGATGATGAGGGCCAGCACCGAGGGCGCGCGCTGCAGATCCACCAAAACGATCAGGGCGGCCATGACCATCAGTTTATCTACCACGGGGTCGAGAAAAGCCCCAAAAGCAGTGGTCTGGTTCAGGCGACGCGCCAGGTAACCATCGAAGGCATCGGTCAGGGCAGCAAGCACGAAAAGGGCCGCTGCAGCCAGTCCGGAATAAGGAACAGCCAGCCAATGATCCGGAAAATAGGACACGCCCACAAACAGTGGGATCAGGAGCAGGCGAAACAGCGTGAGCAGATTGGGAATGGTCATCAGCATGATGTGCTCATTCTACCCATTCCTGTCCGTTACGCCATGTAAAGTCGCATATATTTTGCGGGCCAGCGCATCCCCAATACCAGGGACTGCGGCCATATCCGCCTCGCTGGCCCGTTCCACCCCCCTCAAACCACCAAATTGCTGCAATAGGAGACGCCGGCGTTTCTCTCCGATGCCTGGAATATCCTGCAGAAGAGAATGTTCCTGGCGTTTCTGACGGCGCTGGCGGTGCCCCGAAACGGCAAAACGATGGGCTTCGTCGCGGATCGCCTGGATCAAATGAAAACCGGGGTTTTCCGGGGCCAGATGTCGTTCGGTCGCATCACCCTGTATCCACAGTGTTTCTGCGCCAACCTTGCGGGCCGGTCCCTTGGCAATACCCAATACGGGGATCTGCAGGTCCAGGGTCCGCAATACCTCGGTAGCCACGGCAAGTTGTCCTTTTCCGCCATCGATCAGAAGGAGGTTGGGCAGCGGAAGCGATCCGCCCCGATCTCGATAGCGTCGTTCCAGAGCGACGCGCATGGCACCATAATCATCTCCGGGGGTGATACCGTCGATATGGTATAGGCGATAGGATGGCTTGTGGGGGCGACCGTGCTGGAACACCACGCAGGAGGCCACCGTTGCCTCGCCTTGCGTATGACTGATGTCAAAACATTCCATGCGCAGGGGCGGAGAGTCCAGTGCCAACACCTGTTGCAGTGTCAGCAGGCGTTGTTCCTCGTGCAAACGCTGCGACTGATGCTGAGCCCAGGCCTGTTGCGCATTGATCAGCGCGCCCTCCAGCCAGACGCGGCGCATTCCGCGCGGAGCCTGGACCCATGAAACACGCCGCCCGATTCTTTCACCCATCCACTGCAACAGTTCGGAAGAAGGCACAGGATGATTGGAAATGATCTGGTCAGGAGGGGGGTATTCCCCGTAATGTTGAGTCAAAAAGGCTTCCAGGACCTGGGCCGCCGAGGCGCTTTCCGCATGATCGGGAAACAGGTTGCGGTCACCGATATGGCGACCCTGGCGAATCATGGTCAAATTCAGGACGAATTGTTGCTCCTGGCACACCAGAGCCAGTATGTCGACATCCCGTGTCACCCCGGTGGAAACGGTTTGCTGGGTGAGTACCTGTTGAATCAGGGCAATGCGATCACGCAGACGCGCTGCATTCTCGAAATTCAATGCGCTGGCTTCCTGATTCATGCGGGTCCGCAGGCCATCCAGAATCCCCTGCTCCTTTCCCTTGAGAAAATCTTCGGTTTGCTGAATGGCCAGCGCGTACTCGGCAGCCCCGATCAATCCGACGCAAGGCGCAGAACACCGCTTGATCTGGTACTCGAGACAGGGACGGGTTCTATTCTTGAAAGTGCTTTCATTACATGTTCTTAAAAGAAATAATTTCTGTAGAAACTGAAGTGCTGAGCGGGCTGCCCAGAGATTGGGATAGGGGCCGTAGTAGTGATGGGGAGGGTGCAGTTTTCCGCGATACCAGGAAAGTCGGGGGAATTCGTGGGCACTCAACTGCAGATAGGGATAGGTCTTGTCATCCCGAAAAACGATGTTGAAGCGAGGCCGATGCGTTTTGATCAAATTGCTTTCCAGCAAAAGAGCCTCGGTTTCGGAGGTCACGAGGGTCACCTCGATGGAGGCGATCAGCGAAACCAGCAAACGAATACGCGGATTTTCCGATTCCCTCTGAAAATAGGAATCCACGCGCCGTTTTAATTGGCGCGCCTTGCCGACGTAAAGCAATTTCCCCTGGTGGTCGAAATAGCGGTAGACCCCAGGCTGGTTGGGAAGCGTGGCCCGGTAGTCGGCCAGCGTGTCTGGTCTGGTCATGCAGGGCGACGCAATTCCGGTTGCAGGGTAATCTGTTCGATGCCGTGCTGGTGAATCAGGCGGGCCCGCAAAAGGGTCAGTAATTCCGGCCAGTCGGCCAGCGCCTCCACCTCCAGATGCGCGGACAGTGCCATCATGCCCGAAGTCAACGTCCAAATGTGCAGATCGTGGACGGCGATGACCCCGGGCGTGTGCGCCAGTTGTTCACCGACCTCGTGCAATGAAATCGTTTTGGGCACGCCTTCCATGAGGACATGCACCGATTCCGACAGGATCTGAAAGGTGGAATTGAGCATCAGGCCGGCGACGACCAGGGAAAGAATGGGATCGATGGGCATCCATCCCGTTTGCCAGATGATGAAACCCGCAATCAGGGCGGCCAGCGAGCCCAGAAAATCTCCCAGCACATGGATCAGCAAGGCTCGGGTACTGAGTCCTTTTTCCATGCGTGACAATATCCAGCCATTGAGGATATTCAATATCATCCCCAGCACGGCGACTCCCATCACGGGAAAAGGATGAACGGGTGAAGGGTGGGTGATGCGCTCGAAAGCCTCTATCGAAATCACGCCAATCACGCCCAGCAGCAGCAACCCGTTCATGGCCGCAGCAATGATTTCTGCCCGCTGCAGACCATAACTGTGACGTTGGGTAGGCGGTCGCTTGCCGATCCAGACCGCCAGTGTCCCCAAGCCCAGTGACAGCGCATCGGAAACCATGTGGCCCGCATCGGAAAGCAACGCCAGAGACCCCGACCACCATCCCGTAAAAGCCTCCACCAGGGCAAAGGCAACCGTCAGGATCAGGGCGGTCAGCATGGCCCTGGTAGTGGCCGGACGAGCGCCGTGGTGGACGTGGTCCGCAGGATCATGATGCAGGTGCGCCTGCGTTCCTCCTTCCTTCGTGTGACTCCGGTGTCCCCCAGGTCTGTGGGAATGAGAATGATACCCCTGCCCCATGGGTTTTACCCGTCCCTGTCCTGAAGGCGCCGGCGTGCCTCGTGATAGTCTCGTTCACGCTGGAAGGGTGACCCATCGGAGGTCGCGCGCATTTTCATCCAGCGCCCCGCAAGCAGCGGCGAAAAAGTCATTTTTTCCAGACTTTCCAGCACCTGCCCGGCTGCCGGTGCATCGTTGCACACCAGCACAGCGTCGCAACCCGCATCCAGGGCCCGGTGGGTACGCTCCGCCGCCCCGCCGCCCCAGGAGACGGCCCCCCCCATGGTGAGGTCATCGCTGATGATCATGCCGTCAAATCCCCAGCGTTGGCGTAACAGGGTCTGCAACCAGAAGGGGGAAAATCCGGCAGGTTCCGGTGCGATGGCAGGATAAAGGACATGCGCGGGCATGAGCGCACCTACCCCTGGACAGTCCAGCAGCGCCCGAAACGGGATGAGATCCGCGTTTTCCAGTTCGGCCCAGGCGCGCTCATCCACAGGCAAACCGAGATGGGAATCCACGGTCACATAGCCATGACCGGGAAAATGCTTGATCACCGCGCGCATGCCCTGTCCCTGCAAGCCCCGCACCAGGGCTTGGGCCAGCGCACCAACGCGTGCTGGCTCACGATGCAGGGAGCGATTTCCAATCACCGCACTGCGTCCATAATCAAGATCGAGCACCGGGGTAAAGGAAAAATCGACCCCCAGTTGAGTCAATTCCCAGGCCAGGACGGTTCCACAATCGGTGGCCCATCCTTCGGCCCGTGCGGGATCCTGCGCATGGAGAGCCCCTACGCGCCCCATGGCTGGAAGCACCGTCATCTCGGCACGGAACCGTTGCACCCTGCCCCCCTCGTGGTCTACCGCCACCAGCAATTCGGGACGCACGGCACGCAGAGAACGGATCAAATCGGCAACCTGCGCTCTATTCTCATAATTACGCGAAAAAAGGATGACTCCCCCAGTTGCGGGATGGCGCAGGAGATCCTTTTCTTCAGGCCGAAGTTCAAGCCCGGCCACATCCAGCATCACGGGTCCCGGCTTCATGTTCCCTCCAGGACCACACAAGCGAACGCATGAGATTTTTCATCGGTGATGGACAGCCAGGTTCGGGTAATCCCTCTATCCTGAAGCCAGGTTTCGAGCGGTTCCTCGAATACCAGTTGGGGTGCGCCCAGTTCATTGTGGGTGGTTCCAATGGATCGCCACAGAACCGGTGCACGCATACCCGTCCCGACCGCCTTGGAAAATGCCTCCTTGGCAGCAAAACGTTTGGCCAGAAAGCGTTCCGGAGCCCCTTGTCGGGAAAATTGATCCCGTTCCTCCGGGGTCAGCAGGTACTTCAGAAAGCGTTCGCCATGCCGCTTCCATACCCCGTCGATCCGTTCCAGGGAAACCAGATCCACCCCCATGCCCAATATCATGTCGTCGCCCCGAGGATGAGGGCCTTCATTTCACGCACTGCGCTTTCCCAGCCTACAAAAAGGGCATGAGCCACGATGGCATGGCCGATATTGAGCTCACGAATCAAGGGTAATGCCGCAACCGGGCGGGTATTATGGTAATTCAGTCCGTGTCCGGCATTGACCCGCAAACCCAGACGGGTGCCCAGTTCGGTTGCGCTGCGAATCCGTTCCAGTTCCCTTTGTATCTCTTCTTCTCCGTCCATTTCGGCATACTGCCCGGTGTGCAACTCCACCACCGGCGCGCCCGCAGCCCGTGCCGCTTCCAGTTGATCCCGATCCGCATTGATGAACAGGGAAACGCGCACGCCTGCAGCCGCCAGAACCGTACAGGCATGGCGTACCCGTTCGAACTGCTGAACCACGTCCAGGCCCCCTTCCGTGGTCAATTCCTGACGTCGTTCCGGCACCAGACAGGCGTCATGAGGCCGGATACGGGTTGCGATGGCCAACATTTCATCAGTCACCGCCATCTCCAGATTCATCCGGATGGTCAACACTTCGCGCAGAATTTCCAGGTCGCGGTCCTGAATGTGCCGTCGATCTTCGCGCAGGTGCAGGGTAATGGCGTCAGCGCCAGCATATTCAGCCAGCAACGCGGCCCGCACCGGACTGGGATAACGGGTGCCACGGGCCTGACGAAGCGTGGCAATATGATCGATATTTACGCCCAGTTGGATCATAACGAGGGAATCTCCTGAAGAATACGACGGGTGTGCAACTCCTGCCCGCCCAGATGAACCTGGAGCAACCAGCGCATGACCCGCTTGCATTCCAGGACGGAACGTGGGTCTCCATAGTCCCCTTTGGCCATGTCCAGCAAGGTCTTGCCGTGGCATTGTACTGCATTCTCCGGGTCTGGACCGAGCCGGATGACTGCACCATCCCGGTCCAAACCATACAGAACTTCAGCAATCACGGGCAGATTCGTCAGGGATTCCCGATCCAGGACCGGGGCGACCCCCAGACTTTTCAATAATTCATACTCGAAAGTCCGCAAGATGGGCTCTTGTGTCGACTCCCGCGCCAAACGGGACAAGGCCCGTCGGTAAGACTCGAACAGAAGTTCCTGATTGTCCTCCGGAACCACCATGCGAAAGAGCAATTCATTGAGATAGAAACCACAGAATAACGCCCGTCCCTGCAACAAGGGCTGTCCACCCTGCCATTCGGCGCTTTTCAGAATGCGTAATCCTTCCTGGCCGTACCAGACCAGATGAAGGGGCTGGAACGGTTGCAAAACCCCGCGCAGGGCAGCGCGGGGACGGCGAACCCCCTTGGCCACCAGGGAAAGCCGTCCGTTGTGCGGGGTGAGAACCTCCACCACCAGACTGGTTTCGCGCCAGGGCGTGGTATGAAGGACGAAGCCCTGATCTTCGTGGGTCGTCCCGCGTCTTTCAGAAGTCATGACCCAGTTGTTTGAGCAAGGTCCCGTCCTCAGCCCAACCGCTCTTGACCTTGACCCACAAACCGAGATAGACCTTCGACTCCAGAAACTTTTCGATTTGCAGGCGGGCGGCGGTGCCGATGGCCTTGAGACGACTGCCCTGCTGACCGATGAGGATGGCCTTCTGACCCGGATTGTCCACCAACAGCGTGGCTTCGATTCGAATCAAACGTTTTTCCTGGACATACCGGTCGATCATCACCGCCGTTGCGTAGGGCAACTCGTCTCCCAGCTGGCGAAAAAGTTGTTCTCTGATGAACTCTCCCACAAAGAAGCGTTCCGTCCTGTCGCTGACCTGATCCGGCTCATATTGGAGCGGACCTTCCGGCAATTGTTGGCCAAGATACCGGAGCAGGGGATCCAGGGAGGAACGCTGCAGGGCGCTGACCGGAAAAATGGCGGAAAACCGCGTTTCTTCCTGCCGCGCCTGTAAATAGGGAATCATCCGCTCCGAAGAGGTGACCCGATCCACCTTGTTGATCACCAGCAAGGGACGTATCCCCGCCGGGATCTGTTGCAGAATGGCCTGATCTTCCGGGGTCCAGCGCAGGGCTTCCACCACCATGACCACCTGATCCACCGTTCCCAGCGCATCGGTCACACTCCGATTCATGGCGCGGTACAGCATACCCCCATGCTGCTGCTGAAAACCCGGGGTATCCACAAAGATCATCTGGACTTCGGGCAGAGTCAGGATCCCCTGGACCTGGACACGGGTGGTCTGTGCCCGGCGCGAAGTGATGCTCAACTTCTGCCCCACCAACTGGTTGAGCAGCGTGGATTTCCCTACATTGGGACGCCCTACCAGGGCAATTCGACCGACACGCATGATCAGGTTTCCAGTTGTTGAAGGATATGGAGGGCGGCCTGCTGTTCCGCATCGCGCCGACTTCCTCCCTCCCCCGTGGCTTCCCTGCCCTGCACCTGGCAACGGACCCGGAAGCGAGGAGCATGATCCGCCCCTTCGCGGGCCAGCAGTTCATAGACAGGCAGGGGGTGATGGCGCGCCTGCAGCCATTCCTGGAGACGGGTTTTTCCATCCTTGTCGCCGCCTTGTCGAAGCGCATCGGAATCCAGTCCGGCCTGCTCCAGAAGACGGGTAATGGGCGTAATCACCGCGCTCAACCCTCCATCCAGATAGAGAGCGCCAAAGAGAGCTTCCACGGTATCCGCCAGAATGGAGGAACGCTGTCTTCCCCCGCCCTGCAGTTCACCACTGCCCAATCGGATCAGAGGGGCCAGATCAAGAAACTGAGCCATGCGGAAGAGGGCTTCCCGATTGACCAGAAGCGAACGAACACGGCTCAACTCCCCCTCATTCCAGTGCGGATGGCGTTCGTAGAGCACTTGAGCAGCGACCAGATTGAGGACGGCATCTCCCAGAAATTCCAATCGCTCGTTATGCAGGGCAGAGTGACTGCGGTGGGTCAGGGCTTGCCTGAGCAGGGCCGCATTCTGAAAAGCATAACCCAGGCGTTGTTCCAAACCGGTCGGAGAAGTCACGTCAGGTCCGCATCAAGGAATGGAACGCCCGATCCGGTGGAGATCCTGAAAGTTCATCCACACCAGTACCGCCTTGCCCACAATATTTTCATCTGGCACGAAACCCCAGTAGCGGCTGTCCGAACTGCGATCACGGTTGTCCCCCATCATGAAATACTGCCCCTGCGGAACCTTGCAGGTAAATCCTTCATCCCCATACACACACGCCGAACGGAAAGGGAAATTGCGAACCTCGGCGAGAAATACGGGAACTTGCCCCTCGAGGGTAATCATCTCGTGAGAGTGGGTCCCCAACTTCTCGGTATAGTGGTTGAATGTGGCATAGGTCAGGGGCTGATCCACATCCCCAAAAGTCCCGTCAGGGAGGGTGGGCACTTCCTGACCATTGATAATCAGACGCTTGTTGATGTAGGTCACCACATCTCCCGGCAACCCCACGACCCGCTTGATGTAGTTGGTGGAAGGATCCTTCGGGTACTTGAAGACCATGACATCGCCCCGTTGCGGCTGGTGCACGGGAATGAACACCCGATTGGTGATGGGCAGACGCAGACCATAATCAAACTTGTTGACAAGGATGAAGTCGCCGATGCGCAGGGTGGGAATCATGGACCCCGAGGGAATCTTGAAAGGTTCGAAGAGGAAGGATCGGACCACGAACACCGCCAGGATGACCGGGAAGAAACTTTTGGAAAGTTCCAGCCAGGGTGCATCCTGATGGGCTTCCGTCCGTCCGCCCCGGCGCCAGCGCCACCAGTCCCAACCCACCACCAACCCCGTCAGAACACTGGCGGAGAGAAGGATTTCAGAAAATCCGGTGATCTTGAGCAGGAGACCAAACCCGCACACGAACACGAGCAGCCAGGCCCCCTGAATCAGATTGTTCAGAGCCGGACCCGGAGCAGTCCGACGCCCACGCGAGAATAAATCCCACCCCACCACGGGCACGGACAGAATGAGGCCTGCGATCCCCCAGTAAAACAGATCCATCATTTGTTCTCCACTTGCAGGATGGCCAGGAAGGCTTCCTGAGGAATTTCCACACTGCCCACCTGTTTCATACGCTTTTTCCCGGCTTTTTGTTTTTCCAGCAACTTTCGTTTGCGCGAAATATCGCCTCCATAGCATTTGGCCAACACATTCTTGCGCAGGGCCTTGACGTTCTCGCGCGCGATGATGTGGGCACCGATGGCGGCCTGAACGGCCACATCGAACATCTGCCTGGGGATCAACTCACGCATCTTGGCCACCAGTTCCCGCCCTCGGTACTGACTGTTGGCCCGATGAACCACCAGGGACAGCGCATCTACCCGCTCTCCATTGATGAGAATATCCAGTTTGACCAAATCGGCCGCCCGGAAGGTCTTGAATTCGTAGTCCAGGGAGGCATAGCCGCGACTGACGGATTTGAGTCGGTCAAAGAAGTCCATGACCACCTCATTCAGGGGCAACTCATAGGTCAGCACCACCTGACGCCCCGAGTATTGCATGTCCATCTGAACCCCGCGCTTCTGATTACACAGGGTGATCACGGGTCCTACATAGTCTTGTGGCAACAACATGGTGGCCGTGATGATGGGTTCCCGAATCTCGGCGATCTTGGAGGGATCAGGCAACCGTGCCGGGTTCTCGATTTCCACCAGGCTCCCATCCTGCATGACCACTTCATAAACCACAGTGGGTGCCGTAGTGATGAGATCCACGTCATATTCGCGCTCCAATCGTTCCTGAACGATTTCCATGTGGAGCAGTCCCAGATAGCCGCAGCGAAATCCAAACCCCAGGGCTTGTGAAGTTTCCGGCTCGAAGTGAAGGGATGAATCATTCAGGCGAAGTTTTTCCAGCGCATCACGAAGTGCTTCGTACTGGTTGGTCTCTACGGGATAGAGCCCCGCAAACACCTGTGGCTTGATTTCCTTGAAACCAGGCAGGGCGGTTTCTGCCGGACGCAGTGCCAGCGTCAGGGTATCCCCGACCCGAGCCGCCTGCAATTCCCGGATACCTGCAATCACGAACCCCACCTCCCCGGCACTCAGGCTCTCCCGGGACAACGATTTGGGTGTGAACACCCCGACCTGCTCACACAGATGGGTCGAGTGCGTGGACATCAGGAGTATCTTGTCGCGCGGACGCAATTGCCCTTCCATCACCCGCACCAGCATCACCACCCCGACATAATTATCAAACCAGGAATCGATGATGAGGGCTTTGAGCGGAGCATCCGCGGATCCCTTCGGCGCAGGAATGCGCGCAATGACGGCTTCCAGCACCTCTTCCACGCCAAGTCCGGTTTTGGCACTGATTTGCAGGGCATTGGTCGCCGGAATGCCGATGATATCCTCGATTTCCGCCATCACCCGCTCGGGTTCGGCGGAGGGCAAATCGATCTTGTTGAGTACCGGAAAGACTTCCACGCCTTGCTCGATGGCGGTATAACAATTGGCGACGGTTTGAGCCTCTACCCCCTGAGAAGCATCCACCACCAGGATGGCTCCCTCGCAGGCAGCCAGAGAACGGGAGACTTCATAGGAAAAATCCACGTGCCCAGGGGTATCGATCAGATTGATGTGATAGGTCTGGCCATCCCTGGCCTTGTACTCGAGGGCAGCAGTCTGGGCCTTGATCGTGATGCCTCGCTCGCGTTCCAGATCCATGCTGTCAAGGACCTGAGCTTCCATTTCCCGGGCCGATAAACCGCCACACAACTGGATCAACCGGTCTGCCAAAGTAGACTTGCCGTGATCGATGTGGGCAATGATAGAAAAATTGCGAATCAATGACATCCTGCTTCCTGTGTAGACAAAAAAGGGCATCCTGCGATGCCCTTCCGGGGAAGGAGCGCTGGAGCAGCGCCCACAGACCCGCTATTCTAGCCTGAAAACCAGAATAGTCATACTGTTGGGACTCACTGCAGGAGAAGGGTAACGAATTCTGGTGGGCTATCCCCCCGTTTGACGAGCAATGCCACGCGCACGGGTCCCTTGAGTTTCCCCACCAACTGGTTGAATTCCTGAACCGAATGACACTCGCTGTTGTTCAGCGAGAGAATCTGGTCGCCCGGTTCCAGGCCGACCTGCGCCGCTTCGCCCCGCACCCCGGCAATGACGACCCCCTCCTCTCCCGCCTCCGGGTCCGCCACTGCCAACCCCAATCGGGCTGCTGGCCCGGCGGGTTTTCCCCCTTGAGTCGTTCCCCTGCCTTCAGTCTGAGCAATTTTTTCGGCGGGCATATTTCCCACCAGCACGTGCAGCGAATGCTCGGCGCCCTTACGCCAGATCACGACAGGGACCTCGGAACCGGATTTGACCGCACTGACGATGCGCGGCAAGTCGGTCTGATTGTTCACCGCCTTGCCGTCGAAACGGAGAATGATATCGCCGGAACGGATGCCGGCCCGTTCTGCCGGAGACCCTTTCTGCACGGACACCACCAGTGCACCTTCTGCCTTGGGCAAGCCAAAGGAATCCGACAGTTCCTTGGTCACTTCCTGAATGACGACCCCCAACCAACCCCGACTCACCTTGCCATGCAGGCGCAGTTCGTCGGACACCTGAAGGGCCACATCGATGGGGATGGCAAAAGACAATCCCATATATCCCCCTGTCCGGCTGTAGATCTGGGAATTGATACCGATTACCTCACCCTTCATATCGAAGAGCGGCCCCCCTGAATTACCGGGATTGATGGGCACGTCGGTCTGAATGAACGGGACCAGGGTCTCCTGGGGAAGGGACCGTCCCTTGGCACTGATGATGCCCTTGGTCACGGTACTCTCGAAACCGAAGGGCGCACCGATCGCCACCACCCACTCGCCCACCCTGGCTTTGGCAGGATCCCCGATTTTGACCGTGGGCAAACCGGTGGCGTTGATCTTGAGCAGGGCCACATCGGTCTTGGGATCGATGCCAATGACTTTGGCCTTGAATTCGCGTTTGTCGAGCAGTTTGACGGTCACTTCATCTGCGCCCTGGACTACGTGACCGTTGGTCAGGATGTAACCATCCGGACGAATGATGAAACCAGACCCCATGGAACTGGATTCCATCCCTGGCCCCTGGGGCCCCATTTCAGGCACGGGTATCCCGAAGTTTCGAAAAAACTCGAGCATGGGGTCGTGTTCGGGAACCCTCGAGTTGCCCTCCTCATCGGGATGTGCCTTGGTAACGGCACTGATATTGACCACCGTATTGGATTCATGATCCACGATGTCCGTAAAGTCAGGCAGATTTTCAGCCTGCGCCAGTCCCGTACCCAACACCAGTAGTCCGATCAGTAACAATCGTTTCATCAATGTGCTTCCTCCGTTATGGTCATGGATTGTCCAATGGCAGTGACGACCTCTTGAGGCACTTCCCCTACCACTACGATGCGATGTTGCCCAACTGTCCCGGAATAGTAACTGAGCGCACTGGATTGAAGTCGGGCCTGAAACGGGTGAAAGTCTTCCCCTTGCAATGGCCTGATGAAGATGGAAAAAGAAGACAATCCATCGGAAAACACGAGATGCTCGAAGGGCGCGCCCGGCACCGCTGACGTCTGAATGGACATCTGCAGTATTTGACTGAAGCCCGAAGGCAGGGCCGGAATGCGCCACTGATAGGGCAGATGATCCGCCACGGGAGGAGGGAAAAAAACCTTTTTCCATTGAGCCGAATCCGGATAGGTGGATTTCAGGAGTTCCGGCGATGCGTGATCATCCTCGGAGACTTCGGTAAAGAGCAAGGTTTCCAGAGGGTCATGGTGTTGATCGTAGGTCACTGCCTTGAGGATCAGATCCGTGTCCACATCCGCACAGAACTCGTGATCGAAGCGCTGGCGATCCCGCGCCCTGAGCAGGATGCGCTGACACTCACGGCCTGCCACGCGATTCATCCCGACCCGGGAAATGTCATAAAACCGGAGATATTGCTCATAGGGAACTTCTATCAGGGCAGGAAAGAGGTGTCGGGTATAACCTTTCTCGATGCGAATCTTGTGTTGTACCGGATAATAGCAGCGGGTTTCCTTGCCATCCCGGATGATTTCCCGGGGACGCCCATCCAGTACCTCTATGCGGGTCAGTTCCTCTCCGTGAATATGGGCATGCACGATCCTGGACGACTCCATTTCACTGCCCCGCTGAACCACGTAGGTACCGCTGTAGGATTGATCATGGGCGGCGTGACTCAACTGACTGAGCAGGGAAAGCGGGTCGCCGGCGGGCTCGGATCCGGCCTGCACCACCCCGCTGACCAGCAATCCGATGACGGGAATGATCCCCTTGCCAAATACCTTCATGATTGAGAAACCGCTCTTCCCGAACCCACTATCGTTGAGCAATCGTTTGTGGCGTGTAATCGACAGTTTGGAACTCGGACAAGGGAGAACCCTGGCGATGCAATGCGACAAAGGTCTGGATATCCCTGTCGGAAACACCATTTTCAGTCGAGGCAGGCGTACTTTGCCCATTTTGGGCAATAACCGGATTGGCGGGCAAACTGGGCCGGAGCAAGGCCGTGGTCAAAACCACGACGGCGATGGCGGCGGCCATGGCCAGCCAGCGACGTTGCGTTGCCCCATCCAGCGGCACGGAGCCCACGGAGGACTTGGGCACCAGCACCGTCGGTTCTTCCTTGAGCGCCTGGGCTATCCGACTGTGCAGACGTACCGGAGGCAACTGGGGGTCACGCAGGGTCTCGCCGATCACATGAAAGGCGTACCACGATTCCTGCAAGGCCGGATCATGGCGGCACCCCCCCAGCAAGCGGGGCAGTTTCTCATCGTCCAATTCACCATCCATGGCCGCCGACAGGCGCTCCAGTTCCATATCTTCCATTACCATCTTTTGCTCCCCAAAACCTCCAACAAGGGTTTCAATTTATGAGAAATGGCTTCCCGGGCCCGGAATATGCGGGAACGCACCGTTCCGATCGGACAATTCATCACGGTTGCAATGTCTTCGTAGGACAGCCCTTCGATTTCTCTCAAGCGAATGGCTGTTTTCAACTCTTCCGGGAGGTCGTCCATGCTGTCGTTGACGGTGCGTGCGATCTCGCGACTCAACAACTCCGCTTCCGGGGTATTCATGTCCTGAAGGAGATCGTTGCCTTCAATGTATTCGGCTTCTTCCACGCCGATGGAGGTGGGCATGCGACGCCCCTGATTCATGAGATGATTTTTTGCGGTATTGACGCCGATACGGTAAAGCCAGGTATAGAAAGCCGAATCTCCACGAAAGGAACCCAATGCGCGGTAAGCCTTGATAAAGGCATCCTGGGTCACATCCTCGGCTTCGGCCGGATCACGAACCAATCTTCCCACCAGACGAAGCAACTTGCGTTGATACTTGATGACCAATAATTCAAAAGCCAGTTTATCCCCACGCTGTGCCCGTTCCACCAACTGCTGGTCGATTTCCCGCTCTGTGGGGTTGGGGGGCAAAGCCACGGTCTCCTGTGCCTCGGGTGCCCCTAGCGGGGGCCACTCGACCGGGTGGGCAGCCAGGGATAACACACGCGCAGAGGTTCTAGGGGGCATGGCATCTTCCTTGTTGTGGTTTCGTGTCCTGTCATTCGTGGACCATTTCCTCATCCAATTGGTTCCCCAAGTGTGGGTATAATTACCTACCTTGATTCCTCTGCCATGATCCATGACCCAAAGAGACAGTTTAACGTATGACGTGGTCGTTGTGGGCGCTGGCCCGGCCGGACTGGGCTGTGCCATTCGCCTGAAGCAACTTTCCCAGACCCGGGGCCAGGAACTTTCCGTATGCGTCCTGGAAAAAGGTGCCGAAGTGGGCGCCCATATCCTTTCCGGTGCCGTCATGGAGCCCCGCGCCCTCAGCGAACTTTTTCCCGACTGGAAACAGCGCGGTGCCCCCCTGATCACCGCTGTCACGGAAGACCGGTTTTTATTGCTGTCCGAACGCCGTGCCTGTCGTCTTCCCACGCCGCCGCAGCTCCATAATGCGGGCAACTATATCGTCAGTTTGGGGGAGGTGTGCAAATGGCTGGCCCTCCAGGCCGAAGCCATGGGCGTGGAAATCTACCCCGGATTTGCAGCCACGGACCTATTGCTGGGCTCCGAGGGGGAAGTTCAGGGGGTATTGACGGGCGATGTGGGGCGACTCAGGAATGGTCAACCCAGCGCCCGCTTTCAGCCTGGAATGGAGTTGCGAGCCCGCCAGACCGTGATTGCAGAAGGTTGCCGGGGATCTCTGGCACGTCAGTTGAACGAACGTTTTTCCTTGTCGGCGGACGCCCAACCCCAAACCTATGGTCTGGGACTCAAGGAAATCTGGGAAGTGGACTCGCCCCTGCACCACCCCGGACAGGTCACCCATACGGTCGGTTGGCCGTTGGACTCCCGTACCTACGGCGGGTCCTGGATCTATCATCTGGATGACCGACGGGTGTCCGTTGGGTTCGTGGTCGGACTGGATTACACGAATCCCTACCTCGATCCTTTCGAAGAATTCCAGCGCTTTAAAACCCACCCGGCCCTGCGCGACCTGTTCAAGGGAGGGCGGCGGATGGCCTACGGAGCCCGCGCGCTCAACGAAGGGGGATGGCAGTCCATTCCCCGTCTCAGTTTCCCGGGCGGGATTCTGATCGGAGACAGCGCAGGGTTTCTCAATGTCGGCAAGATCAAGGGGAGTCACACCGCGCTCAAATCCGGAATGATCGCCGCGGAGTCCCTTTACGAACATCTGAATGACCGCCCGCAACGAACGGAATGCACCCTTTTCGAACCCGCCTTGCGCACTTCCTGGGTCGGCCAGGAACTGAAAGCCGTACGCAACCTGCGCCCCGGTTTCCGCTGGGGGCTGATCCCTGGCCTGATTCATGCGGCCCTGGACACCTGGGTCTGGCGTGGCCGGGCGCCCTGGACGCTTTCTCACGCCCACGCCGATCATCAGACCCTGCGCGCCGCCAGCGCCTGTACCCCCATTCCCTACCCCAAACCCGATGGCAAACTGACCTTCGATCGACCCTCTTCGGTATTCCTGGCGCAAACCACCCACGAAGAAACCCAACCGGATCACCTGATTCTGGCTGACCCGAAAAAAGCCCTCACCGTCAACTGGGAAATCTATCGCTCGCCGGAAACTCGCTATTGTCCTGCAGGCGTTTACGAGATCGTGAACTCAGGCACGCCGGAACGACACCTGCAAATCAATGCGGCCAACTGCATCCACTGCAAGACCTGTGATATCAAGGACCCCCAACAGAACATCCGCTGGGTTCCTCCCGAAGGCGGAAGCGGCCCTCAATACCCCAACCTCTAGGACAGACGGGCCGTGACCACAGCCAAGGTCATCCCCGCGCTGGCACCGGCCTCCTCCTCTGCCGCCCGGACCTCATTCAGGGCAGCATCGACGAAAGCCTGATCCTTGATGGCTGGCACGTTGATCTGGACATTGAGAATGGCACTTCGAAGTGCCGCCAGCAGCGCGTGAACCGCCACCCCACTGTCGCTGAGCACATTGCGATGCCCCTGCTCGGCCGAACGGCGCGCCAGGGCAAGGCCGCGCAAACAGGCGCGAATGCAGGACAGGGGGACTTCCGTGGCGGCCTGATACCCCTGCTGGATGATGGCTGCACGACGATCGATGGCTTCCACGCTGTCCTTGGGCAACTTGAAAGCGCTCATCAGCCCATCGAAAGCCGCCGCATCAGCGCTGATCATGGTCGTAAACTCCCGGCGCAGCGCGTCCGCCTCCCCGATTTGCCGTTCCATTTCCGGAAACTGCGTATCCTGCCCTTTTTTGCCCACCGTGACCTGGGCCACCATGGCGATCAAACCGGCGCCCATGGCACCCATCAAGGCTGCGGCACCGCCCCCCCCAGGGGTCGGCGTTGCACTGGCCAATTCTTCCAAAAAATCCGCAATGGATTGTGTCGTCATCATCACTCCTGAAATCGGTGCTTCCCGCGCGTGCGAGAAAAAAGTTCTTAAAGGGGAGCGGCCAGCAAGGTGCGGGCCCGCTCAAAAATCGCTTCCGCATCCAGCACCAGATCATTGCTGTCGAACAGGCGTCCGATGCATTCCCGATGCAGGGCCAACTTGAGGGCTCCGAAGCCCAGAGGGCCAAAACAGAGGACGCCGTGACGAAGGGTGGCCCGGTCTGCCCTATCAATCCCAGCGATGCCCACGGGCGGCGAAGCATTGGCATCGGCGATCAATTCCAGCCCGGTTGCCTGCGCCCACTGGGTTTCCTCCAGCATGGTCACACCGGAGGCACCAGTGGATACCACGATTTCCTTGCCCTGAATGCTTTGTCCACGGCTTTCCAGATCGGGAGCCGCCAGCGCGGCCACCGTCAATCCGAAACGCTGGTTGAGTTGCGCACAAACCTGCCGGGTTCGCTCCAGTTGACGGCCCGTCACAGTCACTTCGGCGCCAGCCCGCCCCAACATGACGGCAACCCGTTGTCCCACCGGACCCGTCCCTCCCAGCACGATCGCCTGTTTACCCACAACCGAACGACCTTGGGTCAGCCAGGCCACACAGGCCGCTGCCGTCGTATTGGCGCCATTGCTGTCGAGCATCAGGGAAACCCGGAACTTGCCAAAAAATTTATTCTGGATGGCTGCCAGAAGGGATTCTCCCGCCACCAGATCACTTCCGCCCACAAAGATGGCCGTATTTTTTTTATCCCTGGGTGCACGGGTAAAAATTGCCCCTTCCACCAGGGGACCAACATTGTCGGGCGTGATTCCGGCGTAGGGAATCACTTGATCGGCACCCCCATCATGGGCAACCACGTTGTCGAAAACGGACGGCAGAAGGTCCGTATCCAACTGATAAAGCAATTTTTTCATCATATTCCTCAATGTATTACCGTTCCATCCCCCGCCATGCCGGAACGCAGGGACTCAAGCAGATCCCCAGGCGCCTCGATTTGGCGGGCCAGTACCAGAGCCTGGGGCAAGACATGAGCAGCGTAGAATGATACGACATTCTGCTTGTATCGATAGAATTCGGCGGGTAATCCCCCCCTGCCCCAGGCCGCAACCCGTGCGCTGCGCGCCATCCACCAGGCGCTCACGCAATAACTGAGCAGATGCAGATAAGGAACCGCCACGCCCAGCCCCCAGCGCGGATCTGTCGCGCCCTGGCGCAGCAGCCGTTCAGTCGCTTGTGCCGTCAATTTCAGTACTTCTGCCAGCGCCTGAAGCACCGTCGCCCCGACTTTCCCCTCCTCCTGAAGTTCTTTCAGGGTCGCAGAAATTTCTTCGAGGAGTTCGCGCACAGCCAAGCCCTGGTCACGCCAGAGTTTGCGCCCCACCAGATCATTGGCCTGAATTCCCGTAGTACCCTCGTAGATGGTGGTGATCCGGGCATCCCGGTAATGCTGGGCAGCCCCCGTCTCCTCGATGAAGCCCATCCCGCCAAAAACCTGCAAGGCCACATTGCTGGCCCAGACCCCCAATTCCGTACAATGCCCTTTCACCAGAGGAGTCAGCAGATCGGAACGACGCTGCGCCCGGGCCTTACGCTGGGGGTCGGTTTCAAGGTGTGCCTGGTCGATCATCCAGCCCGCATAATAGGCCAGGGTACGCCCTGCCTGCAGACGCGCCTCCATTTCTGCCAGCATGCGCAGTACATCGGGATGATGAACGATGGGTTGCAGTTGGCTTTCCCCCACCGGCAAGCCTTGAATACGCGTGCGGGCATATTCCAGGGCCCCCTGGCAGGCCCGATCGCCAATGGCCAATCCCTGCACGCCCACGGAGAAACGCGCCGCATTCATCATGACGAACATCAACTCCAGGCCGCGGTGGGGTTCTCCCAGCAATTCTCCCCAGGCGCCCCCTTCATCCCCATAACTGAGCATGCAGGTGGGACTGCCGTGAATCCCCAGTTTATGCTCGAGGGAAACGGTGCGCACCTGATTGGGCTCAGCGAGGTTTCCCTGGTCATTCAGGAGGATCTTCGGCACGATGAAGAGCGACAGGCCACGCACGCCGGCAGGCGCATCGGGCAGACGAGCCAGAACCAGGTGAATGATGTTCTCCGTCCAGTCCTGATCCCCGTAGGTGATGAAAATTTTCTGGCCTGTGAGGCGGTAGCTCCCGTCCCCGGCGGGCACGGCATGCGTACGCAAAGCCCCCAGATCCGACCCGGCCTGAGGTTCAGTGAGGTTCATGGTCCCCATCCAGCGCCCCGTGATCAGATTGGGCAGATAACGCACTTTCTGAGCCGCCGTTCCCGCGTAATCGATGGCTTCCACGGCCCCACGGGTCAACAGGGGCCCCAGCGTGAAGGCCATGTTGGCCCCATGCCACATTTCTTCCAGAGGCGCGGCAAAAATGGAGGGCAGACCCTGGCCGCCAAAATCCGCAGGGGCCGTCAGACCATTCCAGCCGCCCGCCAGAAATTGTTCGTAAGCGGCCTTGAATCCCCGTGGCGTGATCACTTTTCCCTTATCGAGACGGGCAGGCTCGTGATCGCCCACGGGATTCAGGGGCACCAGCACTTCCTGGGTCAGACGTGCCGATTCTGCCAGCACGGCATCGAATAACTCGGCTTCCGCCCCTTCGCCGCCCGGAAGGGCAGCCAGGGGTTCGAGTCCCAACAACTCCTTGACCACGAAGGCCATGTCATTCAACGGAGGGATATAATTCATGTCAGTGTCCTCATCAGAAATGTTCTTCTTCCCCAAGCAGACGCCATTGTCCCAAAGGCAACGCCCCCAGGCGCACGTTTCCAATCCGTACCCGCTTCAGACCGGTGACCCTCAACCCCACCAATTCACACATGCGCCGAATCTGGCGTTTACGCCCTTCCTTCAGGATAAATCGTAACTGATCGGAATTCTGCCAATCGACCTGGGCGGGACGCAGTGCCCGACCATCGAGGGACAATCCGTGGTTGAGGAGTTTCAACCCCTGGGCAGACAAATGTCCCGATACGCGTACCAGATATTCCTTCTCCACCGTGGAATCTGCCCCGATGAGCGTCCGTGCCACACGACCATCCTGGGTCAGGACCAGCAACCCCGTGGAATCGATGTCCAGTCTTCCTGCCGGGGCCAGGCCACGGGTCAGAACTGGGGTCCACCCTCCCTTTGCCGGATCTTCACGCCAGCGATTTTCGGCAGTCACCAGTTGCACCGCCGGACGATACCCCTCTTCCGCCTGTCCCGACACCACGCCGATGGGTTTGTGCAATAGCACCGTCGCCCATTGACGCTGCGCGCGTTGCGCAGCGGGTGCCACGGTCAGGATCTGGTGGGGCATCATTTTCGTGCCCAACTCCAGGATCTTTTTTCCGTCCAGAAGCACCCAGCCCTGAAGAATCCACTGATCCGCTTCACGCCGGGAACACAGTCCGCGCGCAGCCATCACCTTGGAAACACGCTCCAGAGCCGTGTCCTTTGTTCCACTCATGGATGTTCCGTTGTCACGAAAAACGTCCCCTTGTCATTCAATACTTCGTGAACGGGCAGATCATGGGGCTCCCGTGGAACCACCCCCACACATTGCTCGTGAAAAGCCATGGCCAGACGCCAGGCGCGGGTGGCTTCAGGCAACAGACGGTCATAAAACCCGCCGCCATATCCCAGGCGACCTCCCTGCACATCGAAGAGCAAGCCGGGAACCAGGATGAAATCGAGTGTCTCCGGGCGCACGGGATCACAGAGGTGCGGAAGGGGTTCCCGCAGGCCCCAGAGACCGGGAGGCCCCAGTTCGGTGTCCAGATCCCGAACCCGGTAGAGGTTCAGGGCGTCACGGTCGATACGTGGCAATACCAGGGACCGCCCCTGTTTGAGGGTCGCGCGCAGAAGGGGCCAGGTATTCGGTTCCGAGCCCATCGATCCGTACAGCAGAAGGACCTGAGCCGCCTGGAAACGTGGATGCTCCTGGAGCAGGCGGTGCAAGCCGAAACTGCGTCGTTCGCGCTGGGCAGGCGGAATCTGGGCGCGTTGCTGCAATGCCCAATGGCGCAGGGACTTCTTGTCGACCAGCAAGGAGGGGGAAATATTCATGACCGTATCCAGAGCGATTGATTCAGAGTGCGGTACAATGCCGCGTCATTTTTTTGATCAGATTATGAAGGATAATTCCATGGCCCGAGAAAATATTTCCAGCGGTTCCACCTGGGAGCCCATCATTGGCTATTCCCGTGCCGTCAAGGTTGGTGCCCAAGTCTTCGTTTCCGGCACGACCGGAACCGGTGCCGATGGACGCTTGGTGGGACCCGAGGATCCCGAAGCCCAGACCTTGCAGGCGCTGGCCAACCTCGAACAGGCCTTGAAACGTGCCGGGGCCGAATTGGCTCATGTGGTCCGCACGCGCATTTTCGTCACCCAGATCGACCAGTGGGAGAAAATTGCCCGTGCCCACGGCAAATATTTTGGCGAAATTCGTCCGGCCACCACTCTGGTGGAAGTCAGACGCCTGATCGATCCCGAGATGCTGGTGGAAATCGAAGCCGACGCCATCATTCTCCCCGCCTGAGTTTTGGCCAGTCAGCCCCCTGCATTTCCTGCAGGCGACTGACGGTACGCCGGAAGTCGCCGCTTTTCATGCCGGCGGGATACAGTTCGGCCGGCGGCAGCGCGGCTGATACCATCATCGTTACGCCCTTGTCGTAACACACGTCCACCAACCAGACCAGACGCTGGGCGACATCGCGCATTTTATCCGTCAGCAGGGGAACATCGGACAAATACAGGGTATCGAAGTCTGCAACCAGTTCCAGATAATCCCGTTGGGACCGGGCAGACCCGCAAAGCACGCCAAAGTCGAACCAGACCGTACGTTCGCAGATCCCCCGCACCGGAACGATACGCTCCATGAGGCGCAGGTAGGCCCGCGTTTCGGGATGGGGACAACACTGCCGGAAATGCGCTTCGAAACGGCTGTGCGTCGCGACATCCAGGGGGTACAGGTAATGGGGCGAGGTCCCTGCCTCATCCTGGCGATGGTCCTGGTTCCCCTTCAGTTCAATCACGTCGAGATGTTCACGGATCAAGGCGATGGTGGGGAAAAAACGTTCCCGTTGCAATCCGTTGGGATACAGGTCTTCAGGTGCATGGTTCGAAGTCAGGACCAACACGGCCCCCCATTCGATCAGCGTTTCCAGCAAGCGCTGCAGGATCATGGCGTCGGCGATGTCGCTGACCTGAAATTCATCGAAGCAGAGGATCCGGGTTTCCACGACCCATTCCGCTGCCACCCGCCGGAGCGGGTCTTCCTGACCTTGCAACTGGTTGAGTCGCTCATGCACTTGTGCCATGAATTCATGGAAGTGCAACCTTTTCTTGCGTTGGTAGGGCAAGGTAGAAAAAAAAGCGTCCAGGAGGACGGTCTTACCTCTGCCCACCGCCCCGTACAGGTAGATTCCGCGCGGGGGGCGCCGGTTGCCGAAGGTGCGGGCCAGCAGGGTCTGGCGGTATTCCTTGAATTCCACCAGGGCATCGTATAACGCCTGCAACTTTTCCACCACCGGCCATTGAAGCGTGTCGGTTCGATAATCCGGTCGGGTCTGAAACGACTGGTACCATTGCAGGGGACCGTGCACAGGAAAACTCACAGGTTGAGCGTGCGCCCGTCCACGCCCAGACAGGCTTCGCGCAGGGCTTCACTGAGGGAAGGATGGGCATGGACGATGCGCGCCAGATCTTCGCTGGAGGCCTGAAATTCAAGAGCGACCACGGCTTCGGCGATCAATTCGGAAGCCTCCGGGCCCAGGATATGAACCCCCAGGATACGGTCCGTGGCGGCGCAGGCAATGACCTTGACCAGGCCCTGAGGAGCCCCGCGCACCTTGGCTCGGCCATTGGCCTGAAAAGGAAAACGCCCGATACGCACAGCCCGCCCCGCTGCCTGGGCAGCTTCCTCGGTCCATCCGACCCAGGCCAATTCGGGCTCGGTGTAGATGACTGCAGGAATATGGGCCAGATTCACCTCGGGCAACTGACCCGCCAGACGCTCGGCCACGGCCACGCCCTCTTCTTCCGCCTTGTGGGCCAACATGGGGCCCCGTACCACATCGCCAATCGCCCACACGCCCGCTACCGGCGTCCGGCAATGGGCATCCACAGGAATGCGGCCCTGCGCATCGGGTACCAGCCCTACCCGTCCCAGGTCCAATCCTGCGGTATTGGGACAGCGCCCCACCGCGAGTATCAGAACGTCTGCGTCAAGTTGCAGGGATTCCTCCCCACGCGTATACGTCAGTACCAGTGATTCTGTTGTTTTTTCAACCGCTTCCAGATGAATCCCAAACTCGAATCTGAGGCCGGATTGGGTCAGGATTTTCAGGGCCTGCTGTGCCACCTCCTGATCTGCGCCAGGAAGAAAAGTCTCCTGGGTTTCCAGCAGGGTGACCGAACTGCCCAGGCGTCGCCACACGCTCCCCAATTCGAGTCCGATGACTCCCGCCCCTACGATCACCAACCGGCGGGGTACCGCGGTCAACGCCAGGCCACCCGTACTGTCAAGAATCCGTTCCTGATCGAAGGGCACGCCCTCCAGGGTGCGAGGGACCGAGCCGGTCGCAATGATCACCTGAGCGGCAGCGATGTCCGTCGTTTCCTGTCCCTCGCGATGAACGGTCAGATGGATCTGCTCACCCTCTTTTCCCTTGAAACTGGCGCGCCCCGGTATGAAGGACACCCCATTTTTCTTGAGGAGATAACCAACCCCGGCAGTCAACTGTCGCACGATCTTTTCCTTGCGTGCCTGCATACGCGCCAGGTCCAGTTGGACGGAACCGACATCGATGCCATGCCCGGCCGCTTCCCCGGTGATCCGGGCATACAGGGCAGAGGATTCCAGCAATGCCTTGGAAGGAATGCACCCGACGTTCAAACAGGTTCCGCCCGGACTGGGACGCTGTTGCGCATCGACCCCCTCATCGACACAGGCCACCCGTAACCCCAACTGGGCGGCCCGCAAGGCCGCCATATACCCGCCAGGTCCCGCACCAATAACCACCAGATCAAATGATTGCATGAGATATCTAATCTTTTTTATAAATCAAGAAGCCACCGTGCGGGGTCTTCCAGTCCTTCCTTCATCGCCACCAGCCCCAGGACTGCCTCACGCCCATCGATGAGACGATGGTCATAGGACAAGGCGAGATAATTCATGGGGCGAATCACGATTTCCCCCGCCACCACCACAGGTCGGTCACGCGTGGCATGGATGCCCAGAATCGCGGACTGGGGGGGATTGAGAATGGGCGTGGAGAGCATGGAACCAAAGACCCCGCCGTTGGTGATGGAAAAGGTTCCCCCCGACAGTTCCTCCAACGCAATATGTCCGGCATCGGCCCGTTGGGAGAAATCTGCAATCTGACGTTCGATGTCAGCCATGCTCAGGCGCTGGGCATCGCGCAGGACCGGAACCAACAGGCCGCGCTTGCTGCCGATTGCCACGCCAATATCGATGAACCCGGGAGTCACCCAATCCTCTCCCTCGATGCGCGCATTGAGCACCGGATAACGCTGAAGTGCGGAAATCACCGCCTTGACGAAAAATGACATGAGGCCCAGGTGAATGCCGTGCTTCTTTTCGAAAGAATCCTTGTAGCGTTGACGCAAAGCCAGAACTGCCGACATATCCACTTCGTTGAACGTGGTCAGTGTGGCTGTGCCTGACTGCGACGCCATGAGACGCTCGGCCACCCGCCGACGCAAGGGCGAGAGTGGGGTTCTGTGCTCCTGACGCGGTGTTCCGGACAGGGGGGCGGAGGGTGTTTCGACGATGGCCTGTTCTTCCCGTCCGGCGTTTGGGGCCGGGACGACATCTTCCTTCAGAAGACGCCCGCCTCGCCCACTTCCCTTTTCCACGGACGGCTCCCGTCCCTGTTCCCGCAAAATCTTGCTGGCCGCCGGCATGGCCAATACTGGAGCGTCAGACACGGTTGCGGGAGAAGGCGGCCCGGGGTCCTGCCCCTCTTCCAGAAGGGCCAGAACCTCCTGGGATTGAACCTTCTCGCCCACCCCCTTGAGAATCTTCTGGAGCACGCCCGAGCGCGGTGCCGGAACCTCCAGCACGACCTTGTCGGTTTCGATATCCACCAACTTTTGATCCCGTTGCACCGGGGCCCCCTCGGACACATGCCAGACGAGGATGCTGGCTTCCGTAATGGATTCGGCCAAGGGAGGAACTTTGACTTCCAGGGACATGGTCACACCTCTATGGTCACAGGGTCAGGGCGGCCTCGAGGAACGCCCGGCGCTGTTCTTCGTGCAGGTTGAGATAACCCACGGCAGGCGCAGCCGACGAGGGACGTAAAGCATAACTCAAATGCTGGTCCGGGCGCAGATGACGCACCAGATAATGCTGGATGCGGTGCCAGGCCCCCTGGTTGCCCGGTTCTTCCTGGCACCAGAGCACAGATCGGGCAGCCGGATAGCGGGCGATCTGGGCGGCAAATTCCTCATGAGGAAAGGGATAGAGTTGTTCCAGGCGCAGCAGGACGATGTTCTCTATCTGCCGTTGTCCGCGTTCCGCCACCAGATCGTAGTAAACCTTTCCGGAACACACCACGACCCGCTCTACGACCGCAGGATCGAGGGTCTCCGCCGCTTCGGCAAGAATGGGCTGAAACCCCCCCGTCGTGAATTCTTCCAGAGGGCTGCTGGCTTCTTTGCGGCGCAGCAGGCTTTTAGGGGTAATGACGATGAGGGGCTTGCGCAGGGGGCGCAGCATCTGGCGTCGCAATAGATGAAAAATCTGGGCTGCCGTACTGGGGATGCACACCTGCAGGTTGTAATCGGCACAGAGTTGCAGGTAGCGCTCCACCCGCGCCGAAGAATGTTCCGGGCCTTGCCCCTCATAACCATGGGGCAACAGCAGGGTCAGGCCACAGAGCCGCCCCCATTTGGCCTCGGCCGAACTGATGAACTGATCGATGACCACTTGGGCGCCATTGGCAAAGTCGCCAAACTGGGCTTCCCAAAGGACGAGGTGACGGGGCTGGGCCGAGGCGTAACCATATTCGAACCCCAGTACGGCTTCTTCCGAAAGAATGGAATCGATCACCGTAAAGGGCGCCTGGGTGGGACTGATATGCTGCAAGGGGACATGGATGCCCGCGTCCCAACGCTGGCGGTTCTGGTCATGCCAGACGGCATGGCGGTGAGAAAAGGTGCCGCGCCCGCAATCCTGTCCCGATAGGCGTACGCCATAGCCCTCTTCCACCAGGGAAGCGTAGGCCAGGGACTCGCCCATCCCCCAATCCACCGCCAGTTTTCCTTCACCCATCTGACGCCGATGGTCCACCACCCGGCGCACCGTGGGATGCAGTTCGAACCCCTCGGGAATCGAGGTCAGACGTTCCGTCAGTTGGGCCAGGCGTTCACGCGAAAGGGTGGTGTCCGCTGGCGTACGCCAATCGGCCTGGCGATACGGTGTCCATTGGGCCGCATGAACATAGGGCACCTGGGGAGCAAGTCGAACGATGGACTCGGGCAATTCGCCACGATCGAGGGCGTTTCGATAGTCTTCGATCATGGCATCCGCCTCTTCCTGAGTCAGACGGCCCGACTGGATCAGATGCGTAGCGTAGCGCTGGCGCGTGGTGGGCAACGCCTGTATTTTCCGGTACATCCAGGGCTGCGTCACCATCGGTTCATCCTGCTCGTTATGACCGAGACGGCGATAGCAGACGATATCCACCATCACATCGCGGTGAAAGGTGGTGCGATAGTCCAAGGCAATCCGCAACACGCGCAACACGGCTTCAGGATCATCGCCATTGACGTGGAAAACCGGGGTTTCCGTCATTTTGGCCAGATCGGTACAATAGGTGCTGGAACGGGTATCGCGGGGGTCCGAGGTGGTGAATCCGATCTGATTGTTGATGACGATGTGAAGGGTTCCACCGGTACTGAACCCACGGGTTTGAGACAAGGCCAGCGTCTCCATGACCACGCCCTGGCCGGACAGGGCAGCATCCCCATGAATCAGGACGGGGAGAACCCTCAGCCCCTGCGCATCTTCCCGGCGATCCTGACGTGCCCGCACCGACCCCTCCACCACCGGGTCCACAATTTCCAGATGGGACGGATTGAAAGCCAGCGCGACATGCACCGATCCCGCCGCTGTTTCCACATCGGAAGAGAAGCCCTGATGGTACTTCACATCGCCCGAGGTCAAGCCGGCCTCATGGACTCCTTCAAATTCCCGGAACAGGTCGCGCGGCAATCGTCCCAAACAATTGACCAGCACGTTGAGGCGACCGCGATGGGCCATCCCGATGACGATCTCCTCGATCCCCCGGGCACGGCCCTCGCGGATCAGGGTATTGAGACAGGGAATGAGCGATTCCCCACCTTCCAGGGAAAATCGTTTCTGCCCCACGAACCGGGTATGCAGATAACGTTCCAGGGTTTCTGCGGCACTCAGATGGGCCAACAGCATGCGCTGTTCCTGTAATTCCGGCGTTTCGGGCGAATTCTCCACACGCTGCTGAATCCAGCGCTTCTGTGCCGTATCCGTCAGATACATGTACTCCACGCCCACCGTGCCGCAATAGGTCCGTTGCAGGCGCGTCAGGATGTCGTCCAGTGGTGCCTGAGGGGGCCCCACCAGGGATCCGGTTTCAAAGGTCATGAACCCGTCCGTGTCGGCCAACCCGTGATGGTCCAGGGTCAACTCGGGAACGTCAGGCAAAGGATGGCGTTCGAGAGGATCGAGATGGGCAACCCGATGTCCCAGAAAACGATAGGCGTTGATGAGGCGCAGCACGGCCACCTGCCCCGGTACCCCTTCCTCGCGCCGGGTGCCTGGAGCGCCCTGCTCCAGTGCCGTGAAATACGCCTGCCAGCGCGCATCCACCTGCTCTGGAGTTTTCCGCCATAGATCGTATTGAGATTCGATCCAGGACCGCGCCGTGCCTTCCGCCTCTCTTTGACTCATGCCCCAGTCTCCCGTGCGGCCTCAATGACCCCGTGCATCGAGCGGTACCCAGTCGCGCTGTTCAGGCCCGATGTACAGTTGGCGGGGACGCCCGATCTTCTGCTCGGGATCGCTGATCATTTCGTTCCACTGGGTGATCCAGCCCACCGTTCGGCCCATGGCAAAGACGGCAGTAAACATGCTGGTGGGAATGCCCAGCGCCCGAAGAACGATGCCGGAGTAAAAATCCACATTGGGATAGAGTTTCTTGGTGATGAAATATTCGTCTTCCAGGGCAATCCGTTCCAATTCCAGGGCCAACTTGAACAGTGGGTCATTATGCAGGCCCAGTTCGGTCAATACCTCATAGCAGGTCCGACGCATCACTCCGGCACGCGGGTCCATGTGTTTGTAGACTCGATGACCAAAGCCCATGAGACGGAAGGAGTCATTCTTGTCCTTGGCGCGGGCAATATATTTGCCGACCTGGGAAACGTCGCCGATCTCTTCCAGCTGTTTCAGAACGGCTTCATTCGCTCCTCCATGCGCCGGTCCCCACAGAGCCGCAATGCCCGCAGCGATGCAGGCAAAGGGGTTGGCACCGCTGGACCCTGCCAGGCGTACGGTAGAAGTGGAAGCATTCTGCTCATGGTCGGCATGGAGCGTCAAAATGCGATCGAAAGCGCGTACCAGAACCGGATTGGGCACATACTCCTCACAGGGGGTGGCAAACATCATGTACAGAAAGTTGGCCGCGTAACTCAAATCGTTGCGGGGATACATGAAGGGCAACCCCTTGTTGTAACGGTAGCACATGGCGGCGATGGTGGGTACCTTGGCCAGCAGGCGCGTGGCCGAAATGGCACGGTGTTCTGCATTGGTGATCTTGAGGGCGTCGTAGTAGAAGGCGGAGAGCGCACCCACGACCCCCACCATCACGGCCATGGGATGAGCATCACGACGGAACCCCTTGAAAAAATTATGCAATTGATCATGGACCATGGTATGGCGACGAATGCTGGCCTCAAAAGTCTCCTTTTCCTGTGCCGTGGGCAATTCGCCATTCAGCAACAGGTAGCAAACTTCCATGAAATCCGAATGTTCCGCCAACTGTTCGATGGGATAACCGCGGTAGTACAACAAACCCGCATCACCATCGATGAAGGTGATGGCGGACTGGCAACTGGCCGTGGCCAGAAACCCGGGGTCGTAGGTAAACAGACCGAGTTGCTGGGCCAGGGTTCGAATATCGATCACTGCGGGTCCGAGGGCGCTGGCATAAACCGGCAACTCGATCTGTTGACCTTCATAGGTCAATAAGATTTTTCCTTGTTTATTCATAATGCTCTCCAGCAATAATAATGTATTTAATCAGGTATCGCCAATTTTTTCGAGAAGGGCTACCCACTCAGGTTCACAAGGAATTCTACCCAGCACCCGGTCGAGCAGGCCGTTATCATCCAGTTGAAGCACCTCGCCATATCGAGCCAGTTCACCGGGAGTCAGTGTACCCAAATGACGTTCCAGAAAACGCTGCAACAGCAGATCCATTTCGAGCAGACCCCGTCGACTGCGCCAGCGCAAGCGCTCGAGCATACGCTCCGAAGAAGGAATCCCCTGATCCCGAACCATCGTCATCTCATACCATCCGTTTGACCATCATTCCCTTGATTTTGCCAATGGCTGCCGTGGGATTGAGGCCCTTGGGACAAACTTCGACACAGTTCATGATGGTATGACACCGGAAGAGCCGATAGGGATCGTCCAGATCATCCAGTCGCTCCCGGGTAGCCTCGTCACGGGTATCCGCGATGAATCGGTAGGCCTGCAGGAGGGCGGCAGGCCCCAGAAACTTGTCCGGGTTCCACCAGAAGGAAGGGCAGGCAGTGCTGCAACAGGCACAGAGGATGCACTCGTACAAACCATCCAGTTCCTCACGATCCTCGGGAGATTGGAGACGTTCCTTCCGGGGCGGGGGCGAGGTGGTTTCCAGATAGGGTTTGACCGAATGGTATTGCTTGAAAAATTGTCCCATATCCACGATCAGATCCCGGATCACCGGAAGTCCCGGGAGGGGACGCAAAACGACCGGCTCGGTCAGGCCCTGGAGGGGCGTGATACAGGCCAACCCATTGCGCCCATTGATGTTCATTCCATCCGAACCGCATACGCCCTCACGGCAGGACTTGCGCAGTCCCAGCGAGTCATCCTGGGCCTTGATGCGCAGTATGGCATCCAGCAACATGCGGTCCGTCGGCTGCAGGGCAACTTCATAGTCCTGCATGTAAGGACGCTCGTCCTTTTCCGGGTTATAACGATAAATGCTGAACTTCATGACAGGTCCTCAAACGACACGACACTTAATAAACCCGCACTTTGGGTTCAAAGGATTCCACCGTCAGGGGTTGCAGATTGACCGGTTTGTAAGCCATTCGACTGCCTTCCAGATACCACAGACTGTGCTTCAGCCACTGCCGGTCGTCCCGCTCCGGATAATCCTCGCGCGCATGCGCCCCCCGACTTTCTTCGCGGGCGGCTGCCGATACCAGGGTGGCTTCAGCCACGATCATCAGGTTCTGCAATTCCAGCGCCTCTACCCGAGCCGTGTTGAATGTCCGACTTTTGTCTTCGATGCGCAGGTGATGCGCCCGTTCGGCCAACACGCGAATTTTTGACACACCTTCCTGAAGGAGTTCCCCCGTCCGAAAGACGCTGGCATGATGCTGGACCAGCCGGCGCATTTCCGCCCCCAACACGGCCACGGATTCCCCGGCTTCCGTGCTTTCCAGGGCAGCCAGACGAGCCAGGGCCGGTTCTTCAGCCCCGCGCGGCAGATCCCTCGCTTCGGGATGCGTTTTGAGCCAGGCACTGACATGATCTCCGGCAGATTTACCGAATACCAGCAGGTCCAGCAGGGAATTGGTCCCCAGCCGATTGGCTCCATGCACGGACACACAGGCACATTCTCCGATGGCATAGAGCCCCGGGACAGGTTCAGCCATTTTCTGTCCACGGGGGACCACCACCTGTCCGTAGTAGTTGGTGGGGATCCCCCCCATCTGATAATGGCAGGTAGGAAGGACGGGAATCGGCTCCCGAGCCGGGTCCACCGAAGCAAACTTGAGCGCAATTTCGCGAATCCCCGGCAGACGCTTGTGAATGACTTCTTCGCCCAGATGGTCCAGTTTCAGCAGAACGTGGTCTTTTTCAGGGCCCACTCCCCGACCTTCCTTGATTTCCTGATCCATGGCACGGGAAACCACATCCCGACTGGCCAGATCCTTCATGGTGGGGGCATACCGTTCCATAAAACGTTCCCCCAGGGAATTCAGCAGGATTCCCCCCTCTCCGCGCACGCCTTCTGTGATCAGGATTCCGGCGCCGGCCACTCCGGTGGGGTGAAACTGCCAGAACTCCATATCTTCCAACGGGATCCCGGCCCGTGCCGCCATCCCCAGACCATCTCCGGTATTGATGTAGGCATTGGTACTGGAATGATAGATTCGCCCTGCCCCTCCCGTGGCCAAGATAACGGCCTTCGACTGGAAAAGGACGACTTCGCCGGTTTCCATTTCGAGCGCCACCAATCCGACCACGGCCCCTTCCCTGTCACGAATCAGGTCGATCGCCATCCATTCCACAAAAAATTGGCATTGTTCCCGAATATTCCGTTGGTACAACGTATGCAGCAAGGCATGTCCCGTCCGGTCAGCCGCAGCACAGGCACGTTGGACGGAATTCTGGCCGAAATTCTGGGTATGACCGCCGAAGGGGCGCTGATAAATGGTGCCATCGGGATTCCGGTCGAAGGGCATGCCGAAATGTTCCAGTTCATAGACCAGTTCTGGCGCCTTGCGGCACATGAACTCGATGGCATCCTGGTCCCCCAGGTAATCCGACCCCTTGATGGTGTCGTACATATGCCAAAGCCAGTGATCCTCCTGCATATTTCCCAGGGATGCGCTGATGCCGCCCTGGGCCGCCACGGTGTGCGAACGGGTCGGGAAAACCTTGGAAAAGACGGCCACGGCATGCCCCGCCTCCGAAAGCTGGAGGGCAGCCCGCAGCCCGGACCCCCCGCCGCCCACGATGACCACATCGAAATCCTGCTTGTTCAACCCCATGTTTAGCCCCATAAAATCTCGGCAGACCACAGTACCTCTGCCAGTAAGGTCAGAATCACCCCCACCTGCAGGGTCAGACGCAGCCCGACGGGCTGGATATAGTCCATGAAAATATCACGCAAGCCGATCCAGGCATGCCAGCACAAGGCCAGGACGAACAGAAAGGTGGCAATCCGTACGGGGCGTTCATGCAGCAGGGCCGCCCACTCATGGCGGTCCACCGGATGCGCCAGGACCACCCACAAAAGCGCCACGAGGGTATATCCCCCCATGATCACGGCGGTGATCCGCTGTACCAGCCAGTCCCTGAGACCATAATGGGCCCCCACCACGATTCTCTTCACCATGCCAACACCTCCACGATCAAGGTCAGAAAACCGCTGATACCCAGCACCCACAAACTGGAGCGGCGGGCCTGCGCCTTGTCCAGGCCGAGGTGAATATCCAGCAGCAGGAAACGGACACCCGCACAAAAATGATGCAGAAAGGCCCAGATCAGTGGAACCAGAAGGAGACGAGGAAAAACCCCCAGTTCCCCGACACGTTCCGGGTGAAGTCCGCGCTCCAGAAAATAAAGGAAGAGGGGGATCCCCATCAGAAACAGGATCACCCCGCTCACCCGGTGCAGGATCGACACGACCCCCGGAAGGGGTAACTGGATGGTACGCAAATCGAGATTCTTCGGGCGCTGGGTCTTCATGAACGATCATCCTGATGAGGAAGAGCCTAAGATCGTAGTATACCTTGCCTTTCATGGGATTCCAGCGGGTCAGCAAAACTTGCCTGTGCACGGCCACGGGCATATAACACTTGACATCCCCCGGAACCCCCCCTAGGATGCCCCGGCATCCACTTGATTCAAGAGAGATTGACCATGTCCCACGACTCCTTCCGCGCGCTTCGTCCCCTTCCGGGTTCCCATGACCAATATTACGCCCTGACGGCCCTGACCGAAGCCGGTCTTCCTGACATCCGCCGCCTGCCGGTATCTCTGCGCATCATTCTGGAGTCGCTTCTGCGCAACGAAGATGGGCAGCAGGTCACGCGCGCCCACATCGAAGCACTGGCCCGCTGGCAACCCAATGCGGAACGTACGGAAGAGATTCCCTTCAAGGTGGCACGAGTCATTCTGCAGGACTTCACCGGGGTTCCTCTCCTGGCCGACCTGGCCGCCATGCGCTCGACGGCACGGCGTCTTGGTTACGATCCCCAGACGATCGAACCTCTGGTCCCCGTGCAACTGGTGGTAGACCACTCCGTGCAGGTGGATTTCTTCAATACGCCCACGGCACTTCAGGACAACATGGCCCTGGAATTCCAGCGCAACCAGGAACGTTACCGTTTCATGAAGTGGGGGATGCAGGCCTTCAAAACCTTCCAGGTCGTGCCCCCGGGCATCGGAATCGTTCATCAGGTCAATCTGGAATATCTGGCGCGCGGCGTTCAGCACAAGGGAACCGTAGCCTATCCCGACACCCTGGTGGGCACGGATTCCCATACCACCATGATCAATGGAATCGGCGTGGTGGGATGGGGGGTAGGCGGCATCGAGGCAGAAGCCGCCATGCTCGGACAACCCCTCTACTTTTTGACCCCGGATGTCGTGGGTGTACACCTGACGGGACAGTTGCCAGCTGGTGTCACCGCCACCGACCTGGTCCTGACCCTCACGGAAATGCTGCGCAAGGCCAAGGTCGTGGGCAAATTCGTGGAATTTTTTGGGGCAGGCGCAGCCTCCCTCAGCCTGCCCGACCGGGCAACCCTGGCCAATATGGCCCCGGAATACGGCGCAACCCTGGGGTTTTTTCCGGTGGACGACGAAACCCTGCGCTATTTCCGTGCAACAGGGCGCAGCGAAGAGGAAATTGCCGCGCTCGAAACCTACTGGAAGGCCCAGGGGTTATACGGAATGCCTCGATTGGGCGACTGTGTGTACAGTACAACCCTGAGCCTCGATCTGGGCCAAGTGGAAGCCTCCATCGCAGGCCCTCGCCGCCCTCAGGATCGGGTGCCTCTGAACTGGATCAAACCCGCCTTTGAAGCCCTTCTCCAGACCCCGATCACCGCAGGGGGGTATGGCAGGACCGAACCTCTGCATGACCTGCACCCCGAGGGACACCCTGAAATCACCCTGAAGGATGGATCCGTTTTGCTGGCTGCCATCACTTCCTGTACCAATACCTCCAATCCCGGAGTTTTGCTGGCTGCCGGACTTCTGGCCCAAAAGGCAGTGGCGCGCGGACTCAAGGTGGCTCCCTGGATCAAGACGTCTCTGGCCCCGGGATCACGTGTGGTCACGGATTATCTGCGCCGTGCGGGCCTTCAGGAGGCGCTGGATGCCTTGGGATTCCGTCTGGTGGGTTACGGCTGCACGACCTGTATCGGCAATACCGGCCCTCTCCCCGAACCCATCGAAACCTTCCTTGCCGAACAGCCTTTGATCGGCTGTGCCGTGCTGTCCGGTAACCGGAATTTCGAAGCGCGCATCCATCCCAACCTGCGCGCCAATTTCCTCATGAGCCCTCCCCTGGTGGTCGCCTTTGCCCTGGCGGGGCGGATCACCATCGACTTTGCCCACGAACCCCTGGGACAGGATACCGAGGGACGGCCCGTCTATCTGAGGGATCTCTGGCCCAGCCCCAGTGAACTCGCCCGTGCCCTGGAGTCCCTTTCTCCCGGGGACTACCGCCGGCGTTATGCCGATTTCACCCAGGATCATCCGCTCTGGAACGGAATCGCCGCACCCACGGGCACGACCTATGGCTGGGAATCCTCCACCTATATCGCCGAACCCCCATTTTTTGCGGATTTCTCCCTGACGGCAACCCCTCCAGCGCCCATTCGCGGAGCCTATGCCCTGGCCTTCTTCGGAGATTCCATCACGACGGACCACATCAGTCCTGCCGGATCCATCAAACCAGCCTCCCCGGCGGGCCGCTATTTGCAGGCGCAGGGTATCGTTCCGGCCGATTTCAACAGTTATGGATCCCGTCGGGGACACCATGAAATCATGATGCGCGGGACCTTTGCCAATGTTCGTCTGCGCAATCTGCTTCTGCCCGGCACCGAAGGCGGCGTTTCACGCCACATCCCCAGCGGGGAAGCAGGTTCCCTGTATGAGGTTGCCATGCGTTACCAGGCAGAGGGCATCCCCACCGTCATTTTTGCCGGGGAAGAATACGGTACTGGCTCTTCACGGGATTGGGCGGCCAAAGGCACTCGTCTTCTCGGTGTGCGGGCCGTGATCGCCCAAAGTTTTGAACGCATCCATCGCAGCAACCTGGTGGGGATGGGCGTGTTACCCTGCCAGTTTTTGCCTGGCGACGACTTGAACACCCTGGAACTGAACGGCGACGAAACTTTCGACCTGGAAACGGGAACAGGACCCCTGCAACCACAACAGAAAGTTTCCCTGACCATTCATCGGCGCGACGGCAGCCAAACCACCTGCCCTTTGCTCCTGCGCATTGATACCCCGGTAGAAGTGGATTATTATCGCCACGGGGGCATACTGCCCTTTGTTCTGAGACAGTTGCTCACCCCGGCGTGAACTTTGTGGAGCCTCCTATGAAAAAACCCCTTCGCATTGCCATTACCGGAGCCGGTGGGCAAATTTGCTACAGCCTGCTGTTCCGGATCGCCTGCGGGGATTTGTTGGGTCCGGACCAACCGGTGATCCTGAACTTGCTCGACATCCCTGCAGCCGAACAGGTCATGAAGGGAGTTCTCATGGAACTGGAGGATTGCGCCTTTCCCCTGCTGTCGGACATGTCTGCCAGCACGGACCCCAGGGTGGCTTTCCGGGACTGTGATATCGCCTTTCTGATCGGCAGTCGGCCCCGTTCAAAAGGAATGGAACGACGGGATCTTCTGGAGATCAACGGGGGGATTTTCAAGGCCCAGGGAAAAGCCCTGAGCGAGGTTGCCCAGCGCACGGTCAAGGTCCTCGTGGTGGGAAATCCTGCCAACACCAATGGCTTGATTGCCTGTCACCATGCCCATGACCTCGATCCGCACAATTTCACCAGCATGATGCGCCTCGACCATAACCGTGCCCTGACCCAACTGGCGCTCAGAATCGGTCACCCGGTTCATGACCTGCATCGGATGACCGTCTGGGGCAATCACTCGACCACCCAATTCCCTGATGTCTCTCAGGTTCTTGTCAGCGGTTCGCCCCTGACCGAGATTTTTCAGGACCCTCAGTGGGTCGAGCAGGTCTTCGTCCCCACCATCCAGAAAAGGGGCGCAGCGGTTATCGAGGCGCGCGGACTGTCCTCTGCAGCCTCTGCAGCCAATGCTGCGCTCAGTCACATGCGCGACTGGATTCGGGGAACCCCCGCGGGGGACTGGGTCACCATGGGCGTTCTCTCCGATGGCAGTTATGGCATTCCAGAGGGGCTGATGTGCGGCATGCCCGTCACTTGCCGTGAAGGGCGCTATGAAATCGTTCAGGGGATTGAACTCAGCCCCCGGAGCAAGTCCCTGATACAGGAAACCTGTCGGGAACTGAGCAGCGAGAAGGAAGCGGTTGCCGCGCTGCTGGACTAGACCATTCACCGTTGCTACACCGAGGAGGGGGATCAACGGGGGACCCTACAACAACAACACAGGGCCCCCGTTCTTTTTGGATCAGGCGGCGTACACTCCGGTAGACAGATACCGGTCTCCCCGATCACAGACGATGTGAACGATGACGGCATCCTCCACTTCCCGGCAAATCTGCAGGGCGCCCCAGCACCCACCGCCCGAGGAAACCCCTGCAAAAATGCCTTCTTCCCGTGCCAGGTGGCGCATGGTCTCTTCCGCATCCTTCTGAGTGACTTCCAGAATGCGATCGACGCGCTGGGGCTCGTAAATCCTCGGCAAATAGTTTTCCGGCCATTTCCGGATTCCCGGAACGTTGGCGCCATCCGCCGGCTGCACGCCAATGATCTGAATCCGGGGATTCTGTTCCTTGAGGTAGCGGGAAACCCCCATGATCGTCCCTGTGGTCCCCATGGTTGCCACGAAGTGGGTAATCGTCCCCTGAGTATCGCGCCAGATTTCCGGTCCGGTGGTTTCATAATGAGCTCGGGGATTGTCGGGATTATTGAACTGATCGAGAATGACTCCCTCGCCTGCCCTGGCCATCTGTTCTGCCAGATCGCGCGCCGCCTCCATCCCCCCCGACTTGGGGACCAGCAGGATTTCAGCACCCAGGGCGCGCATGGTCTGTCGTCGTTCGATACTGAGTTGTTCCGGCATGATCAAAATCATGCGATAGCCGCGCAAGGAGGCGGCAAACGCCAGGGCAATACCCGTATTGCCGCTGGTGGCTTCGATCAGGGTATCCCCCGGCTTGATCTGCCCACGTTCCTCGGCATGACGGATCATGGACAGGGCTGGACGGTCCTTGACCGAGCCTGCCGGATTATTGCCCTCCACCTTGGCATACACCCGGTTCCGGGTCAGTCCCGGGAGGCGTTGCAACCGAACCAGAGGGGTCTCTCCGATACAAGATTCAATGGTTTTCTCGTCCATGACCCTCGCCACCTCGATGCGTAAAGGGTCCATTATACTGCCGCCTTGAAAACTAGGGGTGGGCGGCCGTCGGACCCTGTTTGGGTGCCCTCATCAGCGGTTGTCCCTGAATGGAGAGGTGGGGTCCTACCTTGGTGATGGTTTTTTCCCCGAATCCTTTCACCTTGCGCAGATCGGCGGCTGAGTGGAAGGCGCCGTTATGGGCGCGCCAGGTCAGAATGGCCTGGGCACGGGTATGCCCGATGCCCTTGACCGTCCGAAGTTGAGTTTCACTGGCGGAATTGAGGTCCACCAGAGCCCAGGCAGTCCCCCCTGACGTCCACAGAAAAAACACCCAAAGCAGGGTGGAGAGAAGGCGAAAGATTCGTGTTTTCGGTTGCACGGCAGTTCTCCTTTGGGATGGAATACGGGAGACCTGAACCGCTTTCCCGTCACGCCGGATAACGTCCCTTCAAGGCGGCCATGTAGCGGGCAACGCCTTCATCCACATCGAGGAAAGGCGCGTGATAGCCCACATTGCGAAGTTGGCTCATGTCTGCTTCAGTGTAACTTTGATATTTGCCCTTCAATGCATCGGGAAACGCAATATATTCGATGAGTTTCTGCCCGATCATCTCCTCCAGGGTCAACGCCGGTTCATTCTGGAGCAGGGCATTGATGGTCGCCACAGCCATCTGGTTGAAAGGACGACTGCGCCCTGTACCCACATTGAAGATCCCCGAGACTTCGGGATGATCCAGCAGCCACAGATTGACGCGAACCACGTCCTCCACCGAAATGAAATCGCGCCGTTGTTCCCCATGGGCATAGCCATCGCATCCTTCGAACAACTGGATGCGTCCGTGGGCGCGGTATTGATGAAAGAAATGGTACGCCACCGAAGCCATGCGTTCCTTATGTTGCTCGCGGTCCCCGTACACGTTGAAATAGCGCAGGCCAACGCAGGGGGCATTCAACTCATCGCGGGCCAGATAGGGACGCAGAAACTGGTCGAACGCCAATTTCGAATAACCATAGACATTGAGGGGTCGTTCACAGGCCGGATGTTCGCGAAAAACTGTGCTATCGCCATACACGGCAGCCGAGGAGGCATAGATCAGGGGAATCTCGCGCGCCTGACAAAAATGGAAGAGCGACCGGGAGAAACGGAAGTTATTGTCCATCATATACCGGCCATCATGCTCCATCGTATCCGAACAGGCCCCCTGATGCAGCACCGCTTCGATCTCGAAATCCAGCGCATCGGCTTCCACCTGCTCGATGAATTCGCGTTTGTCCATGTAATCAGACACGATGCAATCCGCCAGATTGAGGAATTTCCCCGGCGTCTCCAGATTGTCCACCGCAAGGATCGATGTCTCACCGCGCTGATTGAGTGCCTTGACCAGATTGGATCCAATGAAACCGGCTGCGCCGGTGATGACCATTACCATGACATATTCTCCAGTTCATGATGAGTAACGACCGCGGTACCCAACTTGGATACCGCAATCCCCGCTGCCCGATTGGCCCAACGCATGGCCATCGGCAGGGACATGCCCTGGGCGGTCAGTACGCCCAGAGTGGCAATCACCGTATCTCCTGCCCCACTGACGTCATACACTTCCCGTGCCACCGTAGGTTCGTGGGTCACCCCCTGAGCCTGATAGAGGGTCATCCCTTCCTCACTGCGGGTCACCAGAAGCGCGTCCAACTCCAGTTCCGTACGCAAGGTCTGTGCTTTTTCGGCCAGTTGCTGGTCATCGTGCCAGGGCCCGGCCACCTGGCGAAACTCGGTACGGTTGGGGGTCAGCAAGGTCGCCCCGCGATAATGCCGATAATTTTCTCCTTTGGGATCCACCAATACCGGTTTTCCCGCTTTTCGGCATTGGTTGATCATGGAAGCCACGTGTTTCAGGGCGCCCTTTCCATAATCCGACAGAATGACCACATCGGCTCGTTTGAGACAGTCTCCAAAATCCGTCAACTTATTGAGCAGGGTTTCCTGGCGCGGCAACGTTTCAAAGTCGATGCGCAATAACTGCTGCTGACGTCCCATGACGCGCAACTTGACCGTGGTGGCAATGGAGGGATCGCGATGCAGGCGGGAAACCACCCCCTCCTGTGCCAGCAATGCTTCCAGATGCTGGGCAGCCTCATCTTCTCCGGTCACCGCGAGCAGTTCACACTGGGCACCCAGAGCGGCCACGCCCCGCGCCACGTTGGCCGCGCCGCCGGGGCGTTCTTCGGCTTTTTCCACCAACACCACAGGAACAGGGGCTTCGGGAGAAATGCGGTTGACCTCTCCAAACCAGTAGCGATCCAGCATGACATCCCCCACCACCAGGACCCGCCGCTGGGAAAGTTCATGAAAGGAGGGGAAGGGGCGCATTCACAACCTCCCGATACCATGATAGGTAAGACCCGCTGCCCTGACCAGATGAGGCTCGTACAGGTTGCGCCCATCAAAAATGACCTGGGCACGCAAGGATCGAGCCATGTGCTCGAAGTCCGGACTGCGAAAAACCTGCCATTCCGTTACCACCACCAGCGCATCGGCCCCTTCCACGGCCTCTTCAGCGCTCTCCACAAAGGACAGGCCCGACCGCTGCCCGAAAATATGACGGGCTTCTTCCATGGCTACCGGATCGAAGGCCCGCAGGGTCGCCCCCCGCTGCAGCAGTCCCTCGATCAGGACCCGTGCAGGCGCTTCCCGCATGTCGTCGGTATTGGGTTTGAAGGCCAGTCCCCACAGGGCAAAGCATTTTCCTTCCAGATCTTCCCCGAAATGGGCCTCGATCTTGTCCAGCAACACCGCTTTCTGACGCTCGTTGACGGTTTCCACCGCTTCCAGAATGCGCAGATCCAGACCATTTTCCGTGGCCGTCCGTTGCAGCGCCTGAACATCCTTGGGAAAACAGGAGCCCCCGTAACCGCAGCCCGGATAGAGAAACTGGTAACCAATGCGCGGATCGGAACCTATTCCCTGGCGGACCCGCTCGATGTCCGCACCCAGACGCTCGGCCAGCAGGGCCAGTTCGTTCATGAAGGAAATACGCGTGGCCAGCATGGCATTGGCCGCATATTTGGTCAATTCGGCAGATTTGACATCCATCAGGATCAATTTGTCATGATTGCGCTGGAAGGGGGCGTAAAGCGCGCGCATGGTCTCGATACCAAAGGCATCATCGGCCCCCACCACGATCCGGTCGGGGCGCATGAAATCTTCCACTGCAGCCCCCTCCTTGAGGAATTCCGGATTGGAAACCACGCAATAGGGAATCTCCACGCCGCGCTGGCGCAACTCTTCCGCAATGGCGGTGCTGACCTTTTCTGCTGTGCCAACCGGCACCGTGGACTTATCCACCACCACTTTGCGACCATTCATGTATTGACCGATGGTGCGGGCCGCCGCCACCACGTGGGAAAGATCTGCCGAACCATCTTCATCCGGCGGGGTACCCACGGCAATGAACTGAATCAAGCCGTATTCCACGCTTTTCTGGACATCTGTCGTGAAGGATAACCGTCCTGCCGCCACATTGCGCTGAACCATGGCTTCCAGGCCAGGTTCGTAGATGGGAATGCTGCCCGCACGCAAAATCTCGATCTTGCGCGGATCCACGTCCAGACACAAGACATGATTCCCCATCTCGGCCAGACACGCGCCACTGACCAATCCCACATATCCTGTGCCGATCACGGAAATTTTCATACTGCGCTCCTTGCCCCTGAAATCAGGGAATTGAATTGTGCCAAGGCCTTCATGGGATCCTCGCTGCGGGTAATGGAACGACCGACCACCAGATAATCAGAGCCATCCTGCAGCGCCTTGACAGGAGTAACCACCCGTTTCTGATCGTCTCGCTCATCCTCGGGCAACCGAATGCCCGGGGTAACCAGGCGAAAGGAAGCAGCGACCTGAGCACGCAGAAGAGGCGCTTCCCGAGCCGAACAGACCACGCCATCCAGACCGTGGGCCTCCGCCAAGCGGGCCAGGCGTTGCACGGCCTCGGTCACAGGGCAACCGAATCCCAATGCCACCAGATCGTCGTCCTGAAGACTGGTCAGGATCGTGATGGCAATCAACAGAGGGCGGCGGGGATAAGGTTCGAGAGCGTGCCTTGCCGCTTCCAGCATGCCCCCTCCCCCACTGGCATGGACATCCACCATCCACACCCCCAGATCTGCAGCAGCCCGACAGGCCTGGGCCACCGTATGGGGAATGTCGTGATACTTGAGATCCAGAAAAACATCGAACCCCCGTGCGACCAGGGCACGCACCAGGGACGGGCCGCAGGCCGTAAATAATTCCTTGCCCACCTTGAGCCGGCAAATCCCGGGCTCCAGTTGATCCACCAGGGTCCAGACCTCGCGTTCCGTGGAAAAGTCCAGCGCCAGAATCAGGGGAGAATTCATACCATTGTCCTTGGATTAACGGGGGGCAGCGCCGCCTTCGGTTTCGACCTGACGGCGGGGCGGATAGGAGTCCCAGTTACCGCAGGCGGGGCAATGCCAATGGAAGGTTCGGGCCTTGAATCCGCAGTGGCGGCATTGGTAAAAAGCCAGCCGCTCATAATGTCCATGCACGATATCACGCATGCGTTGAACCTCGGCCCGCAATTCGGGCGCCACACCCACCAATTGGGCCTCCAGAAAGCGGTCCAGATTTCCCAGCGTGGGGCGACGTTCCAATTCCGCGCGCACCAGACGCAAGGCCTCTTCCACCCCACGAACTTCCAGGGTCAACTGAAACGCCAGGCTCAGCAGATCGAGATTGGGGTAACGTTCCATCCATCCCTGCATCAAGGTCACGGCCTCGTTGACCCGTCCCAGTTGACGCAATGCATCACTCAGGGGGCGCGCCACCAGGAACAGATAATCCGGGTCCCTTTGCTCCAATTCCTGCCACTGGGCACAAGCTTCCTCGACCTGCCCCGCCTTGAAGGCCCATTCCCCGCGCAGCACATAAGCGCGTACACAATTGCGTTGCGTTTCCAGAGCCTGTCTCAGAAAATCCAGGGCTTCCTCGAACTGGGAGCGGGTATGCGCCAGGATCGCCAATTCGCAATAAAAGTTGGCCATGTCCCCGCGTCGGTCTTCCCCGGTTTTCTGCTCCAGAACCCGCGCCACCTGAATGGCCCGGGTCCAGTCTTTTTCCGTGACATGGATGTCCAACAGATGATGCAGTGCCGGTTCTTCATAGTCGGAGTCTTTCAGTTTCTCGAACAAAGGCTCTGCCCGATCCAGCAACCCCGCCTTGAGAAAATCCAGGGCCAGTTCATAGAGTGCTTCCGTCCGTTGCTGGGGGCCGAGGTCTGTACGTTCCACCAGATTCTGATGCATACGCGTTGCACGATCCACTTCCCCGCGCCGGCGAAACAGCCCCCCCAACGCAAATTGCAACTCGACGGTCTGTTGCTCCGCTCTGGCCACTTCGATGAAGGATTCAATCGCCTTGTCCGGCTGCTCGTTGAGCAGCAGGTTGAGTCCCTTGAAATAGGAGGCTGGCAAGGCCCGCGACTCGGTGAGCAAATGACGAATATCGACGCGGGCAGCAAGCCAACCCAAACCGAAAAAAACCGGGAGCGCGAGTAACCAGTAAACTTGAAAATCCATAGGGGGGTGATGATACCTTTTTTGAATGGAAACCGATAGGGCCCTTCAGTCCCGGGGAGGCTCGGAAGGCACTGGAATCCCCTTCGTCGAGGAACCCGAACGACGCAAGCGAGCCAGTTCACGCCGCAAGCGCCACCAGACCCGGGTCGTGGCCAACAATCCCAGCAAAGCCCCGCCGCATACCGCCAGAAACAAGACAATGATCAAGGGGGCATGCCATTGCAAACCGAACAGGAAATTCACCGTCACAGGTGTGATGTTCTTGAGGCAAAACCCCAGGAGCAACACAAACAGAAATATTCTGATCAGCCAGCGTAACGTGTTCATGGTTCACACCCCTTCTTCAGCCCAAAAAAAAGCGGGATGAAAGATTTTAACCCTCACCCCGCCTTCGATGTCTTGCAGACATGCCGGAACGACCGTCCGGTTTCTGCGCTCAATCACCCACTGGTTTGGTGCTTGCCGTGAGATCGACCCGGTCACGCAATTCCTTGCCCGGTTTGAAATGGGGCACGAACTTTTCGGGAACGTGCACCTTTTCTCCGGTTTTTGGGTTCCTGCCCTGACGAGCGGGACGATGATTCAAACCAAAACTGCCAAACCCACGAATCTCGATACGCTGCCCTTCCATCAAACATTGACCCATGGAGTCCAGCAGGGTCTTCACCGCCATCTCCGCGTCCCGGGCCACCAATTGTGGATAGTGACTGGCCAGCAGATCGATCAGTTCCGATTTGGTCATATCGTCCCGTCCCTCAGTTTGCGTTGTCCGGGTTGGACAATTTGGCCTTCAGCAGGGCACCCAGACTGGTGGTCCCCGCATTGACCGGGCTTTCTGATGCCAGGCGCTGCAGAGCCGCGTTTTCTTCCACGGCATCACGCGCCTTGATGGACAGATTGATGGAACGATTCTTGCGGTCCACATTGAGAATCACGGCTTCCACGCTGTCTCCCTCGCTGAGCAGACTGCGCAGATCTTCCACCCGTTCACGGGAGACTTCGGAAGCCCGAAGATACCCTTCGATCTCGTCGCCGAGATCGATCACGGCACCCTTGGCATCCACCGATTTGACCTTGCCCTTGACCAGGGTTCCCTTGTCATTGGATGCTGAGAAATTACCGAAAGGATCACCGGACAACTGCTTGATTCCAAGAGAGATTCTTTCGCGATCCACGTCGATGGACAGAACCATGGCTTCGACTTCATCACCCTTGCGGTAGTTATGAACGGCCTCTTCCCCGGTTTGGTTCCAGGACAGGTCGGAGAGATGGACCAGTCCATCGATGCCGCCCGGCAAGCCGATGAACACGCCAAAATCGGTAATCGACTTGATTTGCCCACGAACCCGGTCATTCTTGTTGTGGTTCATGGCAAAGTCTTCCCAGGGATTGGCACGACATTGCTTCATGCCCAGGGAAATCCGCCGGCGTTCTTCATCGATTTCCAGAATCATGACTTCGACTTCATCGCCCAGTTGAACCACCTTGGATGGATGAACATTCTTGTTGGTCCAGTCCATTTCGGATACGTGCACCAACCCTTCGATCCCTTGTTCGATTTCAACGAAAGCGCCATAATCGGTCAGGTTGGTTACCTTCCCAAACAGACGGGTACGTTCGGGATAACGACGGCTCAGGCCAACCCAGGGGTCTTCACCCAGTTGCTTGAGCCCCAGGGAAACCCGGTTCTTTTCCTGATCGAACTTGAGGACTTTGGCCTCGACTTCATCTCCCACCGCCAACACCTCGGAAGGATGCTTGACGCGCCGCCAGGCCAGATCGGTAATGTGCAGCAAGCCATCGATCCCCCCCAGGTCCACAAACGCGCCATAGTCGGTGATGTTTTTCACCAGACCGCGCACGATGGACCCTTCTTTCAGGGTATCCAGCAAACTTTGACGATCGGCGCCTTGTGAGGCTTCCATCACGGCACGGCGGGAAACCACCACATTGTTGCGTTTACGGTCAAGTTTGATGACCTTGAATTCCATCTCCTTGCCTTCATAAGGGGTGGTGTCCTTGACGGGACGAATATCCACCAGGGATCCCGGCAGAAAGGCACGGATGCCATTCACCATCACCGTCAACCCACCCTTGACCTTGCCCGTCACCATCCCCGAAACCAGGGCGCCTTGTGCCAGGGCGTCATCGAGATCGAGCCAGGCTGCCAGTCGTTTGGCCTTCTCGCGGGAGAGGCGAGTGGATCCATAACCGTCTTCGAGAGCGTCGATGGCGACCTTGACGAAATCACCGACCTGAACTTCCAGTTCACCTCGGTCATTCTTGAATTCTTCAATGGGGATCAAACTTTCCGACTTCAAACCGGCATTGACCACCACGGTATTGGCGTCGATGCTCACCACTTCAGCCGTGATGACTTCACCGGAACGCATTTCCTGGTGTGTCAGACTTTCTTCAAAGAGACTGGCAAAACTTTCGGAGGATTCCACTTGGGACGTCATGTTCATGTTCATTGGACCTTGAGATCAGCCTACCGCATCCGTAGGGTTTATATTTGGATTTGTAGCCGTACAACCTCTCCACTTTCCGGAAGCGCGGAACACCCGCCGTGGAAAAGAAAACCCTTTGTACAACTACCCCTCATGCCGGGCATTCACAGAATACCAGGCCAGAATTTGCGCCACCGCCTGATCGATACTTAACGCCGATGTATCGAGAGTCAGGGCCCCCGCGGGGTCCAGAGGCGCCACTGCCCGCGTGCGATCCCGTTCATCACGGTCCCGCAAATCACGCACAACGTCCGCTATTATGACATCAACTCCTTTACTGATCAACTGGTTAAATCGTCGTTGGGCGCGTACTTCCGGCGTTGCCGTCAAAAAAACCTTGAGCAAGGCCTGGGGAAATACCACAGACCCCATATCCCGCCCATCGGCAACCAGTCCGGGCAAACACAAAAAGTTCCGCTGTCGTTCCAGCAAGGCAGACCGTACCGCCGGAAAGGCTGACAGCCGGGAAGCCAGGCGGCCACACTCTTCCGTTCGAATCGCCTCGGTCACCACGTCCCCTGCCAGGTAAATGTCGTTTCCGACGAACGCCACCGGCAGTTGGGCAGCCAGCCGACCCACAACTTCTTCGCTTGCGCCCGCCAATCCCTGGCGTGCAGCCGCCAATGCCGTCAGCCGGTACAAGGCACCGCTGTCCAGATAGTGGAAGCCCAGTCGTTGGGCCACGCATTGGGCAACGGTTCCTTTCCCTGATGCGGAAGGTCCATCGATCGTGATGACGGGAATCATGAGACGGTCAGATTCAGTCCCACCGCGCGCGCCAGGGATACGAAACCAGGAAAGGAAGTCGCCACATTGGCACAATCCCGGATTTCGATGGGTCCTTCGGCACGCAATGCCGCCATGGCGAAACTCATGGCGATCCGATGATCCCCGCGGCTCTCCACCGTGCCCCCACCAAACCCTTGCCCCCCTTCGATGACCAAACCATCGGGCAGAACTTCCGTGGAAACCCCCAATGCCTTCAGGCCCTCTGCCATAACCTGAATGCGATCGCTTTCCTTGACCCGTAATTCAGCGGCCCCCCTCAATAGAGTGCGCCCCTCGGCACAGGCCGCTGCGATGAACAACGCAGGAAATTCATCGATGGCCAGGGGAACCAGTTCGAGAGGAATGGTGATGCCTCGCAAGGGTGCGGCACGCACCCGCACATCTGCCAGGGGCTCGCCACCCGCAATCCAGGTACGCTCGACCTCCAGATTCGCCCCCATCAGACGCAGAATATCAAGAACCCCTGTCCGGGTAGGATTCACCCCCACACGCTGCAAACGAAGATCAGACCCCGGGGCAATGCAAGCCCCCACCAGAAAGAAGGCAGCCGAAGAAATGTCCCCGGGCACTTCAATGGGCGTGGCATGCAACGCATGGCCACCCGTCACGCGAACGGTCCGCCCCTCCCGTCGGACGGGCACCCCGAAACCTTCGAACATGCGTTCCGTATGGTCACGGGTAACCTCGGGCTCGGTAACCACCGTTTCACCCTGAGCGTACAGACCTGCCAGAAGCAAGGCTGATTTGACCTGGGCACTGGCCATGGGAAGTGTATAGGTCAAACCGTGCAGTTCCGGAGTCCCATGGATTTTCAGGGGAGGCCGTCCTCCGGCCGCTGTGTCCAGCCGCGCGCCCATCAAACGCAGTGGATCCGCCACCCGCGCCATGGGACGCTGGCTCAGACTGGCATCCCCCGTCAAAGTGCAATCAAAGGGCTGGGCAGCCAGCAAGCCCGCCAGAAGTCGCATGGAGGTACCCGAATTGCCGCAATCCAGGGCCATGGCGGGAACCTTGAGGCCATGCAGCCCCACCCCGTGAATGGTGACCTTTCCCTGTTCCGGTCCTTCGATCCGCACACCCAGCGCGCGAAAGACGTTCATGGTCGCCAGAGCATCCTCCCCTTCCAGAAACCCCGTAACCTCCGTGACCCCTTCGGCCAAAGCACCCAGCATGATGCTTCGGTGCGAAATGGACTTGTCGCCCGGAACCTGAATCGTTCCCGTCAACTTCCCCCCAGGCGCAGCATGATAAACCTGCATGGTACCGTTCACCTCGTTCATGATCCTTCCTGCCATTGTCGTCGTGCCGTGCGGGCCTGTTGCATGAAATCCTCCAGGGCCGCACCGTCTGAGGTGTCCAGCCATGCCATGAGTTGGTCGAGTTGATCCCGATAACGGGACAATTCCTCCTTGAGAACCTCCCGATTGGCCAGGCTGATGTCACGCCACATTTCCGCATTGCTGCCCGCGATCCGGGTAAAGTCGCGAAATCCGCTGGCGGCGAAGCGAAACAGGGTGGCCGCATCCGGACGCCGGGCAATCTCGTAAACGAGCGCAAAACTCAACAGATGCGGCAAATGGCTGACGATCCCAAAAATTTCATCATGTCGGGCCACGGTCTGACATTCCACCCGGGCACCGCACGCTTCCCAGCAGGACCGCACCCAGGCCAGGGGATGGGGCAAGGTTTCCTCGAGCGGGGTCAGAACCACGGTGCGACCCTGAAACAGCCCTTCCTGAGCGGCGCGTACGCCACTCAATTCCGCCCCCGCAATGGGGTGTCCCGGAACGAACCGGACCACGGCTGGTCCCAGAGATCTCCGGGCGGCTTCCACCAGACTGGCTTTGGTGCTGCCCACATCCGTCACCACAGCCACCGGATTGAGGTGGGGCGCCATGAGTTCAAACAGTTCCGGCATCTGCCCCACCGGTACCGCCATCAGCACCATGTCCGCCTCCCGAACCACGCTCGCCAGGTCCATGCTGCCCTGATCGATCACGCCCAATTGTCGGGCGGCCGCCAGATTCACCTCGTCTCGATCGTAACCGGCAATATGCATGTGCGGGACTACCCGACGCAGGGCCAGGGCAAAGGAACCGCCCATCAGTCCAACCCCGAGAATGGCCAGACGCCGGGGAGTTTTGGAGACCATGTCCACGCTCACACGACCACGGCCGAGACCGGAGTCCGGACAGCCAGTGATTGTGTGAGTGCTTCGACGAAACGCCGGTTCTCGGATTGTGTGCCGATGCTCACGCGCAAATGTTGGGGTAACCCGTAGGCATCCAGGGGGCGAACGATGACCCCCTGGCGGAGCAACTGGTCATAGATTTTTCTGCCCTGTCCCACCGCCACCGTCATGAAATTGCCAAAAGAAGGCAGGCAGGACAACCCAAGAGAGTCAAAGGCGGTTTCCAGAAAGCGTCGCCCCTGCGCATTCAGGGCCCGTGTGCGTTCCAGAAATTCCCGGTCCCCCAACGCCGCGCTGGCCGCGCGCAAACCCGGCACAGACACATTGAAAGGTTGGCGTATCCGGTTGAGCAGGGCGATCAATTGGGGGTGTCCCATCCCGAAGCCCACTCTCAGCCCAGCCAATCCATAGGCCTTTGAAAAGGTTCGGCAGATCAGCAGGTTCGGAAATTCATCCAACCAGGCGACCGGATCGTAGCGCTGATCTTCCGACAAATATTCGGTATAGGCTTCGTCGAGTACCACCACGACTTCGGACGGAATCTGGCGCAATCCTGCCCGGAGGTCATCGCCGGGCAGGAAGGTGCCCGTAGGATTGTTGGGATTGGCGATGAACAGGACCCGGGTATCTGGAGCAATGGCCCGAATCATGGCTGGCAGGTCATGTCCGAACTGGAGCGCGGGGACCTCGATGCCCCGTGCCCCCATGGTCTGGGTTGCAATGGGATAAACGGCAAATCCATATTGGGCATAAACCGCCGAGGTGCCCGGCCCGAGAAAGGTGCGTGCCACCAGATCCAGGATATCGTTGGACCCGTTACCCAGAACGAAATGGTCAAGATCGAGGGCGTAGTGCGCACTCAAGGCATTTTTGAGTTCGAAGCCATTGCCATCCGGATAGAGCGCCAATTCCCCTTTCAGCGCAGCGATAGCCTCGAGGGCGTGGGGGCTGGGGCCCAGAGGATTTTCGTTGGAGGCCAGTTTGATGATGGAAGTCAAACCCAATTCCCGTTCCAGTTCCGCCATGGGTTTACCGGGTTGGTAGGGAGCCAGATGACGCACATGGTCCGCCACCAGATCGCAATAACTCAATTCCTTCATATCGACACCGTCGCAGGATAAGATCCCAACACTTTGACAAAAATGGAATTTTTTTTGATTTCCCGAAGGACACGGGCCACCCGCTCTTCGCTCTGGTGCCCCTCGAGGTCAATATAGAAAACGTAGGACCAAAGGTGGGTGCGGGCCGGACGAGACTCGAGGCGCGACATGCTGACCCCCTCCTCCGCCAAAGGCGTGAGCAATGCATGAATGGCCCCGGGACGGTTTTCCACACCCACCACCAAAGAGGTTTTGTCTCTTCCCGAGGGTTGTGCCACCAAATGCCCAAACACCAGAAAGCGGGTCGTATTGTCCGGCTGGTCTTCGATATGTCGCGCCGCCGGATACAACCCATAGGGTTCCGCAGCCAGATCACCGGCAACCGCCGCCCACGCCTCGGAACTGTTCCCCACCAGACGGGCAGCCTCACTGTTACTGGTCACGGAAATGCGCTGGGCTCTGGGCAAGTGGGCATCCAGCCAGTGATGGCATTGTGCCAGGGATTGGCTGTGGGAGTAGACCTGTGTGATTTCACTCAACTGAAGGGATGCGTCGCGCACCAGCAACTGGTGATGAATCGGCAACATGACTTCGCCACACGCCTGCAGAGGGGTATCCACCATCTGATCAAGAATGATTCCTACCGTACCCTCGGTGGAATTTTCCACGGGAACCACTGCAAAGTCCGTTTCACCCGCTTCCACGACCCGAAAGATATCCCCCAGGGAGTCACAGTGATGACGTTGCGCCGCATGACCGAAATGGCGCACCACGGCGGCTTCCGAAAAACTTCCCTGCGGCCCCAGGCAAGCCACGCTGACGGGACGTTCATAGGCCAGACAGGCCGACATGATTTCCCGGAACAAAAAAACCACCGAAGCCCCGGGCAAGGGTCCACTGTTGGCATCCTTCAGACGTTGCAGGATCTGGGCTTCCCGCTCGGGACGATAGAGCACGCCGGTCTTCAGGTGGCCGATCTGGCCGGCTGCCTGGGCACGCTGATTCAACAGGGACAGGATCTGGTCATCGATTTCATCGATCGTCTGTCGCAACGTTTTAAGACGCTGAGCCGTATCATCCATAGTGTCGCTCGAACTCCTCGAGGAAATCCACCAGGGCATGCACCCCTGCCACCGGCATGGCATTATAAATCGAAGCACGCATTCCTCCCAACATGCGATGACCCCGCAGTTGGAGCAGATGCCGGCTCTCGGCTTCGCGCAGAAAAACCTCGTCCAACACAGGATCCCGCAAATGAAACGGTATGTTCATCCGCGAACGATCCTCACGTTTGACGGTGGTTCGGTAAAAATCACTCCGATCCAGTGCCGCATAAAGCAATTCCGATTTTTGTCGGGCCTGCCGGTCCATGACCGCCAATCCGCCCTGGCGTTTGATCCATTGAAACACCAGGCTCGCGACCCAGATGGTAAAGGTGGGCGGCGTGTTGAGCATGGAATTGGCCAGAACCTGGGCATGGTAATCCATCAAAAACGGGGTCCCTGGTGCAGGGGAACGCAACAAATCATCCCGAATAATGACCAGACTCAAGCCAGCGGGGCCGATATTCTTCTGGGCTCCGGCATAAATCATCCCGAACCGCTCCACGGGCACCGGCCGGGACAAAAAGTGGGACGACATGTCCACCACCAGAGGGACCTTGCCCACATCCGGAATCCAGTTGAATTCCAGACCATCGATGGTTTCATTGGAACAGTAGTGAACATAGGCCGCCTCAGGATCCAGACGCCACTCACCGAGGGCGGGCAGGGCGCAAAATTTATCCCTGCGATTGGAAGCGGCGATGTTGACCTGACAGTAGCGCCGTCCCTCTTCAATGGCGCGATAGGACCAGTAGCCCGTTTCAATATAATCCGCCCGGGAACGTCCCTGCAGCAGGTTGAGCGGAATCATGTCCCAATGGGCGCTCGCCCCTTCCTGACAGAAAATGACCCGGTAATGATCCGGAATGGACAGCAAGGAACGCAGATCCTGTTCTGCCGTCGCCAGAATTTCCATGAACTCCGGCCCGCGGTGACTGAGTTCCATCACCGAGACCCCCTTGCCGCGCCAGTCCAGCAACTCCTCCTGAACCTGAGTCAATACTTCCGTGGGAAGCGTGGCAGGGCCCGCTGAAAAATTATGTGCCCTCATGACCCTCAGTCCAACGTTTCGTCTGAAGACGATTCATCCGCACGGGTCAGACAGACCAATTTTTCACCTTCATCCAGAGCAATCAGGGTAACGCCCTGCGTCGCTCGCCCCATTTCTCGAATCTCCTGTACCCGCGTTCGGATCAATACCCCCCCCGTCGTGATCAGCATCAATTCTTCTTCCGGATCGACCAGGGCGGCACTGACGACCTTGCCATTGCGGGCGGAAGTCTGGATCGCGATGATACCCTGCCCCCCTCGTCCATGTCGGGTGTATTCCAGGACGGAGGTGCGTTTTCCAAAGCCGTTCTCGGTAGCCGTCAAGACGGACTGCCGCTCATGTTCGGCCACCAGCAGGGCGATGATGCGTTGCCCTTCCGGCAGGCGCATACCGCGTACTCCATGGGCATTACGTCCCATGGGACGAACGTCGCTCTCCGCAAAACGAATGGCTTTTCCTTCATCGGAGAACAACATCACATCGTGCTGACCATCCGTGATGGCGACCCCCACCAGATAATCTTCGGCGTCCAGATCAAGGGCGATGATCCCTGCCGTCCGGGGACGGGAAAAGTCGCTGAGCGAGGTTTTCTTGACGGTCCCAAAGGAGGTGGCCATGAATACATAATGTTCCGCGTCAAAAGTTTTGACGGGCAGGACCGCCGTGATCTTTTCGTCCGCCTCCAGCGGCAACAGGTTCACGATGGGCTTGCCACGGCTGGTCCGGTTCCCCACAGGAACCTGGTAGACCCGCAACCAGTAGACTCGCCCGCGCGTCGAGAAACAGAGTATGTGGTCATGGGTGTTGGCCACAAAAAGTCGCTCGATGAAATCGTCTTCCTTGGTGGTCGTGGCCTGTTTCCCCCGCCCGCCTCGCCGTTGCGCACGATAATCCGCAACCGGCTGGGACTTGATATACCCGCCGTGAGTCAGGGTCACGACCCGCTCTTCAGGCGTGATCAGGTCCTCGATGTCGATGTCTTCGGCATTGACCACGATTTCACTGCGTCTTTCATCCCCGAAGGTCGTCCGGATGACCTCCAGTTCCTGGGCAATGATGCGTGTAATGCGTTCAGGATTCGCCAGAATGTCGAGCAAGTCCACGATCCGGTCCATGATCTCGCGATATTCATCACGAATCTTGTCCTGCTCCAGACCGGTCAGGCGCTGTAATTGCATCTCGAGAATGGCCACCGCCTGCAGTTCGGACAAACGATAACCCGCCTCGGCCCAGCCAAATTCCTCTCCAATGCCCGCAGGGCGGGAAGCATTTTCCGGAGAACGGGCCAGCATCTCCTGGACCAGGTCCGAAGGCCAGAGACGGGCCATCAAAGCCGCCTTGGCTTCCACACGGGAAGCGGCAGCACGAATCAGGGCAACGATCTCGTCCACGTTGGACAGGGCCACGGCCAGACCTTCCAGAATATGCGCCCGATCCCGGGCCTTGCCCAGATCGAAGAAAGTACGACGTGTGACCACTTCGCGCCGATGACGCAAAAAAGCTTCCAGAAACTGCTTGAGATTGAGCAGGCGCGGCTGGTTGTCCACCAGGGCGACCATGTTCATTCCGAAGGACTCCTGGAGCGACGTCATCTTGTACAGGTTGTTCAGCACCACTTCCGGCACTTCGCCACGCTTGAGTTCGAGGACCACCCGCATCCCGGACTTATCCGATTCGTCGCGCAGATCGGAAATCCCTTCTATCCGTTTTTCCCGTACCAACTCGGCAATTTTCACGATCAGGTTGGCCTTGTTGACCTGATAGGGCAGTTCATCCACGATCAGGGCCTGACGCCCTCCCTTCTCCAGATCTTCCACATGGGTGCGCGCACGCATCAGCACGCGTCCGCGCCCGGTCAGGTAACCTTGCCGAATCGAGGCCGTCCCGTAAATGATCGCTCGTGTCGGAAAATCCGGCGCAGGAACCAATTCGATCAGATCCTCGATATCGACGGCAGGATTGGCCAGCAATACCAGACAGGCCTGAATCACTTCCCTGAGGTTATGAGGCGGGATATTGGTCGCCATACCCACCGCGATGCCTGACGAACCGTTGACCAGGAGGTTGGGAAAACGGGCAGGCAGAATCAGGGGTTCATGTTCCGACCCGTCGTAATTGGGGCCAAAATCGACGGTTTCACGATCGATGTCCGCCAGTAATTCATGGGTCATCCGCGCCATGCGGATTTCCGTGTAACGCATGGCCGCCGGATTATCGCCATCCACGGATCCGAAGTTTCCCTGTCCATCGATGAGCGGATAACGCAGGGAAAATTCCTGGGCCATGCGCACGATGGCATCATAGACCGCAGTATCTCCATGGGGATGGTACTTACCGATCACGTCCCCGACGATACGGGCCGATTTTTTATAGGGCTTGTTGTAATCGTTGGACAATTCATGCATGGCAAAGAGTACGCGCCGATGCACGGGCTTCAGGCCGTCCCGCACATCCGGCAGAGCCCGTCCGACAATCACGCTCATGGCGTATTCCAGGTAGGAACGACGCATTTCATCTTCAAGGGTGACAGGTAGGGTTTCTTTGGCGAAGGCAGTCATGGGGAAGGTTCAGGCTAGGAAAAATGGAAAGGGCAGCAACGAACTCCCTCAATGTTACCATAACCCATCGGGTTCAGGATTGCCTTATAATGCCGCCATGACGACCCTTTCCACCCACGCCAACCACGACCCGGCAGAACTTGCCAAATTCAGCCAACTGGCCCACCGCTGGTGGGATCCGGAAAGCGAATTCAAGCCGCTTCACGATCTCAACCCCCACCGTCTGGCGTGGATCGGAAAGTGGGTGTCGCTCGCGAACAAGCGGGTGCTGGACGTGGGGTGCGGCGGCGGAATCCTGAGCGAATCCATGGCCCGTCTGGGCGCACGGGTTCATGGCATCGATCTGGCCGAGAAGCCCCTGGGCGTCGCCCGGCTCCATGCGCTGGAACACGATGTCGCACTTACCTACGAAGCCATCGCGGTGGAAACCCTTGCCCAACGGGAGACCCGATCTTATGACGTGGTCACCTGCATGGAAATGCTCGAGCATGTGCCTGACCCGGCCAGTGTCATACGAGGCTGTACCCAACTGGTCAAACCCGGGGGGTTCGTCTTTTTTTCCACCCTGAACCGCAACCTCAAATCCTACCTCTTCGCCATTCTGGGCGCCGAGTACCTGCTGCGCTTGCTGCCGCGCGGAACCCACGAGCATGGACGCTTCATCAAGCCCTCCGAATTATCGCGTTGGGCGCGCCAGGCCGGTCTGGAAGTTCGGGAAATCGAAGGTGTTCACTATCACCCGGTGACTCGTCAGTACCGTTTGGGATCCGGCCCTGATGTCAACTACTTGATGTGTTGTCAAGCGTCCCTCTGATCCAGGGGGTTCTGTTCGATCTGGATGGAACCCTGGTGGATTCGGCCCCGGATCTGGGCGGTGCACTCAATGAACTGTGCCTGCGCTATCAGCGCACGCCCCTGAGTCCGGCGCATTATCGCCGCTATGTCTCGCAGGGCGCGCGCGGCCTCCTGCAGGCGGGATTCGACATTCAACCCGGAGACCTCTTCTACGAAGAATTGCGGGATGAATTCCTGGCCTTGTACGAAGCCCGACTCTCCCGGGAAAGCCGCCTCTTCGACCCTATTCCCGCCCTCCTCCAGGCGCTGGAAAAACGGCACGTGCCCTGGGGCATCGTCACCAACAAGGTCGCACGTTTCACTCAACCGCTGACCAACCAGTTGGGCCTGTTCCCCAGTCATGGCTGTCTCATCAGCGGAGATACCTGCGCGCATCCCAAACCCTGGCCCGACCCTCTGTTCGCGGCAGCTCGTCGGCTCCAACTGGAGCCTGCACACCTCATCTATGTCGGAGACGATGAACGCGACATGAACGCAGCCCAGGCGGCAGGCATGGGCGGGGTGATTGCCGGCTGGGGATACCTGGCTCCGGGGTCTTGCCCCATCGAAGAATGGCCTGCCTGCGCCCATCTCCAGCACCCCTCAGAAGTGCTGGACCTGCTCCCACCCATTGATTTCTCTCGTCGAGCATAGCCCATGACCGCCCCCTCACCCTCCCCGGAACTGCTGGCTCCTTGCGGTTCTCTCGCCATGCTGCAGACCGCCCTCGATTTTGGCGCAGATGCCGTCTACGCTGGCCAACCCCGTTACAGCCTACGCGTCCGCAACAACGACTTTGGCAAGGAAGAGAATCTGGCAGAGGGCATTCGTCGAGTCCACCGCGCGGGAAAAAAATTCTATCTGGTCAGCAATCTGATTCCGCACAACGCCAAGATCCGCACCTTCATCGCCGATATGTCCCCGGTGATCGCCCTGCAACCCGATGCGCTGATCATGTCCGACCCCGGTCTGATGCTGATGGTCCGCGAACATTGGCCCGAGCAACCCATCCATCTGTCGGTCCAGGCCAATACCGTCAATTACGCCAGCGTCCGTTTCTGGGCATCCGTGGGGATCCAGCGCATCATCCTGTCCCGCGAATTATCCCTGGATGAAATCGCCGAGATCCGCCAGGCGTGCCCGGACATGGAACTGGAGGTCTTCATTCATGGGGCCCTGTGCATCGCTTACTCCGGACGCTGCCTGCTGTCGGGCTATTTCAACCACCGCGACCCCAACCAGGGCACCTGTACCAATTCCTGCCGCTGGAATTATTCCCTGAAACCGGGAGAATCCGAAACGCCGGAACAGACCTGCCAGCCCTCCGTTGCCCCCCGGGAATTTTATCTCGAAGAAGCCGAACGCCCCGGTCAACTCATGCCCATCGAAGAAGACGAGCATGGGACCTATATTCTCAACTCCAAGGACCTTCGTGCTCTGGAACATGTGGCGAAGTTGACGGCGATCGGCGTGAATTCCTTCAAAATCGAGGGACGCACGAAATCCCCCTACTATGTCGCCCGCACCTGCCAGACCTACCGCCAGGCCATCGATGATGCGGTGGCGGGACGCGATCTCGACCCCGGCCTCCTGCGTCAACTGGAAGGTTTGGCCAACCGGGGCTACACAGCGGGATTCTATGAACGGCACCCCGACCAGACCTACCAGAACTACCTGCGCGGCCATTCGGAGTCCGAACGCAGTCTGTATGTAGGGGACGTGATCGGTTACGAAGAGGACGGATGGGCACGAATCACGGTCCGCAACCGTTTTTCCATCGGCGATCGTCTGGAAATCATCCACCCTTCCGGTAATCTCGATATCTCCGTCACCAAATTACATTCCCCTGAACGCAGGCCTCAGACAGTCGCACCCGGGAGCGGACATACGGTCTGCCTTCCCCTCCCTGCCGGCTACGAAGGAGCCTTTTTGGCTCGCTACCTGGAAGAAGGGGGTTCCCCCGCGGGAAACGATCCAGGTTCTTCCTGAGGATCCCGCAGGATTTCCTGATTTTCAAGCCAATTACCTTGAATCAGGCGGCGCCAGGGTCAACAATGCGTTGACCCCTTGCAAATCGCTGTCTTCCAGATGCCCGCCCAAGGCCGACAAACGCAGACGGTTGATGAGTACATCGATCCTGGCCTGTAGCCAGGCTAGACGGGTGGAGGCTGCCTCGCTTTGAGCGTTGAGCAGATCCAGAGTGCTCCGATCTCCCACCTGTTGCCCCAAATGGGTGGAGTTGACTCGATCATCACTGGCAGTCATGGCATGCGCCAGGGCTTCCGCCCTCTGCGTCCCGGTGGTGACACCCAACCAAGCTTCCCGAGTACTGAGCAGAACCAGTTGATGGACCTGTTCCGATTCTGCCTGTGCCTGACGTGCCAAATAGGTTTTTTCATCCTGATGAGCACTGCGCATCCCCCCGCTGTACAACGGAATGGTCACCTGCACGCCCACCAGAGAGGTACGCAGGGTATTGCTGGCAGAACCGTAGTTGCCACTTCCAGTCAAATGGTCGCTGTCCACTTCTCCAACCAGATCCACCGAGGAGGAAGACAACGCGCCATACCGTTTGGCCTCCTGGCGGGCAATCTCGACCTGCAGAGATTTTTCCTGCCATTGCAGGTTATGATTGGAAGCATCCGCGAGCCACTCATCCAGCGAGGCGCCCGCCGTGGGTAACGCACCGCTGTAGGGAACGGCCAGGGTCAGTTCTTCCGGATTCATGCCGGTCATATCACCCAGGGCCTGTTGTTTCATCTGCAAATTCGCCTCGGCGGCCAATACCTGTGCTTTCATGGCTTCCCGCCGCGCCAGGGCTTCATGGGTATCCGTCACCGGCACATCGCCCAGTTCAAATTTGCGCCGAACCTCGTCCAGGGCTCGTTCCACGGCCAAAGCTTGCTGACGTGCCACGCGCAGGGTCTCCTGCGCCAAAACCACCTCGAAATACCGCTGCACGGTTCTCAGGATCAGGTCCTGACGTGCATTGGCCCATTCCAGTTCCGCAACCTGACTTTTGAGATCCAGTTCCCGTCCCTGTGCCAGTCGATCCCCACTGATCAGCGGCTGACGACCCTGCACGGACCAGCGCTGCAATAATCCCCCATTGATGGAAGTATTGAAGTTGGCATTATTGGTGGCAGGGAAAAATCCGGGCGCACTGAATTGGGCGCCCTGGATCTGACTTTGACTGGACATCCGGCCCTCTGTCCCGCTGGCTTGCAAAGTGGGATGCCAAAGTGCGCTGGCCTGGTCTTTCTGGGTTGCCCCCGCCTGATGTCCCGCCGCCGCCGCCTGATACGCCAGATCATGTTGCTGAGCCGCCTGCCACACATTGAGAAGATCACTGGCCTCGCTCCAGGGAGGGAACAATACCCCCCACAGAACCAGCCATGACCGTCCCAGGAATCGCTGCCGGATCGTAGGGTTCATGGGATCAGCACCCGGCCCGGACACCCAGTTTGCGAAGTAGGGTTTCCATCAGGCACCATCGGGTAACCCCGCTTTGTAGCAGGTTGACCCCCACGAAAGCGGTGAAAGCCAACCACCAGGGACTCTGGTAGAAGGGGCTGGCAGGACTGCCCAGCGCCAGTGAAAGAAGAATGAATGTGCCTGCAATGATACGAACGATGCGCCAGCTGGTCATGATCCGGGTCCCTCCTTGGATGGGTTTGAGTGTTGAGAATGATAAGCGGTGTAATACAGCATGGGTATCACCACCAACGTCAGAAGGGTGGAGACCAGAATGCCGAAAATCAGGGAGATGGCCAGTCCGTTGAAAATGGGATCATCGAGAATGAACAAGGCCCCCATCATGGCAGCCAGCCCGGTCAGAACGATGGGCTGGGCACGAGTGATGGCGGAACGCACGACGGCCTCCTTGAAAGGGACACCCTGCGCCACCTGAACATTGATGAAGTCCACCAGCAGAATGGAATTACGCACGATGATCCCGGCCAGGGCAATCATTCCGATCATGCTGGTGGCGGTAAACTGGGCGCCCAACAAGGCATGCCCCGGCATGACACCGATGAGGGTCAACGGAATCGGGGCCATGATGATGAGAGGGGTCAAATAGGAACCAAACTGTGCCACCACCAGCAGATAGATCAAGATGAGTCCCACCCCGTAGGCCAGGCCCATGTCACGGAACGTTTCGTAAGTCACCTGCCATTCCCCGTCCCATTTCAGAACATAATTTCGATAGTCCTCTGCGGGAGGATGAATGAACTCGTCTCTCAATTTTCCGCCGCCTGGGGTCGGTATCTGCACGATACGCGAACGCATGTCAAACAGGCCATAAAGGGGACTGTCCACCTTCCCTGCCATGTCTGCGACCACATAATCGACCGGTAACAGGTCTTTATGGTAAATCGGCTGTTCACGCACCGTGTCCACCCGACTGACCAACTCGCGCAGCGGAATGATTTGTCCCTCGGCCCCTCGCACCCCCAGAGAAAGCAGGGTATCCAGACTACCCTGTCGATCCGGCGAAAGTTGCAGCCAGACGGCTGCGGGATACTTGCTCCGGTCGTGCAGCCAGGTCACAGCCTCGCCCGAGAGGGCCGTCTGCAGCGTAACGGCTATGGTCTGTTGGGAAACTCCGAGGAGTGCGGCCTTGTTACGATTGACCTGGAGCAGGATCCTGGGCGCCGACACGATGCTGCTGTCGCCCACGTCGACGATTCCCGGCGTCGTGGAAAATACCCGCCGCACGGCCTTGGTCACGGTCAGACGCCCCTCTGCCGTCGGCCCATAGATTTCAGCCACGATCGGTGCAAGAACCGGAGGACCGGGCGGCACTTCGGCAATCTTGACATTGGCCCCAAAGCGCCGACCAATGGCCTGCAACGCAGGACGAAGGCGGGTTGCAATGGCATGGCTCTGTTCCCTGCGGCGGGACTTGTCCACCAGATTGACCTGGAGATCGCCCAGTTCGCTGGACGCCCGCAGATAATACTGACGCACCAGTCCATTGAAATTGATGGGGGCCGCCGTCCCCACGTAAGCCTGGTAGTTCGTTACCTCTGGAACCGTGGTCAGATAAGCACCCAACTCCTGGATCACGGCAGCAGTTTCCTCGAGAGGCGTTCCCGCCGGCATATCCACGATCACCTGAAACTCCGATTTGTTGTCGAAGGGGAGCATTTTGAGCCGCACCAGTCCCGCCACCGGGAGCATCAGGGACAAGGCGATCAGAACCACGATTCCCAGTCCTGCCCGGCGACGATTACGTTGCCCTTCAAGATCGTCCAGCAACGGCGTGAATATCCGCCGGAACCAGGGGGCCAGAAGTTTGGCCAACCCCTGCGGGTGGGGGTCCTGAACCGCCCGGATGGCCGGATCGGGTTCCGTCGGATGTCCGCTCCGAACCTGTCCTTCTTTCATCCAGATCCGCGCCAACCAGGGCGTGACCATGAAGGCAATGGACAAGGACAGGACCATGCCCATGCTGGCATTGATGGGAATGGGAGACATGTAGGGTCCCATCAACCCAGTCACGAATGCCATGGGCAGGAGCGCTGCAATCACGGTCAGTGTGGCCAGAATGGTGGGCCCGCCCACTTCGTCCACCGCGCCGGGTATCAGTTCGCGCAGCGTTTTGCCTGGGAACAGGTGCTGGTGGCGATGAATGTTTTCCACAACCACGATGGCATCATCCACCAGAATCCCGATGGAAAAGATCAGCGCAAAGAGCGAAACCCGATTGAGGGTAAATCCCCAGGCCCAGGAGGCAAAGAGGGTGACGGTCAAGGTCAGGATCACCGCGCATCCCACGATCGCGGCTTCCCGTCGCCCCAGTGCCAGAAAAACCAGCGCAACGACGGACGCCGTGGCAAAAAGCAGTTTGTGGATCAGTTTCTCCGCCTTGTCGTTGGCCGTTTCGCCATAGTTGCGAGTCTCGACCACCTCCACATCGGCCGGAACAACCGTATTCTTGAGACGATCCACTTGATTCATGAGGGCATGGGCCACGCTGATGGCATTTTCCCCCGGTTTCTTGGTCACCGCCAGGGTGACTGCCGGATAGTCCACGGGACCCTGTTTACCCGCCTGACCGAACCACACATAACGGTTGGGCGTTTGGGGTCCATCTTCGACCTGCGCCACTTCCTTCAGGTAGACGGGGCGATGATCGGTTACCCCCACGATCAGGTTCCCGACGTCCTGCGCATCGCTCAGGTAGTCGCCACTTTCCACCGCAATGGCGTGGTTTCCCACCAGCAAGTCCCCCACCGGCAACCCCTGATTGGCAGACTGTACGGCAGCGCGTACCTGCTCCAGGGTGATATGACTGCCCATCAATCGCGCAGGGTCCAGATTGACGCGCAGGGCACGCCCTGGCCCCCCCACCGTAAACACCGCGCGCGTTCCGGGTATCCGTTTGAGATCTCCTTCCATGCTCTGGGCGACCCGCTCCAGCGCGTAGGCGCCGACCTGCGGGTTTTTACTGTAGAGCGTCAAGGTAAGGATAGGCACGTCGTCGATCCCTTTGGGTTTGATGAGGGGCGACAAAACACCTAAATTTCGCGGGAGCCAGTCTGCATGGGAATTCACGGCATCGTAGAGTCGCACCAGCGCCTCGGTGCGCGGCACCCCCACCTTGAACTGGACGGTCATGACCGCCAATCCGGGACGAGACAGGGAAAACACATGATCGAGGCCCTGAATCTGTCCCAGGACCTGTTCGGCCGGTGCTGCCACCATTTGTTCCACATCCCGGGCAGAAGCCCCCGGAAAAGGAATCAGGACGTTGGCCATGGTGACATTGATCTGGGGTTCTTCTTCGCGCGGGGTCACCAGAATCGCAAAAACGCCCAGCAGAAAGCCGACCAGCGCCAGCAATGGGGTAATCTGCGCCGTTTGAAAAAAGTGGGCGATACGCCCGGAGATGCCGAGTGAGGATTTCATCGTTCCTTCACCGTCCCTGTGTCAGAGCCCGTTGCGCATCAGGAACGACTGGCTCGCCGGGAGAGACCCCACTCAGGATTTCCACCTGCTGACCCAGGACACGACCCAGACGAACCTGCCTCAACAAGGGATTCCCCTCTCGGTCGCGCACATACACTCCTGTCATCTCGGCACGATGGACCACCGCACCGAGGGGAACCCAGAGCGCCCCGTGCGTTGCATCCCCGCTCGGAAACCATGCCCGCACAAAGGTCCCCGGCCGGCCCAGAGGATGGCTTGCGTCTCCCGGCAAACCCAGACGAACCTGAACCGTATGACTGTTCGGATCTGCCGTGGGCAATACGGTAACGTAGGTCGGTACGATCCACTGCCCCTTCATGCCTGTGCCCACCAGTTCCACCCGGCTCTGTACGGTGGTGGAGGAAGAAACAAGTGCGCTTTCCGGAACCTGAACCGTGACACGCAGGCGGGAAGGGTCATAAAAAGACACCAGAGCCCGCCCCGGTTGCGCCATATCCCCGAGATTCACGGGGACTTCTGCCACAATGCCATCAAAAGGCGCGCGCAAGACGTAGTAACCCGCCTGGGCACGCAGTGCCGACGATTCGGCCAATTGTGCCTCCGTCTGGGCTTTTGTGGTTTTGAAACGGGCTTCTGCCCGATCCAGTGCGGCCTGGCTGATGTAGCCCTTGGCAAACAGTTGGTTCTGACGTTCATAGGCGCGGGTCGCTTCTTCCAGCGTGGCCCTGATCGCCCGCTCCTGAGCCACCTTGGCTACGACATTCTGGTCCATCGCCTGTCCATCCAGACGAATCAGAACCTGATTCTTCCTGACCCGCTCACCGGGATGCACCACCACGGCCACCACCCGCCCGGAAACCTCGGCAGCGATCACCGTCTGACGCTCGGCTTCAATCACGCCATCGTAACTCGTCATGCCACGGAGTGCTTCCGTTTCCCCCATTTCCTGAGCCTGCAGGGAAACGGTACGAAGAGAAAGCCCCATCAGCATGACCCCAAGAATCCGGAAAAACCTTCGATTGGACCCGTTATCCTTTTTAATTACGGTTCTTGCCATGATGCACTGTCCCCTTTATTGGCAGTCCTTGCCTCTTCTTGATTATTTACAAATCAATATTATGTAACTTTATATATCGTTTTATGATAGAATGTCAAGACATTCCCGAAAACATCCTTTGGAGATCCCAGAAATGGACCCATGTGAGGGCATAACGCCGCATGATTTCAAGCAGATGTATGCTTCGGCCGATCGGGCATGCAGTTTTCTCAAAGTGCTGGCCAACCCGGATCGTCTCGTCCTGCTCTGCCGTTTGGCCGAGGGCGAATGTTGTGTCAGCGAATTGGAGTCTGCTCTGGACATTCATCAACCCACCTTGTCACAGCAACTGGGCATCTTGCGGGAAGAGGGTCTGGTTGCCACCCGACGGGAAGGGAAGCATATTTTCTACCGAGTGATCAGCCCTGAATCGGTGGCCATCATCAAGGCATTGCAAACCCAATTCTGCAAACCGCGCGAAACCGCCCCCTGACTGAAAGAACCTTCCGGAATTCACCTTTCGGACGGGCTGGGCATCTCCCGATCAAACCAGTGAAGGGTACGATGCAATCCCACCACCCCGCCCACAATGATCAGGGTGGGGGCTTGCAGGGGTTCGGCGCGCACCTGCGCCGGCAAGGTTGCCAGCGTGCCTGTCATGACCCGCTGATGCCGAGTGGTTCCCTGCTGAATGATCGCGGCCGGGGTCATCGGGGAAAGACCGTGACCAATCAGTTCCCGGCATAAAATCTCCAGGCCGTGCAACCCCATATACACCACCAGCGTTTGCTGGGGACGCGCCAGGTTTTCCCAGTCCAGATCCATGGTCCCGTCCTTGAGGTGGCCCGTCACAAAAATACAGGATTGGGCATGGTCCCGATGCGTCAGGGGAATGCCGGCATAAGCCGCGATACCGGAAGCCGCCGTGATGCCGGGAACCACTTCGAAGGGAATTCCATGGGCAGCGAGGGTTTCGATCTCCTCCCCCCCCCGCCCAAAGATGAAGGGGTCCCCCCCCTTGAGCCTCAGTACCTTTTTACCTTCCAGCGCCAAACGCACCAGGAGTTCGTTGATCCCTTCCTGCGGCACGGCATGATGACCGCGTTGCTTTCCCACATAGAGGCACGTCACCTCGGGAGGAAGCAGGGCCATGATCCCTGGAGAGACCAGGTTGTCATGGACCACGACATCCGCCTGATTCATGAGACGCAACGCCTTGACGGTGAGCAAGTCGGGATCCCCTGGTCCCGCCCCCACCAGAAATACTTTTCCCGGGAGGATGGAATCCTGATGCGGCCCGGTAAAACGCTGGCGGTCTCGTTGTTCCCACCACTCCCCAGCCAGAGCCCGTGCTTCTTCGACAGTGGCTGCCCGTTCCAGGGCGAACAGGGCGACTGCCGCCGTCTCCACCACAGCGGCCTCCCCGTAGTCACTCTCCTCCTCCCCCGTCCATACCCGGTACAAACGGGCGCAATCCATTTCGTCATCGCGCAGATGCCGTTTCTCGAAGCGGGCTGGCCAGACTTCCTGCTGCGCCATGCCCTGTCTGGACCAATAAAGTTGGGTCGTGCCATCCGGATTGACTTCGGCCTCCCCTCCTTCCCCCTTGAACACGAATAAACAGGGATCTTCCAGCAACCGGGCCGCCTGCTGGTGAATCGCGTCATAGCCCGGATGAAAGATCCCGATCAGGGAGACAGGCGCATTCAACGGATTACTCATGCGCGCCACGGTATGAATGGGCGAGCGTAGCCCCAGCACCTGCTTCAGTTTGAGTAACTTCATGATCTGGGGAGAAAAACTTGCCACGGAGACAAAGGCGAAACCGGTCCTTGCCAGGGAATCCGCCGCCTCGCCCAGCGAGTATGACTGGGGAATTCCCAGGGCCTTCAAAGCATCAGCGACAGAACGGCGTTCGGTCCCAACCTGCGCCAGACCATGCATCAACACCCGAATGCCGCGCCCGGCCAGAAGCAACGCTGACAGGACATACCAGGGCAATTGACGTCGTTTTCCGGCATAACTGGCCCAATCCAGATCCACTGGCACCCTGGGTACCGGAGGCAGGGAATGTCGCAACGCCCGGACCATGCCAGCCACTTCCTCTGCCGTTTCCTCCTTGAGACGAACCAGCGAAAGAAACGCCCCGATCTGTTCCAGACGCACCGAGCCCGCCAGAATCAGGCCGAGGGCTTCCTCGGCTTCTGCTTCGGTCAAACTGCGGGCACCGCGCTGCCCCTTGCCCAGCACCCGTATAAACTTCGTAAAAGGATGTTCCATGACTCATGGTACCAAAGATTCAAACCCGCGCGTGTCCCTCGAGGGAAACCAGGCTCACTTCTTTCTGAGGAAAAAAGTGTACTCGCCCCCCTCTTGTAGCGCAGAGATCAACTCGTGACCGGTTTGTCTGGAAAAAGCCTGCATGTCTCCCATCGAACCGCTATCGGTGGAAATGATTCTGAGTACCTGCCCCGGCGCCATATCCGCCAGGGATTTTTTTGTTTTCAGGATCGGCAGGGGACAACCCATTCCCCGGACATCCAGTTCCTTGTCCACTTGCATGGCACTTTCTCCATTTCGTCATCCGTCCCGACTGGTGCTCTACCGAGGCACCTCAGGAAACGGATTTTATTTGACCTCGGGTTTCGCCGAGAAAAGATTCAAAGGCGGCACGCGCCGGACTGGCCGGTCGTCCCTTCAGGGAGATCTTGCTGAGCGAACGTTGCAGTTCTCCCTGCGACCAGGGAATGCAGGCCAACTCCCCCCGTTCGAGATGGTGGGCTGCCATGATCGCGGGAACAATGGCAACCCCCACGCCTGCGACGACCATCTGAACGGCTGCCTGGTTGCTTTGCACGACAACCTGTCGCGCGGGAACGATCCCCAGATGAGTCAGAATTTCCGCCACCACCCGTGCCGTGCCCGATCCTTCTTCTCGAAGAATCCAGCGGCATTGCCCAAGATGCGCCCGTTCCACTCCCGGTTTCGTCACCAGAAGCAGGGGCTCATTGTCCCACAATTCGCAATTCAGGCGCTCCTCATCCACTGGCCCTTCCACCAGCGCCACCTCCACCAGACCTTCCAGTACCTGATGTACCATGGTTTCCGTGTTCCCACTGCTCACCCGAATGTCGATCTGTGGATAGCGCTCCAGAAAAAGAGCCAGATCCCGCCCCAGCCAGTAGGTGGCAATGGTCGTGCTGGCACCGATATGCAAACAACCCTTGCGTAATCCGCGCCGCTCCTCGATATCCTGTAACGCTGCCTGTTCCAGGGCAAAGATGGAGCGTGCATGGGAGAACAGGGACACCCCCGCCTCCGTCAGCTTGACCTGCCGCGACGTTCGTTCCAGCAGCGCGATGCCCAGGACCTCCTCGAGGCTGCCGACCGCCTTGGAAATGGCTGGCTGAGTAAGGTACAGACATTCTGCCGCACCCGTAAAACTACCGGTATGGGCAACTTCTGCAAATGCTCTCAAATGATGGAAGTTCAGTTTCATGGACGAGAGATCGCTGCGCACTCGATGCGTTAAAAACCACCCCCGGAGCATCAGGGATAATGGACGCCTATCCTTGGCCCCCAAAGGAGGCCGGTTCGGGTAGGTTCAACCCCGTAAGCCAACACTTCCACCCCTTCCCGCATCACGTCTCGCAGTAACCGACCATAGGCAGGATCGATGGCATCTGCAGGATGTACGACGTGAATATCCGGACGCTGGACGCAGAACAGCAATACCCCACGCGCGCCCCCATGCACCACACAATCCCTCAATTCCTTCAGATGCTTCAAGGCACGCTGACTGACGGCATCCGGAAACAATCCAACCCCCGATTCGAGGCTGGTGGTCACGCTCTTGACTTCGAGATAACAGGCAGGAGCGTTCTGATCGTCAAGCAGCCAATCGATCCGGCTACGTTGTTGCCCGTAGGGAACTTCCGGACGATGGCGGGCATAGCCTGATACTTCCCCGATTGCTCCCCGTCCCAGGGCCTCTCCCACCAATGCATTGGCCCGATGCGTATTCACCCCTACCCAGACCGTACCAACCTGAATCTGCTCGAGAGTATAGGGGCAACGACGGGTGGTGTCGCGCGCACGACTCAGGCGTGCGCCCTGCCCCGCCTCCAGGCATCCCAACAGGCTGCCTGTATTGGGTACATGGGCCGTAATGACCTCTCCGTCCGCGAGTTCGACATCCGCCAGAAAACGCTGATAGCGCCGTAACAGGCGCCCCTCACTCAGAGATTCCGCGTAATCCATGAATCAGGGCAAATCGAACAACAGGAACTCCGTTTGTCCCGGAGACCCGATGGCGATCCTTTCGCGCCGGGCAATGCGCAATCCGTCACCTTCCCGCAAGGGATGCCCGTCCACGATCAAATCGCCAGCCGCCACTTGCAAATAGCCCTTGCGCCCCGGAGCAAAATCGTACACCAGGGTGTCATCCGCCCCCAGGATCGAGGCATACATCCGGACATCCTGATGAATCGTCAGAGACCCGTCGCGCCCATCTGGAGACGCAATAAGACAGAGCCGTCCGCGCCGTTCTTCGGGCAGGAAATTCTTCTGTTCATATTCAGGGGCAAGCCCCCGCCGATCGGGCAAAATCCATATCTGCAACAGATGGACGGGATCAGACTCCGATGGATTGAATTCGCTGTGGGTGATGCCACTGCCCGCGCTCATCCTCTGCACCTCTCCAGCCTTGATCACCGACCCATTCCCCATGCTGTCCCGGTGTTCCAGACTGCCTTCGAGGAGGTAGGTAATGATTTCCATATCCTGATGAGGGTGCGTGCCAAAACCACTGTTCGGCGCAATCCGGTCATCATTCAGGACCCGCAGGACACTGTAATGCATGTGCGCCGGATCATGGTAATCCGCGAAGGAAAACGAGTGCCAGGATTCCAGCCAGCCTTGATGGGCATATCCCCTGTCTTTGGAACGACGCAGTGCCAACATGAGTCATCTCCCCGAAAACGGGATCCGGTACGCGGATCCCATGGGCTGAAGATAGGGACGATGGAAGCCGGAATCAAGCCCCCCCTGCCCGTCGAGGAATCAGGTCATCCAGCCACTCCACCCAGTGCCGGACGGGAATCGTTTCATCCTTGGCCAGATGCATCTGACATCCGATGTTGGCGCTCAGGATGACCTCTGGTTTCCCGGCCTTGAGCGCCGCCAGTTTATTTTTCTTGAGTTGCCCGGATAACTCGGGTTGGAGTATGGAATAAGTTCCGGCCGAACCACAACAAAGATGCGCATCCTCCACAGCAGTGAGTTCTGCCCCCGCTGCCCGTAACAACTGTTCCACGCCCCCACGCAGACGCAATCCATGCTGGAGTGAACAGGGGGCATGAAAGGCAACACGCCCTTTGGACCGATCGGAGTCGATGCCAAGGCTTTTCAAGGTCAATCGTTGTTCATCCAGAGTGACGCCGATCTCCCTGATCAGTACTTCGGAAATATCCTGGGCCAACTCGGTCACCCGGCTGGCTCTTTCCCGATACGCGGGGTCATGGCGCAGGGCATGCCCATATTCACGCACTTCGGCTCCGCAGCCCGAAGCCGTACTGACGATGGCTTCAGCCCCTTGTTCCACGAGAGGCCACCAGGCATCGATATTGCGACGCATGGCCTCCAGCGCTTTCTCTTCATCGCCCAGATGATGGGCCAGAGCGCCGCAACATCCCGCACCGGGCGCCACTACCCCGGAAATACCCAATCGGTCCAGCAGGCGCTGTGCCGCGCCCTGAGTTGCCGGGGTCAAGGCGGGTTGGACGCAACCGGCCAGAAATACCACGCGTCTGTCGTGGCGGACGGAAGGGATCCAGCCGACACTCTGGCGGTCAGGAATGGCAGAACCCCATCGCTCGGGCAGCAGAGGACGCACCATGCGTCCCATATTCAACAAGGTTTGAAAGAGCACCGGTCGGGGCAGTACGGTCTTGAGCAAAGTACGAACCACACGTTGCCCCAGGGGACGCGGCACGGTTTTTTCCACCCACTGACGCCCTTCTTCCAGCAGACGGGCATACTCCACGCCAGAAGGGCAGGTCGTCTCACAGGAACGACAGGTCAGACAGCGGTCGAGATGAAGGCGGGTTTCCTTCCCCTCTGCCTTGCCTTCCATGAGTGCCTTGATCAGGTAGATCCGTCCCCGCGGACTATCCCGTTCATCCCCCAGTATCTGGTAGGTCGGACAGGTGGCCAAACAAAATCCGCAATGGACACAGGAGCGAAGAATCCCCTCAATGGAGGCTGCTGCCGGTGAGGCACGCGTTTTTTCGTCGAGATGGGTCTCCATGGCCTTACCCCCCCAGAAAACCGGGGAGACCGGGATTCAGGATTCCGGCCGGATCAAAAACTTTCTTGAGGCTGCGGTGAAGGGCAAGCAGTGTGCCCGAGGGAGGCTCGGGAAAAGGACGCGCCGGATCACCGCCATGCCACTGCTGGGCATGCCCTCCGGCCTCCCGCGCCATGGCATGAACCTGGGCGTGGCCATGATCACAGGCGATCCAGCGTAGTCCTCCCCCCCACTCCACCAGCGTCTGACCCGACAAACCCAGCGGCCCGGTGGTCGGTCGCACGGCTATCCGCCAGAGCGGCTTGGGCGTCATGAAAAAATCCAGTTGTTGTTCGCGCAAGCCCATCCACCACCCTTTCCCTTCCAGAATTTCCTTTCCCCCCAAACGGGCTGCGCTGGACTCCAGCGCCTTGCGCGGACCTTCCAGACGCACGCGCAAGCGCCCCTGATAATAACTGGAGGCCGTGATCGGCCAAGGCTGCCCCGCCCACTCATTGATCCGTTGCAGGGCCTGGGCCTCCGAGAGGTTCCACTCCAGAGTCAATTGAGCGGAAGCACGGGGAACGACCTTCAGGGTTACCTCCGTCAACACCCCCAGGGCTCCCCAGGCCCCCACCATCAGGCGAGAAACATCAAAACCCGCCACATTCTTGATCACGCGCCCCCCAAAGGACAAATCCCGCCCCTGACCGTCGATCATGCGAACGCCCAGCACAAAATCCCTGACGGCGCCCTGGGCCATGCGGCGCGGACCCGACAGTCCTGCAGCCACCATCCCGCCCACCGTGGCCTGCAGCCCGAGATGAGGAGGTTCGAAGGCCAGCATTTGGCCGTTTTCCTCGAGCAGACGCTCCAGCGCAACCAGAGGCGTTCCAGCCCGTACCGTAACGACCAGTTCACTCGGTTCATAGTCCACGATCCCGGCATACAGACGCAGGTCCAGCACCTCGGGAGCGGCAGAGCAGACCAGGAAAGATTTGCTGCCGCCCCCACGGATGCGCAGGGGCCGTCTGGCTTCATAGGCCTGCCGAACCTGTGCGCAAAGGGGTTCCAACTCGCCTTGCATGGTCAAAACCGGGGAAGTTCTGGATGAGGCAACCGGTTGTGGTGGACGTGCATTCGTCCGCCTTCGGCACAACGCTGCAAGGTTGGAATCGCCTTGCCGGGATTCAGTAATCCCTCCGGATCGAAAGCCGCCTTGATCTCATGAAACACCGTGATTTCATCCTGTCCAAACTGAACGCACATCTGATTGATCTTTTCCACGCCCACGCCATGCTCTCCCGTGATGGTGCCGCCGACTTCCACGCAGAGTTCCAGAATCCGTCCCGCCAACTCTTCCGTTTTATGAAATTCGCCGGGAACACCCGCATCATACAGGATCAGGGGGTGCAGGTTGCCGTCGCCGGCATGAAACACGTTAGCCACCTCGAGCCCGTATTCCAGAGACCAATCGGCGATCCGCCTCAGTACTTCACCCAGGCGACGACGCGGAATGGTCCCGTCGATACAGTAGTAATCCGGGGCCAATCGTCCCACCGCCGGGAAAGCGGCCTTGCGTCCAGCCCAGAAACGCAATCGTTCTGCTTCGTCCCGCGCAATCCTGAGTTCTGTGGCTCCATTTTCCTCGAGAATGGTTTTCATGCGCGCCAGTTCATCCTCGACCACTTCCGGCATCCCATCGGATTCACAGAGCAGCACGGCTGCAGCTTCCACCGGATAGCCTGCATGCACGAAATCCTCGGCCGCGCGAGTAGCCAGGGCATCCATCATTTCCAGCCCGGCCGGAATGATCCCTGCCGCAATCATGTGCGCCACGGCATCACCGGCCTGTTCCACCGTATCGAATGATGCCATGATCACTTTTGAAAGCAACGGCTTGGGAATGACTTTCACAGTCACTTCGGTAATGATCGCCAGCAATCCTTCACTCCCCGTCAGCAAGGCCATGAAATCGAACCCGGCACTATCGGGTGCTTCCGAACCGATTTCCACCGCCCCCCCCGTCACGGTGAGAACCCGCAGACGAAGAATGTTATGCAGCGTCAAACCGTACTTCAGGCAATGTACCCCCCCCGAGTTTTCGGCGACATTACCGCCGATGCTACAGGCAATCTGGGAAGAAGGGTCGGGCGCATAATACAATCCATGGGCATCCACCGCCTGGGTGATGGCCAGATTGCGTACGCCGGGCTGAACCCGTACCGTGCGTGCCAGAGGGTCAACCTGCAAGATATTCCTGAGCCGTGCCAACGACAGCAATACCCCGCGTTCGTGGGGCAAAGCTCCGCCCGAAAGCCCTGTCCCTGCCCCGCGCGCAACCACCGGGATACGCTGGGCATGGCAATAACGCAAAACGGCCTGTACCTCTTTTTCCGTGGCAGGCAGCACAACCACATAAGGCATTTGACGATAGGCCGACAATCCATCGGTTTCATAGGGACGCTTGGATTCGGGCGTCGTCAGGATAGCCGAGTCCGGCAACCACTGGCGCAATGCCTGACCGATCTCCAACTCACTGGGGATTTCTGACTTGTCCATGGAATGAATCGGTTCTCTGGGGAATTTGATGGGTTCGCACACCAAAAAGCATGAAGGTTATGACGTAATACTATGAATCAAATAACAATATTTCGCCTGGATCGACGATATCCAAGCCATACAGAGCCACCCGTTTGTGCCTTCCTGTCAGGCCGCTGCGCAATTCCACGGCATCCAGAGAGAGTTGGAACCGCTCTGCCAAAAAACGACGAAGAACCTGATTGGCTCTTCCATCCACAGGCGGGGCAGCCAAACGAATCTTGAGGGCATCCCCATGCCTTCCGACCACTTCGGTCCGGCGGGCACCCGGTTGGATATGCAGAGTCAATACCCATGCCCCGGTTTTTGGTTCATGTCGGCAGAATTCCGTGCTCACGGTGCCTTCTTCAGCAAACCTCCCAATAATGCAGGGATCTCGCGGTGTTTCTTGATACCGGACAAACCCAGAGGAGGACGGCTGAAGTGATGATGGGAATACACCGACCTCGGCGCTTCCTGGACAGGACGAGGGACCTTGGGCTCTCGAACAACTTGCTCTGCCACTGCTTCACCCTCTGGCGGACGCGTGACATGACGACGATCGGTCCGCGAACGGCCATCGGCCTCCCGGAGAGGACGACGTTCCGCAGGGCGCCGCGCAGGTTCGATAACCTCAAAATTTACGGGGATCTCTTCACGAATGGTCTGCTTGATCAGCGACTCGATGGCCTGCCGCTCACGGCTTTCCTCCGGACTGACCAGAGAAATGGCACAACCTTGACTGCCAGCCCGTCCGGTCCGACCAATGCGGTGCACATAATCTTCAGGTACATGAGGCAGTTCGAAATTGACGACAAAAGGCAATTGGTCTATATCCAATCCTCGCGCCGCAATGTCCGTGGCCACCAGAATGGAGACTTCCCCCGCCTTGAACTGTTCCAGAGTGCGCGTACGATGGGACTGGGTTTTATCGCTGTGAATGGCTGCCGCAGGAATCTGCTCCTTTTCCAACTGAGCGCACAAACGATTGGCCCCATGTTTGGTACGTGTGAACACGATGGCCTGAGGGATGGGCAGCGTTCGAATCAAATGGGTCAACAACGCCCGTTTCCGCTCGGCTTCCACCGGATAGATGAGTTGGGTGATGGACATTGCCGTGGCATTGGCCCGCGCCACTTCCACGGTTGCCGGGTCATTCAGGATCCCCTTGGATAACTTCCCGATATCCTCTGAAAAAGTCGCAGAAAACAGCAGGTTTTGGCGACGCGTCGGCAACAAGGCAATGATCTTTCGAATGTCCGGAATGAAGCCCATGTCCAGCATCCGATCCGCTTCATCCAGGACCAGAATCTCCACCTGAGACAGATTGATGGTTTTTTGCTGGACATGATCCAGCAAGCGTCCCGGAGTGGCCACCACGATTTCCACGCCCGCCTGCAATGCCTTGACCTGCGGGGGCATGGCCACTCCCCCATAGATCACCGTACTGCGCAATGCCAGGTAGCGCCCGTAGGTCTTGACGCTTTCCTGGACCTGGGCCGCCAACTCGCGCGTTGGAGTCAGAACCAGACAGCGAATGGGGTGACGCGCCGGTGAAGGGCTGGAACTGGCCATGGGTTGGAGGCGATGCAAAATAGGCAAGGTGAACCCGGCCGTCTTTCCCGTTCCAGTTTGAGCGGCAGCCTGAACATCCTGCCCTGCCAACACCAACGGGATGGCCTGAACCTGGACCGGGGTGGGGGTAGTGTATCCCTCGTCCGTAATCGCTCGCAGTATTTCAGGAGAAAGTCCCAAGGATTCAAATGTCATTAATTTCATCACTCCAACAACCATTTCAGGAATACCACAGATGTGGCATAATACCACGTTCGAGACTGGGGGCGACCTGGCTTCGACGGCGGTTACAAAGCAATGCAGTGCATACCGAGGACCAGTGACCTCGTAAATCCATCTGGAAACCATATAGTTGCCAACGACGACAACTACGCCCTGGCCGCTTGACGGCCAGGCCCTGCACCCACTGGTCTCTGGGTGGGAGTTCGGGAAACCGAATGGCAGGGTCATTTACAGAGACTCGTAACCTGATGGGGCTCCTTCATCGGTTCCTAAACTCAAGGGAGATCGTCCAAGCGAAGTTCGTCGGTTAACGTCGTAAGGATTAAAGCCAAAGAGCCTGACTAAGTATGTAGATCTGCTTGTAGAGGACTGACGGACGCGGGTTCGATTCCCGCCGCCTCCACCAATAAATCATCCAGTAGCATCCAGAAACATCAACTAAGCCAGCGTAACTGCTGGCTTTTTTGTTATACTTCCTCCAGAGAGTTCCAGGGTGATCCAAACAAATCCCGCATAAAATTGGGGCAACTTTTGGGTCATATGACTTCCACCACCAAGGAGTTGCCCCAATGCCTTTAACCGCTCTGAAAATCCGCACGACCAAGCCCGGACCCAAAACCATCAAACTCTTTGACGAACGCGGCCTCTATCTGGAGATTTCCCCTGCGGGCGGGAAATGGTGGCGTTTTAAATACATGTTCGAAGGGAAGGAAAAACGCATCTCATTGGGCGTGTACCCGGATATTTCGCTCAGCGATGCCCGCGAGCGCCGGGATGAAGCTCGCAAACTGGTCGCCAACGGAATTGACCCCAGTGAAAACCGCAAAGCACGGAAATCGGCGCAAACTGACCGAGCCGCTAACAGTTTCGAGGTGATCGCACGGGAGTGGTACGCCAAATACTCAACGACCTGGGCAGAGAATCATGGAAACCGCATCATTCGCCGCCTCGAACGGGACATTTTCCCCTGGATTGGAGGAAAGCCCATCGCAGACATCAACGCACCCGACTTGCTGACCGTCATTCGCAGGATCGAGGAACGTGGCGCACTGGAAACATCCCATCGTGCCTTGAGCAACTGTGGTCAGGTCTTTCGCTATGCCATCGCCACTGGACGCGCAAGCCGTGATCTTTCCCACGATCTGAAAGGTGCTCTTCCCCCCGTCAAGGGCGAACACTTTGCCGCCACCACGGACCCCAAGCGACTGACCGAAATTTTGCGAGCCATGGACGATTATCAAGGAACATTTGTGGTTCGTTGCGCTTTGCGTCTGGCTCCCCTGATCTTTGTACGACCCGGTGAATTACGCTCGGCCCGGTGGCAGGACATAGACTTCCATGCCCGCGAGTGGCGCTAC
>JAKABO010000023.1 GCA_021796835.1 Pseudomonadota bacterium | reverse complement strand
AAGTATCCTTGGTGAATGCCTGGTTGATGGCAAATTCCGCCGTCTTCGAGGCGGTCATGCCCGTCACCTGATCCCACCCGTTGTTGACCCCCATGGTCACGGTGGTCGCATCCGTCAGAGCGTTCACAGCGCGCACCCCCGTATGGGTAAAGGGGCTGTGGCCGTAGAGGATGGAACGGGTAATGTTGGTATCCGCCACACTGTTGGGGACTTCAACCCCAGACATGGAATTGAACTTCCCGCCGATCAGGGTCCAGGGTCCAGTGGCATATTGCATATACGCCTGGGTGGGATCGAAGTTTCCCCCTGACCCCATGGTGGAATTGTACGGGTTGATATTATTTCCGGAACAGGCCCCGTAGGAACACAGGTAACCCGCATTGCTCCCGGCAATCAAATCCACCAGCCAGCCCATCCCCTCCTTGGGGGTTTGGGACATGGTGATGGAGGCCTGGTTGAGGCTGAAGGAATTTTTACTGGTATCAAACACCTGGACATTGGGATCAGGCATCTGGTTGTGGCCGATGTACCCGGCATCCAGATAGCCGGAAACATCGATACTGGAGGCCTTGAACAACTTGGCAATGGTCATTTCCGGCTCTGCATTGGTTTCATCCTCCTTTGCATTGGCAGCCGTCATCATCCCCATCATCAAAAGACAGGAGGTCACTTTGAGGGGGAAGGGCAGGGGGGCTTTCATGAGGTTTTCTCCTTAGGGGGTTTGAATCAGTGACATAGGGTGCTCATCGTAAGAATATCGATACAAAGAATTCATTAAAGAAACGAACCAACGCATGAAATCCTGATCAATCCTTTCCAACAACTCGCATCACATTAAGCACAGATCGTGCCAACCACGAATTCCCCAAGAATTTCATTTTTATAGGGCATATGACCGCCAGAATGACCGATCAATGCACCAAACAAGTGCATCCCTGACCCGAAGCGTTCCAGTTTGGAGCATCCCCAAACAGAAATGGAAAACGACAAAAACCCATGAACAAAAATTGGATAGAATGCTCTCACACCCATCCTGCAGGAATATACCCATGGACCCCCATACATTGATCGACGAATTCACCAGGAAAATCTCCGAACTGGTTGCGAGGACGCCCGTCGCCGATGTGGAGAAGAATACCCGAGCCCTGCTGAGCAGCCTCTTGGCAAAAGCAGATTTGGTGACGCGTGAAGAATTTGACCGTCAGACCCAGATACTGGCGCGCACCCGGGAAAAATTGAACGAGCTGGAAGCCAAAGTGGCCACCTGGGAAGCGCAGCAGGGAAAGTAGCTACTTCTGAGACACGTCGCGGATGCTTCGGCTCAGGTTGAGGAATCCAATTTTCTGAAACCGGTCCGGTAATGCAATGCCTCGGCAATGGCGCTTTCAGACACGCTCTCCTCCGTACCCAGATCCGCAATGGTGCGGGCCACGCGCCACACACGATGCACGGCCCGCACACTGAGTTCGTAGTGATCGGCGGCACGCAACAATAATTTCCTGGCCTGGGCGGATAAGGGAGCAACGCGATGCAGGGCATCACTCCCCAAACTTTCATTGGTCATGCCCTGACGTTCCTGCTGACGTTCCTGGGCCGAAATGACACGCTGGCGTACTATGTTGCTGGATTCTCCCTGGGATTCCGCCATCAGTTCTTCCGCCGTGAGCGAAGGTAATTCCCACTGCAGGTCGATTCGGTCGAGAAAGGGGCCGGACAGGCGACGCGTGTAGCGTTCCAGTTGAGGCTGGGTACACCTGCACCGCCCCGCAGGATGACCACGATAGCCACAGGGACAAGGATTCATGGCGCCCACCAGTTGAAAGCGCGCGGGATAAATGACCTTATGCGCTGCCCGGGATACCGCAACCTGACCAGACTCGAGGGGTTCGCGCAACATATCCAGCAAATGAGTTGGAAACTCGCCCAACTCATCCAGGTGCAGTGTTCCTCCATGAGCCAGGGAAACCTCTCCAGGATGGAGGTGTGTCCCCTGTCCTCCCCCCATCAAGGCAGCCGTTGTCACGGAATGATGTGGGTGGCGGAACGGGCGGATGCGCCAGAGAATGGGATCGACAGTTTCACGATGTGCGGCCCGAATGGCAGCCAGAGCCAATGCTTCCGTTTCTGTCATGGGCGTACAAATGCCCGGCAGACAACGTGCCAACAGGGACTTTCCGACCCCAGGAGGCCCCACCAGCAACAGATGGTGGCGTCCTCCCGCAGCAATTTCCAGTACCCTTTTTGCCTGGGCCTGTCCACGAATCTGAGCCAGATCGATGTCCGGCATGACCTCACGTGTTTCCTGTGACTCGAGGTGGGCAGGGGGCAATAAGGAACATCCGGTCAGATGATCCCACGCCTCGCGCAGATGGGTAGCCCCATACACCCCTTCAGGATGACCATGCACTGCCTCGGGTGCCGAAGCTCGCGCCACCATCAACCAATGTCCTGCCTGCGCGACTGCCACCGCCATGGGCAAGGCCCCATGAATGGCGCACAGGCCGCCATTCAATCCCAACTCTCCGGCAAACTCCCAATTTTCAAGCAGGGCATGGGGCAAATGATGGGAAGCGGCCAGAATCCCTATGGCAATGGGCAGATCGTAACGGCTGGAGTGCTTGGGAAGTTCGGCAGGAGCCAAGTTGACCGTCACCCGCTGAAGAGGAAAGCCGAAACCGCAGTGGTTCAAGGCGGCACGCACACGATCCCGACTCTCGCGCACCTCTGCCTCGGGCAAACCCACCAGATTAAACTGAGGCAACCCGCCGGACAGGTGGACCTCCACCCTCACCAGCGGGGTTTCTGCGCCCCACAAAGCCCGGCTGTAGACACAGGTAAAAGCCATGATCCGATCGCTCCCTGGAAAGGATCATGATGCCCCACGACGGCACGCATCTCCCTTTCAAAAAGCGCGAGGCGATCTGCCTATTTTTCTTGGACCAATGGCCTACCGGGAATAGTTCGGTCCGCTCAGAGCATGCCCAGCGTCAGCAGCACGGACTCACTCATCCGTTCCCGTGTCCAGGGAGGGTCCCAGACCAATTCCACGTGGGCCGAATCGATCCCCGGTACTTCCATCATCCGTTGTTCCACTTCCCCCGGGAAGGTTTGAGCCACGGGACAGCCCGGCGCAGTCAAGGTCATTCGAACATCCACATGCGCCCGCTGGGGATCGATGGTCAAACCGTAAATCAACCCCAAATCGTAGATATTGACGGGAATTTCGGGATCGAAAACGGTCCGCAAGGCCGCAATGACCATTTCCTCCAACTCGTCCCTGGAAAATTCGGGAGCCGGTGCAGGTTTGGGTACGTCACTGGCCTCCATTCCCGGAAAACCCGCCGCAATGGCCTCTTCCACGGGAACAGGGGGAGGTTCGGGAGAGGGTTGACGTCCCACGGAGATGTAACGCCTCGTGGACTCCTTGGTCGCTGGGGGTTGGGGCTGAGGCTCTTCCTGGTTTAACCATTCTATCGCTGACATGATCTACTCCGTTGAAACCGGTTGATCGGCCTGATGCAACGCTGCATTCAGGGTATGCCAAGCCAGAGTGGCACATTTCACGCGCGCCGGAAATTCGCTCACCCCCGCCAGAACGGCCAACTTGCCCATCTCCACGGTATAAGGCTCCCCCTTGACCATGTGGTGAAAGCCTTCGAACAGTTCTGCCACCTCGGTTTCACGGCGCCCCTTGAGGGCCTCGGTCATGAGTGAGGCCGAAGCCGTGGAAATGGCACAACCGGAGCCTTCGAAACGAGCTTCCTGGATGATGCCGTCCTCGACTTTCAGATTGAGGGACAACTTATCCCCGCACAATGCATTAAAGCCATCGGCATGACGATTGGCTCCCGGTAACGGACCAAAATTACGGGGATGACGATTATGATCAAAGATCACTTCCTGATACAGATCACGCAAATCACTCATGAGACCCTCTCAACCCAGGAATAGTTTTTGTACCCGCTCGATCGCCCGGAACAGACTCTCGACCTCCTCGAGCGTGTTATACAAGGCAAAGGACGCCCGTGCCGTGGCAGGCAGGCTGAAAAAGTCCATCACCGGCATGGCGCAATGATGGCCGCTGCGGATGGCCACCCCTTCGCTGTCCAGGATGGTTCCAATGTCATGGGGATGAATGCCTTCCAGCACGAAAGACAGGATGCTGGCCTTGCCCGGTGCCGTTCCGATGATACGCAGGCCGTTGACCCGGCGGGCGCGCTCGGTCGCCTCCTGAAGCAACCAGTCTTCATGGGCCGCAATGTTCTCCAGTCCCACGGACTGAACAAAATCGATGGCCGCCCCCAGTCCGATGGCGCCGGAAATATGCGGCGTCCCTGCCTCAAACTTGTAGGGAATCTGGTTGTAGGTGGTTTTCTCGAAGGTGACCTGCAAGATCATGTCCCCTCCGCCCTGATAGGGGGGCATCGCCGTGAGCAGTTCCTTTTTTCCATACAGGACGCCGATCCCCGTGGGACCATATAACTTATGCCCGGAAAAAACAAAGAAGTCACACCCCAGGGCCGCCACGTCCACCGCCACGTGGGCCACTGCCTGAGCCCCGTCCACCAGCACCCTGGCGCCTGCTGCGTGAGCCTTGCGAATGATCTCGGCCACGGGATTCACGGTCCCCAGCGCATTGGATACCAGGGTGATGCCCACCAGGCGGGTACGCGTCGTGAGCAACTGATCCACCCGATCCATCAACAAGACCCCGCGCTCATCCATGGGGATCACCTTGAGCCGAGCACCCGTCATTTCACACAGCATTTGCCAGGGCACGATGTTGGCATGGTGCTCCATCGCACTGATGAGGATCTCGTCGCCAGCCTCGAGATGGGTGCGACCCCACGTCTGGGCCACCAGATTGATGGCCTCCGTTGCGCCACGGGTAAAAATGATCTCTTCGACGTGCGCAGCCCCCAGAAATGCGCGAACTTTCTCGCGGGCACCTTCAAAGGCCTCGCTGGCTTCCTGGCTGAGCGCATGCACACCGCGGTGGATATTGGCATTGAAGTGTTCAAAATAATACCGTTCCGCATCCAGCACGGCGAGCGGCTTTTGAGTCGTGGCGGCATTATCCAGGTATACCAAGGGTTTCCTGTGGACTTTACGCTCCAGAATGGGAAATTGACGACGCCAGAGATGGGGGTCAAACATGACCATTCTCCTCAGTTGTGCCACCCAGCAAGCGCCGGACCGCTGCACGCACGCCGGCGTGAGGAATGGCTTCGGAAATTTCCAGGGTAAAGGCCTGAATCAACAGGGTGCGGGCCAAATCTGCGGCAATCCCGCGCGTACGCAGATAGAACCACTGCTCCTCGTCCAGTTGTCCCACCGTGGTGCCATGGCTGCATTGCACGTCATCTGCAAGTATTTCCAGTTGAGGTTTGGTATTGACTTCGGCCTTGTCTGACAGCAACAAGTTGTGGTTTGACTGGCGTGAGGCTGTTTTCTGGGCATCCAGTGCCACCCGGACCCGCCCGTTGAACACGGCCTTGCCCGTGCCATCCAGTACGCCCTTGAAACACTCGTCACTGGTACAGTGCGGGGAATCATGTTCGATGCTGGTGTGAAAATCCTGCAGGGCACGGTCCGCCACCCGATACACGCCTTTGAGAACACACTCGGCGTGGGGCTCGATCAGGCGCAGGGTAATGTCATTGCGTCCCAGCGCGCCAGACAAGGCAAAGGAGAAAACCTGCAGACGGCTCCCGGCGCGCTGCAGCGCATGCAGCGCAGCCGTATGGTAAGACAGGATGCCTTCCTTTTGCACCTTCACCAGAGTCAAACGCGCCCGAGGTGCCAGTTCGACAGCCGTTACCCAATTGCTGTGCGTCGGTTGGTCGGTGTTCCCCACACAGTGTTCCTGCAGGACCAACTCGCTGTCTTCCCCCATTTCGAGCAACAGTGCCCCGTGGCTCATGCGTTGTCCCGTCTGGCTCACTTTCACCAGATGCAGCGGAATCTCCAGCGCACACCCTGCATCCACCGTAATCCAGATTCCCTCCGTAACAAGGGCACCGTTGAGCGCACCAAATGCAGTCAGTGAACGGGCAGGCACCATCTTTTGCGCAAACCGTTCCCGCGCCGGCGCATCCAGTTCGGACCAGAAACGCAGATGAACACCCTCTGGAAGCCCTTCAAGCATGGATAGGGCTGGCTGAAACAGACCATCCACAAAAACCAGACGGGGTGCAGGCACCTCCTCCAGCGTCAGTTCTGGTGGTCCATCCTTCCCCGCTTCCCGGGATTCGGCTGTGGAATGCAGGGACAGTTTCTCCAATCCCGACAAGGCGGTATATTTCCAGTCTTCGAGGCGGGTCGTCGGCCACCCCAGCGCTTCGAATCGGGTCCACTCCGCCTGACGCCGTTCCCGACCGACAGCCCCCTCCAGAGTCGCTTGCGCCTCAAAACTGGCACGGCATTGGGTGAGAAACGGATTCATGGGGTCACTGCTCCCTCGTTTCCTGCATCCCCGACCCAGGCGTAACCTTCCCGTTCCAGTTCCAGGGCCAATTCAGGACCGCCGGAACGCTGGATGCGTCCGTCGGACAGTACGTGCACGAAATCCGGTTTGATGTAATCCAGCAGGCGCTGGTAGTGAGTCACCAGAATCATGGCGCGATCAGGACTGCGCAAACTGTTGACCCCATGGGACACAACTTTCAGGGCATCGATATCCAAACCCGAATCGGTTTCGTCGAGAATGGCCAAACAGGGCTCCAGTACCACCATCTGAAGAATTTCGTTGCGTTTTTTCTCGCCACCGGAAAAACCTTCATTGACGGCGCGATAAAGCATCGACTCGTTCATCTCCATCAACTTCATCTTGTCCTTGACCAGGGCCAGAAAATCCATGGCGTCCAATTCAGGCAACCCGCGATGCTTGCGCTGGGCATTGAGCGCAGCCTTGAGCAGATAGACATTGCCCACCCCGGGAATTTCCACGGGATACTGAAAAGCCAGAAAAACGCCTTCCCGTGCCCGCTCTTCCACCGCCAGTGCCAGCAAATCCTTGCCCTGATAGGTCACACTGCCCCCCGTGACAGTGGCATTTTCCCGTCCCGCCAGCACATTGGACAGGGTGCTTTTCCCTGAACCGTTCGGTCCCATGATGGCATGCACTTCACCCGCCTTCACGTCCAGGTTGATTCCCTTCAAAATTGGCTTGTCGCCGACCGATGCCTGTAGATTCCTGATACTTAACATAGCGTTTCCATCGTTCCAAAATGATTGAATTTGACCCGTGTCCTGGAGCAAGTCTCAGCCCACGCTGCCCTCGAGGCTGACTCCGAGCAATTTCTGTGCCTCCACCGCGAACTCCATGGGCAGTTCCTTGAAGACTTCCTTGCAAAACCCATTGACGATCATGGACACGGAATCCTCTGCCGACAGGCCGCGCTGCCGGCAAAAAAACAGTTGATCCTCACTGATCCGCGAAGTGGAGGCCTCGTGCTCCACCGTTGCCGTATTGTTCCTGACTTCGATATAGGGAAAAGTGTGGGCCTGGCAACGATCTCCCAGAAGCAGGGAATCGCACTGCGTATGGTTACGCGCTCCCGTAGCCGAACGGGCCATGCGAACCAATCCGCGGTAGGCCTGTTGTCCAAATCCTGCGGAAATCCCCTTGGACACGATGGTGCTGCGGGTATTCCTGCCGATATGGATCATTTTGGTCCCCGTATCCGCCTGTTGGCGATGATTGGTCAGGGCCACAGAATAGAACTCGCCCACGGAGTCCTCCCCACGCAAAATCACGCTGGGGTATTTCCAGGTAATGGCCGATCCGGTTTCCACCTGTGTCCAGGAGATGTGGGCGCGCGCACCCCGGCAATCGCCGCGCTTGGTGACAAAGTTGTAGATCCCGCCCCGCCCTTCCTTGTCTCCCGGGTACCAGTTCTGTACCGTGGAGTACTTGATTTTGGCATCTTCCAGCGCCACCAGTTCCACCACGGCGGCATGCAACTGGTTTTCATCGCGCATGGGGGCCGTACAGCCCTCCAGGTAACTCACCGAGGCACCCCGATCTGCAATGATCAGGGTACGTTCGAACTGTCCGGTGTTTTTTGCGTTGATGCGGAAGTAGGTGGACAATTCCATGGGACAGCGCACGCCCGGCGGGATATAGACGAAGGAACCATCGCTGAACACGGCTGAATTCAAGGCCGCATAAAAGTTGTCCTGTACCGGGACCACCGTGCCCAGATACTGCTTCACCAATTCGGGATGGTGCTGCACCGCTTCGGAAAAAGAACAGAAAATGATGCCGACTTCCGCCAACTTGTCCTTGAAGGTAGTCGCCACGGAAACACTGTCGAACACCGCATCCACGGCCACCCCTGCCAATATGGCCCGCTCGTGCAAGGGAATTCCCAGTTTTTCATAGGTCTTGAGCAATTCAGGATCTACTTCGTCCAGGCTTTTGGGTCCGTCCTTCTGTGACTTGGGTGCAGAGTAGTAGATGATGTCCTGATAGTCGATGGGCGGATAATGAACACTGGCCCAGGTCGGCGGTGTCATTTTGAGCCAGCGACGATAGGCCTCGAGGCGCCACTCCAGAAGAAACTCCGGTTCGTTCTTGCGCGCCGAAATCAGGCGTACCGTGTCCTCGGACAACCCCTTGGGAATCTCGTCCGCTTCGATGGCGGTTTCGAACCCGTGTCGGTACTCCTGTGAAATCAGGTCTTCCAAGGTATTGGGAATGGAGTTCATGATCAGACTCGCTGTAGATTGGCTCTGGAAGCCGGTAGATGAATGGGGTGAACGGCGGGCAGACGCATTTCCGCCAGAGTCACCTGCGCCAGTGCGTCATGCACGGCCTGGTTGATGCGCTGCCAGTTGGTCTTGATGGCACAGGAAGTGGAACGCCGACAATCGCCCGGATGCTGGGCGGTTCCACAGTCGGTCAACCCCACCGGCCCTTCCAGGGCGGTCACCACATCCACCATGGAGATCTGGTCGGGACGACGCGCCAACAGATAACCGCCCTTGGTTCCGCGCTGGGAATCAAGCAGATTGCCGTGCACCAGGGTTTTGAGCAATTTGGTGGTGGTGGGCAAGGGCACGCCCACGGCCAGGGAAACCTCCTGAGCCGTAAACAGGCGCGCCTCGTCCTGCGCCATATGGGTCAGAATGAGGATGCCGTAGTCTGTCAGTTTTCCGATGCGAATCATACCGCTGTCCACCCTCCACCGAAGGAATTCCCCCTGGATAGGGTACCATTATAGTACTCTTTATAACCTCGCGCAACCGTGGAACTTTCCCCTTGATTCCCGAGCAATTTTCTCAGTGTTCCCACCCCGGAGGTCCTCCCTTCCCTGCAACCGTTCTGCTGCACCATCTCGGGCGCACTGATAGAATGGGTCGGCTAAACCTTAGGAATGAGCCATGGTGCCCCATCTGACAACTGCCCTCACGGGTCCCCTGCTGACCCTGGAAAAACAGATTCTTGACGCAATGCCCCGCATCGAACATTGGTTCAGGCACCAATGGCAGGAACACTCCGCCCCCTTTTACGCCTCCGTGGACCTGCGCAACGCCGGGTATAAACTGGCACCGGTGGACACCAATCTGTTCCCGGCCGGTTTCAACAACCTGAACAAGGCGTTTGATGCCCTGTGCGTCCAGGCCGCCATGAGCGCAGTGGAGAAAATCTGTCCGGATACCCGACAGTTCCTGCTCATTCCGGAAAATCACACGCGCAATTCCCATTACCTGCAAAATATCTCATCCCTGAAGTCCATCCTTCAGCGCGCTGGGTTCACCGTGCGCATCGGCAGTTTGTTGCCCGATCTCGCCCAACCCACCGAGGTGCCTCTACCCCAGGGCGGGACCCTGCTGCTGGAACCTGTCCAACGCCAGGGCAACCGCCTGGTTCTGGAGAACTTTGACCCCTGCGCCATCCTGCTCAACAATGATCTGTCTGGCGGTGTTCCCGATCTGCTGAAAAACCTTTCGCAAACCATCGTACCCCCTCCCTGGGCCGGCTGGAGCACGCGCCGCAAATCCCTTCACTTTACGGCCTATCGCCAGGTCGCTGAAGAATTCTGTCGCCTGATTCAAATCGATCCGTGGTTCATCGACCCTTATTTCGACCATCGTTCCGGCGTGGATTTCTCGCAAGGCACCGGCCTGGAGGAAGTCCAGTCCCAGGTTGCCGACCTGCTCCAGAAAATTCGTCAGAAATACCGGGAATATGACATCGAGGAAAACCCTTTTGTGATCCTCAAGGCCGATGCGGGAACCTACGGGATGGGCATCATGACCATCAAGGACCCCAGGGAACTGGATCAACTCAATCGTCGCCAACGCAATAAAATGGCCGTTATCAAGGAAGGGCAGGAGGTCCATGAGGTGTTGCTTCAGGAGGGGGTACCCACCTTCGAAACCGTTGAGGACGCCGTGGCAGAGCCTGTGGTCTACATGATCGACCATTTCGTGGTGGGAGGCTTTTATCGGGTTCACACCGGACGAGGGAACGACGAGAATCTCAATGCACCCGGAGCCCATTTCGTTCCCCTGGCCTTCCAGACCCCGGCCATGTCCGCAGACTGTACCCACCAACCGGACGCCCCGCATAATCGTTTCTATACCTATGGAGTAGTCGCCCGTCTGGCCCTGCTGGCTGCAGCGCGCGAACTGGAAATGATGGCGCCCCGCTTCTCCTCCTGACTTCACGCACGGACCTTGCCCCATGGATCTGGCTTTTCTCATCGACCCTCTGGACCAACTCAATCCTGAAAAGGATTCGACCATTGAAATCATGCGTGCCGCTGCCCAACGGGGACATCGCCTCTTTGCCATCGAACCCGCCGGACTGCAACTCGATCAAGGTTGGGTTCAGGGCTGGACCCTTCCCCTCGACGATACGCCCGCACAGGGAATTCCGATCCCACGACGCAGCGCGGCCTCTTTCCGAAAACTGTGCGATTTTTCAGCGGTGCTGATGCGCAAGGACCCCCCGGTGGATTCCGAATACCTTTTTGCCACGCATCTTCTGGACGTGGCAGAAGGGCAGGGCGCACGGGTTTTCAACCGACCTCGGGCCCTGCGCGATTACAACGAAAAGTTGGCCACGGCCCTGTTTCCCCATCTTTGCCCACCCACCCTGGTAGCCCGCACCCAGAACGCTTTTCGCATCTTCCTGGAACGCCACCGGGACATCATCCTGAAACCCCTGGACGGCATGGGCGGACGGGAAATCTTTCGCGTGACCGCGCAGGACCCCAACATTGCAGTCATTCTGGAAACCCTGACGCGCAATGAAACGCGTACCATCATGGCTCAACAGTTTCTTCCCGCCATTCGGGAAGGGGACAAGCGCGTCCTGATGGTGCAAGGGGAACCTTTGCCCTACTGTCTCGCCCGTCTGCCCGCCCAGGGAGAAACCCGGGGTAATCTGGCGGCAGGGGGGCGAGGGGTAGCCCGGCCACTCGATTCCTCGGATCAGCGCATTGCCGAAGAAGTCGGACCGTTTCTGCGCAAGGCAGGCGTATTACTGGCAGGGCTCGACATCATCGGCACCCACCTGACCGAAATCAATCTCACCAGCCCCACCTGCTTCCGTGAAATCCGGGATCAAACCGGCTTTGACGGAGCATTGCGGGTCGTCGAGGCCCTGGAAAGCGCCTGCTGACAGATTTGATCCACCAGTCCGTCGAAAGAAATGCCCTGTGCCGCTGCCGCCTGAGGAACCAGGCTCATCGCGGTCAGACCCGGCAGGGTATTGACTTCCAGACACCATAACCGCCCCTCCGCATCGAGACGAAAGTCTGACCGGCTATACCCCTGTAATTTGAGGGTACGGTGGGCCAGAAGAGACAGGCGTTGAACCTCGGCCGTCTGGGCAGACGAGAGTTCGGCGGGGAAAACTTCCCGCGCACCTCCCGGCTGGTACTTGGCCTCGTAGTCAAAAATATTTCCCTTCTGCAGGACGATTTCCCCCACCGTCAATGCCTGACCGCCCAACACCGGGCCGGTCAGTTCCCGTCCCGGAATGAAACGTTCCACCATGACTTCGTCATCATGCTGAAAAGCCAGGGACAACGCCCGTGGCAACTCTTCCGGCGCATGCACCACCGACAAGCCCACCGTCGAACCCTGTTTGCTGGGTTTGACCACGACGGGCCATCCCAGCACACTTTCGACCTCCCCACTTTCCACCGGGGCCATCAACCAGTCCGGGGTAGGAACCCCGGCCGCCCGAAGCAAGCGCTTGCTTACATCCTTGTCCATGGCCAGAGCACTTCCCAACACGCCACTGCCAGTATAAGGAATGCCGGTCATTTCCAGCAACCCCTGGATCCGCCCATCTTCTCCTGCGCCCCCGTGCAGCGCCAGAAACCACAGGTCCGGAAAAAAATCCTCCGGCAGTGTCAACCAGGACGGAATTCCACGCGCCAGTACACGCTCCCCGGAATGACGAATCCCCACCTGTTGGGCAAATAAATCCTTTTCCTGTGCTGGCGTCAGCCACCCCCGGGCCGTGTCCACCACCCGGACCCGCTGACCCCTGCGCCGCAATGCCGCCACCACCTGCACGGCGCTGGCAATGGCAATGTCGCGTTCGGCACTCACGCCCCCGGTCAGCACGGCAATGGCGAGGGAATCGCCTGCTACGGATGACTCAACCACTGTTACGCAACCCGGCCGCCACCCCATTGATGGTCAGGTAAATGGCCCGTTTCACGGCTTCCCCTTCATCTCCCGCACGGAAAGAACGCAGCAGATCTACCTGAAGATGGTTGAGCGGATCCATGTAGGGGCGCCGTTCGCGGATACTCCGGGCCAGCGTCGGATTCGATTCCAGAAGTTCTTTCTGTCCGGTGATTTCACGCAGGGCATGGGTCGTCAATTCAAATTCGGTTCGAATTTCGTGGAAAACGGCCTCGCGCAGTGCTTCGTCACTGACCAGACGGGCATAGCGCTGGGCGATGACCAGATCGGTCTTGGCCAGCACCATATCCATGTTGGAAAGCAGGGCCTGCAGGAAAGGCCAGGTACGGTGCATACGACGCAGGTACGCCCACCCCTCGGCATGCGCTGCACAAAACCGCGCCACCGCGCTGCCAAATCCATACCAGCCCGGTAGGATCATGCGCGACTGGGCCCAGCTGAACACCCAGGGAATGGCCCGTAAATCCTCGATTTTCTGGGTCTTGCGACGCGCTGCCGGACGGCTCCCGATATTCAGTTCAGCAATTTCGCTGACGGGGGTCGCCTCCCGGAAAAAACTTTCGAACCCTGGTGTCTCATAGACCAAAGCACGATAACGTTCAAGAGCATAGACCGACAATTCCTCCATCAGCGTATAGAACTGCTCCCGTCCCTGCAGATCGCGGTCCCGATCCAGCAAGGTGGCTTCCAGCGTGGCGGCCACCAGGGTTTCGAGATTGCGTCGCCCAATGCCGGGATCGGAATATTTGCTGGCAATGACTTCCCCCTGTTCCGTCAGACGGATCTGGGCATTCACACTGCCCGCGGGTTGCGCCAGAATCGCGTAATAACTTGGGCCGCCGCCGCGTCCCACCGAGCCGCCCCGTCCATGGAACAAACGCAACTCGATCCCGTGCCGGGAAAAAATCTCCACCAGGATCTTTTCTGCCTTGTAGAGTTCCCAGTTGGACGTCAAGAATCCGCCATCCTTGTTGCTGTCGGAGTATCCCAGCATGACCTCCTGGGTACGCTGACGACTGTCCAGCAACTTCTGGTAGACCGGCAGGGAAAACAATTGCTCCATGATCTCGCCGCAACCACGCAAATCGGAAATGGTTTCAAACAGCGGAATGATGTTCATGGCCAGTTGAGGATTCTCTCCGGGCAGCAACAGACCCGCTTCCTTGAGAATCAGGGCCACCTCGAGCAGATCGCTGACGCTGTCGGTCTTGGAGATGATGTAGTTGGGCAGGGCCTGCGGACCGAGCGAACGATGAATTTCGCGAGTCACGTCAAAAACGTCCAGTTCGCGCTGCACCATTTCGCTAAACCGGGAAACGTGGGAACGTAACAGACGGGGGCTTTCCAACTCGCGCACCAGGATGTCCCTCCGTTCGGATTCGCTCAGCGCGAGATAGTCCACGCCCAGGCCGCCCTGCGTGAGCAATTCTGCCACCGTGCGGGCATGAAACTCGGAGTGCTGGCGCAAATCCAGGGGAGCCAGATGAAACCCGAAGGACGAAATGGCGCGAATCAGCAAACTCAAGCGTCCATCGGCCAGCAGGCCAGAACCGTGGCCTATCAGAGAAGTTCTCAACAGTTCCAGATCCGCAGAAAATTCTTCCACTGATTCGTAGGGATCTGCCTCATCCACCTCTTCGTTCTGACTGAAACACCCCAGACGCAAGGCTGTCTGGAACAGGCGTGCATGAATATGCGTAAGCGCACGCCGATAGGGTTCTTCGAGGCGACTGTCGGTACGTTCCGGCGAACGCTCGGCCAATGCCATGACTTCCGGCGACACCTGAACCAGACGAAAGGAAAGAGACAACTCGCCGCGCAGGGTCATCAACTGGGTCAGATAAAACTCCATGGCCACGGCGCTGTGACGACACATGGCATGTTGGGTGACTTCTGCGGTCACGAAGGGATTTCCATCGCGATCCCCTCCAATCCAACTGCCCATCCGCAAAAAGGAAGGAAAGTCCCGGGCGATGCTGGCGTATTCCGGATCCTTTTCCAGGGCAGCGGCTACCTGGGACTCGAGACGCGGCACTTCGCGCAGGAAGGTATAGCGGTAATAGGACAGTCCATTCTCGATTTCATCATGGACCCGCAACTTGAAGGTGCGCAATTCGTTGGTTTGCCACAAGGTCAAGACCGCCCGACGCAGAGCGGCATCGTTGGCTTCCTTTTCTTCAGGAGTCAGCGCGATGCGGGTCCGCTCTTCCAGCCGGTTGGCGATCAGCAGATGGCAATCGAGCACGCTCTTGCGCTGTACTTCCGTGGGGTGTGCAGTCAGAACAGGGGAAATGATGGCACGCTCAAAAAACCTTCTCACCGTACTCGCATCCACCTTGGCCTGCTTCAGTCGTTGCAAAGCCAGCGCAATGCTGCCCTCGCGAGGCGGAGCGCCAGCCTGGGAGTAGACCATGCGGCGCCGGTTATGGTGCAGGTCTTCCGCAATGTTGCACAGATGGGAGAAATAACTGAACGCGCGCACCACCGCAATGGTGTCCTCCGGACTCAACCCGTCCAGGCCATGTTCCAGTTGGACCCGTGCCCGGTCGTCTCCGGTACGGCGATAGCGGATGGCCGTCTGGCGTATTCCCTCGATCAACTGAAAAATGACTTCGCCTTCCTGGTCGCGCAGGGTATCGCCCAGGATCCTGCCCAGGAAGCGAATATCGTCGCGCAAGGGCAAGTCCTTGTCCAAACTGGCGGAAGAAGTCATGTCCGACCTCCGTTCAGGGCATCCTTCATGCTAGAATTCCGTATCTCGGATGCACTCATTGTGTTCTTCATCATGCCTTCTCCAGAAATCATCATCGCCACTCGTGAAAGCCGGTTAGCCCTGTGGCAGGCCGAACATATCCAGCAACAAATGGCAGGATTATATCCCCTTGCGCGCTTCTCGTTGCTGGGAATGACCACCACGGGGGATCAAATCCTCGATCGTACCCTCTCTGCGGTGGGAGGAAAAGGCCTTTTCGTCAAGGAATTGGAGTTGGCCATGCTGGAGGGACGGGCCCACATGGCCGTACATTCCATGAAGGATGTCCCGATGAATCGCCCCCCCGAACTCGTCCTGCGAGTGGCGGGCCCCCGCGAAGATCCGCGCGATGCCTTCGTCTCCAACAATCACGAAAACCTTGCCGCCTTACCGCCCGGCGCCGTCGTGGGGACCGCCAGTTTGCGGCGCGAATGCCAGATCCGGGCCCGCTTCCCCCATCTCGACGTCCGCCCGCTGCGCGGCAATCTGGATACCCGTCTGCGCAAACTCGACCAGGGTCAGTACCAGGCCATCATATTGGCGGCGGCTGGCCTGCGCCGCCTGGGTTTGGCGGACCGCATTCGCTCGCTCATCGACACGGCAGACAGTCTGCCGGCCGTAGGGCAGGGGGCGTTGGGTCTGGAGTTTCGAGCCAACCATCCGACCCTGGGAAAGTGGATTGGCGCCATGGTGGATCCAGCCACCGAAGCCTGTGTTTTTGCCGAACGCACCGTCTCCTGCCGTCTGGCAGGCAGTTGCGATGTCCCTCTGGGCGCCTTTGCCGAGGCAGAAGGCGATATCCTGACCCTGCGCGCCTTCGTGGGCAACCCGGCCGGTACGCGTATCGTCCGGGCCTGCCAAAGCGCCCCGCTCTCCCAGTACAAAACGCTTGGAGAGGCGGTGGCTCAGGACTTGCTCGATCAGGGGGCAGCGGACATTCTGAACGCCTGTCGCGCCTGAAACAATGCCGACCGGGTTGCTGATTACCCGACCCCGCGCCGAAGCCACCCGCTTGGCAGAACGTCTGAATTCGCTCGGAATTCGCTCCTGGGTCTACCCGACCATCGACATCGCCCCCCTGGCACCCACGGCAGAATCCTTGTCCTGGGCCGCCCAGGCAGAATTATGGATTTTTGTCAGCGCCAATGCCGTGCAGGCAGGCTGGACCTTGCTTGCCCCTCTCCATCAAGAAACGCACCGTCTGGCCGCAGTCGGCCTGGCCACTGCCCGACGCCTGCAGGAAGCCAGCGGCACTTCCGTGCTCTACCCGACGCAGGGCGCCGACAGCGAAGCCTTGCTGGCACTCCCTCTGTTCCAGAACGTGGACCACTGGAAAATCGCCATCATACGGGGGCGCGGCGGGCGAGAATGGCTGAGGGAGGCCCTGGAGCAGAGGGGAGCCCAGGTAGGGTATGTCGAATGCTACGTCCGTCAGGTCCCCCGTCAAAACAATCCCGAAACATTGGAGGAGGCCTTGCAGGCCGGCGCTTCCATCTCGGTGCAAAGCACCGAATCCCTCCACAATCTGTGGGCCATGGCCTCACCGGCGCAACGGGAAGTCCTGGCAACCCGTCCCTTCATCGTCAGTCATCAGCGGATCGCCGCGGCGCTGCGCGCGCTCGGGCTACCCCATCCCGTGGTACTCTCTCCCGGGGATGATGCATTGGTTGCCCATTACCAGAAAAAGGGACATTCCCATGGATAACGAACAACGGCCCGTCACGCCGAGGTCCTACTTACCCGGACGCCTGACCCTCTTGATCATCCTCCTGGGACTGGCGGGACTGGTCTTCTATCAACGCAACCAGTTGCTGGACCTGCGCCAGGATCTGAGCAAGCGATTGTCTCAAACGGATCAGTTATCCCAGCAGGTGCAAAGTCTGGCTCAACAGGCCAACGAAACCAGCCGTGAAACCAGTACCCGCCTGGCCGTACTCGAGTCGCGGTTTTCCGACACCCAGAACCAGCAGGTGGAACTGGCAGCGCTCTACCAGGACCTCATGCGTCACCGCGACGACTGGATTCTGGCCGAGGTCGAACAACTGGTCATCATCGCCAACCAGCAACTGGAATTGACGGGCAATGTCCAGTCGGCCCTGGCTGCTCTGGAAGCCGCCGATCTGCGCCTGCAACGCCTGGACAAACCAGCCCTGGCCCATCTCAGGGAAAACCTGAAACTGGACATGGATCATCTGCGTGCGCTTCCCTACGTGGATACCAACGGGATCACCCTGCGTCTGGATTCACTGATCCAACAGGTCGACGGTTTGGCACTGGCCTCGGATACCCGACCCAAACCTCCCCCTCCGCCAAGAGCTACTCAAACCGGTTGGCTGGAACGGCTGGGCCAGGACGTGCTGCTGGAATTGAACAATGCCATCCGAATCCGTCGCATGGATACGCCCGAACTTCCACTGCTCACCCCCGAGCAGACCTATTTTCTGCGTGAAAACCTGAAATTGCGTCTCTTCGCTGCACGCATCGATGTACTGGCCCGCAATGAGGTACGTTTTCGTAGCGAACTCTCCGAGGCTCAGCATTGGCTCCAACGCTACTTCGATACGACGAACCCTACGGTCAAAAATTTTCAGTCCAACCTCCAGCTCCTGACCGCGACGCCGGTCAGCGTCCCACTGCCCGATATCAGCGCTACACTGGCCGCCGTACATGCCGCCAGGGGAGGGAACCCATGAGGTTGCTGCTCGGGTTTCTCATTCTTTTCATGCTCGCCACGCTTCTTGCCCTGTCCTTCAACATCACGGCAGGATATGTCCTGATCGTTCAAAATCCGTGGCGTATCGAGATTTCCCTATCCGTATTCGTTCTGGGTCTGGTATTGATCCTACTGGCACTCAATCTGGGGGGGCACATGTTCCTCAAGGTCTGGCAACTCCCCAAACGGATCCGCAACTACCATCTCCGCCGCTCGAGAACGCGCGCGCGCAGCGCCCTGTATCAGGGATTGACCGCCTACTTCTCGGGGCACCCGGAGAAGGCCGAAAAAATGGCCAGCATCGCCCTCAGAGGCGAGGAGGCACGGCCCCTGTGCCTGATGCTGGCGGCCCTGGCCGCCCATGAAGCACACCACTTCGAAGCCAGGGACCGCTACCTGGATCTGGCCCGGGAAGAAGACCCGGAAACCCTGTCCATGCTTTCGTCGATTCGTTCCAGAATGGGGCTCCCGGCAGGAGAGCCAAGGACCCTTCAGGTTCCTGAGGGCACGAAAGGATCGGAATAAAACTCGTTTTCCGGCAAGGCGCGGCTTTCGGTGAAAGCCTTGAAACCTGCCTCCACCATGCGCGATGCGCCACAGGCATAGACCTGATGGCCGGACAGGTCCAAAAAATCCTCCAGGATGGCCTGGTGGACAAACCCGGTCCGTCCGGTCCACTGATCTTCCGGCAACGGCGCAGACAACACCGGCACGAAGGTAAAATGGGGAAGTTCTGCCTCCCAGGTGCGCACGACCTCCCGCTGATACAAGTCCACGACGCTTTGCACCCCCCAGTACAACACCATGGGACGGGTGATGCCCTTGTGGCGCGCGTATTCGATCATTCCCTTGATCGGCGCGAAACCCGTGGCACCCGCCATGAAAATGATCGGTTTTTCCGAATCCTCCCGCAGGACGAAGGCCCCCAGGGGCCCTTCGAAACGCAAGATGCCGCGTTCCTTCAACTCGTTGAACACAAACCCGGAAAAACTTCCCCCCGGATAGTGCCGGATATGCAACTCCAGCAAGGCAGCATCGTGAGGGGAATTGGCCAGGGAAAAACTGCGCCGCTTTCCGTCCTTGAGCAGGAAGTCGATATATTGCCCTGCCATGAATTCGAATTTTTCATTGGCAGGCAACTTGAGTTTGAGCACCACCACATCATGGTTGGGACGTTCAATGGCCTCCACCCGGCAGGGCAACTTCTTGATTTGCATATCTGCAAAACCACTCACTTCACGAGCCTCGATGACCACATCCCCGATGGGACGCGCACAACAGAAAAGTGCTTTTCCCTGGGCCTTGTCCTCCTCGCTCAACGCACTGGCCTGATAGTCGCCATAGTCCACCCGTCCTTCCAGAACCTTGCCCTTGCAACTGCCACAGGCACCGCTACGACACCCGTAGGGCAAACCGATGCCTTCGCGCAGGGCCGCCTGCAACAGGGTTTCTTCATCGTTCACCTGAAACTGGCGACCGCTGGGTTGGACTGTGACTTGGAATGACATGGTCGTTCTCGCGTAAATGACGTTACAATGACTTGATGAATTCTTACCTGATCATCGGCGCGGGTAACGTGGCGCGGCGCGTCCTTCCCTTGTTGAAGGGCTCGGGCCCCGTGTTTACCCTCTGCCGAAGAACGGAGGCGATGCCTCAGTGGCGTACCCTGGGTGCCTTGCCGCTTCCGGGTGACCTGGATCATCCCCATACCTTGCAGCGGCTAGCGGGGCTGGCACGCACCGTCCTTCATTTTGCCCCACCCGGACCCACAGGTCAGGATGACGCACGCACCCGACACCTGCTTGCCGCGCTCGGACGGGCCACCAGTTTACCACAGCGTCTGATCTACATCAGCACCACGGGCGTCTACGGTTCCTCGGCGGGCGCCTGGCTGGATGAAACCAGTCCGGTCCGTCCCCATACCGACCGTGCCCAACGTCGGGTCAATGCCGAAAACCAATTGCGCGCCTTCGGTCGCCGCACGGGTTGCCATGTGGTCATCCTGCGCGCACCCGGCATCTATGGCGAACATCGTTTGCCCCTTGAACGGCTCCGGAGGGGCGTTCCATTGCCCCTGGAAAACCCATGGACCAATCATATCCACGAACTGGACCTGGCACGTTCCGTGGTTGCGGCCTGTACCTTTGGAAAACCGCAACGGGTGTATAATGCGGTGGACGATCAACCCCTTCCGGTAGGGGACTTTTATGGATCTCTTGCCCAACACCATCACCTGCCGCGCCCGTCTTTTCTCCCGTTCCACGAACTGGAAAAAATCCTCGACCCCCTCAACCTCAGTTTTTTGCAGGAATCCCGGCGCATTCACAACCAGCGCATCAAGCGTGAATTACACCTGAACTGGCGTTATCCCAGCGTGAACTCATTTTTGAAATGAGTAGCGATTTTCGTTAAATTTCTGGACATTTCCAGTGATTTCGAGGCAAAATCGCGACATGAAAAAAATTCTCGTCGTGCACGGTCCAAACCTGAATGCGCTGGGAACCCGCGAGCCCGCGGTTTACGGCAGTTTGACCCTGGCCGATCTGGATACCCGTCTGCGCACCTTGGGAACGGCACGGGGAGTATCCGTGGATTGCTTTCAAAGCAACTGGGAAGGCGCGCTGATCGACCGCATCCATGATGCCCGCGTCGACGGCACTCAGGCCATTCTCATCAACCCGGGGGGGTTGACCCACACCAGCGTGGCGTTACGCGACGCTCTGGCTGCCGTGGACCTCCCTTTTATCGAAGTACACCTGTCGAACATTCATGCCCGGGAACCCTTTCGCCACCACTCCTACCTGTCGGCCAACGCGGTAGGAGTCATCTGTGGACTGGGGATACGGGGGTATGAACTGGCCCTCGACTATTTCATGAACAAGGCATAACCCCATGGATCTGAGAAAATTAAAGAAGTTGATTGATTTGGTAGAAGAGTCGGGCATCAGCGAACTGGAGATCACGGAAGGAGAAGAAAAAGTACGCATCGCCAAGTTCGGCAGTTCGGCTCCCCAGTATGCCTTGCCCCACTCGTATGCTCCCCAGGCCGCCCCTCACACCCCGATCGAAACCGTACTCGCCCCTGTTGTCGCAGCCACGCCCGAGAGCGAAGGTCATGTGGTGAAATCGCCCATGGTCGGAACCTTCTACCGCTCTCCCTCCCCGGGGGCCCCGGTATTTGCCGAAGTCGGTCAAAGCATCAACGAAGGACAAACCCTGTGCATCATCGAAGCCATGAAACTGCTGAATGAAATCGAGTCGGATGTAACGGGCTCCATCAAGCATATCCTGGTGGAGAACGGACAACCCGTCGAATACGGGCAGCCTCTCTTCGTCATCGCCACGGCCTGAAAGGAAGACCCCCCATGTTTGAAAAGATTCTGATCGCCAATCGCGGTGAGATTGCTCTGCGCATATTGCGGGCCTGTCGCGAACTGGGCATCAAAACCGTTGCCGTCCATTCGGAAGCCGATGCCGATGCCAAAGCGGTGGTGCTGGCCGATGAATCGGTCTGCATCGGGCCCGCATCCTCCCAACTCAGTTATCTCAACATCCCGGCCATCATCGCGGCTGCCGAAGTCACCGGGGCCGAAGCCATTCACCCCGGATATGGATTCCTGTCGGAAAATGCGGACTTTGCCGAGCGGGTGGAGAACAGTGGCTTTGTTTTCATCGGTCCCAAGGCGGAAACCATTCGCCTGATGGGGGATAAAATCAGCGCCAAGGCCGCCATGAAGGCGGCGGGGGTCCCCGTGGTCCCGGGATCGGAGGGCCAGTTGCCCACCGATCCCAGGGAACTCAAAGCGCTGGCTGCCTCGATCGGGTATCCGGTGCTGATCAAGGCTTCGGCAGGCGGAGGAGGGCGCGGCATGCGCGTGGTGGAGCGGGAAGAGGACCTGCTCGGTTTCCTCAACCTGACGCGCAATGAGGCGCGTACCGCCTTCGGGAATGACACGGTCTACATGGAAAAATACCTGTCCCAGCCCCGCCATGTGGAAATTCAGGTCTTGTCCGACAAGTTCGGCAATGCCTTTTACCTGGGAGAACGGGACTGCTCCATGCAACGCCGTCACCAGAAGATCATCGAAGAAGCCCCGGCACCCGGAGTTCCCGCCGCCCTACGTCAGAAAATCGGGGAAAGTTGTGCGGCTGCCTGCCGTCGTATCCACTACCTGGGCGCGGGTACTTTCGAATTCCTTTACGAGAATGGCGAGTTTTATTTCATCGAAATGAATACGCGGGTTCAGGTGGAACATCCGGTCACCGAACTGATCACGGGCATCGATATCGTGCAGGAGCAGATTCGCATTGCCGCCGGAGAAAAACTACCCTGGAAACAAAAAGATATCCAGTTGCGCGGTCATGCCATCGAATGCCGGATCAATGCTGAAGACCCCTTCACGTTCATCCCGTCCCCCGGACGCATCACGCAATACCATGCGCCAGGCGGCCCCGGGGTGCGCGTGGACTCCCATATCTACCAGAATTACTTCGTCCCGCCTCACTACGATTCGTTGATTGGCAAGGTTCTGACCCATGGCGCCACCCGCGATCAGGCCCTGGCGCGCATGCGTATCGCCTTGTCCGAGATGGTGGTGGAAGGCATCCGGACCAATATTCCGTTGCATCAGAAATTGCTTCAGGATGAGGCCTTTCTGATGGGGGGAACCAGCATTCATTACCTGGAAGAAAAGTTGTCCCGGGAAAAACAGGGGTAAGGGTCATGAGTTGGACTCGTCTGACCCTCCATACCGACCGTGACCATGCCGAACTCTGGTCTAACGCGCTCAGCGCGCAAGGAGCACTGGCCGTGACCCTGTCCTCCCAGGCCACGGGCGCTGAGGAAGTTCCCGTGTTCGGAGAACCCGGCTGTCCGGACATGCCGCTTTGGCCCCACTGCCAGATCGAGGTGCTTCTGCCTCTCGAGTGGGAGGCCTCTTCCTGGCTGGAACAGGTCAGCACCTCCCTTGACCAGCCCATCCCGCCCCACCACAGCGAGGTCGTGGCAGATCAGGACTGGGTCCGCCTCACCCAAAGTCAGTTCGACCCCATCCCGGCCGCGCCCGGACTATGGATCGTGCCTACCTGGCATGAACCCCCCGACCCCGGCGCCCTCAACCTGCGCCTCGACCCCGGACAGGCTTTCGGGACGGGCAGTCATCCCACCACCCGCCTGTGCCTGGAATGGCTGGCCGCCCACCCCCCCCGCGCACAACGGATATTGGACTATGGCTGTGGCTCGGGAATTCTGACCATTGCAGCGGCATTGCTGGGGGCACCCCATCCCGTCGGGGTGGATATCGACCCCATCGCCGTGCAAACGGCCCGTGACAACGCGATGTCCAATGGGGTGAGCACCTCCTTTTACGAACCGGACTCCTTTCCGGATTTCCCTCGCTTCGACGGGGTGATCGCCAATATCCTGACCAATCCGCTGGTGGTTCTGGCCCCGCTACTCCTGAACCAACTCAGGGTCGGCGGTTGGTTGACCCTGTCCGGCATTCTGTCTTCCCAGGTGGAACGGGTACGGAATGCCTACGCCCCGGATTGTCCTCTTTCCATCGTGGGAGAACGAGAAGGGTGGGTCTGTCTCAGCGGTGTGAAGCAGGTATACTGACGTCTCTCTGAATTCCCCTGGAGTGACCATGCTACCCCCCAACGACCGTCGCTATAGTGCTACCCATCAATGGGCTCAACCCACTGCGGAAGGAACCCTGGCCATCGGAATCACGGATTTTGCGCAAGACCAGTTGGGTGACCTGATGTTTGTAGAGCTTGCAAGCGTGGGACGTGTCCTGAAGGCAGGGGAATCCTGCGCCACCCTCGAATCCGTCAAAACGGCTTCCGAAGTGGCATCCCCCATCAGCGGTACCGTATATGCCGTCAATGAGACCCTGAAGGACCATCCCGAAGTGCTCAATACCGAACCCTACGACCATTGGCTGGTAAAAATCACGCCCCATCGCGCGGAGGATTACACCCAATTGCTGACCGCCGAGGATTATCAACACAGCGTGTAACTCGATTTACGCTATCATTTCCCGTTCCCCCACCACCCACAAGGAGAATCCCATGACCACCGTAACTCTGGGCGGACAGCCCGTCGCCATTGCCGGCCAGTTCCCTCTGGCGGGACAGATTGCCCCCGATTTTTCATTGGCCGCACAGGATCTGAGCGATCGCACTTTGAAGGACTATGCCGGCAAACGCAAGATTCTCAATATCGTCCCCAGCCTCGACACCCCCACCTGCGCCACCTCGACGCGTAAATTCAATGAGAAGGCATCCACACTGAAGAATACGGTCGTCCTGGTCATCTCCGCAGATCTGCCTTTTGCCATGGCACGGTTCTGTGCTGCCGAAGGCATCAAGAACGTCGAGATCCTGTCCACTTTCCGCAACCACCATTTTCATCAAGCCTATGGCGTGGACATCACCGACGGACCGCTGCGCGGTCTGACTGCCCGGGCAGTGGTGGTTCTGGATGAAAATGATCGGGTTCTGCATACCGAACTGGTCTCCGACATCAAGGACGAGCCCAATTACAGCGCCGCCCTGACTTCCCTGAACTGAGAAACCCGTCCCATGCGTATTCTTCTCTGCGGTTCCCTGGCCTATGACACCATCATGGTATTCCCGGATCATTTCAAGAACCATATCCTGCCAGATCGCCTCCATCAGTTGAGTGTCGCCTTTCTGGTTCCGGAGATGCGCCGGGAATTCGGGGGAACCGCAGGGAATATCGCTTACAACTTGCATCTCCTGGGAGAAACGCCTTCCATTCTGGCCACCGTGGGCGAAGATTTTCTTCCCTATCGAACCCGCCTCGAACATCTCGGATTCGACCTGCGGGGCATTCGACTCATCCCTGGCAGTTACACGGCACAGGCCTTCATCACCACGGACCTGGACGACAACCAGATCACCGCCTTTCACCCCGGCGCCATGGCTGCTTCTCACACCCACACCATCGACACGGTCCCTGGCATTACGATGGGAGTCGTTTCGCCCGATGGACGGGAAGGCATGCTCCAGCATGCCCGGCAATTCCACGAAGCCGGAATTCCCTTTCTGTTTGACCCCGGTCAGGGTCTCCCTCTCTTCAGCGGACCTGAACTGCTCGAGTTTCTGGAACAGGCCACCTGGCTGGCGGTCAACGACTACGAGGCTCAGTTGATGGCCAACAAGACCGGCCTCTCCTTCGAGCAACTGGCCAGCCGCGTGGATGCCGCCATCATGACCCAGGGGGCTCAGGGATCGTGCATCTTTGCCGGAAATGAAGTCATCCCCATCCCCGCGGTCCCGACAGACCGGATACTCGACCCCACAGGATGCGGAGACGCCTACCGGGCGGGGCTGATGTACGGATTGAGTCGCCGCTGGGACTGGGACCGCACCGGGCGTCTGGCTTCCTTGCTGGGTTCCTTGAAAATCGCCTGTCGGGGCGGTCAGAACCATACCGTCACGCGCGCCCAACTCAATGAAAAACTTCAGGAGAAATTCGGCTTTTCTCTTGACCCATGAGCATGCTCCTGCGCATTCTGAGATTGCTCGGACATATTCTGCGCGCAGTGCTCACCACGGCCCTGGTTCTGCCGTGGTGCTCCCGGGCCCGGCGCCGCCAACTCATCAGCCATTGGTCCCGCACGCTGCTCCGGCATTTGCGCCTGACCGTTCAGGTACAAGGCGCCTGGCCCGATGGTCCTGGTCCCTACCTGCTGACTTCGAATCATATTTCCTGGGTGGACATCTTTGTCATTCACTCCGTCCATCCCGTACGCTTCGTTTCCAAATCTGAAGTACGGCATTGGCCGGTTTTCGGATGGCTGGCCGCCCAGACGGGAACCTTGTTCCTCAGCCGTTCTTCCCGTCGACAAACCCTGGAGATCGGAAAAGCGATGATACAGGTCCTGCAGGCGGGTGATGATCTGGGGTTTTTTCCGGAATCCACCACCAGCGACGGCACGACCATCCTTCCCTTCAAAACGGCTCTCCTGCAGTCGCCCCTGGATTGCCAGGCCACGTTGTTACCCGTCGCCCTGCGCTATTCCGCGCCCCAGGGGCATGACGAATCCGCGTATCCGTTCATTGGAAACATGACCTTCACGGAGTCCCTGGTGCGGATCCTGAAGAGTCCGCCCAGTCAGGTCACCCTGTCTCTGGGCACTCCTCAACGGGCCACCGAACTGGGCACCGACCGACGGCAACTGGCGCTGCAGTTGCACACACTCACCCAACGATTGCGTGAATCAATGTAAGGGGCGAACGGGCATGCCCGCCACCTGAAAAATCACCCCGTCTTCCAGTCTGAGTGCCGTCAACGGCCCCCCCCACAAGCACCCCGTATCCAACCCCTGCACATCGACACTACAATGCAGTCCCAAGGCCGACCAATGACCACAGAGAAGGCGCTGCCCTGCACTACGTCGCCTGGGTACGGCAAACCAGGGCATAAAACCATCCGGAATCCCCTTCAGGGGACCTTTGTAGCCAAACTCCATCACGCCCTCGCAGGAACAGATGCGCAACCGGGTCATTCCGTTGATGATCGTGCGCCAACGCTCCACGCCCGTCAGTGCATCATGCCAACCCGTCGGGGTATTGCCATACATCACCTTCAGAAAATCGCCATATTGGTCACTTTGCAGAACCCCTTCCACTTCCCTGGCCAGGGAGGCGGCCTGATCCACAGTCCACTGCGGCAGCAGCCCCGCATGAACCAGGGTCACCCCCTGATCCCGATGAAGCAGAGGACGGCAGCGTATCCAGCGCAATAACTCTTCCCGATCGTGCGCCTCGAGAATGTCGTCGAGCGTATCTCCGGGACGCAAGTGGGTGGCACCCTCTGCCACGCACAGCAAATGCAGGTCATGGTTGCCCAGTACGACCGTCGCCCGATCGCCCAGCGACCTGACCATGCGGAGCAACTCGAGGGAATGGGGACCACGATTGACCACATCGCCGACAAACCACAACTCATCCTGTTTTCTCAGCGGCAGGGTGGAAAGCAGACGGTCCAGGGGTTCCAGACACCCCTGAAGATCACCGATTACGTACACACTCATGGAGTGGGTGCGGTTGGCGTCGCTACGGTGGAAGGCGAACTCCCGTTTGCTGGCGCAGGAGGGGACGGAAGGGCCATGGCCACTTCCCCCACCGGCTTGATGCGCGCTTCCACCGCCGCCTCATTTTGTTGTGCGGTCGAAGGAATGGAACGGTCAGAACAACCGCCCAGCGCCCCCGCACCCAAAAGTATCGTCCCAATACATGCCACACGCCTCTTCATCATGAACTCTCCTCAATGCGCACCGTTTCCATTCTACCCCCAACTGTCCAGCCGATTCGTTTGAAAGTTTCACCTTTTTTCTCAACCTCTGGCCCTCAAAGTCATTATCTGGTAATTTCCGGGTTAGCCCTTTGGTAGCCACATCTTTACCTATGACCTCATTCCTGATTTTGCTGCGGCGGCCCGTGTCGCGGTGGTTCTGCGCCCTGTTCGTCGCCAGTCTCCTGGGCTGTTCTCCAGAACTTCCGCCACAGGCCCAAAACGGAACGATCACCCCCACTGTCTTCAATACGCAGTCTCCTGCACCTCATGCCCCGCCCAACCACGGATTCACTGCCCTGGTTGCCTTTGGAGACAGCCTTTCCGACATGGGGACCTATACGGTCCTGGCCGAGCGAACCTATGGTCTGGGAACCTCCTTCAATATCCCGTTCACCGGTCTACCCTATCCGGCGGGTGGACAATTCACCGTCAATGGCGCCGCAACGGGGAATTGGGTGGGAGACCTGGCCCAACGACTCAACCTCGACATCACTCCGAACCTGGTTGGTTACGGCGGCGCCCCCGGTAGCCGATACCTCACGCCCAAGGGCGGATTTTCCCGTACACCGGTATTTTGCCCCTTTGGTTTCCAGACTGAGCGCCACCCGGCATTTTGCCTGGACTTTGCTGAAGGAGGTGCCATGGTCAGCGACCCCATGGGCATTGACCACGATCAGGGAGCCTTGACCTTGCCGTTGACCCAACAGGTCTCCCAGTACCTGCATCAGTTCCATCGTTTTCGCCCCGACCAGTTGGTCACCGTGTTTGGTGGAAACAATGATGTGCTGTCAGCCTTCACCCAATTCCTGGTCAACATCACAGAAAGCGTCCAGCAACGGGTGGCCCGTGCAAAACAGAATGATCCGACCATGGGACCGGTTCGCCAGCAGGAGGTTGCGACCCAGGCCTTGGGCCAGGAATATCAAACCGCACTCGTTCATGCCCAGCATCAGATAGATCAGGCAGCCGACGATCTGGCCAGGCTCACCCTGCGGATCATCGAGCACGGAGCCCGTTATGTGCTGGTCTATACACTCCCAGATTCTGCCGAAACACCCTTTGGACGCGGCCTTCCCTACACTTTGAGAGATTTTCCCCAACCTCCCCCGGTCGGCTATGTCTGTCACGCCTCGGAAACCCTGGCCCCATGCAGTCTCCTGTCACTGCTGGTGAATCGATTCAACCAGCGCCTGCTTGACAACTTGCAGGGCAAGCCCGTCAAGATATTCGACAGTCACCAATTGTTCAAGGAACTCGTCGCCCACCCCGAGGCCTACGGCTTCACTCATGCCACCGTTCCCTGGTGCAGCCCCAAGGTACCCTCATCCCTTCTGTGCAATCTCGACACCCCCAACAAAACCGCAGGAGCGACCGTTCAGGATCTTTCGTCCTGGTTATTTGCCGACGATATCCATCCCACGCCAGCAGGCTATCAGGTTCTGGCAGATCAAACCTGGTCTGAATTGGAACGGTTTGGCTGGATAGTCAACCCCCCACAGCACGGCGGTCAGGACCAGGGCAGGTGAATGACGCTGACCACCGGGTGTTTAAAAGCCCACAGATCTTCGATCATGTTTTCCACTTGTGCGCCAGATACTTGTACGACACACAAGGGTCTCTCGTGCTTCTGCAAGGTCACGAAGGTAATCAGGCGCAATTTGTGCTTCAACACGATCTCCGACAGTTTCGGGAAAACATCCTCGCCTGCCGAAATATCGAACGTCACCCGGATTCCCTTCGCATCCGTTTCAAAAATGCTCGCAAAAGCACGAAACAGATCGGATTCCGTGATCAACCCCACCAAATTCCTTCCCTGTACCACTGGTAGCGCACCAATTTTCTTGTCGCGCATCAACTGAGCAGCCCGCTCGATGGGCTCTTCGGGTGTCGTCGTCAGGGGATTCGCGCGCATGAGATCACGAACCTTCAAATTCGACTCCAGAGGAAACTCAGCCATCAAAGTCTCCCGGCTCACCGGAGAAAACGGATTAGCCTCCTTGGGATAGACATGCAGAACATCCGAATAGGAAATAATCCCCTCCAACCGTGCTCCAGATGGCGACTCTTTCACCACGGGGATCCGGCGGATCCGGTGTCTGGTCATCAAATCAGCCACGGCTACCAGGGAATCCTCCGGCGTAACGGTCAACAATCGACGAGTCATCCACATACCAACAAACATTCTTTCCGTTCCGAGAGGGTCAGGGGGGCTTTGGACTATTTCACCCCGCCGTGCCGGCGCGCTTCCTCTTCGTAGAGTTTGGCCAGAATGGTGGAATCCTCTTCTCCGTGGCCTTTGTCATGCGCCCATTCAAAGGCACTCCGCGCAGCTCGGTGGAGAGGGCAGGGCACACCATGGCGTTCGAACTGATCGATTTCGTAGGACAGATCCTTGATCATCTGGTTGACCTTGACGCGCACCGTATAGTCGCCATCGACCATGAAACGGGCCTCGCGCAATCCCCGCGGGGAAAAGGGTGCCGTGGTGGCCTTGATGGCCAGCCGTCGTTCCACATCCATATGGCCGACCTTCATCAAGGCCACCATTTCGGCCGCAGCAAGGTATTCAATGCCCAACTTGCCATTGATCATCAGTTTTTCCGAAATCCCGTCGAGGGGTCCTCCGGCATGATTGATTTTGCTGCCCATGGCCAGCAAAAGCGGCTGAATCCTGACCATGGCATCCTCTGATGCCCCTACGGTAAAGACCAGCGTACGATTGTCTGCTTCAGGCAAAGACCCGGACATGGGCGCCGAGACGAACTCGATGCCCTTGGCTGCACAAGCATCGGCCAATTTTTTTTCATGGCCCAAGGTCAGGGTAGCGCATTCCAGGGCAATGGACCCCGCTTTCATATGGGGGAGGGCACCGGTTTGAGGGTTGAGCCACACGTCGGCAGAAGCGGCATCATCCCATACCATGGTAATCACGAACTCGGCATGGGTCACCGCCTCTGCGGGAGTCATGGCATGGCGTGCGCCCAGTTCCACGAGGGGCAGGCAAGCGGCTGCTTCAATATTCCAGACCGTCACGGAATAGCCTGAGGCGATCAATGAACGGGCCATGCGCGAACCCATGGCACCCATACCCAATACGGCAACCTGTTGAGATGAAGAAGAGGACGGAGTATTCACGGTAATATCTTTCCTGTGTCCGGGTTAAAATCAGGCCTTCGATGCTAGAAAGATTCGAAGAAGTTAAAAAGCGAATAATGCACGTATGACATATGAACCATTTTAACATCCCAATCCAGTCCATCGCATCCATTTTTTATGGAACTTGATCCCTTGAGCAGGATACGACGTCACTTCATCCTCTTCTTGAACCTGCTTTGTCTATGGGTCGATCCTGCCAAGGCAGCAGGTGCTTCCCCCCCGGCACCCCTGTCCCTCCCCACTCTGACCCCGATTCATCATCTGGTGATCCTCTACGACGAAAACATTTCCTTCGATCATTATTTCGGCGCCTATCCCAAGGCACTCAACCCTCCGGGCTCACCCCGCTTCATTGCCAAACCCCACACGCCCAAAGTCGACGGCTTCGACTCCCTGCCCTCGAACCCGAACCCTCGTCCCTTTCGTCTCGACCGAAGTCAGGCAGTCACGGCAGACCAGTCTCACGCCTATACGGATGAACAGGAAGCATTCCATCACGGGCACATGGACCGCTTTGTCGAATCCACCGGAAATGGACTGGCCCATACTTCTGGGGTACTGGGCAGCCCCGCCACGGTCATGGGCTATTTCGACGGCAATACCGTCACTGCCCTGTGGAACTATGCCCAGCACTACGCCTTGAGTGATGCCACCTTCACGGATACCTTCGGCCCCTCCACCCCGGGCGCGCTGGAAGTGGTGGCAGGGCAAACCCATGGCACAATTCCGGTTTTTACCCAACGCTTCCCTACGTTGCCCACCAGTATCCTCTTGCCGGATGGTCGAGGCATGTTCACCCTGATTGGTGATGCCGATCCGGAAGAGGATGTCTGTTCGCGCTCACCACTCAAAATCCGCATGGCGGGCCCCAATATCGGCGAGTTGCTGGACAGGAAAAAGATTCCCTGGGGAAATTTCATGGGGGGCTTTGACCTCCATCGCGTCAATCCTGACGGCAGTTCGGGTTGTACCCGAACCAGTTCCACGATCACCGGTTCGGTGGTACGCGATTATCAGCCTCATCACAATGGATTTCAGTACTACCCTTCCACGGCCAACCCCTTTCACACCCGCCCGTCCTCCCTGTCCACCATTGGCCATGCAACCCTGCCGGATGGCGTGACGCCGGAACCGGCCCACCACCAGTATGATCTGGAAGATTTCTTCAGTGCCGTCAAGGCAGGAAATTTTCCGGCCGTCAGTTTTCTCAAGGCACCGGCCTTTCAAGATGGTCATGCCGGCTACTCCAACCCTTTGGATGAACAACATTTCGTCGTGCGTGTACTCAATTTCCTTCAAAGTCGTCCTGAATGGAAGGAGACCGCCGTCATCCTGACCTATGATGATTCCGATGGCTGGTATGATCACGCGCTCTCGCCCATCCTTCATTCTTCCCACGACCCCCAGGCCGATACCCTGAGCGGTGCGGGACATTGCGGATCGGAAAACCGCATCCCCCTCGGCATCGATGGGCACCCCGTCAATGGTCGCTGTGGCCCTGGTCCGCGCATTCCCTTGCTGGTCCTGTCCCCCTGGGCAAAGGCCAACTGGGTTGACCACACAGCGCTGACTCAAACCTCCATTCTCAGCTTCATCGAGGATAATTGGTTACATGGAACACGCCTGGGCCAAGGGTCTTTCGACAGCGAGGCGGGCAACCTGATGCACCTCTTCGATTTCACCCGGCCAACACCGCTTCCCCCTCTCTTTCTGGACCCTGATACGGGACTTCCTCTCGCACTTCCCCCCCATGACCTCTGATCGCCCAAAAAAAAGTTTCCTGATCCTCTGTACCCTGCGTATCGGGGATATTCTTCTCGCGACGCCGCTCATGCGATCCCTGCGCAAGGCGTACCCTGACAGCAGAATCGACGTGCTGGTCCTGAAGGGCATGGCCGGTGTGCTGGAAGGCAACCCGGACATCGATGGAATCATTGAAAGTCCCCATCGGACTACCCTATGGACCCGTCTCAGGGAATGGCGCTCCCTCTGGCGCCGCTATACCCATGCCCTGAGCCCGGTCTCTTCTGATCGGGCGAGGTTTTACGCTTTTGTGGCAGCCCCCCAGCGTCTGGGGTTCATCAATTCCCATACCTCGTCCTTTTCCCGGCGTTTACTCACTCACGCATTCCTGTTCGATGACGAAACGCTGCACACCGTCCCCCACAATCTGAGGTTGCTGGAACCCCTGGGCATTCCTCCCGACTGCACCGTCGTCCCCCCCTCGGCAAAAGGAACGCCCCCCCTGCCACTGCACGAAAAAAAGTATGCCGTGGTCCATCCCTATCCAAAATTTACTTATAAATCGTGGCCACTGGAGAACTGGGTCACATTGATTCAAGAACTACAGAAGAGGTCCATACCTGTTGTTCTCACAGGCAGTCGCGATCCAGAGGAAATAAATGTAGTTCGGGAAATTGCACAACGCACCACGGCACTCGATCTGGCCGGCACCCTGTCCCTGGCTGAAACCGCCGATCTCATCCGGAAGGCTCAATTTTTTGTGGGACCAGACACTGGAATTACCCACATGGCCGCTGCGACAGGTATCCCCACGCTGACCCTGTTCGGCCCCACCAATCCAGTCAAGTGGGGCCCCTGGCCCGCAACCCAGGACTGCGCCCAGCAACCCTGGCATCGTCAGGGAAGTCAACATCGAGGAAATGTCTGGATCATTCAGGGATCAGGACCCTGCGTACCCTGCCACCAGGAAGGATGTGACCGCCACGCGCTCAGCAAGAGCCTATGCCTGGAAAACCTCCCGGTGAGCGCCGTTCTGGAGATCATCCAGACCCTG
>JAKABO010000004.1 GCA_021796835.1 Pseudomonadota bacterium | reverse complement strand
GATCCGTCCAATGGCCTCAGGTCTGCCACTCCTCCACCCGCATTCCACCACCACACCCCACTTCTCTACGGTGGCGTATCATGAGAAAAAACAGCCGGTGGATTGCGATTCAGTGCGGGAGACAACACGCGCCTACAACCTGATCATGAAGGAGAAGGAGAAGTTGCTGGGGTTCGAGACGCCGTTGAAGTTCATCTTCTCGCATTCGGCGCTCAAGGAAGGCTGGGACAATCCCAACGTATTCCAGATATGCACGCTACGTGACATCCAGACCGAACGTGAGCGTCGCCAGACCATTGGCCGGGGCCTGCGCTTGTGCGTGAATCAGCACGGTGAGCGGGTGCGCGGCTTCGAGGTCAACACACTGACCGTGATTGCCACCGAGAACTACGAGCAGTTCGCCGAGAACTTGCAAAAGGAAATCGAGGCCGACACCGGCGTCCGCTTCGGCATCGTGGAGCAGCATCAATTTGCTGCGATTGCGGTGACCGCTCCTGACGGTCGGACCGTGCCTCTGGGTGTCGATCAATCGAAGGCACTGTGGGAGCACCTCAAGGCCGCAGGCCACATCGACGCCAAGGGCAAGGTGCAGGGTTCGCTGAAGACGGCACTGAAGGACGGAACGCTCGCGCTGCCAGTGGGGTTCGAGGCGCAACGCGGTCAGATCGCCGAAGTGCTGCGCAAGGTATCGGGCCGCCTGGAGATCAAGAATGCCGACGAGCGCAAGCCAGTGCCGGTACGCAAGGCGATCTATCTCAGCGCCGGGTTCAAGGCCCTGTGGGATCGGATCAAACACCAGACGACATACCGTGTGCAGTTCGACAACGCCAAACTCGTGTCGGACTGCATCGCTGCCTTGCAGAAGGCGCCAGCCATCGCCAAGGCGCGTCTGCAATGGCGCAAGGCCGACATCGCCATAGGCAAGGCGGGTGTGAAGGCCACGGAAAAAGCCGGTGCCGCAACGGTCGTTCTGGACGAGTCGGACATCGAACTGCCGGACTTGCTCACCGACTTGCAGGATCGCACCCAGCTCACGCGTCGCACCATTATCAGCATCCTCACCGGCAGCGGTCGTCTTGACGACTTCAAGCGGAACCCGCAGCAGTTCATTGAACTGGCCGCCGAAACGATCAACCGTTGCAAGCGGCTGGCACTGGTCGATGGCATCAAGTACCGGAAATTGGGCGACGGACATTTCTATGCCCAGGAATTGTTCGATCAGGAAGAACTCACGGGCTACCTCAAGAACATGCTGATGGACACGACAAAATCCATCTACGAACACGTGGTGTACGACTCGACGACCGAGCGGGACGTTGCCGATGCGCTGGAGAAAAACAACGCCATCAAGTTGTACGCTAAGCTCCCAGGGTGGTTCAAGGTGCCCACGCCGCTGGGCAGTTACAACCCCGACTGGGCCATACTGATGGAGCAGGACGGCGCGCAGCGACTGTACTTCGTTGTGGAAACCAAGAGCAGTCTGTTCACGGATGACCTGCGTGACAAAGAGATCGCCAAGATTGCTTGCGGCGAGGCACACTTTCAAGCCCTGGCAACAGGGGAGTCTCCGGCTCAGTATGTGGTGGCGCGTTCGGTCGATGACGTGTTGGCAAAAGCACACGGCGCAGCCATATGAGCCGATGAGATGAACTGATCTTCAGTCAGAAACCATCAGAAAGATTTCAGCATTGCGCCAGGCAACCAAACCCGGCGGCACCCTTGCCACCACCATACCCCACTTCTCTACGGTGGCGTATCATGAGAAAAAATAGCCGGTGGATCGCGATTCAGTGCGGGAGACAACACTTGGATGCAATGGGATGCCAGTGGACTATTCTGGACTGTAATTTCAGATAAATCTCTGTAATTACATGGCGTTATGGATGTTACCGGACAACTATGGATGCCGGATTGGCGGAAGCGGTGAGATTCGAACTCACGGATGGTTTCCCATCGCTGGTTTTCAAGACCAGTGCCTTAAACCGCTCGGCCACGCTTCCGTTGGTTGGGAACGAACCGCTGGAAAAAAAACAGGTTCGCTTTTCAGAGTGCGCTAGGATACCACGCTCCTCCCCCACTTGTGGTATCTTTACCCCGTCCCCATCTGATGGACGGGAGGAACGAAGCAGGAATGGATCTTGCAACTTCTTCCCTCCGGCGTTGTCTTAGTGGGGCAAACCCTGGATACAGGGGATTACTGAAGGAGTCTGATACCATGCAACGAGAGTACAACATCTATAACCAGGCAGGCCAACTGGATTCGCTGCAACACCGTGTGCTGCGAAACACTTACTGGTTGCTGGGCCTGTCCCTCATTCCGACGGCCGTTGGCGCCCTGGTGGGCCTCAATCTGAGTTTCGCCTTCATGGCGGCCAGCCCCATGCTGACCAGCCTGTTGTTCCTGGGAGCCATCTACGGTCTCTTTTACGCCATCGAGGCCAACCGCTACAGTTCCACCGGGATCTACCTGCTCCTGCTCCTGACCTTCGTCATGGGCGTCATGCTGGGACCCTTGCTTCAATTCACCCTGGCGTTCCGTAATGGAGCTCAACTGGTCTCTCTGGCCGCCGGAGGAACTGCTGCCGTGTTCTTCACCCTGTCGGCCCTGGCCAGCACCACCAAGCGCAATTTCACAGGTATGGCCCAGTTCCTGTCCGTGGGCGCCGTAGTCCTGATGGTGGCCGTGATCGCCAACCTCTTTCTGCAACTGCCTCTCTTTCAGGTGGTGCTGTGCGGCGCGTTCATGCTCTTCTCTTCACTGATGATCCTGTTCAATATCAGCGCCATCGTTCATGGCGGAGAAACCAATTACATCACCGCAACGCTGAGCCTGTACGTCAACATCTACAACGTATTTGTCAGCCTCCTGCAATTGCTGGGCGTATTCGGCGGGGATCGTCGCTAGTCGACCCCGCTTCCGGACAAGGGCAGGCCCGATGAAACGGGTCTGCCCTTTTTCTTGTCACTCCCGATCGAACAGGGCAAGAGATTCCACGTGGGCGGTGTGGGGAAACATGTTGAACACCCCTGCCCCCTTCAGCCGATAGCCCTGCTGGTGCACCAGAACCCCGGCATCCCGCGCCAGGGTAGCCGGGCTGCAGGAAACGTAGACAATGCGCCGGGGGCCTCCGGTTCCAATCGCCTTGACCAGATTGATGGCCCCATCCCTGGGAGGATCGATCAACCATTTGTCCTGGACCCCCCAACCCGCAACTGCAGATTCATCCACCTCAAACAAATTGGCGGCCTGAAACCGGGTGTTCTTCTCAAGTCCGTTATGCGCCGCATTCTGGCAGGCCCGCTGCACCAGGTTCGGGTTTCCTTCGATCCCCAGGACCTGAGCCCCCCGCCGGGCCAACGCCAGGGAAAAATTTCCAAGACCGCAGAACAGATCCACCACCCGTTCTTCGGGTTGGGGATCCAGCAGGCGCACCGCTTTACCCACCAGCACACGGTTGACATCACCGTTCACCTGGGTGAATTCAGTGGGACCAAAGGGAATTTCCACATCAAATTCGTCGAGACGGTAAGCCAGGCCAGGGCGGTCGAGAGGATAGAAAGGACGCGCCGTATCGGGCCCTTTGGTTTGCCACCAGAGTTGCACCCCATGCCGGTCCGCAAAGGCGCGCATCCTGACTTCGTCCTCTTCCGTGGGCGACTCCAGCAGGCGCAGTACCAGAACCAGCAGGTCTTTGCTGTGCGCCACTTCGATCTGGGGCAAACGTTCGCGCACGGTCAGTTCCATGATCAGGTTGCGCAAGGGAACCAGAAGGGTGGATACAGCGGGGGGAAGAATGGCGCAGGAGTCCATATCCGCCACAAAACTGGAACGTTTCTCATGAAACCCCACCAACACCCGCCCTTTCTTGGCTACCCAGCGCACCGACAAACGCGCCCGCTGGCGATATCCCCAATCCGGACCCTGTAAGGGGCCCCACAGGGAATCGGGACGAACCTTGCCGATCCGCGCCAGATTGTCTTCGAGAATGCGTTGTTTGTAAGCAATTTGTGCGGCGGGATCGGCATGCTGCATGTTGCACCCGCCACAGTGCCCGAAGTGGGGGCAACGGGGTTCTGTCCGACTGGGTCCCGGCACCAGGACCGAGCGCAATTCCGCCTGGTCGAAGTGGGATTTGCGGCGCTTGATTTCGGCGCGCACGGTCTCGCCCGGCAACGCCCCGTCCACGAAGACCACCTTCCCTTCATGACGCGCAATGCCCTGAGCCTCGTGGTCCAGGCCCTCGATCTGTAATACTGCCTCCATCCCTGCTTGTCCCTTTATTGCCAAAGCCCCTCAAGGGCGTGTCGTTTCAAGATCCACCAGATGCAAGGTGCGCTGACCACGCTGACGATCCTCCACAAAATGGGTCAGCGCCTGAGTCACCGTGCGAAAGGCCAGGTCTGCCCAGGGGATCTCCGCTTCTTCAAAAAAACGCACCTCGCTGCTTTCCGGCGTGACGCCATGTTCAGGGCTGTCCATCCGCGCCCGAAAGAGGACATGAACCTGATTATGGGCGGCGATGTTGATCACCGACATCAGGTCTTCGATGGTCACCCGTGCCAGGGATTCCTCGAAGGTTTCGCGCGCCGCACCCATCTGCAAGGTTTCCCCGTTCTCCATGAAACCGGAAGGCATGGTCCAGTAGCCTTCACGGGGTGCAATGGCCCGCCGGCAAAGCAGAATTTTTCTGTCCCAGACCGGGATGGCCCCCACCAGAATTTTCGGGTTACTGTAGTGGATGGTATGGCAACTGGGACAGACCTGACGAGGCAGGTGATCTCCCTCCGGAATCTGGGTCAGGACCCGCATGCCACAACTGGAACAGTAATTCATGCCAAAGCCATCCTCTTTGAAAGTGATAGAATGGGAACATCGCGTGCAAGCCTGACCTGGATCAAACCGGAAAGCTTGAGGCTTTCATAGAATGGTCCTTTGCCGCATACCCAGCCCACGAGTGGATCCATGATTACCCCCGATTTTAACCTATGCGCCCCTTATTAATGACAGTGTTGACACTTTTTTCTCTGACGGCATTGGCCTGCCGCGCAGAGGCGGAAGTCGTCATCGTGCTCAATTCGGGAGAAGGCACCATCACCCGCATCGATCGTCAGACCTATCAGCCCATCGATCACTTCTACGTGGGTCGCGAGCCCCATCACCTCATGAGTTTGCCGGACAACAGCGCGCTCATCGTGGCTGATGCCGTGAGCAACGATCTGGTCTTTCTGGACCCAAAGACGGGCGATATCCTGCGCCGTCTGACCCGCATCAGTGATCCCTACCAGATCGGATTCAGCCCGGACAAGCATTGGTTTGTCGCCAATTCACTGCGCCTGGATCGAGTGGATGTTTACGATGCCCGCGATTTTCATCTGGTCAAGCGCTTTGAGTTGGCCTCCATGCCCAGTCACATGGCCTTCAGCCCCGACAGTTCCATGGTCTTCGTCACCCTGCAGGGCAGTGACCAGTTGGCGGCCATCGACCTCCGGTCCCTCACGGTCAAGTGGGTCATTCCTATTGGAAAAACGCCTGCCGGCGTCATTCTGACCCCCGATGGAAAGCATCTTCTGGTGGGCATCATGGGACAGAATGAAGTTGCGGTGGTGGATTATAAAACCGCTCAGATCATCAAACATATTCCCGCAGGCAAAGGCACACACAACTTCATGCCCGAAGGGGACGGACGCCACATCTTTGTCGGGAACCGTTCCGGAGATACCGTCTCCATCATCGATACGAAAACGCTCACCATCACCAAAACCTTTCCTGTCCCCGGCGGCCCCGATGACATGGAAGTCTCGGCAGATGGCAAGGAACTGTGGATCACCAATCGTTGGATTCGTCAGGTCAGCGTGGTGGATTTATCCACGGATAAAGTGGTACGCACCATTCCCGTGGGAAAATCGCCCCATGGCATCTTCTTTGAGCATCACGCCGCGCGTCTGTAGGGATGATGTTTCCATGAGCCGTTTGGCCCTGCAGTCCGGTCTTGCCTTGCTCCTGTTGGGCCTGTGGAGCACCGGGTCCACCGCACAGACGCCTTCCCCCTCCGCCTGTCGCGGCACCCTGTACCTGACCCTGGACACCGGATCCATGCAGGCCGCAGAGACCATTGCCGCGATCCTGCAGCGGCACCAGGTCAAGGCCACCTTTTTCGTGGCCAATGAACCCACCTGGCGCGGAGATCATGCCCTCGACGACAGTTGGCGCGATTTTTGGCGTGCACGGGTGCGGGAAGGCCACCATTTTGGCAACCACACCTGGTTTCATGCCACGTTGGTCAAAGACCTGCCTTCAGGCACCATCCTGACCCGGGGCGGTGACCATGCGCCCCGCGAATTCGACAAGGCAGGGTTCTGTCAAAATCTGCAACGCGTCGATGAGCGCTTCAAGACACTCACCGGGCAACCCCTGGAACCCCTTTGGCGGGCGCCCGGCGGGCATCTCACCCCCAATGCCTCGTCCTGGGCCGGAGACTGTGGTTTCCCTCAGCATGTGGGTTGGTCTGCCGCCGGCTTTCTGGGGGATGAGTTGCCCTCGGAAAAATATCCCAATCCGCGTTTGCTGAACCAGGCCCTGACTCACCTCAAGGATGGCGATATCTTGATGATGCATCTGGGCATTCGCTCTCGCCATGATCCTTTCGTACGGGTCTTCGAACCCCTGATCACTGGCTTGCAGGCGCGTGGCTTCTGTTTCGCCACCCTGCCCAAAACCGCCGAATGAGCGCGAGACCGTCCCCATGACCTGGTTTGAGACCTTCATGAATGGATTTACGCTGGCTCAGGCCTGGCTCTTCGAGCATTGCGTCAATCCGTTGCTTCCCCCTCTGGGCTTGCTGGCCTATCAGGAGGAGGCCTTCGATGCCACGGAATTCGCTCTGGTGGGCATGGGAGAAATCGCCTTTCTGGTCCTGTTTTTTCGCCCACTCGAAGCGCTTTTTCCTGCCGAACGCTGGTCCGGACGGCGTGGGGTGCGCGTGGACATTCTCTATACCCTTCTCCACCGCCTGGGTTTCATTCCCCTCGTGATGTTCGTCCTGATGTGGCCCCTCACCTTCAAACTGGATGCCTGGTTGCGGTTCCATGGATTCATCCCCTATACCCTGGAAGATCTCATCCCCGCTCTGGAAAATCGCCCGCTCACCACCTTTTTTGCCTACCTCGTCATCCTCGACTTCTTTTCCTACTGGCTGCACCGCTTCCAGCACCGGCTGGAATGGTGGTGGGCCCTGCATGGCGTCCATCACAGCCAGCAAACCATGAGTTACTGGTCTGACGACCGCACCCATCTTCTGGATGACGTCCTCACGGCCGCCTGTTTCTCCCTGCTCAGTCTGGCCATCGGCGTGGAACCCGGTCAGTTCATCCTGCTCATGATGATCCCCCGCATCCTGCAAAGTCTGGCCCATGCCAACATTGACTGGCGCTTTGGACCCTTTGAGCGTTGTCTGGTCAGTCCCCATTACCATCGCTATCACCACGGCATGGGCACGGGCAGCGAAAGCGGCCAGTTGAGCTGCAATTTTGCCGTGCTCTTCCCGATCTGGGACATCCTGTTCGGAACTGCCAATTTTTCAAGGGAAACGCCGCCCACCGGCATTGCCGATCAGCGGGAGGGACGGGACTATGGGAAGGGGTTCTGGGCCCAGCAACGACTGGGCTGCCAGAGACTCTGGTCCGCCCTGACCCTGGGGAAGGCCTGACCCTTACCCCAGGGAACGGGTACTCAGTTGAGAATCAACTGGTTGAGACGTTTGACGAATTGAGCGGGATCTTCCAGTTGTCCGCCTTCGGCCAGCAAGGACTGGTCAAAAAGCAGCTGGCTCCAGTCGGAAATGCGCTGTGGATCCGTTTCCAGTTTGAGACGCAGAATCAAACGGTGATCGGGGTTGATCTCGAGGATGGGCTTGGAAGTGGGCACGGACTGGCCCACGGATTTCAGGAAACGCGCCATGTTACCCGACAGGTCCCCCTCTTCCACCACCAGACAGGCGGGAGATTCGGTCAACCGATGGCTGACGCGAACGCTCTTGACCTGTTCCCCCAACGCCCCCTGCATGGCCTCCAGCAAGGGTTTCAGGGTTTCCGAATCCGGGGTTTCCACCTTGGGTTTTTCGATCCCCAATTTGGACAGATCCAGGTCTCCCTTGGCCACGGAGTGAAGTTTCTTCTCTTCGAAACTTTCCAGGTGGGACACGACCCACTCGTCCACGCGATCGGACAGGAGGAGAACCTCAATCCCACGGGACCGGAAAATCTCCAGGTGCGGACTGTTCCTGGCTGCGGCAAAACTTTCTGCGGTCACATAGTAAATGGTGTCCTGCCCTTCCTTCATGCGCCCAACATAGTCCTTGAGCGACTCGGTCTGGTCGGGTTTGTCCGTGTGGGTGGTGGAAAAGCGCAGCAGTCCCGCCCATTTCTCACGATTGGCATATTCCTCACCCGCCCCTTCCTTGAAGGCGCGTCCGAACTCATTCCAGAACTGCTGATATTTCTCTTTCTGGTTCTCTGCGAGATCTTCGAGCAAGCCCAGCACCTTGCGCGTGCAACCGGCCCGGATGGTATCGATGTCCTTGGATTCCTGCAGGATTTCACGCGACACATTGAGCGGCAGATCGGCCGAGTCGATCACCCCTCGCACAAAGCGCAGATACTGGGGCACCAGTTTCTTGGCATCTTCCATGATGAAAACGCGCCGCACATACAATTTGATCCCGTGACGAGGCTCTCGCTCCCACAGATCAAAAGGCGCACGGGCCGGAATGTAGAGCAGTTCCGTGTATTCCTGTTTGCCTTCCACCCGCGCATGACTCCAGGCCAGAGGAGACTCGAAGTCGTGGGAAACGTGCTTGTAAAACTCCTGATACTGCTCTTCCGTGATTTCGTTCTTGGGGCGTGCCCACAGCGCATTGGCCTGATTGAGGGTTTCTTCCTCCGGCTCGTTGACGACCTTTTCTTCCCCTTCCTGAGCCGGAATGGGGTCTTTTTTCATGCGAATCGGCAACTGGATATGATCGGAGTAGCGCCGCACGATACCGCGCAACTTCCAGGCGTCGAGAAACCCCTCTTCCCCTTCCTTGAGGTGCAGCGTCACCGTCGTTCCGCGCGTTGGAACTTCCAGCGTTTCAATGGAGAAGGAACCATCCCCCGACGACTCCCACTGTACGCCCTCCGATGCAGTCGCCCCGGCCCGGCGGGTAGTCAGGGTCACCTTGTCCGCAACGATGAAGGAAGAATAGAAGCCAACCCCGAACTGCCCGATCAATGCAGAATCCTTGGCCTGGTCGCCGGACAGTTTACCCAGAAACTCCCTGGTTCCGGAGCGAGCGATGGTCCCGATGTTCCCGATCACTTCTTCCCGCGACATCCCCACCCCATTATCCCGGATGGTCAATGTGCGTGCTTCCTTATCGATCTCCAGATGGACCGCCAGATCGGGGTCACTTTCCAGCAGCGTCGGGTTCTGAATGGACTCGAAACGCAGTTTGTCACAGGCGTCGGAGGCGTTGGAAATCAATTCGCGTAAAAATATTTCCTTGTTGCTGTACAGGGAATGAATCATCAACTGCAGCAACTGCTTGACTTCGGTCTGAAAATTCAGGGATTCCTTATGGCTCATGGTGTCATCACATCCGTGGGTTTGAACGAAAAATACAGCGATGCCCCTGAGTTGGGGGCAATCAACCCAATTTCAAGTAGGGGAAAAGGTCCGGAGCCACAGCAGACCTGCCACTGTCTTGGCGTCACAGATACGCCCTGTCTCCACCCAGCGCCAGGCCTCTTCCAGAGGTACTGCCAGGGTTTCGAGAAATTCTTCCTCATCGCGCCGGATTTCTTCGAAAACAAGGTCCTGAGCCAGGAAATAGGTGATCTGTTCGGTGGAATAAGCGATACACAGATCCAGACACATGAGTTTTTTCCAGCGTCCCGCCCGGTACCCGGTTTCTTCCTGCAATTCCCGTTGTGCCGCTTTCAGCGGATCCTCGCCCGGATCCAGTTTGCCCGCCGGGATTTCAAAGTAATGGCGCCGTTGAGGATAGCGAAACTGATACTCGAGCAGTACTGTTTTCTCATCGATCAGCGGAACGATGGCCGCAGCACCATGGTGCCGGATATATTCCCGGGTGGCCTCCTGACCATCGGGCAGTTGAACCCGGTCTTCATGAACATCCAGCAACGCCCCCCGATAGCGCGGAACCGAATCGAGGGTCCGTTCCGTGAAGTCCGGCCATTGGTAATCTGGCAAGGTCCAGTCAAGGGACACGGATACGTTACCCGCGCAGCGACTGAGCAATGGATGCCGTACACAGATCGATGAGCGGCTGCGGAATGATTCCGAGCGCGAGCAACGTCAGCGCATTGATGCTGAGCAGTAACCGATGATCGCTTTCTCCCACGATCGGGGTATCGTTCTCGGGTTCGTCCATATACATCAACTTGATGATGCGCAGATAATAAAACGCGCCGATCAGGGACATGAGTACCGCCACGACCACCAGCCAGGTCAACCCGGCATCCAGGACGGCACTGAGCACGGCCAACTTGGCAAAGAAACCCGCTGAAACCGGAATCCCTGCCATGGAGATCATGATCAGCAGCATCAGAAAGGCATACCAGGGGCTGCGCTTGTTCAGTCCTTTCAGATCATTCAGTTGATCCGCCTCGAAACCCTCGCGACTCATGAGCAGAATCAGGCCAAAGGCGGCCAGACTCATGAGCACGTATGTCACCGCATAGAACATGGCCGCCGCGTACCCTCCCAGGGTCCCCGACAGGATGCCCAGCAACAGGAACCCCATGTGCGCAATGGTGGAATAGGCCAGCATACGCTTGAGGTTGGTTTGAGCGATCGCCGTCACGTTTCCGACCAGCATGGACAATACCGAAACAATGATGAGCATGGACTGCCAGTCCGCAACCATCGGTCCCATGGCGCCCGCCAACAGACGCATGAAGAACGCAAAACCGGCAAGTTTGGGTGCCGTGCTCACAAACAGGGTCACTGCGGTGGGCGCCCCTTCGTATACATCGGGTACCCACATGTGGAAGGGCACCACCCCCAACTTGAAGGACAGACCCGCCACCATGAATACCAGCCCCAGGACCAGAATGCCCGGATCGGCATTACCCTGGGCGATGGCATTGGCGACTTCGGCCATTTGCAGGGATCCGGTGGCGCCATAGATCATGGACAGGCCATACAGCAACATGCCGGAGGCCAGAGCCGCCAGGACGAAGTATTTCATGGCGGCTTCGGTGGCAACGGCCGAGTCCCGCTGCAACGCAATCAAGGCGGCGAGAGAAAGCGAAAGCAGTTCCAACCCAAGATAGAGCACCAGGAAGTGGTTGGCGGAGATCATGACCATGACCCCGAGCAGCGCAAAGAGGATCAGGACGAAAAACTCCCCCTTGAACAAACCACGGCTTTGGATGTAGTCCCGCGAATAGGCAAAAACGAAGGATACCGTCAGCACGGAGATCATCTTCAGGGTACGAGCCATGGGGTCATCCACAAAGGACCCATTGAAGGTCGTCACCACCTGTCCCAGGGAACCGATCAGAAGGAACCCGGCCGTCCCCACCAGGGCCAGTTGGGCATAGGCATAAGTCAGGAATCGTTTGGACTCGGAAATGAACAGGTCCGCGATCAGCAGGGCAGAAAGTGCCCCCAGAAGAAAAATTTCCGGGTAGGCTGGAACCAGATTGGGTGTGGCGAAGGTCATCGTCGCTCCATCAGAACTTGGGGGTCGAGGCCTGCTCGATCAATTGCAGGACCGAAGCGTGCATGGGTTCGGAGAACAGCTTGGGGTATAGCCCCATCCCCAGCACCAGCAGTGCCAGAATGATCAGAAACAGGAATTCTCGGCTGGAAATATCCTTGAGGGCCGCCACATGGTCATTGGCCACTTCCCCGAAGATAACCCGCTTCACCATCCATAACGTATAGGCGGCGCCCAGAACCAGGGTGGTGGCAGCCAGTGCGGCATACCAGAAATTGACCTGGATCGCGCCCAGGACGACGATGAATTCACCGATGAAACCACTGGTCCCGGGCAAACCCGCATTGGCCATGGAAAACAACATCATGAAGGCCGCAAACCTGGGCATGGTATTGGCCACCCCACCATAATCGGCAATTTGTCGCGTGTGCATGCGGTCATACAGTACGCCGATGCACAGGAACATGGCCCCCGAGATAAATCCGTGGGAGATCATCTGGAGCAGACCGCCCTCCATGCCCATGGGGTTGAACAGGAAGATCCCCAGCGTCACAAACCCCATGTGCGAAATGGACGAATAGGCCACCAGTTTCTTCATGTCCTGCTGGACCAGAGCCACCAGACCGATATACACCACAGCGATCAAGGACAGGGTGATCATCGTCCCGGCGAGGGCATGACTGGCATCCGGGGTAATCGGCAAGTTGAAACGCAGAAACCCGTAAGCCCCAATTTTCAGGGTGATGGCGGCCAGAATGACCGAACCTCCCGTGGGAGCCTCAACGTGCGCATCGGGCAACCACGTGTGAACCGGCCACATCGGCACCTTGACGGCGAAGGACATGAAGAAGGCGATGAAAAGCAGGATCTGGACCCCCAGAGGAAGGGCCACTGCCTGGAATTTCAGGATTTCGAAAGACTCTCCGGCCTCGAAGTAAAGGTAGATGAAGGCCGCCAGCATGAGCAGGGAACCCAGCAGGGTATACAGAAAGAACTTGATGGAGGCATAGACCCGGCGCGGCCCCCCCCAGACCCCGATGATCAGGTACATGGGGATCAGCATGGCTTCAAAGAAGACATAGAACAGGATGGCATCGAGTGAGGCAAACACGCCGTTGATCAACCCGGACATGATCAGGAAGGCCGCCATGTACTGGGCCTGCCGTTTCTCGATGACGATCCAGCCCGCAATCACCACCAGAACGGTCATGAAACTGTTGAGCAGGACAAACCACAGGGAAATCCCGTCGATTCCCAGGTGATAAGTGATGTTGAAAGCAGGAATCCAGCGGTAGGCTTCTTCGAACTGCATGGCCGCCGAGGCGTTGATGAATCCGGTATAAAGGGGAAGGGTGACCAGGAAGCCCAGTAGAGCCCCCACCAGTGCCACGCCACGGGTTAGTCCCGGATTGGAATCGCGCCCCAGAGCGAGGACGAGAATCCCTGCCAGAATGGGAACCCAGATACTCAAGGAAAGAAGATGGTGTGCAGTCATGGAATTCCGCTCAGATTACGCTTTGATGAACCACAGGCTCATCAGGAAGAACACCCCAAAAATCATGGCAAAGGCGTAGTGGTAGATGTAGCCCGTCTGGATCCGGCGAAGACGTGTAGACAGGGCCCCCACCAGTTGGGCAGAACCATTGACGATCCAGCCATCGATGAACTTCATGTCCCCCAGTTTCCACAACCCACGCCCGAAACAACGGGCGCCGCCGGCAATAAAAATTTCATTGAAACGGTCAAAGTAATATTTATTGTCCAGCAGGGTATAAATGGCGCCCGATTCACGGACAATCACCGCAGGAATATGGGTCCACTTGAGGTAGAAGGCGGCCGCCAGCGCAACCCCGGAAATAGCCAGCCAGAAAGGCAGGGACTGGACTCCCTCGACCACGAAAGGCCCGACCCCCTGCCAGGCTTCGCGCATTTCCGGCAGGGCGCCCGTCCCGGGCAACAGGGTAATGGAGGAACCGAAATAATCCCCCATGACCATGGGGCCGATGAAGATCCAACCGGCTATGACCGAGGGAATGGCCAGCATGATGAGCGGCAGGGTAATCACCCAGGGCGATTCATGAAGATGTTCACGGGTGTGATGGTCCATGCGCGGTTTTCCATGAAACGTCATGAAAAGCATGCGAAAACTGTAAAACGCCGTCACGAACACCCCGGCCAGCACGGCAAAGGAAGCAAATCCCGAGCCTGGCAAATGGCTGGCACGCACGGCCTCGATGATGGCATCCTTGGAAAAGAATCCGGCAAAGGGCGGAATACCTGCCAAAGCCAGGGAACCGATCAGCGCCGTCACATAGGTGATGGGCATGTACCGCCGGAGTCCCCCCATTTTGCGCATGTCCTGCTCATGATGCATGGCATGGATCACGGATCCCGCGCCCAGAAACAGGAGCGCCTTGAAAAAGGCATGGGTCCCCAGATGAAAAATCGCCACCGGATAAGCCGAGGCACCCAATGCCACGGTCATGTACCCCAGTTGCGACAGAGTGGAGTAAGCCACCACCCGTTTGATGTCGTTCTGGATCAGCCCCAGAAACGCCATGAACAACGCGGTGCAGGCACCGATCACGAGGACGGTGGAGCGGGCCGTGGGAGATAATTCGAAGAGGGGCGACATGCGGGACACCATGAAAATCCCGGCAGTCACCATGGTCGCCGCATGAATCAGGGCTGAAATGGGGGTCGGGCCTTCCATGGAATCGGGTAGCCAGACATGCAGGGGCATCTGTGCCGACTTACCCATGGCCCCCACGAACAGCAGCAGACAAATGACCGTAATCAGGGAAACAGGAGCGCCCCCGCACAATTCGATGGTATCACGCGCAAAATCGGGGGCCTGCTGAAACACCGTCGCGTAATCGAGGGAACCGAAATGGGCCTGGATCAGGGCAATCCCGAGCAGAAAACCCAAATCACCCACCCGGTTCACCAGGAATGCCTTGAGGTTGGCATAAATGGCTGTGGGCCGGGTATACCAAAAGCCGATCAGCAGATAGGACACCAGGCCAACCGCCTCCCAGCCAAAAAACAACTGGACGAAATTGTTGGCCATCACCAGCATCAGCATGGAGAAGGTAAAGAGCGAGATGTAACTGAAAAACCGCTGATACCCGTCATCGTCGTGCATATACCCAATGGTGTAGATATGGACCATGAGTGAAACGAAAGTCACCACCAGCATCATCGTGACGGTGAGCGGATCGATCAGGAACCCCACCTCGAAGACCGAAGAGTCTCCCATGGTCAGCCATTGATAGACGGTCCCGTTGAAGGAGTGTCCTGCAAAGACATCCTGGGCAATCACCAGGGAGGCCACAAAGGACACTGCCACACCCAGGATCGTGACCGTATGACTGCCTGCCTTGCCCAGGGCTTTTCCAAACAACCCTGCCAGCAATGCCCCCAATAGGGGGGCCAGAGGGACCAGAAGATAAAGACTTGGCACACTCATGTCGATCATTCCTTGAGGTGGCTGAGGTCGTCCACATGAATGGAGCGCAGGTTGCGGAACAGCACCACCAGAATGGCCAGACCAATGGCCGATTCCGCTGCTGCTACGGTGAGAATGAAGAAAACGAAAATCTGGCCCGCCGTATCATGCAGATAATGGGAAAAAGCCACGAAGTTCATGTTCACGGCCAACAGCATCAGCTCGATGCACATGAGCAGAATGATGAGGTTCTTCCGGTTGAGAAAAATCCCCACGATGCTGATGGCAAACAGCAGGGATCCGAGCATGAGATAGTCTGTCAGATTGAGCATTACAACTCCCTCTCGGCGGGCATGGACACGACCCGCAGGCGGTCGGCCGCTTTGACCTGAACCTGCATGGCGGGATCGATGTGCTTGGAATCCTTGCGGCGACGCAAGGTCAAGGCGATGGCGGCAACGATGGCCACCAGCAGGATGACGGCAGCCAGTTCAAAGGAGAGAACGTAATCGGTATACAGAAGACGCCCCAACTCCTTGGTATTGCTGATCGAGCCCCGGGAGTCCGGAACCATGGAGGAGAACTGGCGACTGCTCACCACCAGCCACATTTCCAGCACCATCAACAACGCAACTCCCCCACCGAGGGGTAGATGCTTCCAGAATCCCTGGCGCAGTCGCTCGTTGTCGATATTGAGCATCATGACCACAAACAGGAAGAGGACCATCACCGCGCCCACATAGACCAGGACCAGGACGATGGCAAGGAATTCGGCCTCGAGCATCATCCACAACGCCGAGCCGGTGAAAAAGGCCAGCACCAGGAACAATGCGGCATGAACCGGGTTTCGGGCGGTAATCACGCCCACGCCGGCCCCCACCAGGACCAGCGCAAAGGCCATGAACAACAGGAAGGAAGAATCAAGCACGGTGCGTCATCCTCATCGGTAAGGGGCATCTTCTGCCCGGTCAGCCGCAATCTGGGCTTCGTAACGATCTCCCACGGCCAGGAGTTTTTCCTTGGTCATGAGCAGATCGCCGCGCTGCTCGCCGTGGTATTCAAAAATACGCGTTTCGACAATGGAATCCACAGGGCAGGATTCTTCGCAGAAACCGCAGAAAATGCATTTGGTCAGGTCGATATCGTAGCGCGTCGTCCGCCGGCTTCCATCCTCCCGTTGTTCCGATTCGATGGTGATGGCCATGGCGGGACACACGGCTTCGCACAATTTGCAGGCGATGCAGCGTTCTTCCCCGTTGGGATAGCGACGCAAGGCATGCAGGCCACGGAAACGGGGCGACATGGGCGTCTTCTCTTCGGGATACTGCACGGTGATCTTGGGCGCAAAAAAATGACGTCCCGTAATGCTCATGCCCTTGAGCAATTCGGCGAGGGTCCAGTTCTTGACAAAGGATTTGAGGTCGGCCACAGGTTACTCCTCAACGGAACCAGAGATTGAGCACGGGAAGACCGCGCAGGGGTTCCTGCTGGAGCAGACCCACGATCACCAGCCAGATCAGGGTCACGGGAATGAATACCTTCCAGCCCAGACGCATGATCTGGTCATAGCGATAGCGCGGGAAGGTCGCCCGAAACCACAGGAACAGGAACAAAATGAAACTCATCTTGGCAAACAGCCACAGGATTCCATCCGGCAGGAAGGAGACCGGTGACAGCCAGCCGCCCAGGAACATGAGGGAAGTCAGGGCGGCGATGAGGATCATGTTGGCGTATTCGGCCAGGAAAAATATGGCGAAGGCCATACCGGAGTATTCCACATGAAAACCCGCCACGATTTCTGATTCGCCCTCGGCCACGTCGAAGGGGGCCCGGTTGGTCTCGGCTGTCCCGGCAATGACGTAAATGACGAACATGGGAAAAAGCGGGATCCAGTTCCATTGCAGCAGTCCCAGATTTCCCTGCTGGGCCTTGACGATATCCACCAGATTGAGACTGTGGGACATCATCAACACCGTCACCAGGGCAAAGCCCATGGCGATTTCATAACTCACGATCTGGGCTGCAGAACGCAGGGCCCCAAGGAAGGCGTATTTGGAGTTGGAAGCCCAGCCGGCCAGCACCACGCCATAGACCCCCATGGAGGTAATGGCCATGATGTACAACAGTCCTGCGTCCACATTGGCCAGTACCAGGTCGGGGGTAAAGGGCACCACGGCCCAGGCTGCCAGGGCAGGCATGATGGCCAGCACGGGTGCCAGAACGAAGAGAAACTTGCTGGAGCCGCTGGGGACGATGATTTCCTTCATCAGCAACTTGATCCCGTCCGCAATGGGCTGAAGCAGGCCCAATGGCCCAACCCGATTGGGACCGATGCGGATCTGCATGTAGCCGATGACCTTGCGCTCCGCCAGGGTCAGGTACGCCACCGCCCCCATCATGGGAACCACGATGGCCAGAATCTTGAGCAGTGTCCAGACCAATGGCCAGAGCGGGCCGAAGAATGCTTGAAGCGTTTCCATCATGCCCCCTCCAGTACGACCATGCCCATAGCCTCGCCCAATGAAGCGCAGAGCGGATGGGCGATGGGCACCACCGCACAACCCTCCGCCAGTGTTTCATCCAGCGTCACGGGCAGAACCACACTACCTTCTCCCTGGCGCACCCGTACCGACTGTCCGGCACCCAGCCCAAGACTGGCTGCCTGAGCGGGATGCAGTATGACCCGAATGTTCCCTGCCAGTGCGGTTTCCTGTAACGCAGGGGCGCGTCGCACCAGCGGGTCGGCGTGGTAACCGGGTAACTCGCCCACCCGCTCCACGGTTCCCAGCGAGGCGCGAACTTTCAGAACGGGCGCGTGGGTCAGTTGATTGCTGAGTGCTTCACGGCACCCCAGAGGCAGATCGGGAGAAATTTCCGTACGCACCTCTTCGATGGTTTCCTGGTCAAAACCCGGACAATCCAGAAGATTGCCCAGCACGCGCCAGATTTTCCAGGCCGGACGCGCCTCACCCCGGGGCGGCACCACGCCGCTGAAAGACTGAACCCGTCCCTCCATGCTGACGAACGTTCCGGCAGTTTCGGTAAAAGGGGCGATGGGCAGCATGATCGTTGCCCATTGTTCCGCATCTCCCTTGAAGGCACTCAGGGCCACCACCGTCTCGGCCTGACGCAGCGCTTTCAAGGCCAGGGAGGGGTCTGCGCAATCCAGAGCCGGTTCCAGCCCCATCAGCACATAGGCCTGACGCGGCTGGCGCCATTGCGCCTGGGCATCCAGCCCCGCCCGGGCATGGGTATGAAGGGTGCCGCGCTGCGGCAAAGCCCCGGCCAGCGCTGCACCCACCGTATTGGCGGCCAGCGCCAACTGTCCGAAGGAGGACCCCGTCATTTCGCCCAAGACCTGGGCCAAACGGTAGAGAGTCGCATAATCGGGATGTTGCTGAGCCAGTTGCCCCAATACCACCGCCGCTTTGCCCTGCGCTGCCAGCAGATCGGACGCACAGGCCACAGCCTCGGACGAGGGGGTCGTGGTGGTCAGGGGCAACACGTCTTCAGGCAGGGAGGCGCCGGTCTGTTGGGCCACGGCACTCAGTATTTCGCCGAGCAGTGCCGACCATTCGCTGGGTTTTCCCACCAGGGTTCCCGTCAGGGGCATGGCCCAATCCTCATGGCGCGCCGCCACCCGGTGCACCCGCGCTCCGGACCGGGCCGCGCGCCGCAACCGTACCGCCAGCAGGGGTTGTTCCTGACGCAACCCCGACCCAATCACCAGGACCGCGCGCAGATCCGACCAGTGGGCAATCGCCATGCCCAGCCAGGGGGTCCCCTGTTGCAGGGGATCGAGAGAAAAATCCACCTGCCGGGTGCGGTGATCGATATTGTGACAACCCAGTTCGCGCAACAACTTCTGGGCCAAATAAAGTTCTTCGAGGGTTTGATGGGGGCTCAACAGGGCCCCGATCCCTTCTCCCCCGCTTTCATGGCGCACCTTCTCCAAACCGTCCACCACGCACTGCAGGGCTTCGGCCCAGGTGACCTGGATCCATTGTCCGTCGCGCTTGACCTGGGGATGAAGGAGCCGATCGGCGCTGTGCAATGCCTGATAGGAAAACCGGTCGCGGTCGGACAACCAGCATTCGTTGATCTCGTCGTTTTTACGGGGAAGCACGCGCACCACGTCGTTGCGCATCTTGACCTGTACCTCGACCTGGGTCCCCAGCCCATCGTGAGGGCTCACAGAGGGGAAACGGGTCAATTCCCAGGACCGTGCCGAAAAACGAAAGGGCTTGCTGGTCAGTGCCCCCACGGGGCAGAGATCGATGGCGTTACCCGAAACTTCCGAATCCACGGTCAGGTCCATGAACGCCAGGATTTCCGAATGCTCTCCCCGCCCGCCGACCCCCAGTTCCATGATCCCGGCAATCTCCTGGCCGTAACGCACACAGCGCGTACACAGGATGCAACGCGTCATGTCGGTGGAAATGAGCGGCCCCAGATCCTTGTTGGAGACCACCCGTTTGGCTTCCTGGTACCGTGAAGCCCCGCCACCGTAGCCGACACTGATATCCTGCAACTTGCATTCGCCGCCCTGGTCGCAGATGGGACAGTCAAGGGGATGATTGATCAGCAAAAACTCCATGACCGCCTTCTGCGCCTCGACGGCCAGGGGCGAATGGGTATACACCTTCATCCCTTCGGTCACGGGAGTGGCACAGGCCGGCAGAGGTTTCGGCGCCTTTTCCACCTGAACCAGACACATCCGGCAATTGGCGGCAATGGACAGTTTGCGGTGATAGCAAAAATGAGGAATCTTGATCCCCAGTTGCTTGGCCGCATCCATGACGGTGCGTCCGGCTTCAATCTGGGTAGGTTTTCCGTCGATTTCCAGGTTCAATAATGCCATGATCAGGCTGCCTTCTCTTGGGAATCGCTCACCGCTCCCACCAGGCAACGCCGGTGGACGACGTGATACTCGAATTCATCCCGAAAATGGGTCACGAAACTGCGCACCGGCATGGCCGCAGCATCACCGAGGGCACAGATGGTACGCCCCTGGATATTATTGGACAGGGAATGCAGCAGGTCCAGATCGTCCTGTCGTCCCTGACCGTGTTCGATGCGATGGATGATACGGTACAGCCAGCCCGTCCCTTCCCGGCATGGCGTGCATTGTCCGCAGGATTCCTCATGATAGAACAGGGACAGACGCTCCAGCGCCCGCACCATGCAGGTGGTCTCGTCCATCACGATCACCGCTCCGGAGCCCAGCATGGAGCCCGCCTTGGAAATGGAATCATAGTCCATGTCCAGTTGCATCATGATGTCTCCGGGCAAGACCGGCATGGAGGAGCCGCCCGGAATGACCGCCTTGATCTTCCGTCCTCCCCGCATTCCGCCCGCCATTTCAAGAAGCGTGGCGAAGGAAGTCCCCAGGGGAACCTCATAATTGCCCGGTCGGGTCACATGCCCCGAAACGGAAAAAATCTTGGTCCCGCCATTGTTTGGTTTGCCCAACTTCAAAAAGGCTTCGCCCCCATTGCGGATGATCCAGGGAACACAGGCAAAGGTTTCCGTGTTGTTGATGGTGGTCGGTTTGCCATACAACCCGTAAGTAGCGGGAAAGGGGGGCTTGTAACGGGGTTGGCCCTTCTTCCCTTCCAGGGATTCCAGCAGGGCGGTTTCCTCGCCGCAGATGTAGGCCCCATAGCCATGATGGTTGAACAAGTCGAAGGAAAATTCCGAACCCAGGATGTTCCGTCCCAGAAAACCCGCCGCGCGGGCCTGATCGATGGCTTCTTCGCAGCGCTGGTAGACTTCCCAGATTTCGCCGTGAATGTAGTTGTAACCGCGGGTCGCGCCCATGGCATACCCCGCGATGATCATCCCCTCGATCAGGGCATGGGGGTTATAGCGCAGGATGTCGCGATCCTTGAAGGTTCCCGGTTCCCCTTCGTCCGAATTGCACACCACATACTTGTCCCCCACATAGTTCTTGGGCATGAAGGTCCATTTCAGCCCGGTCGGGAAACCTGCCCCCCCCCGACCGCGCAACACGGATTTCTTGACTTCGTCGATAACCTGCTCGGGCGTCATGGGCATCGTCAGGATCTTGCGCAAGGCCTCATAACCGCCCCGCTGGAGGTAATGTTCCAGCGACCAGGTCCGATCGCGATCGAGCCCCTCGAGAATGACGCCGGTCATGACTTCAACTCCTTGAGCAGGGTATCCAGTTTTTCTTCATCCATGAAAGAGTGCATGCTGTGGTTGTCCACCAGAAGTACCGGCGCGTCCCCACAGGCCCCGAAACACTGTCCTTCCTTGAGGCCGATTTCGCCATCTGCCGTCACTTCGCCGAAACCGATGCCCAGTTTTTCCTTGAGACGGTCACAAAACTCCGTAGCCCCCGATAACGCGCAGGGCAGATTGGTACACACCGTCAACTTGTGCCGTCCCATGGGTTTGAGGTTGTACATTTCATAGAAGGTGGCCACTTCATACACCGCAATGGGGGGCATGCCCAGATACTCGGCCACACTGTTCATGACTTCTTTCGACAACCAGCCATGCTGGACCTGGGCGATGCGCAGGGCCGACATCACCGCCGACTGTTTCTGATCCGCGGGGTACTTGGCGACTTCGCGGTCGATCTGTTGTTTGGATTCCGTACTCAGCATGATCAGCGGTCCACTTCTCCAAAAACGATATCCTGGGTCCCGATGATGGCCACCACGTCTGCAATCATATGCCCGCGTGACATTTCATCCAGACCGGCCATATGGGCAAAACCGGGGGCCCGAATCTTGAGACGGTAAGGTTTGTTGGCTCCATCGGAGACCAGATAAATGGCAAATTCGCCCTTGGGGGCCTCCACGCTGGCCAAGGCCTCTCCCGGCGGGACATGCATGCCTTCGGTGAAGAGTTTGAAATGGTGAATCAACTCTTCCATGTTTTCCTTCATGGATTCCCGCGAGGGCGGGGCCACCTTGTGGTTATCCGTGATGACGGGCCCCGGGTTGCGCCGCAACCAGTCGATGCACTGGCGAACGATACGGTTGGATTGCTTCATCTCTTCCATCCGCACCAGATAACGATCGTAACAATCGCCATTCACCCCCACCGGAATGTCAAAATCCATCTCGGCATAGGATTCATACGGTTGTTTCTTGCGCAGGTCCCAGGCCACCCCCGACCCGCGCAGCATGGGCCCCGTGAAGCCCAGGGACAAGGCACGCTCCGGCGTCACGACCCCGATCCCCACCGTCCGCTGCTTCCAGATCCGGTTGTCGGTCAACAGATTATGGTAATCATCCAGATAGCCTGGGAAACGATCGACGAAATCTTCGATGAAATCGAGCAGTGAACCCTGACGATTACGGTTCAGGCGTTGGGCCTTGGCATCCGAACGTCCACCCCGGACTTCCTTGTTGGCCAGGTGCAGGGGCATGCGCTCGGGCAAATCCCGATATACGCCACCGGGCCGATAATAGGCCGCATGCAGACGGGCACCGGAAACGGCTTCATAGCAGTCCACCAGATCTTCCCGTTCGCGGAACGCATAAAGGAACACCGTCATGGCCCCGATATCCAGTGCATGCGCGCCGATCCACAACAGGTGGTTGAGGATGCGCGTGATCTCGTCGAACATGACACGGATGTATTGAGCGCGGATCGGCACATCCACCTGCAACAATTTCTCGATGGCCAGAACATAGGCATGCTCGTTGCACATCATGGATACATAGTCGAGACGATCCATGTAGGGCACGTTTTGCAGGAAGGTACGGGTTTCCGCCAACTTCTCCGTCCCGCGATGCAGAAGACCGATATGGGGATCGGCCCGTTCGATCACCTCGCCGTCCAGTTCCAGAACCAGCCGCAACACCCCGTGTGCCGAGGGGTGCTGGGGGCCAAAGTTCATGGTGTAGTTACGTATTTCAGCCATTATGCCGTATCCCCATAATGTTCCGGACGCGTCGTGCGCGGAATCACTTCACGCGGCGGAATACTGACCGGTTGATAGATGACCCGCTTTTGTTCCGGGTCGTAACGCATTTCCACGAACCCGGAAACAGGGAAGTCCTTGCGGAAGGGATGGCCCACGAAACCGTAGTCTGTCAGCAAACGGCGCAGGTCGGGGTGCCCGGAAAAAACGATCCCGAACAGATCAAAGGCCTCCCGTTCGAACCAGTTGGCCACAGACCATACCGTAACCACCGATTCCACCAGGGGAACCGGACCCTCTGGCGCAGCGACCTTGAGGCGCAGGCGCAGATTATGCTGAATCGAGAGCAGATGGACCACGATTCCGAAGCGGGGCCGGGACCAATGGGGGTAGGTGGAATAATCCATGCCGCACAGGTCGATGAGTTGCTCGAAACCGAATTCATCCCGCAAACGCAGGGCCGTTGCGAGCCAATGCGCCGTCCCCACCCGTACGGTCAGTTCGTCCAGTTGAATCGAGGATTCTTCCAGAACCTCGCCGAAGGCCTGGTCCAGTGCGCCCGCCAGTGTTTCAAGACGATTCAGCAAACTCATCAGGCCACCCGTGCGATGGTCTGGGTGCGGCGAATCTTTTGTTGCAGCTGGATCAAACCAAACAGCAGGGCCTCTGCCGTGGGAGGACAACCGGGAACATAGACATCCACCGGCACCACGCGGTCACAACCGCGCACCACCGAATAGGAATAATGGTAATACCCTCCGCCATTGGCGCAGGACCCCATGGAGACGACCCAGCGGGGTTCAGCCATCTGATCGTAGACCTTGCGCAGGGCAGGCGCCATTTTATTGCAGAGCGTCCCGGCCACGATCATGAGATCGGACTGACGGGGACTGGGACGAAAAACGATCCCGAAGCGATCCAGATCATAACGGGACGCGCCGGCGTGCATCATTTCCACCGCACAACAGGCCAACCCGAACGTCATGGGCCAAAGGGAGCCCGTACGGGTCCAATTGATGACCGTATCCAGACTCGCGGTGACAAAACCTTCCTTGAGCACACCTTCCAGTGCCATGTTCCCCTCCCTAATGGATCAACCCGGCAATCGTTGCTTCATTCCCATTCGAGCGCGCCCTTGAGCCACTCGTAGGCAAACCCCACCACCAATATCCCCAGAAATACCAGCATGGACAGAAAACCAAACCCGCCAATGTCTTTCAGCACCACAGCCCAAGGGAAGAGAAAGGCAATTTCCAGATCAAACAAAATGAAGAGAATCGCCACGAGGTAATAGCGCACATCGAAACGCATCCGCGCGTCTTCGAAGGCCTCGAAGCCACATTCGTAGGGGGAATTCTTTTCCGGATCGGGACGATGGGGCGCCAGGAACCAACCCAGAGCCGCGGGGACCACGCCCACGCCCACGCCCACCAGAATGAACAACAATACCGGCAAATAATGTTGTGACATCACATACTCGCAGTGTTTCCTGCACCCCCTCATAGGGCGGGTGCGATTATTATCATCGAGCGCTTTCCCCGAATTGCTGTGGGGAAGCCCCGCCGAGTCCCGGACATCCCGGAAACCCGACCTCCATAAAGGTCATTATGACACCATTGCTTCTGTTTGGCTGAAATCGCTGCCAAACCGTTTACGACCATTCCATGGTGCCGATGAGCAGACTCGAACTGCTACGGCTTTCGCCACCGCCCCCTCAAGACGGCGTGTCTACCAATTTCACCACATCGGCTTGAAACTCATTCCCCTTTGACCAGGGGGGTACCAGTGTACCCTATTTTGGAATCTCGTTGGATTTTGTGGGGACCCCATTCGCTGGCGTCGAAACCACAGGAGCCTTGGGCGCATTGGCATCATTCATCACGCTCCCTCCTTTGTTGCCATGCCCTGAATACCAGGTCAGCAGCATGCTGGTACAAAAAAACACGGCTGCCAGTACGGCCGTACTACGACTGAGAAAATTCGATGCGCCCGAAGCGCCGAACAACCCGCCCGCAGAACCACTCCCGAAGGCCGCGCCCATATCCGCACCCTTGCCATGCTGCATGAGAACCAATCCGATAATTCCAAGCGCGGCGCCCACATGCACGATCCAAACCACCGTTTCCATCACTCAGTCCCTTGACTCGCTTTCGCGGCTGCACGCGCGATCGCCAAAAATTCCTGCGCTACCAGGGAAGCGCCCCCCACCAGTGCCCCATCCACATCGGGCAAGGCCATCAATTCTACCGCGTTGGCACCTTTCACGCTACCGCCATAGAGGATCTGAATGTTTTCAGCCAAGTCCGGCGACACTTCGGCACATTGCCGACGCAGCCCGGCATGGACCTCCTGAACCTGAGCCGGGGTTGCGCTTCGCCCAGTCCCGATGGCCCAGATGGGCTCGTAGGCCAGGACCGAACGGGCCATCCCGGCCTCGCCCAATGTATCCAGAAGCACGCCCAACTGACCACGCACCACTTGCGCCGTTTTTCCCGATTCCCGCTGCTCGAGCGATTCTCCCAGACAAAGGATGGGAATCAGGTCCTGGGCCAATGCCTGTTGCGCCTTGGCTGCCACCTGAAGGTCGGTTTCACCATGGCGCTGACGCCGTTCTGAATGACCGACCACCGTATACCGGCATCCGAATTCGCGCAACATGGAAGCCGCCACCTCACCGGTAAACGCGCCGCGCTCCTGGTCGCTGACGTCCTGTCCTCCCCAGGCGCAGGCCGAGCCACCCAGCAACTGCTGCATCTGGGCCAGGTAGGGCGCGGGGACCAGGACCGCCAATTCAACGGATTCCAACGGAGGTTCCGCCCGTAGCGCCTGTACCAATGCCTCATTGGCCGCACGGGAACCGTGCATTTTCCAGTTGCCTGCAATGAGTTTTTTACGCATGAACTGTTCCAAGCCTTGCATGAAATAAATGTCTGGGCAGGATGATGCCTTGAAATGGCGTTTCTTGCAATGGGCAGGGAACAGCGCCCCCGGCGGAGATCAACCGAATTTCCCGGTGATATAGTCTTCCGTCGCCTTCTGATTGGGCTTGGTAAAGATTTGATCCGTCTCGTCGAACTCGATCAATTCCCCCAGATACATATAGGCCGTGTAATCGGAAACCCGGGCGGCCTGCTGCATGTTGTGGGTAACCATGACCACGGTGTAATCGCTCTTCAGGTCATGCACCAACTCCTCGATATGTGCGGTAGAAATGGGGTCGAGAGCCGAGCAGGGCTCATCCAGCAGGATCACCTCCGGCTTGATGGCAATGCAACGGGCAATACACAGACGCTGTTGCTGCCCCCCGGAAAGCCCGTTACCGCTCTGGCGCAGTTTATCTTTCACTTCAGGCCACAATGCCGCTTTGCTCAGGGCCCATTCCACCCGCTCGTCCATTTCCACGGACGTCAACTTTTCATACAATCTCACGCCAAAAGCGATGTTTTCATAAATCGACATGGGAAACGGGGTGGGTTTCTGGAAAACCATCCCGACACGCGCCCGCAACAGCGTGGGGTCTTCCCGACGGTCCAGGACATTCTTGCCATCCAGCAGAATTTGACCCGTGGTCCGATTGGACGGATAAAGTTCGTGCAGACGATTGAAGGTCCGCAGGAGAGTGGACTTGCCACATCCCGAAGGGCCGATGAAGGCCGTCACCTTGTTGGTCTGGATGTCCATGGTGACATTCTTCAAAGCATGGAAACGACCATAGTAGAAGTTGAGATTGCGGATGGCGATGCGCACTTCGGGTGCGATGGAAGAAAGATTGAAAACCTCGGAATGGCTCATGAAACCCCTGCTCAAGAACTTTTTTGACGGAACAGCAAACGCGCCAGCACGTTGATCGCCAACACGCTGAAGGTCACCAGGATGGCCCCGCCCCAAGCCAGACGGTGCCAGTCATCGTAGGGACTCATGGCAAACTGGAAGATGACCACCGGCAGGTTGGCCATCGGCTCATTGATGTTCCAGGTGGTGAACTGATTGTTGAGCGCAGTAAACAGAAGGGGGGCCGTTTCCCCACTGATGCGTGCCACTGCCAGCAGCACGCCGGTGGCGATGCCGCTTTTGGCTGCCCGGTAAGCCACCATCACCACCATTTTCCAGCGGGGAGCCCCCAGCGCAATGGCGGCTTCGCGCAAACTGTCCGGCACCAGACGCAACATGTCGTCGGTGGTTCGGACAACCACGGGAATGACGATCAAGGACAGGGACAAAGCGCCGGCAATCCCCGAAAAATGGTGAAAACGGGCCACATACACAGTATAGATGAACAGCCCCAGAACGATGGAGGGAGCGCTGAGAAGAATGTCATTGATGAAACGGGTGATGGGGGCCAGCCAGCCGCGTCGGCCGTATTCGGCCAGATAAGTCCCGGCCAGCACGCCTACCGGCGTTCCGATCAGGGTCGCCAGGCCGGACATCATGATGCTCCCCAGAATGGCATTGGCCAGTCCCCCCTCTCCCCCTGGGGCAGGCGTCGGATGGGTCAGCAGCGACCAGCTCAACGCTTCAAAACCATTGGATATCAGGGTCCAGAGAATCCAGGTCAACCAGAACAAACCAAAACCCATGCCGCACAGCGACATGAGCAGATGAAAACGATTGGCCAACTGACGACGGCGGTAGATACGGCGAATTTCGGGGGTGGTATAGCGCATGGTCAGCTCCGCGTTCCTTCGCGCTGCCCCATGCGCAACAACATCAATTTGGCCATGGCCAGCACGATGGTCGTGATGATGAACAGCAGCAGCCCCAGTTCAATCAGCGCAGAGGTATACAGGTCGCCCACCGCCTCGGCAAATTCGTTGGCCAGGGACGAGGCGATGCTGTTTCCCGGGGCCAGCAGCGAGGGACTGAGATGCTGGGTATTGCCGATCACGAAGGTGACCGCCATGGTCTCCCCCAGGGCACGCCCCAACCCCAGCATGACCCCCCCCACCACGCCGGCACGGGTATAGGGCAGGACCACCCGCCAGACCACCTCCCAGGTGGTGGCGCCCAGCCCATAGGCCGATTCCTTGAGCACGGCGGGAACCAGTTCGAAAACATCGCGCATGACCGAGGAAATGAAGGGGATCACCATGATGGCCAGAATGATGCTGGCCGTGAGCAGACCGATGCCCAGAGGCGGACCTTGAAAAAGTTGCCCAGCGAAGGGGATCTTGCCCAGAGTTTCGATCAGGAAGGGTTGCAGGGTCCGGGAAAAGAGCGGGGCAAAGGAAAACAGTCCCCACATCCCGTAGATGATGCTGGGAATGGCAGCCAGTAATTCAATGGCCGTCCCGAGCGGGCGTTTGAGCCAGGGAGGAGACATTTCCGTGAGAAAGACGGCAATCCCGAAACTGATGGGAACCGCGATCAGCAGAGCCACGAAGGAACTGACCAGGGTTCCGTAAACGGGGATCAGGGCACCATACTTGTCCTGCACGGGATCCCAGTCATCAGACCACAGAAAGGAAAAACCAAAGGCTTTCAGCGAAGGCGCACTGGTCACCACCAGGGAAACCAGAATCGCCAGCAACGTGAACAGCACCAACGAAGCGAAGAAGCGGGTCAGCCACTCGAACAAGCGGTCGGCAAGATATCCGGAACCACGCGCCTGTCCCGCGTGCCTGGGCGCGCGCTCAACAGGTTGGGTCGGTATAGGGTTCATAAAACGGCCATGGACGAAATGTCAAGTCAGGAACGGAGCGATTATACCCCCAGTACCGAGGTTTTCCTATTATCGCGCAATCGGAGGGAAAGGGTCCCTCCCGTACACACAGAAATTTTCCTCAGCCCTCTCAGTAGAGCGCCCTGCCCGCCCCATCCTTCAGTTCCCCCTTCCACTGGGCCTCGATCAAACTGGCCACATTATCAGGCAAGGGAACATAGTCCAGCGCCAGTGCGGCTTTCTGACCGTTCTTGTAGGCCCAGGCGAAAAACTGCAAGGCCGTTCTGGCATGCTCGGGGTTTTCCTGAACTTTCTGCATCAGGACGAAGGTGGCTCCGGTGATGGGCCAACTGTTTTTCCCGGGTTCATCGGTCAGAATTTCGTGAAATCCGTTTCCCGGTTCCCAATGGGCATTGCTGGCCGCAGCGCCGAATGTCTTGACATCCGGCTCCACGAACTGCCCTTCGTGGTTTTTCATCTGAACATGACTCATTTTGTTCTGCAGGGCATAGGCGTACTCCACGTAACCAATCCCCCCCGCCTGCTGGCGCACGTAGGAAGCCACCCCCTCATTTCCCTTGCCATTGATGCCCGTGGGCCATCTGACGGCCGTATCACTCCCGACCTTGGCCTTCCACTCGGCACTGACCTTGGAGAGGTAATTCGTGAAGATGAAGGTGGTCCCGGAACCATCGGTACGGGAAACCACGACGATATCCTGTGCGGGCAGGTTCAGCCCCTTGTTGAGCGCCTGGATGGCCGGATCGTTCCAGCGCTTGATCTTGCCCAGATAGATGTCGGCCAATACCGGCCCGTCGAGTTTCATCTGCCCAGGGGCGACCCCGTCCACATGGACCACGGGAACCACGCCCCCCATCACGAGCGGCCACTGTACCAGGGAACTCCGGTCCAGTTCTTCCCGGGTCAGGGGTTTGTCCGTCGTCCCGAAATCCACTACTTTGGCTTTCACCTGCTTGATTCCTCCGCCCGAACCGATGGATTGGTAGTTCAAACCATTCTGGGTGGCCGCCCTGAATCCTTCGGCCCACTTGGCGCAAACCGGGTAGACGAAAGTGGAACCGGCCCCGGTGATATCCGTCGCCTGGACCTCCCAGGCCGACACCAACAAAGCACTGGCCACCATCCAGGATCGCGCAGGGAACCGAATCGTCATGAAAATCTCCATAGAAAAAATTGCGAGCAAACGGGAACAGGTTAACCGCCAAATGTGACAGATTGATTACAGCCCCGTGAATCTTCCGGGTCAAGCCACCTTCAGGGAAATCCCCTGAGCCTGCCACTGCTGGCATTCCTTCTCCAGGTTGGCGGCTGCCAGGGCATGACCGGTCAACCAGGCGGGATTGAGTTGCAGGCAAAACCCCGCCTCACCCTCATCCGACAAACGAAAGCGGGGCGTTCGTCCCAGGGGAGCGCGGCCGCGACAGAACAACACGGCCAGACGAAGACACAGCACCAGACGCCAGCCTTCCCGATTGGTGATGCGTTCTGCCCCCTTGACCAAACGCCCCCGATGATTCTGGACCAACCCCCCCACGATGGCCTGCTCCATCTTGGAAAATCCAGGCATGTCCGCATGATCGACGATATAGGCCGAATGGCGGTGGTACCCCCCATGGGCGATGGAGAGCCCAATTTCATGCAACTGGGCAGCCCAGCGCAGGTAAGGCGAGTAGTGCGCGTATTGGGGACGAGTCGTCACCTGTCGGTAGAGGGTAAGCGCCAACTTCTCCACCCGCTCCGCCTGCATCGGATCCGCATGGTAGCGCTGGACGAAATGGCGCACCGTCTCTTCCCGGACATCCCGATGTTTCAGGCGGCCCAGCATCTCATACAGAACCCCCTCGCGCAAACCACAGTCCGTCGTTTGCATCTGTTCGATCCCCAGGTGATCGAACACGGCGCTCATGATGACCAACCCCCCCGGCAGTACCGGCACCCGTTCCGTGCGCAATCCGATGGACACCAGATGGTGTGGATCACGAGCCTCCAGCAACTTTTCCCGCAGAAACGCCAGCCCGGCCCGGGTAATTCCCTGCCCCACGAACCCGTTCAGTTCCAGCAATTCGGCCAGGGCGCGAGCGGTCCCGGAAGAACCCACGGCCTCATCCCATTGCGCCCGCCCGAAGGTGGCGGAAAGCGCCTGCAGTTCATTGGCTGCCGCCAGGGTGGCAGCCGCCCAGTGACGTTCCGTCACCTTGTTTTGAGAAAAAAACTGCTGTGTATAACTGACACATCCCATGTACAAACTTTCCAGACGCTGCGGTTTGACCCCGCGCCCGATGATGATTTCCGTGGACCCGCCGCCGATGTCCACCACCAGCCGACGGCCCCGGCTACGGGGAAGGCTGTGCGCTACCCCCACGTAAATCAGGCGGGCTTCCTCCTGACCCGCGATGATTTCGATGGGGACGCCCAGGGCTTCCTGTGCCGCTTCCAGAAAGGTTTCCGCATGCTGGGCGACGCGCAGGGTATTGGTCCCCACGACCCGGATGGCCTCCCGGGGCACCGCGCGCAACCGCTCGCCAAAACGCCGCAAACAGGCCAGGGCACGTTCCTGAGTCACCGCATCCAGCGTGTTGTCGGGCAGCAATCCCGCCGCCAGTCGTACGGGCTCCTTGATCGCGTCCAGTGTATAAGGTTGCCCCTGTACCACACGTGCCACCTGCAGACGAAAGCTGTTCGAGCCCAAGTCTACCGCCGCGATGATCGCTTGGGGCATATCCTGAAACCCTCACAAAAAAACCCCACTCTACCAGATCATGCACGGATGAACTACTCTGACCCGAAAATCGTTACGCGCCCTCAGAAGGAAGTCCTTCCCTCCGCCGAGGCCTTCATGAAATGACGGGAATAGCGCTGATCCATGGCCGCCGTGGGTAATAAAAGCAGGCAATCCGCCGTGTTGAAATCCGCATCCCACGCCGGCTCCCCGCAAACATAGGCCCCTACCCGCAGATAGGCCTTGATGAGGGGCGGGATCTCCACCGCGCGCGTGTTGTCGAGCGCCGCCAGAGGCAAAGCGCAATGGGGGAAAACACGCCATTCCGCAGGCGCTCCATGCAAGAGTTCCAGTTGCCGGTAGAGCGAGGCTGCCGTATGGCCGCCATCGATCATGGTCATGCTGGCACAGCCCATCAGGTATTGCACCCGGTGAGACTGGATATAGTCGGCCAGACCCGCCCACAACACCGCAATGGACAGGCCATTACGGTAATCCGGATGGACGCAGGCCCGTCCCACCTCCATGACGTGGGGAAGCAGATGGGCCAGGCGCGTCAGATCGAATTCCTCTTCCGCATAGAACCCTCCGGCCCACGCCGCCTGTTGCGCGTTGAGTATCCGATAGGTCCCCACCACTTCATGGGTGCGCGTATCGCGCAGAATCAGATGGTCGCAGAGCGCATCGAACCGATCCTGATCCAGACCTGCCTCGGGGGAATGCAGGTGCGCCCCCATCTCCTCATGAAAGACCTGCCAACGCAACTGCTGGGCCGCACGCACGTCCGCAGGAGAACGGGCGTATTGAAAGATCAGGCGCGGTTGACGGACATTCTGCAGACTTTGGTCGAGTTGGGGCATGGATCTCTCCATCAGAACGAAGATTTGCCCACTTTGCCCGGCCCCTGTTACCCCACCATGAACCTGCCGTGAATTATTCGTGACGATGCCCCCCATTGGTTTTCCGGATGCTCGAGGGGGTGGTACACTGAGCGGGTCAGATGGTCCCCATTCTTGATCGACTTTATGAGTAATCCCGTTACCCCGTCGTCCCGGTTCCTCAATCGCGAGTTAGGCCTGCTGGCATTCAACCGGCGCGTCCTGAGTCTGGTGGAGGATGACGAGACCCCACTGCTCGAGCAACTGCGCTACCTGTGCATCGTCAGCAGCAATCTGGATGAATTTTTCGAGATCCGGGTTGCCGGCCTGAAACAGCAAATCCGCGAAGGAATCACCCAAACCGGCCCGGATGGCCTGCCTCCCGCACGCGTCTACCGTCTGGTGTGCAGCGTGGCACACGAACTCGTCGCCCACCAGTATCACTTATTGAACGAACGCGTCCTGCCGCGTTTGGCAGAAGAAGGGATCTGCTTTCACCGTCGCAACCACTGGACAGAGGCTCAGCATATCTGGGCACGCAACTATTATCTGCGCGAAATCAAACCGGTATTGACCCCCATCGGATTGGACACGGCCCACCCCTTTCCCCGGATCCTCAATAAAAGCCTCAATTTTGCCGTGGAACTTTCGGGAGTCGACGCTTTTGGCCGGCCCTGCACCCATGCCGTCGTGCAGGCTCCCCGTGCCCTTCCCCGCTTCATACAGTTGCCCGAAGAAATTTGCGGCTGCCCCTACGGATTCATTTTTTTATCCTCGATCCTTCATGCCAATGTGGGCGACCTTTTTCATGGACTGACCGTCGAAGGATGCTATCAATTCCGTTTGACCCGAAACAGCGAGTTACTGCTGGAAGATGAGGAAGTCAGTGATTTACGCCTCGCCCTGCAAGGCGAATTGAGTCATCGCCAGTATGGCGATGAAGTGCGCCTCGAGGTCCCGGAAAACTGTTCCGAGACCATGGCCCAGTTCCTGCTCGAAACTTTCGAGTTGGAGGAGACGGACCTGTATCGGGTGGACGGCCCCGTCAACCTCGTGCGCCTGATGCGGGTCGCCGACCTGGTTGACCGGCCTGACCTCAAGTTTCCCGCCTTTCAGCCCCAACTGCCCCGCGAACTGGACACAACGGTTCCGCTCATCGAAACCCTGAAAAAACGTGATCTTCTCCTTCATCATCCCTTTCAGCCCTTCATGCCCGTCATCCAGTTCGTCCAGCAAGCGGCTCGCGACCCTGCGGTGCTGGCCATCAAACAGACGGTCTACCGTACCGGCACGGACTCCGAATTGATCGAAGCCTTGATCGAGGCGGCTCACCAGGGCAAGGAAGTCACCGTGGTGGTGGAACTGCTGGCCCGCTTCGATGAAGAAGCCAACATCAACTGGGCCGAGAAGTTGGAAGCGGCCGGCGCACATGTGGTCTACGGCGTTTTCGGGTACAAGACCCACGCCAAGATGTGTCTCGTCATCCGGCGCGAACAAAATGAGTTACGGCGTTATGTCCACCTGGGTACGGGCAACTATCATGCCCGTACCACGCGCACCTATACCGATTTTGGTCTGTTTACCGCCCATCCGGAAATCACGGCTGATGTCAGCGCCATCTTCATGCAAATTACGGGGCTGGGCAAGCAGGAGCAGTTGCGCCATCTCTGGCAGGCCCCCTTCACCCTTCACTCCGGAACCCTGCAGGCCATTGCCCGAGAAATCCAGTTTGCCCGCAAGGGTGAAAAAGCCCACATCATCGCAAAAATGAATGCGCTGACCGAGCCTCTCCTGATCGATGCGCTCTATCAAGCCAGCCAGGCTGGGGTCCGAATCGACCTGATCATCCGGGGAGTCTGCCTGCTCCGCCCCGGCGTCAAAGGATTGTCCGAACATATCCGGGTACGCTCACTGATCGGTCGTTTTCTGGAACACCACCGGGTCATGTATTTCCGTCACGGAGGAAGCCACGACGTCTTCATCGCCAGTGCCGACTGGATGGACCGCAATTTTTTTCGCCGCATCGAAGTCTGTATCCCCATTCTCGATCCCCGCATCAAGCGGCGGATCCTGAGCGAAGGACTTCGTTCCTATCTGCGCGACAACCACGCCGCCTGGATCATGAATGGGGAGGGGCATTATGCGCGAATCCACCCACGACGCGGCAGTTCGTGCTTCCGGGTGCATGACTTTCTCTTGCAGCGTTTGAGCCAGGGGGCTTCCCAGTCATGAGTCAATCTCACCTGATCCTGTGGCGTCACGCCGAAGCCGAAGAAGGATTTCCCGACCTTGCGCGCGCCCTGACTGAACGGGGACACCAACAGGCGCGGCAGGTGGCCCGCTGGCTGAAAGCCCATTTGCCGCTCGAACCCCGCATTCTGGTCAGCCCGGCACAGCGCACCCAGCAAACGGCCAGCGCCTTTTCCAGACATTTTGAAACCGTCCCGCAACTGGGAACCCAGGCTGGTCCGCGCGATCTGCTGCAGGCCTGTGCCTGGCCTGAGCCCACCGACCCCTACACCCTGCTGGTGGGCCACCAACCCACCCTGGGAGAAACCGCAGCCTGGCTACTGACGGGCGAAGCCGCCCCCTGGAGTGTACGCAAAGGCGCGCTCTGGTGGCTCACCCAGCGGGAACGGGACGGGCAACCCCAACTCATCCTGCGCGCGGTGATCGACCCCGAACTGATTTAGGCGGCTGCCAACTCGCGCACGGCGGCAGCGATGGTTTCCGCCCAGCGCTCCACCTGGGCGGCATCTTCCCCTTCCACCATGACACGAATCAGGGGTTCCGTACCCGAAGCACGCAAGAGTACCCGCCCGTGTCCGGCCATGTCCTCTTCTGCCGCCGTCACTGCCTGCTGGACCTGCGAAGACGTCTTGAAATCCACCGACTGGGCCGTACGCACATTGATCAGGCGCTGGGGATAGAGTTCCACCTCGGCCGTATAACTGGCCAGGGTCACCCCCTGGCTGGCCAAAGCCGCCAGTACCTGAAGCGCCGAAATGATGCCGTCTCCCGTACTGTGCTTGTCCCGGCAGATCAGATGTCCCGAGTTCTCTCCGCCCCAGAGCCAGCCCCGTTCCAGCATCGTTTCCAGAACGTAGCGATCCCCTACCTTGGCCCGCACGAAGGGAATCCGTCGCCGCTCGAAGGCTTTTTCCACGGCCAGGTTGGTCATCAGGGTCCCCACCGCCCCGCCGGCGAATCCCGGCAAGGACTGGCGGTGTTTGACCACAGCATAAAGCAGTTGGTCCCCGTCATAAGTTTTTCCCGTCTCGTCCACCATGATGAGACGATCCCCATCGCCGTCCAGAGCAATCCCCATATCGGCCTGGTGGGTACGCACGGCCTCACGCAATGTATCGACGTGGGTTGCCCCGCAATGGTCGTTGATATTGATGCCATTGGGAGTATTGCCGATGGAGATGACCTCGGCACCCAGTTCGTGGAACACCAGGGGCGCGATGTGATAGGTGGCTCCATGTGCGCAATCCACCACCAACTTCAGCCCCTTGAGGTCGAGGCTGGAGGGAAAGGTACTCTTGCAGAACTCGATATAGCGCCCTGCGGCATCATTCATGCGGCGGACATGCCCCAGTTGGGCCGAATCGCGACAGGACCAGGGTTGATTCAGTTGAACTTCAATGTCCAGTTCCACGCTGTCGGGCAATTTCATCCCATCGGCAGAGAAGAATTTGATCCCGTTGTCCTCGAAAGGGTTATGGGAAGCACTGATCATCACCCCCGCCTGCAAACGCAAGGCCCGAACCAGGTAGGCCACTGCAGGGGTCGGCATGGGTCCCAGCAGGATGACGTCCACGCCCGCCGCAGAGAGCCCGGCCTCGAGCGCCGATTCGATCATGTAACCCGAAATTCGGGTGTCCTTGCCGATGATCACCACGGGACGATCCTCTTTGGCAGACGCTCCCTGAGCCAGAACCGTGCCTGCGGCATACCCGAGATTCAGCATCATCACAGGGGTCATCGGCTCACTGCCCACCCGCCCACGAATTCCATCCGTTCCAAAATAACGACGGTTCATCACTCCTCCACTGCCAAGGTATCCATCCATAAGTCCACTGCCTGACGCGTCTCAGCCACATCGTGGACACGCAGGATATGCGCGCCCGCCTGAATGGCCCAGCAAGCCGCAGCCAGACTGGCGCCCAGACGTTCGCGCGGGGGAACGCCGGGTTGACCGACCAGCATGGATTTGCGCGACAGTCCCACCAGTACCGGGTACCCCAGATCCACCAACCTCGGTAACTGCTGCAGCAAGGTCAGGTTATGGGCACGTGTCTTGCCAAAGCCGAACCCCGGGTCGATCATGATGCGCTGTCGTCCCACGCCGTACCGCTCCAGCCTGGCGACCCGCGCCGCAAGAAAATCGCGGACTTCGGATACGACCCCCAGAGGATAATGGGGCGACTGCTGCATGGTCAAGGGCTGTCCCTGCATATGCATCAGGCAAATGCCGACTTCATGCTCGAGCGCGCATTCCAATGCCCCGGGCGCCTGCAAGGCTTCGATATCATTGATCAGCGTGGCACCTGCCCGGATGGCGGCCTGCATGACCTGGGGATGACGGGTATCGATGGAAACGGGCACCCTCAGGGTGTCCACCAATCCTTCAATGACCGGAATCACACGCCGCAATTCCTCTGCCAGGGTCACCTCGGGGGCTCCGGGCCGGGTGGATTCTCCCCCCACATCGATCAGGTCTGCCCCTTGTGCCGCCATGGCCTGTCCGCGGGCAATGGCGGCCGACGCATCGAGGTGCGTCCCTCCATCCGAGAATGAGTCGGGCGTGACATTGAGAATCCCCATGAGGCGAGGTCGCGCCAGGGACAAAACAAACTCCCCGCAGTGTACTGCGGGGAGTGGTTCGGGAGGTCCGCCCAGCACGCCGGGAATCTCCTCCGGTCTCAGACGCCCTGGGCGGGTTGGGCCGTGGAGGCCGGTGCCGGGGGGGGTGAAGCGCTGGGCGGAGGCGTTTTGGGCGTCACCGGCGCAGCGGGTTTGGGCGGACGGGGAGGACGCCCTGACATGATGTCCTCGATCTGTTCCGCATCGATGGTTTCCCATTCCAGCAGGGCATGGGTCATCGCCTCGATTTCGGTGCGATGGGATTCGATGATGCCCCGCGCCAGGACGTACTGCTCGTCAATGATGCGGCGAATTTCCATGTCCACTTTCTGCATCGTGGCTTCCGACACGTTCTTGTGGGTGGCAATGGTCCGCCCCAGAAAGACTTCTCCCTCGTTTTCCCCGTAGACCATGGGCCCCATGGAAGTCGACATCCCCCATTGAGTCACCATCCGCCGCGCCATGTCGGTGGCACGTTCGAAGTCGTTGCTGGCGCCCGTGGTCATCTGGTTCATGAATACTTCTTCGGCAATCCGCCCCCCGAACAATACGGCAATATTCTGCAGAATCTGGTCGCGGTTCATGCTGTAGCGATCTTCCGTGGGCAACTGCATGGTCACCCCCAGAGCGCGCCCGCGGGGAATGATGGTCACTTTGTGAACCGGATCTGTCAGGGACAACATGCGCGCTACCACGGCATGCCCGGACTCATGATAGGCCGTATTGCGCCGTTCATTCTCCGGCATGACGATGGAACGCCGCTCCGCGCCCATGATGATCTTGTCCTTGGCCCGTTCGAAATCATCCATGTCTACCAGGCGTTTGTTGAAACGCGCGGCAAAGAGTGCCGATTCATTGACCAGATTGGCCAGATCCGCCCCCGAAAACCCGGGCGTGCCCCGTGCAATGATGTCGGCCCGCACATCCGGCGCAATGGGGACCTTGCGCATGTGTACCAGCAGGATCTGTTCACGCCCCCGGATATCCGGCAAGGGTACCACCACCTGACGGTCGAAACGTCCTGGCCGCAGCAGGGCAGGATCGAGGACATCCGGTCGGTTGGTGGCCGCGATCACGATGACGCCCGTCGTCGCTTCGAAACCATCCATTTCCACCAGCATCTGGTTGAGGGTCTGCTCCCGCTCGTCATTGCCGCCCCCCAGCCCGGCACCGCGCTGGCGGCCCACGGCATCGATTTCATCGATGAAGATGATACAGGGCGCGTTCTTCTTGGCCTGTTCGAACATGTCGCGCACGCGGGCCGCCCCCACCCCGACAAACATCTCCACAAAATCCGAACCGGAAATGCTGAAGAAGGGCACCTTGGCCTCCCCTGCAATCGCACGGGCCAGCAGGGTTTTCCCCGTTCCGGGACTACCTACCATGAGCACGCCGCGCGGAATCCGCCCCCCCAACTTCTGGAACTTGCCGGGATCACGCAAAAACTCCACCAACTCGCTCACTTCTTCCTTGGCTTCATCCACCCCCGCCACATCCGCAAAGGTCACAGGGTTGGCATTTTCATCCAGCATGCGCGCACGACTCTTGCCGAAGGAAAAGGCGCCGCCTCGTCCGCCCCCCTGCATCTGACGCATGAAAAATATCCAGACCGCCACCAGCAACAGCATGGGGAACCAGGACATGAGCATATTCATGAAGAAGGAAGGTTCCTCTTCCGGCTTGGCCGACACATTCACGCCGTACTTGAGCAGATCACTGACCAGCCATGGATCGGAAGGCGTATAAGTGGTAAAAGGCTTGCCATCCGAGCGTTCGCCGCGCAACGCCCGTCCGTCGATGATCACCTTGGTGACATGACCGGCTTTCATCTCTTCGATGAAAGAGGAATAACTCAGGACATCGCCCGACGGTTGATGGTTCTGGAACTGACTGACCAGCAGCATCAACACCAATCCCACGAAAAGCCAGGCCAAGACATTTTTAACGATGCTATTCAAGACTCTTTCCTCCAAGTCGATCCGACCAACTCCCTCGGACTCCGAAGGATCATTGTACGCTCAAGCGCGTCCACCTGTTCAAAATTCACCCACTCACTCCGTGCGCTTCGGTTTCAACCCTTGCCCCAACAGGTACACTTCCGAACTTCGATCTCGGGATGCGGCAGGTTTCCGTGTCACCACCCGGACAAAACATTGCTTCATGCGCCGCACAAAAGATTCAAAATCCGCGCCATGAAACGCCTTGATCAGAAACTTCCCCTCGGGCCCCAGCACCTCGAGCGCAAATTCCAGGGCCATTTCCCACAACTCCGCCGCACGGGCCTGATCATACAGGGTGACACCACTGATGTTGGGGGCAAGATCCGATAATACAAGATCCACCGGTCGATTTCCCAGCAGGACCCTTATCTGTTCCTGCACCGCGGGGGCCAGAAAATCCCCCTGCAGAAAAGCGACGCCCTCCAGCGCCGCCATGGGCAGCAGATCGATGCCGATGACCTTGCCGTGCACGCCCATGCGCTGGCGCGCCACCTGGGACCATCCTCCGGGACTGGCCCCCAGATCCACCACTGAAATCCCCGGACGCAGCAGGTGGTCCCGATCATCGATTTCCAGCAACTTGTAGGAGGCGCGCGACCGATATCCCTCCCGCTTCGCTCGTTGGACAAAGGGATCGTTGATATGTTCCCGTATCCAGGCCTTGCTGGTCCGGGTCGGTTTCATCGGGGGCGATAAAGAACCAGAATCTTGCCGATTTGTTGAACGCAGGCGGCCGAAAGACGCTGCGCGAGGGTATTTGCCAGAGCGCTGCGCGCCTCTGCCGTATCCACTCCGCTGGCCTTGACCTTGATCAGGCCATGGGCGCGCAGGGCCCGTTCTATTTCCAGGAGAAGCGCATCCGTCATACCGGATTGCCCCATCAGCACCACGGGGTCGAGGCGATGAGCCTGCTGACGCAGGCGCACCCGATCAGCCACCGACAACGCCAGCGCCACCCCCGCTTCCGGCAACTTCAAGGTCGGCACAACGGCAGGAGCCCTTTTTTTGGCCACGACTTTCCTGACCACAGTCTTTCCCCTGGACATTCGGGGCGGTTCCGCGCGCCGCCCGGGCACGGGGGAGGATAAGGTCCTGCGGCGCTCAACCATAACGTACTTCCCTGATCTCATATTCACGCATGCCCCCGGGAGCATGGACTTCAGCCACATCTCCCGCCGATTTTCCGATCAGTGCGCGGGCCAGCGGGGAACCAATGGAAATCTTGCCTTCCTTGATATCCGCCTCGTCATCCCCCACGATCTGGTAAGTGTGGACGTCGCCGGTATTCAAGTCTTCCATTTCCACCGTGGCTGCAAAGACGCACCGTCCATCCGCATCCAGCGCTGCCGGATCGATGATCTGGGCATGGGACAACTTGGATTCCAGTTCCGCAATCCGTCCTTCGATGAAGGATTGACGCTCCTTGGCCGCATCGTATTCGGCATTCTCCGACAGATCTCCCTGAGCGCGCGCCTCACTGATGGCCTGGATCACTGCTGGACGGTGCACATGTTTCAACTGGTGCAATTCTTCCTTGAGTTTTTCGGCACCCCGTACCGTCAATGGTGTCTTGTTCATGCTTCTCCTTCCTCGCTACCCAATTGCGTGTTATATGGCCTGAACTCCCCTTTGGGGGAGTCAGATTTTCAACCTTTGGTGCAATGCCTGTAATTCGTGGACATCACCGGACTGTCCAAGACGCATTCCCATGCAGGCTGCCCGCGCCCCGGCGACCGTGGTGTAGTAGGTGATGCGCCCCTGCAGCGCAGCATTGCGGATCGACCAGGAGTCCTGCACGGCCCGGGAAAGTTCTTCCACCGTGTTGATGATCAGGGAAATCTCGCGATTCTTGATCATATCCACGATATGCGGACGCCCTTCCATGACCTTGTTGACCAATACCACCTCGAGGCCGGCGGCGCTCAGCGCGGCTGCCGTTCCACGCGTTGCCACCAGCGCAAATCCCAGTTCCGCCAATTGGCGCGCAATCTCCACCAGGGGGGCTTTGTCCGCATTTCTGACACTCAGAAAAACCTTGCCCCCGGTGGGCAACTTGACTCCCGCCGCCCATTGGGATTTGACAAAGGCTTCGGCAAAGGTCGCCCCAACCCCCATGACCTCGCCCGTGGACTTCATTTCGGGGCCAAGGATGGGATCCACGCCGGGAAATTTGGTAAAGGGAAACACAGCCTCCTTGACCGAATAGTAGTCCGGAATCAACTCTCCGGTAATCCCCTGTTCGGCCAAACTCTGTCCCACCATGCAACGTGCCGCAATCTTGGCCAGGGGACGACTGGTCGCCTTGGCCACATAAGGGACGGTACGCGAAGCACGGGGATTGACCTCGAGAACATAGACGGTATCTCCCTGAAGCGCAAACTGCACGTTCATCAACCCCACCACACCCAGGGCAAGCGCCATGGCCCTGGTCTGGCGACGGAGTTCATCCTGGATGGCAGGGGTCAGACTGTACGGCGGAATGGAACAGGCAGAGTCCCCCGAATGAACGCCCGCTTGCTCGATGTGTTCCATGATGGCACCAATCACCACCTCCTGTCCATCACAGACCGCATCCACGTCCACTTCGATGGCATCGTTCAAAAAGCGGTCGAGCAGAATGGGAGAACGGGGAGAAATGGCCACCCCATGCATTCCCTCGCCATCCGTAATGACCTCGCGCAGGTATTTCTCGAGATCCGCCGGCGTATGGACGATCTGCATGGCACGCCCCCCCAGCACGTAACTGGGACGAACGACCAGGGGGTATCCCAACGTCTGCGCTGCCTTCAAGACTTCATCCCGATGGCCAGCGGTCCGGTTATCCGGTTGACGCAACCCCAACTCGTGCAGGAGTTGCTGAAAACGCTGGCGGTCTTCGGCGCGATCGATGCTGTCCGGGGTCGTCCCGATGATGGGAACCCCGGCGGCTTCCAGGCCGCGAGCCAACTTGAGGGGAGTCTGACCACCGAACTGGACGATGACACCGGCAGGTTTTTCCAGCGCCACGATCTCGAGCACGTCTTCCAGGGTCAGGGACTCGAAATACAGACGATCCGAACTGTCGTAATCCGTGGAGACCGTCTCCGGATTGCAGTTGACCATGAGTGTCTCGTATCCGTCCTCGCGCAGCGCCAGCGCCGCATGGACGCAGCAATAATCAAATTCGATCCCCTGCCCGATGCGGTTCGGCCCCCCGCCCAGCACCATGATCTTGCGTCGTTCGGTGGGATTCGCCTCACACTCTTCTTCATAGGTGGAGTAGAGGTAGGCGGTTTGCGTGGAAAACTCTGCTGCACAGGTATCCACCCGCTTGTAGACAGGACGGACGTTCAGGGCATGCCGCGTGGCACGCACCGCCTGTTCCGTGCTGCCCAGCAGGTAAGCCAGGCGCCGGTCGGAGAATCCCTTGCCTTTCAGTTCGCGCCAGCGCGATGCGCTCAACGTCGCGAGTTCCTGGCCGCTTATCCGTCGTTCTTCTGACACCAGATCCTCGATTTCCGCCAGGAACCAGGGGTCCACATGGGACAAACGGTAGATTTCATCCCGTTCCAGCCCGATGCGGAAGGCGTCCGCCAGATACCACAGGCGATGCGGACCGGGATTGGCCAACTCGGCTTCGATGGTGGTGCGCTCGGTAGTCATTTCATTCAGCCCGTCGGCGCCGGTTTCCAGTCCGCGCAGAGCCTTCTGCAAGGACTCCTGGAAACTGCGCCCGATGGCCATGACCTCTCCCACCGATTTCATCTGGGTGGTCAAGCGATCATTGGCTTGCGGAAACTTTTCAAAGGCGAAGCGCGGTACCTTGGTCACCACATAGTCGATGGTGGGTTCGAAGGAAGCAGGCGTGACCCCGCCCGTGATCTCGTTGCTCAACTCGTCGAGCGTGAATCCCACGGCCAGCTTGGCCGCCACCTTGGCGATGGGAAACCCCGTCGCCTTGGAGGCCAGGGCTGAAGAACGGGAGACGCGCGGGTTCATCTCGATCACGATCATGCGTCCATCCCTGGGATTGACGGCAAACTGAACGTTGGAGCCCCCGGTTTCCACGCCGATCTCACGCAATACCGCCAGGGAGGCATTGCGCATCACCTGGTATTCCTTGTCCGTCAGGGTCTGGGCAGGAGCCACCGTAATCGAATCTCCGGTGTGCACCCCCATGGCATCGAGGTTCTCGATGGAACAGATGATGATGCAGTTGTCGTTGCGGTCACGCACCACTTCCATCTCGTACTCTTTCCAGCCGATCACCGACTCTTCCACCAGCAATTCGCGGGTCGGCGACGCCTCCAGACCACGCTCGCAAATGGTCATGAATTCTTCCTGGTTATAGGCGATTCCGCCCCCACTCCCCCCCATGGTAAAGGAGGGACGGATGATGGCCGGAAAACCGATCTGGGCCTGCACCTGCTGAGCTTCCTCGAGGCTGTGCGCCACCGCCGAACGGGGGGTGGACAAACCGATGCGGGCCATGGCTGCCTTGAACTTTTCCCGATCCTCGGCCATGTCGATGGCCTCCTTGCACGCCCCGATCATCTCGACGCCGTAACGCGCCAGCACTCCTTCCCGCGCCAGATCGAGGGCACAGTTGAGGGCCGTCTGCCCGCCCATGGTCGGCAGCAGGGCGTCCGGGCGCTCGCGTTCGATGATGCGCTCGAGTGTCTTCCAGTTGACGGGTTCGATATAGGTGGCATCGGCCATGCCCGGATCCGTCATGATGGTCGCCGGATTGGAATTGACCAGAATGACGCGATAGCCCTCCTCGCGCAGTGCCTTGCACGCCTGCGCCCCGGAATAATCGAATTCACAGGCCTGGCCGATGACGATGGGGCCGGCCCCGATGATCAGGATGGAGTGGAGGTCGGTTCTCTTGGGCATGGTCAGATTCCAGATTCTTGCATGAGCGCGATGAAGCGGTCGAACAGGGGAGCCGCGTCATGAGGCCCCGGACAGGCTTCAGGATGCCCCTGAAAACTGAAGGCCGGAACATCGGTCCGGGCAAGCCCCTGTAAACTCCCGTCGAACAGGGAAACATGGGTTACCGTGAGATGGGCGGGCAAATCCCGGGGATCCACCGCAAACCCGTGATTCTGGCTGGTGATCAAAACCTGCCCGGTTTGCTGGTCGAGGACCGGATGATTGGCGCCATGGTGCCCGAATTTCATCTTGAGGGTGCGCCCCCCTGAAGCCAGGGCGAGCAGTTGATGCCCCAGACAGATCCCGAACAGGGGAACCCGTGCCGCCATCAACTCGCGAACGGCCTGAATGGCGTAGGTACAAGCCTCGGGATCGCCGGGACCATTGGACAGAAAAACCCCGTCCGGACGCCGGGACAAGACTTCCTGAGCCGGCGTCATGGCGGGAACCACTTGAACATCGCACCCCCGCTCCGCCAACATGCGCAGACTGTTGCGCTTGACGCCAAAATCATAGGCCACGACCCGGAAGCGCGCCTCTGCCCGGGTCTTTTCTCCGCCCCGGTTCCACACCCCCTCCGTCCAGGAATAGGGCTGGGCGCAACTGACCACTCTGGCCAGATCCATGCCGTTCAGACCCGGGAAGGCACGGGCCGCTTCCAGCGCGGCTGGAATGTTCTCCTCTCCTGTCCAGATACAGCCGTTTTGAGCGCCTTTTTCACGCAACAAGCGAGTCAGGCGGCGGGTATCCACCCCCGCCATGGCAACCATGCCCCGCGCCTTGAGATATTCGGGCAACCCTCCCTGCGCACGCCAACTGGACAACTGACGCGGAATGTTCCGGACGACCAGGCCGGCCGCAAACAATTCGGCAGCTTCCTCATCGTCTGGATTGACACCCACATTCCCGATATGCGGATAGGTCAGGGTCACGATCTGGCGGCAATAGGAGGAGTCCGTCAGGATTTCCTGATACCCGGTCATGGCCGTGTTGAACACCACCTCCCCCACCCTGTGCCCTTCGGCTCCGATGGAATAGCCTCTGAAAACGCTGCCATCGGCCAGCACAAGAAAGGCAGGCACCCGACGAGAGGACGAGGGCAGTTCTACAGCCATGACTAACTCCTGAAGGGGGTGATGTGAAAAAACGGGAAAGACGCATCGACGCGCACCTTTCCCGTTTCCGATTGTTGGAATGTTAGCGCAAAACACGCCAAAAAGCAACTCCGGGGCCCGGAAGACCTCCCGGCGAAAAGAAAATAATCAAGTTATTTCAAATAATTACAACCCAAGCACGGCGCGCATATCATAAAGCCCCGCCGCCTGGTCCGCCACAAAACGGGCGGCCCGCACCGCACCCTGGGCAAAGGTGGCCCGGTTGCTGGCACGGTGGGTGATTTCCAGGCGCTCGCCTTCCCCCATGAAAGACACCGTATGATCGCCCACGACATCCCCGCCTCGCACCGTGGCAAAGCCAATGGTCCGGGAAGGGCGCGGGCCCGTGGTCCCCTGACGCCCATACACCGCCACCTCCGGCAAGTTCCAGCCACGTGCCTTGGCGACCACCTCGCCCATGCGCAATGCCGTCCCGGATGGAGCATCCACTTTATGGCGATGATGGGCTTCCGTGATTTCCAGATCGTAATCGTCGGGCAACCACTGGGTGGCCCGCTCCAGCAGCGCCAGCGCCACGGTCACGCCCATGCTCATGTTGGGCGCACAGACGATGGGAATCTCCTGACTGGCCTCCTCGATCTGCGCTTTCTCAGCCGCACTGAAACCGGTCGTCCCGATCACCATCCCCCGCTTATGCCGCACACAGGCCGCCAGATGCTCGAGGGTGGCCTGGGGACGGGTAAAATCGATCAGCACCGCACATCGTTCCAACCCGGCCTGAACGTCAGAGGTGATTGCAAGACCCAGTGGCGTGCCCAGCCAATCCCCCGGATCACGCCCGATGAAGGGACTGTCCGCCTGCTCCAGGGCCAGGCCCAGACGCAGATCCGGCGCGCCCGCAATGGCTTCCACCAACGCCCGCCCCATGCGCCCGCCACTGCCCGCGATGCCCAAAACGAGCGCGCTCATTCTCCGGTCTTCCCGGCATCGATCACACCGCCCTTGGCCGTCCCGGCGGCCCCTCCGGCACTTCCGTCAGGATTCGGGGCGGCCTCCTGCTGCGGCGCCGGGGGAGAAGAGCCGGCGGGGGGAACCGCAGGAGCTCCATCGGCTGCGGGAACCGCCTGAGGGGCATCCGACGACCGCGCGGCGGCACCGATCGGATAATCCGTGGCATAACGAACCATCTTGTCGTCCTTGAAATAAACCGTCAGGTCATGGGGATGACTCAACCGCCCGTTCTCTCGCACGTAGTAGATATAATCCCAGCGATCCTTGTGAAAAGGATCCTTGAGCAAGGGGGTCCCCAAAGTATAAGCCACCTGCGCGCGGGTCATTCCTTCCTTCAGGCGCGCAACCATGTCCGAGTCGATGATCACGCCCTGCTGGATGTCCAGCGTATAGGGTTTGAGGTAAGAAGCCCCGGGAATCGAATACCACGACCAGTTGGAACATCCCGCAAGAAACAAACCTGCCCCAGTCAGCATGCCCATCGTTACCGTACGCTTTATCATCCCTTTCACCTGAATGCTTTTATAATGAACCAATTCCAACCCCCCGTGAGGCAATATGAGCGCCCCCCAAGATCTCAAGGACATCGGACTGAAAGCCACCCTTCCCCGCCTCAGGGTGTTGGCCCTGTTTGAAACCAGCGACACCCGCCATCTGGGTGCGGAAGAAGTCTACCGCCGTCTTCAGCAGGAAGGCATGGACATCGGTCTGGCCACCGTCTACCGGGTGCTGACCCAGTTTGAACAAGCCGGCTTGCTGGTCCGTCATCATTTCGAAAGCGGCAAGGCCGTGTTTGAACTCAACCAGGGAACCCATCATGACCATCTGGTCTGTCTGCAATGTGGACACGTGGAAGAGTTCTTTGATGCCGAGATCGAAAACCGCCAGGCCCAGATTGCCCAACAGCGGGGCTTCTCGATCCAGGAGCATTCCCTCCAGATCTACGCCAACTGCCAGCGCGCCTCCTGCCCCCATCGCACGCCAAAGACTACCCCTTGAGCACGGCTTGCAAAGTCCGCCCCATTTCGGCGGGATTGCGCGTAATCCTGATCCCGCATTCCTCCATCGTGGCCAACTTTTCCTGAGCCGTTCCCTGCCCTCCTGAAATGATGGCGCCCGCATGCCCCATCCTTTTACCCGGCGGGGCCGTCACGCCGGCAATGAACCCCACCACGGGCTTGGTCATGTGCGCCTTGATCCAGCGCGCACAGATTTCCTCGTCCGAACCGCCAATTTCCCCCACCATGATGACCGCCTCGGTGGCCGGATCGTCATTGAACCGCTGCATCACTTCCAGATGCTTCATGCCGTTGACCGGATCGCCGCCGATTCCCACGCAACTGGACTGCCCCAGCCCCAACTCGCGCAATTGCCCCACAGCCTCGTAGGTCAGCGTCCCGGAACGGGAGACCACCCCGATCGGGCCAGGCTGGTGAATGTGCCCGGGCATGATGCCGATCTTGAGTTGTCCGGGGGTGATCACGCCCGGACAGTTCGGGCCCACCAGAAGGGTTGATTTGCCACGCATGCGATAACGGGTCTGGATCATGTCGCGCACCGGAATCCCCTCCGTGATACAGATCACCAGTTCGATCCCCGCTTCCACGGCTTCATCGATGGCCGCCGCCGCATAGGGCGGAGGAACATAGATCACCGAAGCATTGGCGCCGGTTTCCCGACGTGCTTCCGCCACTGAATCAAAAATCGGAACCCCCTCGAAATCCTGCCCGCCTTTGCCCGGGGTCACCCCGCCGACGAAACATTCCTTGCCAAAGGCATACTCGCGACACAGGCGGGTGTGAAACATGCCCGTCTTGCCGGTGATTCCCTGGGTCAGTACCCGCGTATTCCTGTCAATCAGAATGGCCATGCTTATCTCCGCGCTGCGGCGACCACCTGGGCCGCTGCGTCATCCATGTTGGATGCTGACAGAATGGGAAGCCCCGATTCCGCCAGAATCCGTTTCCCCAGTTCCACGTTGGTCCCCTCCAGGCGCACCACCAGGGGAACGGTCAGATGAACCTGTCGCGCCGCTGCCACCACGCCCTCGGCAATCACGTCGCACTTCATGATGCCGCCGAAAATATTCACCAGGATGGCCTGTACTTCCGGATTGGACAACATCAACTTGAAGGCTTCCGTGACTTTTTCCGTGGTGGCTCCACCGCCGACGTCCAGAAAATTGGCCGGGCTCCCGCCGTAGAGTTTGACGATATCCATGGTGGCCATGGCCAACCCAGCCCCGTTGACCAGGCATCCGATGTTGCCCTCCAGGGAAATGTACGACAGGCCGTGGCGCGAAGCTGCGATCTCGTTGGGATCCTCCTCGTCGAGATCCCGCCAATCCTGCCATTCGCCATGGCGAAACGCCGCATTGTCGTCGAAGTTGAATTTGGCATCCAGCGCCAGGATCCGCCCGTCTCCCGTCACGGCCATGGGGTTGATTTCGGCCAGACTGGCATCGCTGTCGACGAAGGCACGGTACAAGCCCAGCATCAGGTCCCGCGCCTGCGGCACCAGGGCCTCCGGCACCGCGATCCGGCGGGCCAGGGCTTCGGCCTGGGCCGGCAACAACCCCTGCCCCGGATCTATTTGCACCGTATGAATCTGTTCCGGGTGATGCGCAGCCACTTCCTCGATGTCCATCCCCCCCGCCGCGCTGCCCATCAGGGCAACCTGCTGGGTGTTGCGATCCACCACCATGCCGAGGTAGAGTTCCTGACGAATATCCGCGCCTTCTTCCACCAGCAACCGGCGAACGGTCTGCCCCTGGGGGCCGGTTTGATGAGTCACCAGTTGCATGCCCATGATCCGGCGCGCGGCCTCTTCCAGTTCGGCATCCGTACGCACCACCTTGACGCCCCCGCCTTTCCCGCGCCCCCCTGCATGAATCTGCGCCTTGACCACGCGCACCCCTGCACCCAATTGCTGCCCGGCAGCCACGGCCTCACTGACCGTGAAGCACGGAAACCCGCGCGGAACCGCCACCCCAAAGCGCTGGAGGAGCGCTTTGGCCTGATATTCATGGATTTTCATGGTCTACGTCTTCTCTATGAAAGGAGCCTGTGAAGCGCTGATTGTACCTGAAAACCCCGCCCTCATTCTGTGCCTGCCCGCGACCAATGGGGGTAAAAACGCGCCACCACCTCCCCCGTGCTGGCCAGGGCATGGCATCCGTCCAGATGAGGCGGACGTTCCTTCATCTCCGGCGAGAGCGTGCCGTAACGGGTTTGAAAAGCCACCGTCGCCACGATCCCCACCAGTTCCGTCAAATGCGTACAGCCATGAATGCCGCCCAGCCGATTCCGTACGATCCGGGTAAACCCCGGCGCGATGGTCACCCCCTTCAACGAGGAGTATTCGGGAACGATCTTCTCGCAGGTTCCCGGATAAGGCCGGCTGGTCATGCGCGCTTCCGCCTCGCGGATCAACAGGGCATCATCCACGGTCAGGCGCAAAAACATGTCGTGGATGGGCGTACCGGCAGGCAGACATCCTTCGACCATGGCCACATCATGCCCCTTGACATCCCGCAATACGCCCTCCACGTCGTACCAGCCGTCCGGTCGCGCGTAACCATTCACTTCTATGACGCGTCGATGCAGCAGGCGTCGCTGTTCCTGTTCCTCCTTCATGGCTCCCCCTTTTCCGAAAAAATTCCCGCATAATACGGTGCTGTCCTGCCTTTCCCATGAGGTTTTCGTCTTGTCCGGTTTTCTGATTCGCTTCCCCTTCCTGCTCCTCGGACTGGTCCCCTGGTGCATCCCCGCCGCAGAGTTGGCCGTGCCCGACGACACCCCGGTCAGCGTGCAACCTGCTCCCGCGCCGCCCTTGACCGACGAAGAATTGCTGCGCGCCCAGCGCGCGTTCCAGCAACATGACCAGGCTACGCTCGAATCCATCGCGGCGCGCGCGCTCGGCCAACTTTCCGATTATCCCCGATATTGGGCTCTGGAAGGGCGACTGACCCAGAGAAACGCCTATCTGGTTCCGGAAATGCAGGAATTTTTCAGTGATTATCCCAACAGTCCGCTCACGCCCCTGTTACGCGCCCATTGGCTGTCCCAACTGGGACAAAACCAGAACTGGAAAACCTTTGAAGCCCAATTTCGTCCAGAGGACGCCCACCACCCCTCCCTTCAGTGCTACCACTGGCAGGCTCTTTTCGCTGACGCTCAAACGGACTTCTTCGACGCTGCCGTGGCCTATTGGCGTTCCGATGCCTCCTGGCCCGACTCCTGTGACCCGGTATTCCGGCAACTGGTCGCGGCCCATCGCATCCGTGCAGAGGACCTCTGGCAGGCACTGCGTCACGCCCTATCCCGCAACCAGATTCGGAAAGCCCGTTACATCAATAGTTTTTTCCCGCCCTTCCAGGGCTTGAATGAAGATGACCTGACCCTGGCCGCAGGCCGTCCGCGTCAGTTTCTGGATGAGAGCCCCCCCACGGACGCCCACTCCCCCCGCGCACAACGCGAACTCCTGCTGTATGCCACTCTCCGCCTGGCCGCCCATGACCCCCAGGCCGCAGCGGCCTGGTGGACGGATGCCTCCACGCACCTCGACCCGGAGGACCAGGCCTGGGGCTGGCAACAGATCGCGCTTCAGGGCGCCTGGGCTCTGGATCCCCAATCCCTGGAGTGGTTTCGGCAGGTGACTCCTCAACCCACCGAGGCCGAATGGCTGACCTGGAAAATCCGGGTCGCCCTGCGCCAGCAGGACTGGGCCACCGTTCTGGACACTCTGACCCGCCTACCGCCCCCCCTGGCCCGGAAGCCCGTCTGGCAATACTGGAAAGCGCGCGCCCTGGAAGAGGAACACCGTTCTGCGGAAGCCCTCGCCCTGCTCGAGGAGGTCGCCCAATCGCCTTCCTACTATGGGCTGCTGGCTCTGGAAGAACGAGGTCAGGAACTTCACCTGCCGCCCCAGCCTGCGCCACCGGGGCCGGATGTCCAAAAGGAAACCCGTGCCCTGCTGGAGCGCCCCCTGCGCCTCTATCGCCTGGGATTGCTGCCGGAAGCCCAGAGGGAGTGGAGCCAGATCGAACCTGCCCTGACCCCTCTCCAACACCTGGCAGCCGCCCAGCAGGCCTTCCAACTGGGCTGGTATGACCGGAGCATTCACAGCGCGGAACATACGGATTCGCCCAGGGATGTGGCCCTGCTCTTCCCCTATCCCTACCAGTCCCAAATTCAGGCCAATGCTTCCCGATTCCATCTCTCCGAAGCCTGGGTGCTTGCGCTCATCCGCCAGGAGAGTCGCTTTTTCAGCATCGCCCGTTCCCGTACCGGCGCCCAGGGCCTGATGCAGTTGATGCCGGCAACGGCCCGCTGGGCTGCCCGGCGCAGCGGCCTCAAAAACTATCGTGCCGAAGAGGCCGATCAACCGGACATCAACATCCTTCTCGGGACCTATTACCTGAACCATCTGGCGCAACTCCTGGGCAACCCGATCCTTGCCACGATGGGCTATAACGCCGGCCCCCTGCGTGTCCAGATCTGGACCTCCGCCGGGATAGGCGATCCGCGCACCTTTCTCGAAAACATCCCCTTCGATGAAACCCGGGACTATGTCCAGCAGATCCTGTATAACCAGATCGTCTATGAACAGCGCCTCCATTCCACGCCCAGTCATCGCCTGCATGCACTGCTGGATGAGCTGGCAGGTACCCGATGATGCAGATTTACGAAGTGGGCGGCGCCCTCCGTGACGAACTGCTGGGACTTCCTGGCGCCGACCGGGATTGGGTCGTGGTGGGGGCCACCCCGGAGGAAATGAAAATTCGCGGGTTTCAGCCCGTTGGTCGGGATTTCCCGGTTTTTCTGCACCCCGTCACCCACGAAGAATATGCCCTGGCCCGTACCGAACGCAAAACGGCCCCAGGCTACCGCGGCTTCGTCTTCCATGCCGACCCCACGGTCACGCTGGAGGAAGACCTGAAGCGTCGCGACCTCACCCTCAACGCCATGGCGCGGGGCCCTGACCGTCGGTTGATCGATCCCCATGGCGGACTGGCCGACCTGGAAAACCGCATCCTGCGTCACGTCAGCCCGGCTTTCGGCGAAGATCCGGTCCGACTCCTGCGGGTTGCACGCTTCCTGGCCAAACTGGCCCCTTTTGGCTTTACCGTCGCGCCCGAAACCACCGCGCTCTTACGGCAGATGGTCGACGACGGCGAAGTGGATGCCCTGGTTCCCGAACGCATTCTGCAGGAACTGAACAGGGGCATGGAAACCGCCAACCCTGCGCGCATGTTCGCGGCATTGGCCGAATGGGGGGCCCTGAAAAAATTTTTTCCCGCCATCGATGCGCTGTGGATCCATACCGGCGGTCTGGCCAACGACGCCGTGGATCACGCCGCCCGGCGCCACCTGGAACAACCCCTGCGCTGGGCAGCCTGGGTCTCGGCGCTGTTTCATGGAAGTTCCCGCCAGGCCTGGCACCCCCTCCTCGAAACCTGGGCTGGAAACCTGCGCTGGAGCAAGGAACAACACCAGTGGACGGAACTGTCCTGCACGCTGGGACCCGGCGCCCGCCATCTCTCTCCCCAGCAACCGGGGGAATGGCTCCCCCTGCTGGAAGGATGCGATGCCTGGAGGCGACCGCAGAGATTCCTCCGCTTTCTTGAATTGCAGGAATGCCTGGGCGAAATCCTCGAAGATCTCCAACCCGATCTGAGCACACGCGGCAAGGCTGCCCTTACTGCCTGTCAAGCCCTGGATCTTCCAGCGCTCGTGCGTTCGGCGCCGACCCCGGCTGAAATCCCCCAGCGCTTACGGGCAGCCCGTCATGCTGCGCTGTGCGCGCTCCCGGCCGCACCGCGCAAGCCCTGATCCGTTCAGGAACCCTTGATCTTTCTGGCCGCCTGGGCATGTTGCTCGGCATAAGACTGATGCGCGGCGGCTTCGGCCACCCCCACCTTGATGGGATAGCCCATATCCATGAGGACGGAACCCAGGGCGGAGAGACACAGCATGACATTTTCAGACTTGGCCGAATAGCCCATCAATCCAAAGCGCCAGATTTTTCCTGCCAGGGGACCCAATCCTGCACCGATTTCCAGATTGAATTCGCTGAGCAGGGTTTTGCGCACCCTGGCTTCATCCACCCCTTCAGGCACCCGCACGGCATTGAGTTGGGGCAGGCGGTATTCTTCCTTGACCAGATAGGTCAGGCCCATGGCCTCCAGTCCGGCTTTGAGCGCGAGGTAGTGACGGGTATGTCGGGCCCAGGCATTTTCCAGCCCTTCCTCGCGCAGCAGTACCAAGGATTCATGCAACGCAAACAGGCCGTTGATGGGCGCCGTATGGTGATAAGTGCGATTGGTGGATCCCCAGTACCCCAACACCAGGTCGAGGTCCATGAACCAGCTCTGGGAAGGGGACCGGCGCTGTTTGACCAGATCCACCACCCGCTGGTTATAGGAAACGGGAGACAAGCCCGGGGTGCAGGACAGGCATTTCTGGCTGCCCGAATAGATGGCATCGATATCCCATTCATCCACGTAAAGCGGTGCACCGCCCAGTTGGGTGACGGCGTCCACGATGGTCAGGGCGCCGTAACGGTGGGCGATTTCCACCAGGGTTCTGGCGTCGGACATGCACCCCGTGGAGGTTTCGGCATGGACAAAGGCCACCACCTTGGTGTCCGGATTCTGCTTCAGGGCATCTTCCAGTTTTTGCGGATCGACCGGCTCACCCCAGGTGTCTTCCACCACCACGGGCGTACCGCCGCAGCGCGTCACGTTTTCGATCATGCGGCCGCCGAACACCCCATTCCGGCACACGATGACCTTGTCGCCCGGACTGACCATGTTGACGAAACACATTTCCATGCCTACGGACCCGGGCCCCGAAGCCGGAAAGGTCAACGCATTGCTCGTCTGGAAGGCGTAACGCAACAGCATCTTCAGTTCATCCATCATGTCCACGAAGACCGGGTCGAGATACCCGATACAGGGCAGGGACATGGCCGCCAGGACCCGGGGGGCGATTTCCGACGGCCCCGGCCCCATCAGGGTGCGTTGGGGGGGATAGAAGGAACTGATTTTCTTGGGGGGAAGGTAGTGGATGGTCATCGGGGGTCCTTGAGTGCCGGTTGAGGGCGCATTTTCCATAATCAATCTTTCATTTTAGCAAAATTTCCGGCTTTCACGAAGTGCAGATGCCGTCCTTCGGCATGGGACAGATGCAGTGCCCCCCGCTCGTCCGCAGAATCGAAGAGCGTATCTCCTTCCGGTTCCGGTCGTTGGGAGGGAACCAGTCCCTCGAAATCGAAAAGGTCACGGTCTGCCAGATGGGAGGGCGTGACCGACTGCAAGCCCAGAAAGATATTGTCGATGCGCCCCGGATGCGCCTTTTCCTGGTCCTGCAACCACTGTTTGATGGCCTGGCGTTGCAGGTTTTCCTGGGCGCCGCACAAATTGCAGGGAATGATGGGAAAGTCCATCCCGCGCGCGTAGCGGGCCAGATCTTCTTCGCGGCAGTAGGCCAGAGGCCGGATCACGACATGATGTCCGTCGTCGGTCACGAGTTTGGGCGGCATGCCTTTCAGTCGTCCGCCATGAAACAGGTTGAGGAAAAAGGTTTCCACCATGTCATCGCGATGGTGGCCCAGGGCAATCTTGTTGGCCCCCAACGCCTTGGCGGTACGGTACAGAACCCCCCGACGCAGGCGCGAACAAAGAGAGCAGGTGGTTTTCCCCGCCGGGATTTTTTCCTTGACGATGGCGTAGGTATCGGCATCGACGATCCGGTAATCCACGCCCAGTTGATCCAGATAGTCAGGAAGAACCTCTGCCGGAAAGCCCGGTTGTTTCTGATCCAGGTTGACGGCGATGAGTTTGAAAGTGATGGGCGCGCGCTTTTGCAGGTCCAGCAGCAGCGTCAACAGGGCATACGAATCCTTTCCCCCGCTCAGACAGACCATGACCGTATCTCCGTCCTGGATCATGGCGTAATCCCCCAATGCCTTGCCCATGGCACTGCGCAGTCTTTCCTGGAGACGGATGAAGGTGGAGCTGTGGGCGTTACTCATCGGAAGTGGGGCGTGTGTCTCGACGCAGAATCCTGAAGATGACGAACAGGGCGTAGAGCATGAGCAACCCCATGAGCACGAAACCGCTGACGTACACCCAGAGTTTGTCCGAGTAGGTCAGGTACCAGGCCACATTCAGAAGCAGGAAGAACCCCGCCATCTGCCAGAAAAAACCCATTCTCATTTCCCGAAATCCACAAGTGTAGTCATATTACCAAATGGGAGTATCATGCGCGCTGATTGGTGCCCCGTGCCGTTTGGACCTTTTGAGGACTGAAGATTGGAATGGTATTCCACTGAAGCATTGTTGCCGGACGTTGCAGCGAGAAATCACAGCCAGCAATTGATCCGGCATATCAATGACGTCATCCGCGCGGCCGGGGGATGGATCGACTTCGCCGATTTCATGGACCGGCTTCTTTACGCGCCCGGACTGGGCTACTACGCAGCAGGCGCCGTCAAACTGGGCCCTGCCGGAGACTTCACCACAGCCCCGGAGATGACTCCCCTTTTTGCCCGCACCCTGGCCCATCCCATCGCGCGCACCCTCAGGGAATTGAACCGTCAGGAAACCACCCTGCTCGAACTGGGCGCCGGAACGGGTCAGTTGGCACAGGACCTGTTGAAGGCCCTGGCAAAACAGGACTGTCTCCCGAAACGCTATGCAATCCTGGAAGTAAGCACTGACTTGCGGCAGCGACAACAGGAAAAAATCCGTCAGTTGCCGCCCGCCTTGCAACAAAGAGTGGAATGGCTGGAACATTGGCCGGCGGAGTTGGAGGGCGTCGTGCTGGCCAATGAAGTGCTGGATGCCCTGCCCGTCCAGCGCTTGCGTTGGCAGGACGGGCAATGGCATCAATGGGGAGTCGCAGTGACGGAAGAGGTCTGGCACTGGCAAACCCGCCCCCTGTCCGCAGGTTCCCCGCTCCTCGAGGGGATGCCGGCCATGACCGGCTACCCCGAACCCTATGACACTGAAGTTGCTTTGGCCGCAGAGGGATTGATGGCCTTGCTGGGTCAGACCTTGAAAGCCGGCCGGGCTTTTTTCATCGATTACGGTTTCCCGGCGCGCGAATTCATCCATCCCCAGCGCAGCGGCGGTACCTTGATGTGTCACTACCGGCACCATGCCCACGGCGATCCTTTTCTTTACCCCGGACTTCAGGACATCACGGCCCATGTGGACTTTACCCGGATGGCCCGGGCGGCCCGCCGGGCAGGCCTGCAGCCCGAAACCTGGCAGACGCAGGCGGCCTGGTTGATCGAGGAAGGAATTCTCCACGAGTTGGAAAAGGTACACGGAGAGGTCGGTACCGACTACCGTGCCGTCAGTGCGGTCCAAAAACTCCTGAGCCCGGCAGAAATGGGCGAGTTATTCAAGGTGCTGGTACTGGGTCGGGGGAGCCCCGAAAACGAGTCGGTATCGACTCTTCTGGGACTGTGAGGCGGAACGCCCCCCCTCTCAAGTCAGGTGCAGGCGTTCCCAGATGACCGAGGTCAGCCCGGCGCTGTTCATGGTGTAAAAGTGCAGGCCGGGTGCGCCGCCCTCCAGCAACCGGTCGCACAAGTGAGTCACCACTTCCAGGCCAAAGGCCTTGATGGAAGCGCTGTCATCCCCATAGCCCTGCATTTTCTGGCGGATCCAGCGCGGAATTTCAGCGCCACAGGCCTCGGAAAAGCGGCTCAATTGCGAGAAATTAGCGATGGGCATGATCCCCGGCACAATCGGCACGGTGATCCCTGCAGCATCACAGTCCTCCACAAAACTGAAGTAAGCATCCGGGTTGTAAAAATACTGGGTGATGGCTGAATCAGCCCCCGCCTCGATTTTTTCCTGAAAGTGGCGAATGCCTTCCTGCGCCGAGCGTGCCTGGGGATGCACCTCGGGATAAGCGGCCACTTCGATGAAAAAGTGGTCTCCCGTTTCTTCCCGGACGAAACGCACCAGGTCGCTGGCGTAACGAAATTCGCCCCCGCCCAGGGTGCCGGAGGGCAAGTCCCCGCGCAAGGCCACCAGATGGCGAATACCGTGGTGGCGGTATTGTGCCAGGACCTGGCGCAAACTGTCCCGGGTCGCGCCGATACAGGACAGGTGGGGTGCCGCAGGATATCCGTCGTGCTGGATCTCCACCACGGTTTCCAGGGTACGGTCCTGAGTGGTCCCTCCTGCACCATAGGTCACGGAAAAAAAGGCCGGATTGAGTTGCGCCAGCTGGCGCCGGGTGTGGCGAAGTTTTTCCGCCCCCTCGGGGGTCTTGGGGGGGAAAAACTCAAAGCTGAACACCCGCTCGTGAGGTGCGTGATTCATGGATTCAATACCGGTAATGCTCGGGTTTGTAGGGGCCTGTGACGGGCAGGTTGAGGTATTCGGCCTGCTTTTCCGTCAACTGGGTGAGGTGTACACCGATGCGCTTCAAATGCAGGCGAGCCACCTTCTCATCCAGCGCCTTGGGGAGGATGTACACGCCCACCGGATAGTTGCCGTGATTGTTCCACAACTCGATCTGGGCCATCACCTGGTTGGTGAAGGAAGCCGACATCACAAAACTCGGATGCCCCGTTGCACAGCCCAGATTGACCAGACGTCCTTCCGCCAGCACGATCAGACGCTTGCCATCGGGAAAGACGACATGATCCACCTGCGGTTTGATGTTGTCCCAATGGTATTTGCGCAGGGAAGCAATGTCGATTTCCGAATCGAAATGCCCGATATTGCATACGATGGCGTCATTTTTCATCACCTGCATGTGGGCATGGGTGATGACCTCCACGTTACCGGTTGCCGTGACGAAGATATCGCCCAAAGCCGCCACTTCGTCCATGTTCACCACCCGATACCCCTCCATGGCCGCCTGCAGGGCACAAATGGGATCGATTTCCGTCACCCACACCGTGGCCCCCAACCCGCGAAAAGCCTGGGCACACCCCTTGCCCACATCGCCATACCCGGCCACCACCGCCACCTTTCCGGCAATCATCACATCGGTCGCCCGCTTGATCCCGTCCATCAGGGATTCACGACACCCATACAAGTTGTCGAATTTGGACTTGGTGACCGAGTCGTTGACGTTGAACGCCGGACACTTCAATTCTCCGCGCTTCAGCATCTCGTTCAAACGATGCACGCCGGTGGTGGTTTCTTCGGAAATGCCCCGGATGGATTCGAGCAGGTGAGGATATTTGTCGTGCATCACCAGAGTCAGATCCCCCCCGTCGTCCAGAATCATGTTGGGCAACCAGTTGTCCGGCCCGAAGATGGTTTTTTCGATGCACCACCAGAACTCCTCCTCCGTTTCTCCCTTCCAGGCAAACACCGGAACCCCCGTGGCGGCAATGGCCGCTGCCGCCTGGTCCTGGGTGGAAAAAATATTGCAGGAACTCCAGCGGACTTCTGCCCCCAGAGCCACCAGTGTCTCGATCAAGACGGCGGTCTGGATGGTCATGTGCAAACAACCGGCGATTCGTGCCCCACGCAACGGCTGGCGTTCGGCATATTCTGCACGCAGGGCCATGAGGCCCGGCATTTCATTCTCGGCGATCTGGATTTCCTTGCGGCCCCATGCCGCCAACGTCATATCGGCAACCTTGAAGTCACCGGCCAAAGTCTGTGGAATCGCGTTCATGAAAACTCTCCCTTCGTTCATTTAGTGTATTGGCTCATTCCGGACTCAGGCGTCTGCCTGCAGGGCCTGGACGCGATCGCGCATTTCCCAGGTAAATTCCGGTTCTTCCCGTCCAAAGTGACCATAAGCCGCCGTCTTGCTGTAAATGGGACGGAGCAGGTCGAGGGACTGGATGATGCCCTTGGGGCGCAGATCGAAGTGCCGTTCGACCAGTTGAGCCAGTTTCTCGTCGGGAAGTTTCCCGGTTCCAAACGTATTGACCATCAGGCTGACCGGACGGGCAACCCCGATGGCATAAGCCACCTGTACCTCGCAGCGGCGTGCCAACCCGGCAGCCACCACGTTCTTGGCCACATGGCGCATGGCATAGGCCGCAGAACGATCCACCTTGGAAGGGTCTTTGCCCGAAAATGCCCCCCCGCCGTGACGGGCCGCGCCACCGTAAGTGTCCACGATGATCTTGCGCCCGGTGAGACCGCAGTCCCCCATGGGGCCCCCGATCACGAAACGACCGGTGGGATTGACCAGATAACGGGTGTTGGGGCCCAGCAGGTGAGCGGGCAGAACCGGTTTGATGATCTCGTCGATCACCGCTTCAGTGAGTTGCTGGTGCGAGATTTCGGGATGATGCTGGGTCGACAGGACCACCGTCTCGATCCGTGCGGGTTGCCCGTCGACATAGCGAACGCTCACCTGCGATTTGGCATCCGGACGCAAAAATGGCATCCGTCCGTCCTTGCGCAATTCAGACTGGCGCTGCACCAAACGATGGGACAGGTGGATGGGCAGAGGCATGAGCGTGTCGGTTTCATCGCAGGCATAACCGAACATCAGCCCCTGATCACCCGCCCCCTGATCGAGGTCGAGTCCGCTCCCTTCGTCCACCCCTTGGGCAATGTCCGGACTTTGCCGATTGAGGGCCGTCAACACCGCGCAGGTCTGATAATCAAAGCCGATGTCGGAACTGTTGTAGCCGATGCGCCGCACCACATCCCGTGCCACATCGATGTAGTTGATCTGTGCCTTGGTGGTGATTTCACCAGAAATAACGATGAGGCCGGTACTGGTCAAAGTTTCACAGGCCACCCGTGCATGCGGATCCTGCGTTAGAATGGCATCCAGAACCCCGTCAGAGATCTGATCGGCCACCTTGTCCGGATGCCCCTCGGATACCGACTCCGAAGAGAAAATATACTCACTCATGGCAAACCCTGCCCTTTATCAAAAATTGGAAAAGTACTGCAGCCGGGAATTGTACCAGCAATCCCGTTAGCGCCATGATGCGCCTGATTTTTTTCCCTCTTTGGTTACTCCACTGGCTCCCCCTCGGGGCCCTGTGGCTACCCGGTCGCCTGCTCGGCGCCCTGGCCTTCGTCCTCGCCCGCGAACGGCGCCGCGTCACCCTCATCAACCTGACGCTGTGCTTTCCTCAGTGGAGCGAGGCCCAGCGCCGCGAAGTGGCTCTCCGTCATTTCCAGGGATTCGTGACCAGCGCCCTGGCCCTCGGGATCGCCTGGTTCGCTTCTGAACGGCGCCTGCGCACCATGATTCACTTTCAGGGCCTGGAACAGGTGCGCGATGCTCAAACGAAGGGGCCGGTCATCCTGCTCACGCCCCATTTCTTCGGGGTAGACACCATCGGCCCCTTCCTGACCCTGGATTTCGACGTCATCACCATCAACTCGAAAATCAAGCATCCCACCCTCGACACCTTGATCCGTGAACGCCGACTGCGTTGGGGAAAAGGTCTGATCTTTGCCCGCCAGGACAGTTTGCGCAGCGTATTGCGGGCATTCAAACCGGGTTGGCTGCTCTATTACCTGCCGGATCAGGACTTTGGCCCCAAGGATTCGCTTTTTGTGGATTTTTTCAAGGTCAAGGCCGCCACCGTCCCAGCCCTGGCCCGGATGAGCAAACTGGCCAAAGCATCGGTCGTTCCCTGCGTCGTCCATCTCGATTTCAGGGCAGGACGGTTTGAAGTCACTTTCTTCCCCGCCTGGGCGCATTTCCCCAGCGGCGACGATGCGGCGGATACCCAGCGCATGAACCACTTCATCGAGGAGCGCATCCTCGAACAACCCGCCAATTACCTGTGGTCGCACAAACGGTTCAAGACCCGGCCGCCCGGAGAAGCGTCGCCCTATGACAGGCATCCACCGCCCCAATCTACCCAGTGAGCCAGAAAAAGCGTAGCATTTCACCTTCGACATCACCCGATACGGGGACCATGGGGATACTTCCTTTCACCAAAATGCAGGGCCTGGGCAACGACTTCATCGTACTCGACGGGGTACGCGCCTCTCTCGCCCTGACCCCGGTTCAACTGCGCTGGTTGGCCGATCGCCACTTTGGCGTAGGCTGTGATCAGATTCTATGGGTAGAGCCGGCACAGGATGCGACGAACGACTTTCGTTACCGGATTTTCAACCGCGATGGCGGAGAAGTCGCCAACTGTGGCAATGGGGTTCGTTGCTTCGCCCGTTATGTCCATGATCAGAACCTGACCCAGCGCACCCACCTGCGGGTCGAGACCCTGGCGGGCGTGCTTGAACCCGAGTTGCTGCCGAACGGCGACGTGCGGGTCAACATGGGCGAACCCCTCTTCGATCCTGCCCGCATCCCATTTCTGGCCCCCGCCCTCCAACCCACCTATGAACTGGCCCTCGGACAGGTGACCACCCGCACTTTTTCCGTACTCTCCATGGGCAATCCCCATGCGGTGCAGGTGGTCGAACAGATCACCCACGCTCCCGTCGACACGGAAGGCCCGTTGATCGAGCGTCACCCCCTGTTTCCCGAACGAGTCAACGCCGGATTCATGGAAATCGAGGATCGCACCCACATCCATCTCCGTGTTCATGAACGCGGTGCCGGGGAAACCCTGGCCTGCGGCACGGGTGCCTGTGCCGCTGTCGTGGCGGGTCGACGCCTGGGGCGACTGGACCCGCTGGTGCACGTCACGACCCACGGCGGAGAACTGCTCATCGAATGGCAGGGCGCCGGACATCCCGTATGGATGACCGGCCCTGCGGTCACCGTCTACACCGGGATCGTCCACATCCCGAACATCGAGGAACTTACCCATGCTGGACGCTGAAGTCGTTGCCTCCTGGCTCAAGGACAACCCGGAATTTTTCGTGTTGCACGGAGCCGTCTTGAATGAAATCCAGATTCCACACCCGCACGGCACCCATACCGTTTCCCTGAGCGAACGCCAGTTGCTGACCCTGCGCGACAAGAACCGCACGCTGGAACAGCGCCTGTCCGAATTGATCGGCTATGCCGAAACCAATGACAACATCAGCGGCAAGGTTCACCAACTGGCCGTGCGATTGCTGGTTCAGCGCACCCTGAAGGGCGTTCTCGACACCATCCAGCACCAGATGCTGCATCATTTTGGAATTCCCCATGTCACCCTGCGCCTCTGGGGGATCCGGAGCGGCCCCCTGGAGCATCCGGCCTTCCAGCCCGTGGCGGAGGTCCAGAAAGAAGCCATCGTCCATGTAGAAACCCCGCGCTGCGGACACCACACGCCCGTACAATGCGACCAGTGGTTCGGCGAACTGGCGCCCAGCCTGAAATCCTTCGCCCTGTTGCCCCTGCGGGACAGTGAAACCTTTGGCGCCCTGCTGCTGGCCTCGCCCGACGAAAACCGTTTTTACCCGGACATGGGCATCTTCTACCTGCAGCGCATCACTGACCTGATCAGTACCTCCCTGCGCGCCCATGAATCTTCCTGATTCCCAGGCCCTGATCCGCGCCTATCTCGATCAACTGCGTTTCGAACGGGGCTTGTCCCCGCGCACGATCTGCAGTTACCGGCGCGACCTGGACCAGTTGGTGGCTGCCTGCGCGGATCTCACCCAGGTGACCGCGCAGCACATCCGTCGCCTCCTGGGAAAATTACATGGGCAGGGGCTGTCTGGTCGCAGCCTGGCCCGCAGTCTGTCGGCCTGGCGCGGCTTTTTTGACTACCTGGCAAAATTTCATCAGACCGCCCTCAACCCCTGTCATGGGGTGCCCGCCCCCAAGTCACCGCGCACCTTGCCCCATGCCCTTTCTCCGGACCAGGCCAGCAGATTGATGAATGTCCCGGGGGACCGCATGCTGGATGAACGGGACCGGGCCCTGCTGGAATTGTTCTACTCCTCCGGCCTGCGTCTGGCGGAACTGGCCCATCTGCGCGTACAGGACCTGAATCTCAGCGAGGGCCTGGTGCGGGTACTGGGAAAAGGGCATAAATTCCGCATCGTCCCCGTGGGTCAAAAGGCCCGGGAAGCCCTGGCACTCTGGCTGGACCATCACCCCCTGCGGCCCCTGACGCCGGAGACCCCCCTGTTCGTCAGTATCCGCGGTTCGGCCCTGAGCATGCGCGCCATCGAAGCGCGCGTGGCCCTGCGCACCCGCCAGCAGGGTCTGGACGACCAGGTCCATCCCCATGTCCTGCGCCACTCCTTTGCTTCCCACCTGCTCCAGTCCAGCGGCGACCTGCGCGCCGTACAGGAGTTGCTGGGACACGCCCATATCACGACGACCCAGATGTATACCCACCTCGACTTCCAGCATTTGGCCCAGGTCTATGATCAGGCGCATCCACGCGCCCGACGGCGCCCGCCCCCTCAGGGAGAATAAAGCGCGCCCAGCACGACGCCGTGGCGTGCCCCGGTCACCGCGGGCAGATTTCCCGCTTTCCCCTGCACCCGCGCCCATGCCAACCAGGCAAAGGCCAGAGCCTCCACCTGTTGCGCGGGCACCCCCAAATCATCGGTACGCCCTACCCGAACCTCGGGCATCAGGGTCCGCAGGCGTTTCGTCAATTGGACATTCAGGGCTCCGCCCCCACAGAGATACAGTTCGGCCCCCTCATATCCCCGGCACGCCGTCTGTACCGCCTCAGCCACCGAGCGCGCCGTCAATTCCAGCAGGGTTGCCTGAACATCCTCCGGCGGCAGTGAAGACACCCACGCCCCCCGGCTCTCCAGCCATTCCAACGAAAAATCTTCCCGCCCGGTACTCTTGGGCGCACTGCGCTGAAAAAAAGGATGGGCCAGCAAGGATTCCAGCAAGGCCGGATGACATCGGCCCTGGGCCGCCCAGTCCCCTCCGCGATCGAAGGCCTGCCCCAGGCACCGACCAATCCAGCCATCCATCAACAGGTTGGCCGGACCGGTATCATGGCCTCGGGTAACCTGCCCCGGGAGAAGCAGGGTCAGATTGGCGATCCCGCCCAGGTTGAGAATCAAACGGGGAATCGAGGCGTGCCGGAACAGCGCATCATGAAAGGCAGGAACCAGCGGCGCGCCCTGCCCGCCCGCCGCAATGTCTCCCGAACGAAAATCGGTGATCACCGCCATGCCGGTCAGTTCGGCCAGCAAGGCCCCATTCACCAACTGGAGACTGAATCCCTGTTCCGGACGATGGCGCACCGTTTGCCCATGGCAACCCACCGCCGCGACCGGAAACCCCCCCGGCCCGGCCTGTTGGACCAACTCATGAACCACTTCGGCGTAGAGGGTGGAAAGTGTCTGGGACAGGCGGGCGGCGCGCTCCAGTTCATTGACCCCCGGATGGGTCAGATCCAGCAGGTCCGAACGCAGATCCACGGAAAAAGGCCGCTGTGCCTGGGCCAGAACCACGGGTCGGGCCGGCCGGGAAAAATCCGCCAGGACCCCATCGATCCCGTCGAGGCTGGTCCCTGACATCAACCCCACATAGCGGGAGGATCCGGAATTATTCGAAGCGGGCGAGGGCACTGCCGCGTACGGCATCGAGTTGCTTGAGGTATGGCGCCGTGGCCGAAAGGAACTGGGTACGAGCACGACCAGTCAGGTCGGTGCTGGCAAAACGCGGCACCTCGGGACCCAGCGGATCATGCTGAACGCCATTGATCTTGAATTCATAGTGCAGGTGGGGACCGGTGGCCCAGCCCGTCATGCCCACATAGCCGATCAGGTCGCCCTGACGAATTTTTTCTCCGGTATGCAGCCCGCCCGCGAATGCCGAAAGGTGGCCATAGACCGTGTCGATTCCGTTGGCATGATGCAACTCGATCATGTTTCCATAACCGTTGCGCCACCCCGCATAAGTCACCGTGGCATTGGCGACGGCCACGATGGGGGTCCCCTTGGGAGCCGCCAGGTCGATGCCCTTATGGGCTCGCCAAGTTTTCAGGATCGGATGAAAGCGCGCTGCGGAAAATCCCGAGGTGATGCGTGAGAATTCGATGGGCGAACGCAGGAAAGAGGCCTTGGAACCATGCCCGTCCGGCGTGTAGTAGTCCCCTCCCTCCGCATTTTCATAGTAGACGCGACGAATCGTCACGCCCTTGTTGACAAACTCGGCCGCCAGAATCCTGCCGGGCACCACCTGGTCAAAGTCATTCTGGGTTGCTTCGTAGACCACGGAAAAGGTATCCCCGGCGCGCAGGTCGTTATGAAAATCGATATCCGTAGAAAACAGACGGGTCAATTGACGCGTCACGCTGTCCGGAATGCCCGCGTTGTCCGCTGCAGCAAAGAGGGAACTGTGAATGGTCCCGTTGGCCTGGACGATGCGGTGCAAGTCCCCCTCGCCCACCAAACTGGAGGCGAACCCCGCAGGGGTACGGGAAACCACCAGGGTCCCCTTGTCTCCATAGGGAAAACGCAGGGAAACCAGGTCGCCGTTGGCCGCGTGTTCCACGCGAATGGGTTTGCCGGGAGCCATATGCTGGTAGATGACCCGGGCCTTGCTGTCGGTCGCAATGAAATCAAGGGCCGCCTGGTCGCTCACCCCCATGCGGAACAACAGGGCAGCCAGGGTATCGCCCGAACGAATCTGATCCTGCTGAATGAAAGTGCCCGGGGTGGGGGTAACCGTCCCCAGATCCGCCGTCATGTCCTCGGTGACCGGGGCCAGGGGCACCGTCTGCATGGAAACCCCGGGAGTCATCCCGAAAGCCACCGCTACCCCGAACACCATCATGAGGAGCGTCGCAACCTGCCCGCTGCGACGAGCATCCGTCGCATCGATGGTGGTGTTTTGGGTTAGAATCCAGCGTTTGAACGCTTGTGCGCGCCGTTTGATTGAGTTCATGCGCGCCAGTCTAACAGAAACCTGCCGCAGGCACAATTCCCCATGAATGACAAAAAGTTATCATCCATCGACCCCTGGGAGGAAATTCGCCGGGGGACCGACGAGATTCTCCCCGAACAAGACTTCCGGCAACGACTTCAGGAAGGTAAGCCCTTGCGGGTCAAAGCGGGGTTCGACCCCACGGCTCCGGACCTGCACCTCGGTCACACCGTCCTGCTCAACAAACTCAGGACGCTGCAGGACCTGGGCCATGAAATAATCTTCCTGATCGGCGATTTTACGGCATTGATCGGCGACCCCACCGGACGCAATGCCACCCGTCCTCCCCTCACCCCGGAGCAGGTGGCGCTCAATGCCGCCACCTATCAAAGCCAGGTATTCCGCATTCTCGATCCCCAGCGCACGACCCTGGCCTACAACAGCACCTGGATGAACGAATTGGGCGCTGCCGGCCTGATTCGCCTGGCCGCCACCCATACCGTGGCACGCATGCTGGAACGGGACGATTTCGCCAAACGATACCGCGCGGAACAACCCATTGCCCTCCATGAATTTCTTTACCCCCTGGTGCAGGGATATGACTCCGTAGCGCTCGAAGCCGACCTGGAAATCGGCGGCACCGATCAGAAATTCAACCTTCTGATGGGCAGGGAATTGCAGAAGCACCATGGACAACGTCCCCAGTGCATCCTCACCCTGCCCTTGCTGGAAGGGACCGACGGAATCCACAAGATGTCCAAATCCCAGGGCAATTTCATTGCCATCGAAGACCCTCCTGCCACCCAATTCGGCAAATTGATGTCCATTTCCGACCCCCTCATGTGGCGCTATCTGGAACTGCTCTCCTTCGAATCCCTGGCCACTCTGACCCACTGGAAGCGCGCCGTCGAAGAGGGACTCAACCCGCGCACCATCAAGGTTCGCCTGGCTCAGGAAATCGTCGCGCGCTTCCATGGCCAGGACGCCGCCAGACAGGCCCTGGAAGACTTTGAATCCCGGTTTCGGGACCATGCCCTGCCCGACGATCTGCCCCTCACCGAAATTTCGGTGGGCGGCGAAGGATTACTCCTCTCCCAACTGCTGCACCGTGCCGGGCTGTCCAACTCCACCTCCGAAGCCCGCCGCCTGATCGAGAGTGGGGGTATTCGCATCGATGGAGAAAAGGCCACGGATCAGTCCCTGCGTTTTTTTTCCGGCGCCGAACTGACCCTGCAGGCCGGAAAACGTAAATTTGCCCGCGTACGCTGCTGTTGAAGCCCACTCCCAGCGTGGTCCGGCACGCCCTTCCCGCCCTGCGCCTGGACCCGCAAGGGCATCGCCATGTGGACCTTCGGGCCGTGCTGGCACTGGCCTTGCCCCTGTTCCTGAACAGTAGTTTGCAGGTCGTCCTGAACCTGACCGACACCTGGTTCATCGGACACCTTTCCACCGCGGCCATGGCCGCCATGGCCGCCTGTTACTACCTGATTTTCATGTTCTTCCTGTTGCTGGGCGGGGTCGGCATCGGGGTTCAGGCCATCGTGGCGCAGCACTTCGGCGCAGAAAACGCCTCTGCCGTGGGACGCACCACCTGGAGCGGGTTATGGGCAGCCCTGGCCACCACCCCCCTGTTTTTGCTGATCGGATATGCAGGGCCGGCCCTCCTGGCGATCTTTGATCTCCCCCCCGAAGTCCACGATCTGGCCGCGTCCTTCTGGTTTCCGCGCCTGCTGGGCGGTCCCCTGTCCACCCTGCTCTTTGCCCTGAATTCCTTTTTCAATGGCATCAGCCAGCCCCGCCACACCCTCTGGATCATGGCGCTGGTTGCCCTCAGCAACGCCCTGCTCAACGAATGGTTCATTTTTCACTGGCACCTCGGCATGGCCGGGGCCGCCTGGGGCAGCACCGCCGCCCAGGCCATCGGGGTCGTCATCGCGGGGGCTGTTTTCCTGCGCCCCACTTTCCGCGCCCGCTTCCACACCGGGCGAACCTGGCGCCCCCACTGGCCCTCGATTCGTCAGGTCTTCGCCATTGGCATCCCCACCGGCTTATTTCCTGCCATGGATGTGGTGGGCCTGGGACTGTTCCAACTCATGCAGGTCAAACTGAGTGCCGTGGATGGGGCCGCCACCCAGATCGTCATGATGCTGACCTCGGTGTCCTATCTTCCGGCCATCGGCATTGCCCTGGCGGGCACCACCCTGGTGGGACAGTCCATCGGGGCGGGGGATAAATCCTGGGCCGAGGCCTGTGCCCGCGTCATCATTCGCATGGCGGTGCTCTACATGGGCGTGGTTGGCGTCCTGCTGGCCCTGTCGGCGTCCTGGGTCGTCCCCCCCTTTCTCACGCCGGGCGACCCGCAGGGCGCGCAGGTCATGGCGCTCTGCATTTCCCTGTTATGGATTGCCGCCGGGTACCAGGTGTTTGATGCGCTCAATCTGTCCAGCGCCTTCTGCCTGCGCGGCGCAGGCGACGTCAGGGTTCCCACCCTGCTCCTGCTGGCCTGTTCCTGGGGGATATTCCTGCCCCTTTGCCATGCCCTGACCTTCTCTCCCGGGCAGGGCTGGGTCAACTTCCTGCCCCAATGGGGATGGGGCGCCACGGGGGGATGGCTGTCCGCCTTCGCCTATGCCTTCTGTCTGGGACTGGCCCTCTGGGCACGCTGGCGTTCAGGGGCCTGGAAGCGTATTTCCCCGCTGACTCAAACCCAGTAAACCGAGCGGGTCATGAGTTTGGACGACAGGCGCATGGCCTGTTTCAGCAGCGGCGAAAATTCCGCAGCCCCCAGATGTTGGGCCAACTCGGCGTGCCCGGCCTCGTCCTTTTTCATCTGTTCCACAATGGCGCGGGTGCGCTGATCGCTGGCGGGGATCTGAGCCAGATGCCCCGCCAGATGCCCTTCCACCTGCCGTTCCGTTTCCTTGAGAAAGGCCAGGCTCCAACGATCTCCAGCCAACCCAGCCGCCACCCCCAGGACCAACGATCCCGCGTACCAGATCGGATTGAGGAAACTGGTCCGTCCACCCAATTCGCCAATCCGCGCCTCACACCAGGCCAGGTGGTCCACTTCTTCGTTTGACGCCCCGCGCAGGGCCTCCCGGTTGGCAGAGATACGGGCCGTCAGGGCTTGCCCCTGATAGAGCGCCTGGGCACAAACTTCCCCGGTATGATTGATGCGCATGAGGCGGGCCGTGTGCTGACGGGCGGCCGGAGCAAACTCGGCTTCCGGCAACCCCCGGGCCGGATTCGGGCGCGTGCCCAGGGCAGGGGCGGCCAAAGTTCGCAAGGCGCGATCGAACTCACCCAGGATCCGATCCAGGGGACTGTGCTGGCGCCCCTCGAATTCCGTGCCCGAAAATGCGCCGCAGGGTAATTTCGGCAACTTCACCTTGGCCATCAAATCTGTCAGCATTGTGTCCACCCTATCCCAAATTCGAGCCATCGCCCGAATCGCTCCTCAATCCAACTCATTCCCATTTATAGCAAGTTTAGGTTTTTTTGATAACTTTGGATAAACTTCCTATAAATCGAGAATCTGCGGCTCAAGACCCCCGATTGGCCGCGGCGCCTCGAATCAGGGTGCCGATCCCTTCGTCGGTCAATACTTCCAGAAGGACCGCGTGGGGAACCCGCCCGTCGATGATGTGGGCGGTCTTGACCCCGTTCTGCACCGCATCCAGCGCACAGGCGACCTTTGGGAGCATGCCTCCCCGAATGGTGCCGTCCTGGATCAGGGCCTGCACCCGATGGGCGTTCAATCCGGTCAATACCTCGCCGGCCTGATCGAGAACGCCTGCCGTATTGGTGAGCAGGAGAAGTTTTTCCGCCTGCAGGGTCACCGCCAGTTTGCCCGCCACCAGATCCGCATTGATGTTGTACGCCTCCCCCTGCTCACCCACGCCTAACGGCGCGATCACCGGTATGAAGTTCTGATGGCACAGCAGATTGACGATACCGGGATCGATACTCACCACCTCCCCCACCTGTCCAATATCGATGGCTTCCTCCGAGGTATCGGGGGCCCTGAGCATCAACTTGCGCGCGTGAATGAAGTTGCCGTCCTTTCCGGTCAGCCCCACCGCATTCCCCCCCGCCTTGTTGATGAGGGTGACGATGTCCTGATTGACCAGCCCCCCCAGCACCATTTCCACCACATCCAGCGTTTCATCATCGGTGACCCGCATGCCCTGGATGAACTCGCTTTGCTTGCCGACCCGCTTCAACAACTCACCGATTTGAGGTCCGCCGCCGTGAACCACCACCGGATTCATCCCAACCAGTTTGAGCAACACCACATCGCGCGCAAATTTTTCCTGAAGCGCGACTTCCGTCATGGCATTCCCCCCGTACTTGATCACGATGGTCTTGCCATGAAAACGCTGGATGTAGGGCAGCGCCTCGATCAGGACGGTACTTTTCAGATCGGCAGAAAGGGGCAATTCAGTCATGGCAACGCTCCAGAACAATGGCGCCCATTCTACCTCAGAACCTGGCCAGCAGAGATTTCACCTCGGGCACTTCCCCTTAACGAACTGTCATAAAAGTGTCATTTGACTGTCACGGTTCGGTCACAAACCTATGTCAAAGTGTTACGGAGTCACGGAAGTCCCATACCTAACCCATTAATTTGGAAAAGTTTACCATGTCTAATACACGATATGACACATCCCCTTCGAGAGCCTGTCCAGGCGTCTCGAAAAAGAGTTTAACCGCCAAACGAACCGTTGCCGCCCTGCTCTCTGCCCTGGTTCTCCCGACAGCCTTCGCCGATGACCAACAAATCCAGCAGATGCAGCAGCAGGTCAATGAACTGGAACAACGCCTGCAGGAAATGAAGGCGCAAATGGAAGAAATCCAGAAAAAGAACAAGGAAATCGCGGACAAGAACAAGGAAATCGCCGATAAAAACAAGGAGATTGTGGACAAGACCCAACAACTTTCCAATAAGAGCCAGGAACTCGAAGGCCAGCATCAGCAACTCCAGGCCCAGACTTTCGAGATTTCCGGAAAGTTCAAGGCCATTCAGGACCAGTGGGACCTGATCCCCACCACCAACAAGAACCAGGGCGGTTTTATCATGGATGGCGTCACCCTGGCCTTCGGCGGATATCTGGCGGAAGAAAATGCGTTACGCAGCAGCAACCTGGGCGCAGACATCAACTCGCCCTTCAGCAAGATTCCTTTCAACCCCAACCCCGGCAATCTGTTGCTGACACCGGCCCAAAGTCAGGCGGCAGCCTCGGGCTATTACAATCAGTCCAGTTTCAACGCCACGGCCCGCCAGTCCCGCTTCTCGGTGATGGCCCAGGGCAATGCAGACAAGAATACTCTGGTCACCGGATACTACGAAATGGACTGGTTGGGAGACAGCCCCACAGCCAACGGCACCCAGAGCAACTCTTATACGGCGCGCGTCCGGCATCTGTACACCAACATCGACTGGACGGACGTAGGGTGGCATATGCTGGCGGGCCAGAGCTGGTCCCTGGCCGTCCTGAACACCCAGGGGGTCACCCCGCGCAATGAAGAAATTCCTGTTGTCATCGACGCAGAGTACATGCCCGGCTTCGTGTGGAACCGGCAAGCTCAGATTCGCGTCGTTAAAGACTGGGACAAGAAATACTGGGCCGCGATTTCCCTGGAACAATCCCAGACTTCTGGCGTAGCAGGGTCCACCCCCAATGGGGTTCTCAACAATTACACCCTCCCCGCCCAGGCGGGCGGACTGTTGACTCCCGGCAATTACTCGGTCAACAAGTTTCCGGACATCATCGGCAAACTGGCCATGGAAACCAATTTGGGTCATTATGAAGTCTTCGGCATGTTGCGCAACTTTGACGGCACCTATACCAATCCCAATGTCACGGCTGCCGGACAGAGCAGTTGGGCCGGCTCCCTGGGCTTCGGGTCGGTCCTGAAAATCATCCCCCATACCCTGGACTTCAAGATCAGCGGACTGTACGGAAATGGGGTCGGACGTTACGGCACCTCCACCCTGAGTGATGCCACCATCGGACCCAACGGTGAACTGACCCCCATGCGCGGAGGATCCCTCCTGACCGGCCTGACCTTGCACGTCAAGCCCACCTTCGATATCTATGCCGATATCGGACGGGATTGGATCAACGGTTATACCTACGGTTCGGGCGGACAGACCTACGGATACGGAAACAACGTCCTGGCCAATCCGGGACAGTTCACATCCCAAGCCGCTCTGAGCGGGTTCACCCCCTACGATTTGCACAGCGTCACCCAGGAAACCATCGGGTTCTGGTGGGCAGCCTATAAAGGTTACTATGGAGCCGCCAAAGTCGGGGTACAGTATTCCCATACCGGAGTCAGTGCCTTCTCGGTGCGCGCCAGCCAATACGGCGGTGCATTCACTCCCTATACCTTTGACAACATGATTCTCACGAGTATTCGTTTCTACCCCATGTAATCTTCAACGCACTGCCAACAAAAAAAGCGGTGGGGAATTTCCCCACCGCTTTTTTATGCCTGTATGAATGTCAGGCTACCGATTTACCAGGAACCCCCGATACTGCGTACCAGATCCACCACGGACTGGTTGAGCGCCGTACGTACATAAATTTCTTCCCGTTCGGTGCGCAGTCGTATGGCTTCCGCGTCGATCACATCTAGATAGTTGGAAGCACCCTCGATGTACCGATGATTCGCCAAATCGAAGGTTCGGCGCGCTGCTTCCACGGCCAACTTCTGGTGTTCATCATCCGTCGTCAAATTATTGATCTGGGACAGGCTGTCCTCGACTTCCTTGAACGCGACCAAAACAGTCTGACGATATTTGTCGGTCTGTTGACGGGTCTTGGAGGTTGCCTGATCCACCACGGCCTGACGCAACCCTGCATCAAAGATGTTATAAAACGCCAGGGGTCCCAGGGACCAGAAGGAATTCGGGGCCGTAGCCAGTGCGCCATACCCGTTGTTTTCAAAACCGGCCAGCGCCATCAGCGAAATGGTCGGGAAGAAAGCGGTTCTGGCCACACCGACCTGATCATTGGCCGCCACGATGTTCCGCTCTGCAGCTGCGATATCCGGTCGCCGTTGCAGGACTTCCGAGGGAATGACCTTGGGAATGGCCGCATATTGGGCATGGTATATCCACTCGGTATCCGCCTTCAGGGTAAAGGTGGACGGTTCCCGCCCCAGCAGTACCGCAATGGAATGCTCATAGAGTGCCCGTGCGCCTACCGTTTTGGCCACCTGTGCCCGGGTTTCTTCCAGAAGCGCCTTGGAACGTGCCACATCGAGGCCGGAGGTAATCCCCACGTCATGCCGTTGTTGCATCAATTCAAGTTCATGCTCGTAATCCTTCACCGTCACTTCCAGCAGACCGATCTCCGAATCCAGCCCTCTCAACTTGACGTAATCACTGGCCAGCAATGCTTCCAGACTGAGACGCGCCGACTCGATATCCGCCTTGCTGGCTTGTGCCGATGCCTCGGCGGAAGCGATGGCACTTCTGATGGCGCCCCAAAAGTCAATCTCATAGACAAACCCAATCCCTCCAATCGTATCACCATTGACATTGGCCTGATTCCCGTTACGGTACAAGCGATGGGCAGATTGGCGGTTGGTGGTAACGTCCCCCATGAAATTGATTTGAGGATACAGTTGGGCATCCTGTTGCGTCAGGAATGCCGTGGCTTGGTCATACCGTTCCAGCGCTTCCTGAATCACAAAGTTGTCGCTATTAAGTTCCTTCTCCATCTGGTTCAACGTGGCGTCATTAAAGTACGTCCACCAGTCACCCCGCGATTCTGCATCCGCTGGGTGCACCAGACGCCATGGCCCGTCTTCCTTGAAGACCCCGCTCTTCCAGTTGTCGGGGCGATGGTAATCGGGAATGAAGGAACATCCGCCCAATAGGGCAATGGTCAGCGCCGAATAGAGAAATGTGCCCAGTGGTTTCATGTTATTTTCCTGGGGCTGCCTTGGCAGGCATTACGGTGACTTTTTCTCCTTCGAAGATGTAATCCGGTGGGCTATCCACCACATTATCCGACGTGGTGACTCCCGCCAGGACCTCCACATCGCGCCCGAAATCACGCCCCACATTAATTTTCTTCAGTTGAATACGGTCATCCTTGTTCACCACGGCTACCCGTATTCCATCGGTCCTCAAAATGAGTGCACTGGAAGGTACACGCAGACTGTTATCTTCTTTTCCAGACAGGCTGAACTTGACCTTCGCATAGTCTCCTGGGGATAAACGCTGTTCGGAATTATCCAGAATCAACTCGGCAAGCATGGTTCCAGTTTTCTGACTGATGTTTTTTGAAATCTGTATGACGGTACCGTTGAATACGCTATTCGGATACTCGGGGACCTCCAGCGTAGCCTCTATCCCCAACTTGACCATGGGCACATAGAACTGTGGGACAGGGACATAAAGACGCAGGGGATTGATCTGGGAGACCGTAAACAATTCTTCCCCCTTACCCGCATCGATCAGTGCACCAATATCGGTCTTCCGAGCAGTTACCACCCCATCAAACGGAGCTCGCAACTTTTTGAAATCTTCAAAGGCCTGTACGTTTCCAAGATCGGCTTCGGCGCCTTTCACCTCCGCCTTTTGTACTTCCAGATTGGCTACTTTCTGATCCCGTTCCTGTTTCGAGACCGCATCGGTCACCACTAACTTCTGCCAGCGATCTGCCGTGATTTGAGCCAAAACCTGATCCGCTTTAGCCTTGAGAACTTTGGACTTGGCTTGTTCGTATTGTTGGTCCAAATCGGGCGTGTCGATCACGGCCAAGACATCCCCTGCTTTCACCCGATCGCCGATATCGTGGTACCAGAACTTGAGATAGCCATTGACGCGCGCAAAAATCGGCGCCTGATAATAAGCCTGAATATTCCCCGGTAAAATCAGACTGGCCGTTTTATCGCTGCGGTACGGATGTAATACCTTGACCGAGGGAATGGCCTGGGCTTCCGTCCAGACATGCAATTCGCGGGCATCGCGGTCACGAGAAAAAATCCCCCATACCGCCAAGCAAATGGCCAGTACCCCCGCAACCCATGCCATCGGTTTGATGCTTTTTTTGGGAAGACTTTTTAGTTCATCGATATCAAACAGATCTTCATCCTGCATGGCTGGCTCCATTCATTTCTTCTGATCGGCCTTCAAGACCGTTACCCTCATCGCTTTCCACGTCAAACTTATCCTTGGCATGGACCAGACTAAACACCACCGGAACAAATAGTAACGTCGTCACGGTCGCAAACATCAGTCCCCCGATGACTGCGCGCCCCAAGGGAGCATTCTGTTCTCCACCTTCTCCCAGTCCCAACGCCATCGGCGCCATCCCGATGATCATGGCCAATGCCGTCATGCACACCGGTCTGAAACGAGAGTATCCGGCTTCGATCGCGGCCAACGTGGAATTCTTGTTGATGGCCAGACGTTCCCGCGCAAAACTGATCACCAGAATACTGTTGGCCGTCGCCGTCCCCATACACATGATGGCACCGGTCAGTGCGGGCACAGAGATTCTCGTATGGGTGATGAATAACATCCAGACAATCCCCGCCAACGCGGCTGGCAACCCCGTAATGATCACGAAGGGGTCCAGCCAGGACTGGAAGTTCACGACGATCAACAGGTAAATCAGCACGATGGAAAATACCAGGCCCATGAGCAGACCCGAGAAGGAAGATTCCATGATGGGCACCTGACCCAGCAACCGCACCGTGGCCCCCTTGGGAATTGACCCCTTGGTCTGTTCAATCAGTTTATGCACATCCGAGGAAACGCCCCCCAGATCGCGATCCTGAGTCGTCGCCAGCAAGTCGAAACTGGGCATGATGGTGTAGTGGGTCACCACCGCATCGCCCCGGTCCCGCGTAATACTAGCGAGGGCACCCAACACCTGTACTTTGTGCGTACTGGCGCTGCTCACCAGGGTGTTCTCCAGATCCGACAAGGTGTCCACCCGATATTGGGGGGTTTGTACCACGATCGGGTAGGATACCCGGTTTTGTGGATTGAGCCAGAAGGTCGGTGCCACCTGAAAACTCCCCGATAACGTGCTGACCAAACTGTTCGTCACATCCATTTCCGAAAACCCCAGGGTTTTGGCCAGGATCCGATTGACGTTCACATTGAACTGGGGATAGTTGGTGGACTGCTGAACCCGCGCATCGGCAATCCCGTCGATCAGTTCCAGTTTGCTGCGCATCATTTGGATGTATTTGTAGTTTTCATCCCAGTTAGGGCCACCCACCTGAATATCGATGGGGGCCGGTGATCCGAAATTCAGGATCTGCCCCACCATATCCGCAGGCAAGAAGGCAAACTCTACGCCAGGAAAGTGTCTCGGCAATGCACGCCTCAGTTCTCTGACGTAGTTTTCCGTGGGGTGATGATCTTCCTTCAACGAGATCATGATGTCCGCATCCTGAGGACCGATGGTTCCTGTGTTGATGTACGCCAAATTGATAGGGAACACGGGCAGCCCGATGTTATCCACGATCCCTTCCAGTTCCTTGGACGGAACGACGGTCCGAATGTAGGCATCGATCTTGTCCGTCAACGAGGCGGTACTTTCTACCCGGGTTCCCACCTGGGCACGGATGTGCATTTTGATCTGCCCGCCATCTACTGCAGGGAAAAAGTCTCTGCCCAGAAATGGGAGCAGGACAAAAGAAACCATGACCACCGACATATAGATGGGAATGAAACGTTTGCGATTGCTCACCGCCCGTTCCAGCATACTGGTATATCCCCACCTCAGGGTCGTAAAACGTTTCTCAAAACCATGCTGAAACCGATTGAGGGCAAGAAGAACCTTTACCATGGGCCCTTTTTTCCCCTCGGGTTCATGATGGGCATGATGATGATCATGGGCCTTCAGGAGGAAGTTGGCCATGGTGGGCACAAAGGTCTGGGACAGAATAAAGGAGGCGATCATGGCAAAGACCACCGCCTCGGCCATGGGAACAAACAGATACTTGGAGACCCCGGTCAGGAAAAACATGGGGATAAACACGATACAGATACTGAAGGTCGAAACAAAAGCCGGTTGGACAATCTGCCCCGCCGCTTCGGTAATAGCCACCCGCACCTTCTTGCCCATTTCCAGGTGATGATTGATATTCTCGATCATCACCGTCGCATCATCCACGAGAATCCCCACTGCCAGAGAAAGTCCACCCAAGGTCATGACATTCAGGGTTTCGCCCAGCATGGACAAAACCGCAATGGAAGAGAGGATACATAAAGGAATCGACAGGCTGACGATCAATGTCGAACGCCAACTGCCCAGGAACAGCAAGATCATCAAACTAGTGAGGAGTGCCGCCGTCACCCCTTCCCGAACCACGCCGGAAATGGCTTCCTTGACAAACACCGATTGATCCGCCAATTGCTGTACTTTCAGTCCGTCGGGAAGACCCGCGAGCAGTTTGGGGACCATCTTTTTGACATCGTCCACAATGGTCAACGTCGAGGTGTCCCCATTTTTGAGAATGGTCAGCAAGACGGACTTTTGACCATCCACTTTTACGATGTTGATCTGGGGTGGATAGCCATCCCGGATATAGGCCACATCCCGCAACAAGATCGCAGGGCTCTGAGCCTCGTGGATATTGGATTTGGACTGTACCACCTTGACCGGCATCTCATTCAGTTCCTTGAAATCCACCGGACTGTCATTGAGATAAACGTTATATTCGAACCTGCCGATTTTTTCCGTCCCCGCCGGAATGATAAGGTTCTGTTCCGCCAGAGCTTTTCCAATGTCTGCGGCCGAGACCCCCTTGGACTGCATGGCAATGGGGTTCAGATCCACCATGATTTCGCGCACCTTACCCCCGTAGGGAGAAGGAACCCCGGCCCCCTCCACCGTGGCCAGTTGGGGACGCATGAAGTTCTGGCCGATATCGAACAGGGTCGATTCACCAAACTTTTTTCCGGACAGCGCCAACTGGATGATGGGCACCGTTGCCGCGTTATAGTTGAGGATCAGCGGGGGCGTGATCCCGAAGGGCAACTGACGCAATACGGTTTGCGAAATGGCCGTGACCTGGGCCATGGCCGTGTTGACATCGACATTCGGTTGAAAAAAGATCTTCACCACCCCATACCCGGGCAGTGACTGGGACTCGATATGCTCGATGTTGGTGACCGTACTGGTCAGGTAACGCTCGAAGGGATAAATGACCCGTCCTGACATATCGGAAGGAATCATGCCGTTGTACGTCCACACGGCGCTGACCACTGGTATTCCGATATTGGGGAAAATATCCGTCGGGGTCCGGATGACGCTAAAGATCCCCCCCAGCATGATCAAAATCGCCATGACGATGAACGTATATGGCCGATTCAGTGCTAACTTTACAATACCTGACATCATAGAGTTGAATCCCGATCTCTAAACATAACCATCTCGAACGTGCTTCAGAGCAAGTTTTGAAGGGGGGGTGGGAAAGCGGAAGTCGTCAGCCGATCAATGCCGCAGACGCGAAAAGTGCTGGTCGGCAATTGCCTTCTGAGCGGGGGTCAAGGTGTTGTAGAAATCCTTCAGGGCCTGATCCATCTTTTCAAATTCCTTGAGGCGCTGACGCATCAGGGCAATGTGCTGGTCGAAACGCACCGGCGCCGGCTGCACATCCGTCTGCTTGCCTGCCGCCGCAGTCTGATCCCGAATTTCCTGAACCGCGCTCAGGGTATCCTTCGCGTAACGATCCCAGGCGGCTTGCTGACCCGGATTCAAATTTAATTCCTGCTTGAACTCATCGAGATGCCGCTGCGCATTCCCTACGGGATCTCCGTGCGACCCGGGTGCAGGCGCAGGCTCATTGGGCGGCGGCGGCGCGGCAGGATAATCCTGGGCATACGCGCCAGTCACGCTGAGGGCCATCAATAACATCGTCATCCGTAAGGCTTTTTTCATCATTGTGTCTCCATTCTCAGTCATCGTCATCACCACCGAAGCCACCATCACCAAAACCCTCCATTCCCCCACCATCCATGCCGCCAAAGCCCATGTCCATCCCGCCGAACCCTCCATAGCCGGGATAGTCGCCTCCGTAGCCACCGCCCATCATCATGGGACCACAGCCCGCCAGCGACAGAAAAAGGACACTCATCCAGAGCGATTTTTTCATCGTACCTCCTTCAAAACCATTTCCAACCCGCGCACCGACCCCCGTTGAACTGGATTGGTGCGCCATCCTATCGACTGTTGCGAAGACACATTGTAACGAGTTGTAACTCGGCTATTCCGATCCCTCCGAATCTCCCATCAGTCGGGCAAGCATCGCCCCGGGGTCGGCCGCACGCATGAAAGTCTCCCCCACCAGAAAGGCGTGGATCCCCGCCTCCCTCAAAGTGGTCACCTGTGCCGGGGTAGCGATGCCGCTTTCGCTGATCATCAAACGGTCTTCAGGGATTTGAACACGCAACTCGAGGGATGTCTCCAGGCGGGTTTCAAAAGTCCGCAGGTTGCGATTGTTGACCCCGATCAGGGGCGAATCCAGTTGCAGGGCCAGAGCCAGTTCCCGTTCATCATGAACTTCCACCAGTACGGCCATCCCCAGGGCATGCCCCAGGCTCTCCAGTTGATGCAGACGCGCCAAATCCAGTGCGGCCACGATCAACAGGATGGCATCGGCCCCCATGCAACGGGCCTCGTAAACCTGGTAGGGACTACAGAGAAAGTCCTTGCGCAGAACGGGCAGGGAACAGGCTGCGCGGGCGGACTGCAGGTACGCCGCACTCCCCTGAAAATATTCCCGATCCGTCAACACGGACAAACAGGCGGCGCCATGCCCGGCGTAAGAACGGGCAATGGCTGCGGGATCAAAATCCTCCCGCAATACGCCCTTGCTGGGACTGGCCTTTTTGATTTCGGCAATCACGGCAGATTGCCCAGCCTGTACCCTGTCCCGGAGCGCTGCCGTAAAATCGCGCAGAGGCGGGGCGTCGAAAACCTGTTCCTTAAGTTGGGCCAGAGGAACGCGGACCTGTGCTGCGGCCACTTCCTGGGCCTTGGTGGCCATGATGGCAGACAGGATATCGCTCATGTCCGACTCCAGGACACCAGATCTTCCAGCCGTTGGCGGGCGGCTCCAGAGGTCAGCGTGGCCCGCGCCAGTTCCACCCCGTCACGGTGGGAAGTCGTCACGCCCGCCACATAGAGGGCGGCTCCCGCATTCAGCAGGACGATATCCCGCGCGGGTCCGGCTTCATCCTCCAATACGGACAGCAACAGACGACGGGATTCCTCGGCATTCTTGACCAACAGTCCATTCAGGGGAGCAGGTTCCATGCCCACCTGATGCGGATGAAACAGGTATTCACGAATTTCTCCCTCGCGGAGTTCGGCCACATGGGTCGGCCCGGACAGGGTGATTTCGTCCAACCCATCGCTCCCATGAACCACCATGGCGTGACGCGTACCCAATTGACGCAGGACTGCCGCCAATCGTTGGGTGAAATGGGCCGCAAAAACCCCCAGTAACTGGTTGGGCGCTCCCGCCGGGTTGGTCATGGGCCCCAGCAGATTGAACAGGGTGCGCACACCCAGTTCCCGTCGCACCGAAACTGAATGTTTCATGGCGGTATGGTGGTGGGGCGCAAACATGAACCCGAGCCCCCACCGGTGCAATGATTGCTGGGCTCGTTCCGGGGTTGTGCTGGCCATGCCGATCCCGAGAGATTCCAGTACATCTGAACTCCCCACGCTGGAGGAAACGGCCCGTCCTCCGTGCTTGGCCACCCGCGCCCCGGCAGCCGCCGCCACAAATGCCGCCGTGGTGGAGATGTTGAAGGTATGCATGCCATCTCCTCCCGTACCGCAGGTATCCACGACATGGGCCAGTCCGGTGGTATCCACCTTGACCGACAGGGAGCGCATCACCTGCACTGCAGCCGCCAATTCCGTCACTGTCTCACCCTTGTAACGCAAGGCAGTCACCAACGCCGCTGTCTGAATGGGCGTCGTGACCCCATTCATGATGTCGCTCATGACATCCGTCATCTGATCATGGGTCAGATCATTGCCGGCAAAAAGAGCTTCCAGCGCCTCACGGGGTGTCACCGGAGACCTCGCGCAATTCGAAATCGTGGGTGATCTTGGCAGTTTTTCCAAGCATGATACTGGCTGAGCAGTACTTTTCTGCGGACAGGTCGACGAAACGCCGGACCTGTTCAGCCTTGAGATTTCGTCCCGTCACCACGAAGTGGAAGTGGATATGGGTAAATACCTTCGGATCTTCCTCTGCGCGCTGCGCCTCCAGTTCCACCACGCAGTCCACGATGTCGGCACGCGCCCGTTTCAGCATCATCACCACATCGAAGGCCGTGCACCCTCCGGTTCCCATCAGAACCGCCTCCATGGGACGTACCCCCATATTGCGTCCACCGGCCTCCGGTGCCCCATCCATCAAGAAAGTGTGACCACTGCCACTTTCCCCCAGAAAACTCATTCCTTCGACCCATTTCACTCGTGCTTTCATGGTGTTCCTTGTCCCGTGTTCCCTGATTTACCCTCTCACCGCAGATCAGGGGGATTATACAACCGACCCGAGCGGTGCATACCATTCTGCCGGGACAAAAAAAACCCTCCTGGGCGGAGGGAGAGGGAGAGGGAAACGCTGGGAGTGAATCCTGAGGGTAAAGTTCACTCCGCCGTCAATGTTCGATTGGGCGTCTGGGGCAGACGCGGCATGTTCTGCACCGGGAATTCTCCCGTCAGACTGTTGAGAAAAGCCACGATATCCTGGACTTCCGCCTCCGTCAGGGTCTTCCCCAACTGGGAGCGCGCCATGACACGCACCGCCTCGTCCAGGGTCGGAACGGACCCGGTATGAAAATAGGGGGCGGTCAACGCCACGTTGCGCCATGTCTGAACACGCCACAGGTGCTTGTCCGACGCCTCATGCGTGACATTGAAACGACCGTCATCCTCCATCAACCGGTATTTGGCCACATAGGGGTTGTTCTCGACAAAGATGGGGAATTTCTGGTAAAACCCCTGCCCTGCCGGCATGGAAGGACCGGCAAAATCCGGCCCCGTATGGCAGGCCGTACAACCGATCTTCTCGACGGTTTTCATGCCACGCAAGGCTTGCTCGGAGAGCGCCGTCTTGTCTCCTTTCAGGTAGCGATCAAAGGGGCTGCGGGGAGTCAACAAGGTCCGCTCGTAGGCCGCAATGGCTTTGGCAATGTTCTCGTAGGTCACCGGATTCTGTGCGCCAAAGACCGTTTCAAACTGGCTGACATAACCCGGAATGGCACGAATGCGCGCCTCTGCATCGGCCGGCGAATGCATCCCCATTTCCACCGAATTCACGATCGGCCCCTTGGCCTGATCTTCCAGCGTGGCGGCCCGACCATCCCAGAACTGTACGCTCAGGAATGCCGAATTCCATACCGTGGGCGCATTGCGCCCTCCTTTTTTTCCGCCGACGCCCACTGAGACCGGTCGGTTATCCGTTCCGCTCCCCATCACGCTGTGGCAGGAATTACACGATACGGTGCCGTCGACTGAAAGCCGCTTGTCAAAATACAACTGCTGTCCCAGGGCAATCTTGGCGGCGCTCATGGGATTGTCTGCGGGAATGGGCGGCACGTCGGGCAGCGGCTCAAAACTCCAGGCGGACGAAACTGCGCTCCACATCGCCCAGGCGGAGAGCAGGAGAAGGGTTTTTTTCATGAGGACTCTCCACAAATCAAGGGTGAAAGAAGAAATTCCCGAGGTTTCAGTCTAACACCTGGATTTGTTTAGAGTCAATATAAAACAGAGGTTAGTTTTATAAATCCAATAGTAATTTACAAAACCAACTCATGAAGAAAAGGAAGATCCGCAGCCACAGGTCGTTTTGGCGTTGGGATTGCGAATGATGAACTGCGCCCCTTCCAGATCTTCCTTGTAGTCGATCTCGGCACCCACCAAATATTGGTAACTCATCGGGTCGATGAGCAGGGTCACCCCATTCTTGACCATCTGGGTATCGTCTTCGTTGACCGCGTCCTCAAACGCAAAACCGTACTGGAACCCAGAACACCCCCCGCCGGTGACAAACACACGCAATTTCAAGTCCTGGTTGTCTTCTTCATCGATCAGCGCCTTGACCTTGTCGGCAGCGCTGTCGGTCAGAATCAGGGGCGCAGGCATTTCTGTGAGAGCATTCATGGAATTCTCCTGAAAAATTCGGGTTAGAATGGGTCCATTGTAGCAGTTTTTGAATTCCCTGCCGAAAACCTCAAGGCAGAATCGGAACCTGGGTCAACCCCAGGGTTTCCGGCCAGTCAAACATCAGATTGGCGTTCTGTACCGCCTGCCCCGCCGCGCCTTTGACCAGGTTGTCGATCACCGCCAGGACCACCACCATGTCTCCTCCCTGGGGATGATGCACCGCGATGCGGCAATGGTTGGAGGCCCGTACCGAACGGGTTTCCGGGTGACTGCCGGGGGGCAGGATATCGACGAAGGGTTCATTCGCGTAGCGCGCCTCGAACAGCGCTTGCAGATCCACATCCCGCCGGGTCAGACGTGCATAGAGGGTGGCGTGAATACCCCGGATCATCGGAAGCAGGTGAGGAACGAAGGTCAACCCCACCTCACGTCCCGCCCCCAGTGCCAGACCCTGACGAATTTCAGGCAGGTGACGGTGTCCCGGTACCCCATAAGCCTTGAAATTATCCCCTGCCTCCGCCAGCAGGAGCGGGACCTCGGCCTTCCGCCCCGCCCCGGACGCGCCTGATTTGACATCGGCAATGAGGTGGTTCAGGTCCACCACCCCGGTTTCCACCAGCGGCAAAAACCCCAGTTGCACCGCCGTCGGATAGCATCCGGGATTGGCGACCAGATTGGCGCTGCGAATCGAGTCCCGATTGACTTCCGGCAATCCGTACACGGCTCCCTCCACCAGATCCGGACAGGCGTGGGTCTGGGCATACCAGGATTCCCACTCTGCCACGTCTTTCAGGCGAAAGTCCGCAGCCAGATCGATGACCCGAACGCCTGCCTCCAGCAGTTCGCGCGCCTGTTCCATGGCTACCCCGTTGGGGGTGGCAAAGAATACCAGCGAGCAGTCGTTCAGGCTCGTCGCCCGTGCCGGATCAGAAAAAGCGATGTCCACATGCCCCCGCAAACTGGGAAACAGGTCCGCCACCTTTTGTCCCGCTTCCTTGCGCGAAGTAATCACGCTCAACTTCATTTCCGGATGCTGTGCCACCAGGCGCAGCAACTCGACACCGGTATACCCCGTACCCCCCACGATGCCCACTTTGATCATTATGTTCTCCTGGCTTGTTCCGGTGATTATAGTCCTGATACCCCCACGAAAAAAAACCGGTGCGAGGGGCACCGGTTTTTTCTGGGGTCGTGAGACCTTTAGCGTTTGCTGAACTGCTTGCGGCGCCGTGCCTTGTGCAAACCGACTTTCTTTCGTTCCACTTCGCGCGCGTCGCGGGTCACCAGACCCGCCTGCTTGAGGACGGTCTTGAGTTCGGGATTGAAATCGATCAGGGCACGGGTAATCCCGTGACGGGCCGCACCCGCCTGACCGGACTCGCCGCCACCGATCACATTGATGCGAATATCGAACCCGTCCAGATAGTTGGTCAGGGTCAGCGGTTGACGGACCACCATCCGACCCGTTTCGCGGGAAAAATATTCGTCCAGCGTTTTGCCATTGATTTCAAAACGACCAGAGCCGGATTTCATGAACACCCGGGCCACTGCGCTCTTGCGTCGTCCGGTTCCGTAGTAGTAATCACCAATCATGGTCAGGACCTCAAATGCTCAGGGTTTTTGGTTGCTGCGCGGCATGGGGATGCTCGGCGCCAGCGTAGACTTTCATTTTCTTGATCATGGCATAGCCCAGAGGACCCTTGGGAAGCATGCCCTTGACTGCCTTTTCCAGGATCCGCGCAGGATGACGCGCCTGCAGCTTGTTGAAATTGGTTTCGTAGATCCCGCCGGGATAACCCGTATGGCGGTAATACTTTTTATCTTCGCCCTTGTTGCCGGTCACGCGAATCTTCTCCACATTGACCACGACAATAAAATCACCCGTGTCCACGTGGGGGGTATAAATGGCTTTGTGTTTGCCTCGCAGACGCAGGGCAATCTGGCTGGCCAACCGTCCAAGCACCAGGTCCGTGGCATCTACCACAAACCAGTCGCGCTGGACTTCATGCGCTTTAGCGGAAAAGGTTTTCATAACAGCGTTCACTATTTCATGAAAAGAACTGCCGATTATATTGCGCCAAAATCACTCTGTCAATGCCTTTGCCAAAAGGAACCGTTCACCCAGGCGTAGCCATATGCCGGGGAAGATCCCGCAAGGCTTCCTGATTGGTCCAGGAAAAACATTGCAGGGCCGCTTCCTGCCAGGGCAACCAAACCTGCCGGACGTGCTCGCGAGAACTCAATGTCACGGATACTGGCTCCGGAACCCGCAACCCGAAACGGTGTTCGGTATTCCGGGTCACTCCCGGCGCATAGCGATGCCGCCAGCGGGGGTAGATTTCGTAGACCCGGGCCTCCTTCCAGTCTTTCAAGGTGGCCGGGGTTGCAAACAAGCCGGTTTCCTCCGCCACTTCACGCCGCGCCGTTTCCCACAACGGTTCGTCCGGCGTCTCGCGACTACCCGTCACCGATTGCCAATACCCGGGAGCATCGGCCCGTTCGATCAACAGGACATACCCGGCTGGCGTATAAATGACCACCAGCACGGATTCGGGGATTTTATAGGTCACGGTTTCCTTGCCGCAAAATCCCCCACATAGACGGTCACAAAGCGCGCGGGGTCCAGATACTGCTTCAGCGCCTGATTGACGCTGGCGGAATCGGCCGCCATGACCTGATCATCCTGTTGCGCCAGGAAAGTGGCGTCGCGCCGATCGAACATCAGTTTGTCGAGTTGAGCCGCCAGGGAGCGGTCCTGGGCCCGCGACAGTTTCCGCGACTGCATCAGGGCGGCTTTTCCTGCCTCGATTTCTGCCGGGGTCAGCCCCTGTCCCAGTACCTGGGCAATCACTTCATCGAACGCCTTGACCAAACGTGCCCGGTTTTGCGGCGCGTAGATGGCGTAAGCGCCGAAGGCGCTGTTGGGCACCTGGTCGTTGAGACGCAGGAAGGAACCCACCCCGTAACTCAACCCTTCCTTCTGACGGATGCGGGTAGCCAGGCGCGAATTCAAAAACCCTTCGCCCAATACGTAATTGCCCAGCGTGAGCGCCTGTGCCTGAGGGTCATCATCCTTGATCGGCAAGGGTTGCCAGGCCAGAAACACGGCGTTGGCCTTGTCCGCCACGTCCTCCTGCAGTGTTTTTCCGGGAAACGCCTGATAATCATCCAGCACCACGACATAGGGCTCTGCATTCGCCCACTGGCCCAACCCCTGCTCGAGCGTAGCGCGCACAGACACCGGATCGAAATCACCCACGACAGCCAGTTCGCCATGGGATGCCCCATAGAAGCGCTGATAGAACTGGACGACCTGATCCCGCGTAACCGCCTTGATATCTTCTGCGGTTTCGTCAAACGTGGCGGTGTAACGCAGATCCCCTCGGGGATGACGGTTGAAATAACGGTGCAGCAAATTGGACGCCATGGCCTGAGGGTCGCTCCGGCTTTCTTCCACGTCAGCCAGACTGGCCTCGCGCCATTGCTTGAATTCACTCTCGGGAAAGGCAGGGTGGCGCAAAATATGCGTCACCAGATCGAGAGTGGCGGGCAGATTCTCTTTGACCGTCTGGATCGAGACCGTCAGACCCGTGGCCGACCCCGAAAAAGCCACCTGTGCCTTGAGTGCCGTGAATTTATCCTGGATTTCGGAACGAGTCATGCCATCCGCCCCCCGGTCCAGTAATCCCGCCACAAAGTTCCCCACCTGCTCCTTGCCCAGCAACGAATCTGCGGTCCCAAAATGCAAACTCAGTTGAGCATGGACCGTATTGCCACGGGTTTTCTTGGACAGCAAAGCTACCTTCAACCCATCGGGCAACGTCATCCATTGGGTCCGCTTCTGAATATTGGCCGGAGACACGTCAAAGGCCTCGCCCGCCTGGTAATCAGGATTGCCCTGGTAGCCCTGCAGTTGCGCTTCGGCATCCACCCGTTGCGGCTCAGGCGCACGCAGAGGGTTGGCGGTCGGAATGAACAACCCGAGCGTACGATTGCTGGGAATGAGATAAGACACGGCCACCCGTTGCACATCCGCCGGAGTCACTTTGGCCAGGCGGTCACGGTTCAGGAAGAAAAGACGCCAGTCCCCATTGGCGATCGCCGTAGACAGGGCAATGCCAAACTTTTCGGGATCGTTGAAAGTGTTGTCGATATCGTTGCGCAGGTTGGCCTCGGCCCGTGCCACCTCCTGAGCCGTGACGGGTTGTTCCTTGATTTTCTCCACGGTAGCCAGGAAAGCATCGCGCACGTCATCCAGTTTCTGGTCCTTGCGCACTTCGGCCTGAAGGAACAGGACTCCAGGCTCTGCCAGATTGAAATAGTCCGCGCCAATACTGGTTGCCAACCCGGTTTCCACCAAGGTCTTGTGCAGCCGTCCCGTCGGCGTGTCCCCCAGAACCTGGGCCAACACCTCGAAAGCCGGACTGTCGGGACTGGCTGCCGCCACGGTGTGATAGACCGCTTCCACATACTGTACATCGCCCACCCGCCGCAGGATCACCTGCCGTTCGCCATCCTGAACGGGATCGAGGGTATAGGTCGGTTCCAGTACCCGCCGGGGGCGCGCAATCTGCCCGAAAGTTCCCTGGATTTCACTGAGGGTGCGGGCCGTGTCAAAGCGCCCGGCCACGACCAGGGTGGCATTGTCCGGCTGATAATACTTGTGATAAAAAGCCTGCAGATGGGCGATATTGACATTTTCCACGTCACTTCGCGCACCGATGGTGGACTTCCCGTAGTTGTGCCACTGGAATGCCGCCGCCATAATCTTGTCCATCAGAACATCGCCCGGGTCATTCTCTCCCCGTTCCATCTCGTTGCGAACCACCGTCATCTCGCTGTCGAGATCCTTGCGCGCCACGTTGGAATGTACCATGCGGTCGGCTTCCATCTTGAGCGCCCAGTCCAGGTTGGCGTCCGAAGCAGGAAAGGATTCGAAGTAATTGGTCCGGTCAAACCAGGTAGTCCCGTTGGGACGCATCCCGTGACTGGTCAGACCGCCCATGATATCGGGGTGTTTGGGGGTGCCCTTGAACATGAGATGTTCCAGCAGATGCGCCATGCCGGTCTCGCCGTAACTTTCCATGCGCGAACCCACCCGATAGGTTACGTTGACCGTCGTGGTCGGCTTGCTGTCATCAGGCGCCAGCAAGACTTGCAACCCGTTGGCCAGACGATATTCCGTGACCCCTTCCACGCGAGTCACTTCCGTCACGCCGGGAGGAAGGGCAGAGGCCAGGACTCCCTGCACCATCCACAATCCCAGCCACGCGACCCCCCATCTCCCCATCGATTTGCGCATTCTGCCTGTCTCCTCGTCTGTTATTTCAGGTGCCTTACCCTCACAGGGCCCACCACCGTAGAACCCCCGCTTCGGGTTAGGTTCCCTTTTCTCTTGATTTTCCTTACATTCACCCCAATACACCGGGGTGACGAAGCCAGGTACCCATCGTCCTATGCTATTATCGCCAATAATTGTTTCTGAATCGTACGGAAGAGCCTGCGGGTTCAAGCCTTGGTCATTCAACGACCTTCCCCCCCGTTCATTCCGTGAATTTCAATGGAGATACCATCATGCCCCTTTACGATTACCGCTGCACGAATTGTGGCAAGGAAATCGAAGTTCTGCAAAAGATTTCCGACCCTGCCCCTGTCCAATGCCCTGCCTGTGGTCAGGCAACCCTGGCCAAGAAGTTGACGGCGGCAGGATTCCAACTGAAGGGTAGCGGCTGGTATGCCACGGACTTCAAAGGGAGCAACAAAGGGAGCAATGCCGCGGAAAGTCCGGCACCCAGCACCGATGCCGCCCCGCCGCCCTGCGCCAACGGCCCCTGTCCGGCCTGCGGATGAAGCGCTACTTCATTACCGGGATCGTGGTCCTGATCCCGGTGGTCATCACCCTGTGGGTTCTGCGAGTCATCGTCACCACGCTCGATCAGACGCTCTTCCTGCTGCCGCCGAACCTGCGCCCGGAAGCCTTGTTTGGCATGAACATCCCTGGGTTGGGCGTACTTCTCACCCTGTGTATCGTGTTCCTGACGGGTGCCGTGGCCGCCAATTTCCTTGGACAACGCCTGTTGACCCTGGGCGAGCGCCTGCTCGACAAAATCCCCGTCGTCAACAGCATCTACAGCAGTGTCAAACAGGTCAGCGACACCCTTTTTTCCAGTTCGGGGCAAGCGTTCCGCAAAGTCCTGCTCATCCGCTACCCGCATGGCGACAGTTGGACCCTGGCCTTTCAAACCGGGATCCCGCAGGAACTGGTGGCGGCCCATCTGGGCGAACCGCACCTGAACGTGTATGTACCGACCACCCCCAATCCCACTTCCGGCTTCTTCCTCATGGTCCCCTGTCGGGAAGTCATCGAACTGGATATTTCAGTGGATGATGCGCTCAAGCACATCATTTCCATGGGAGTCGTGGAACCCCGCCAGAAGCACCACCCGAAGAATATATAATCATGCTGTCGTTCGTCCCGTTCCATCACTTGAGACCCTCTGTTCATGCGTACTGACTATTGCGGCCTGATTGACCGCCGTTATCTGGATCACACCGTCACCCTGTTTGGCTGGGCCCATCGCCGTCGCGACCACGGCGGGGTCATCTTCATCGACCTGCGGGATCGCGCAGGACTGGTTCAGATCGTTGCCAACCCGGAGGACGCCGCGACCTTCGCCATCGCCGAAGGCATCCGCAACGAATTTGTCCTGAAGGTATCCGGGCAGGTCCGACTGCGCCCGGAAGGCACCCGCAACGACCACTTGAAGAGCGGGGAAATCGAGGTCGTGGCCCACCGACTGGAAGTCCTGAATCCTTCACTCACCCCGCCCTTCATGCTGGACGATGACCATCTCTCCGAACAGGTGCGCCTCGAATACCGCTACCTTGACCTGCGCCGCCCGGCGATGCAGCAGAATTTCCAGTTGCGCTATCGGGCTGCCATGGCTGTGCGGCGTTATCTGGACGATCTGGGGTTCATCGACATCGAAACCCCCATGCTGACCAAGTCCACACCGGAAGGGGCGCGCGATTACCTGGTGCCGAGCCGCGTTCATCGGGGCGAATTCTATGCCTTGCCCCAGTCGCCCCAATTGTTCAAACAACTGCTGATGGTGTCCGGTTTCGACCGGTACTATCAGATCACCAAATGTTTTCGCGATGAAGATCTGCGCGCCGATCGTCAACCGGAATTCACCCAGATCGATATCGAAACTTCCTTCCTGACCGCACCTGAAATCATGGAGATGATGGAAGGTCTGGCCCGCCACCTCTTTCAGACCACCATCCAGGCTGATCTCGGCGCCTCCTTCCCCCGTCTGACCTGGGCCGAAGCCATGCACCGTTACGGCTCGGACAAACCCGACCTGCGCATCCCCCTCGAATTCACCGAGTTGACCGATGCCATGAAACAGGTGGATTTCAAGGTGTTCCGTGCCGCAGCCGATCTGAAGGATGGACGGGTCGCCGCCCTGCGTATTCCTGGCGGCGGTTCCCTGACGCGCAAGGAAATCGATGACTACACCACCTTCGTCAAGATTTATGGGGCGAAGGGGCTGGCCTACATCAAGGTCAATGACCGCACCCAACCCAATGATCGGGGCCTGCAATCTCCGATCGTCAAGTTCCTGGACGAAACCACCCTGCGCCTGATCCTGGAACGCACGGGCGCAGAAAATGACGATCTGATCTTCTTTGGAGCCGACCGCGCCAAAGTCGTGAACGATGCACTGGGTGCCCTGCGCGTCAAATTGGGACATGAACGCGGATTCTCCACGGGTGGCTGGAAGCCCCTGTGGGTCGTGGACTTTCCCATGTTTGAATTCGACGATGACAGTCAGCGCTGGGTTGCCTTGCATCACCCCTTCACGGCCCCCCGTGAAGGTCATGAAGCCTTTCTCGACAGCGACCCCTCCCAGGCGCTGGCCCAGGCCTATGACATGGTCCTCAACGGCTGGGAAATCGGGGGAGGATCGGTACGAATTCACCGTGCCGATATCCAGTCCAAGGTCTTCAGCGCCCTCAATATCGGCCCCGAAGAAGCCCAGACCAAATTCGGCTTCCTCCTCGACGCCCTCCAGTACGGTGCCCCGCCCCATGGCGGAATCGCCTTCGGCTTCGATCGCCTGGTGGCCATGATGACCGGCGCAGAGCAGATCCGTGATGTCATCGCCTTTCCCAAGACCCAACGCGCCCAATGTCTGCTGACTCAGGCGCCCAGCGGAGTTTCTGAACAGCAATTGCGTGAACTGCATATCAAAGTACGCTAAATGACTTCCCTGACCGGAGAAGAGGAGACCCAGTTTCGAGCTGCGCTCGGCCTTCTCCAGTCAGGGGCCTGGCATCTTGCTCATCAGGCCCTCCAGATGCTGGAGGCGCGTCACCCTCATCCGCTGGTCCTGGCGAATCTGGCTTTGGCCGAGGAACATCTGGGTCTGGAAAGCGAAGCGCGCCAACATCATGAAGCGGCGATTCAACAGGCACCCGACAGTCCCGACTTACGCTTCAACTGGGCCAATTTTCTGGCCCGACCAGGGACCCGTGCCGCCCTTCTCCTGGCCCGCGCACAGTATCTGGCCGTCCTGGCCCTCGACCCCCACCATCTCGGCGCCTGGATCAATCTGGGCACGGGCCTGGTGGATACCGACCATCTCGAAGCGGCAAAGACCGCCTTCATGGCTGCGCTGGCCATCGATCCCCAACATCCCGGAGCCTTGCTCAATCTGGCTCAAGTAGCCCTGGGTCAACAGGAAAACGACCGGGCCGCCCAGTTGTTCGAACAGGTTTTATCGATCGATCCACACTCCCTGGAAGCCCATCGTGGTCTGGCCACCAGCGCCAGTCGCCTGGGACAGGAAGACAAGGCAGCCCTGCATCGCCAACTGGGCTATGGACCACAACCGGAAATTTTTCTGCCTGGACGGGAAAATGCCTTGCCCACCGTACTGATTCTGGCCTCTGCCGCCGACGGCAATATTCCCTGGCAACCCTTGTTGGACCGTCAGCACCACCATACCCGAATCCTGGCCCTGGAATTCTTTCCGAAAAATTCGCCCCTCCCCCCCCATGATCTCCTTTTCAATGCCGTGGGCGATGCCGACCGCTGCCCGGAGGCCCTCGCCCTCGCCCTCCCGCGTTGGCAACGGCGTGCGCCACAGATCCTGGCACGCAACGATCCGCAACGAGTTCGCGCCACGGCACGGACCGAACTGGGTCAACTGAGCGCCGGGATCCCTGGTCTGAGCAGCGCCCGCGTGGAATGTTTCCTGCGCCCGGCCCAAGCTTCCCCTCGGGAAACCGCCGATCTCCTGGAACGCTGGCTGGCGGCCCGAGGCTACATCTTTCCTCTCCTGCTGAGAGCACCAGGATTTCATGGCGGCCAGTATTTCGAACGGGTCCACGGCGCCACCGACCTGCCTGCCCTGCTGAAACGCTTGCCCGGCCCCTCTCTACTGGTGCTGGAATGCCTGCCCTCGCAAGGGCGAGACGGCATCTACCGCAAATTCCGGGTCATGACCCTGGGCGGAAACCTGTACCCCATTCACCTGGCCCTCTCCACGCACTGGAAAGTGCACTACTTCAGCGCCGAGATGAGTACCCGCCCGGATTTTCGGGAAGAAGAACAGGCCTTCCTGGCGGATTACCGAACTTTTCTGGGCAGCACGGCAGTCGGCGTTCTGGAAGCCCTTCAAGACCGTCTGGGACTGGACTATGCGGGGATGGACTTCGCCCTCGATCCCGAAGGAAATGTCCTGCTGTTCGAGGCCAACGCCACCATGGTGCTGCACCCCCCGCCCGAAGATCCGGTCTGGGATTACCGCCGCCCTGCCTTCGAAGATGCGCTGAAGGCCGCCCGCTCATTAATGAATCCCTTCGCATCTGACGGAAAACCACTCCCGAACTCTTGATGTATTCGATGAAGGGGTGGTAGTTGTCGCCTACGATACCGAGTGACTCCTTAATTTTCAGGACGTTTGTTGTACCGCGTGCTTCACTCTCAAAATCTCGACGGTGCGGGTAGCGGCCTGCACACGATAAAAAACGATGTAGTTCGGATGCACAACCAACTCGCGCAGCCAGTCGGGCAAGCCCGGCCGCCCTTGGCGGCCCAGCTCTGGATGCTGTGCAAGCGGCTTTGTCTTGTCGCGCAACTCCTGGCCGAAGTTCTTGGCCCGCGTCGTGTTGTCCTTGCCGATGTAGCGCACGATGGCGCGCAAGTCTTCGCGTGCCATCGTGCGCCATTCAATGCGGTAGGGCTTGGCCGTCATGCGCGTTTTTTCTTGGGTAAGGCGGCAATGTCGGAGTCCATTTCGGCCATGACCTCATCGTGCGGGATACTCAACCGGGGGTCGTCAATGGATGCCTGAATCTCGCCGGCTAGCCACTGGTTATAGGCGGCGGCTTCGTGCGCTTGGCGCATCGCTTGGGCACGGCTATCCCGGTTCTGTGTGACTTCTTTTTGGTCGGGGTTCCAGTTGGTCGCATCGAGTTTCGCAACGGCAATGCCAATATCGCGCAACACGACCAGCGCGGAATTCGGGCTACCGAAACGGCGTGGCTCGGTGCTGCGTGCCTTCACCAAAAAAGCATCTTGCCCGCTGCGGGTGGCAATCTCCATGAAGAACCCGCTTCCCTGCCCTTTCAAGGTGACGCCGACAACGCCGCCGGCGCTGGCCGTGGCGCGCAACTGCTCCAGTGTCATGCTTTTCATGATCTTATCCTCTATAGATTAAGCGTGTTTTCACGCTTATATTGTGCATAATCTATGGAAGTTGTGCAAGCGCTTTAAAGTCGGAAAACGGTCGTTTTGCGGAATTTTTGCAACAGCCTGGAACGGCCGCGCTTTCCGGGGTATTGTATGACCTTGTGTTTCGGTGGAATAGCGCCGTTTCGCTTACACAACCGCTCCAAATAACGCACTGACGCCAGCAGTTAACGCCATGGCCAGTGCACTCCAGAATGTGACACGCATTGCACCCACCGTCAAAGAAGCACCGCCGGCGTGCGCAGCCACCCCGCCCAGAAGCGCGAGAAAAACGAGTGACGTACCTGAGACGAGCAGGATGAGGCTTGCCGCGGGGACCAATAACGTGACCAACAGTGGTATGGCAGCTCCAATTGCGAAACTGGCAGCCGAAGCAAGGGCAGCCTGGATCGGACGCGCACTAAGCGCTTTGGTGATCCCAAGTTCGTCGCGGACATGTGCGCCAAGCGCGTCATGCGCCATGAGTTGATCGGCGACCTGTTTTGCAAGCGCAAGATCAAGGCCCCGACGGACATAGATCGCCGCCAATTCTTTATGCTCCTTTGCTTCGTCCGTCTTGAGTTCCTCGCGTTCAAGCTCGATGTCTGCCTTTTCGGTATCTGCCTGTGAGTGGACGGACACATACTCGCCGGCGGCCATCGACATGGCTCCGGCGACCAGGCCAGCAACCCCAGCGACCATTATGTTGCTGTGGGTAACATGAGCAGTTGCCACACCCAGCACCAGGCTCGCTGTGGAAACGATGCCATCATTCGCGCCCAATACCGCGGCGCGTAGCCAGCCTATGCGTTTAGTGCGGTGTCGTTCTATGTGACGCGGATGCATATTGAATTATCTCGATGTGATCCTTGTTCCCCTCTGAAAAATATTTCATATTTTCCGCCGGGCTTCGAGCACATAGCGAAGAAACAGCACCAACGTCACCGGATAATTATTAGACAGGCGCAGCGCGGTATCACACAATCAGTCCGCGAAGTCAGAAACGAAACCAAGGAAACCATCCACCATCTAATCCTTGCTGAAATCCTTAACAGACTGCTTGGCGTTACCGACGCCTTTCTGCGCCTTACCGGAAATCTGTTTTGAAAGTCCCTTGATCTGTTGTTCCTCGCTTCCAAGCAGCTTGCCCACTTGTTCCTGAACTTTTCCGACAACGTCTTTCGCCACACCCTTCACTTGGTCCTTATTCATGTTCGATTACTCCTGTTGTAAGTTCCACACTCAGCGCAAAAAAATACTGCCTATATCCAGCCCAGAAGGATCAAAATCAGCATGATTATCAGTATCAAGCCGACTCCGCCGCTGGTGGAGCGCTGGTCAACTGTGATATCAACGGAGACGCACAACCCAATCTCGTGGAAAATTTGTCTTGACGATGGGGGCATTCGGTAATTGTAACTACTTGCCACCACCCGCGGCACTACCCCCGGCACCACCTTCGGCACCACCTCCGGTCGTCCCGCCATTGCCTATCCCGCCTGCGCCAACTCCGCTACCATTGGTCGTGGGCCCATTAGTCGTTCCGCCTATACCTGCTCCAGGAATGACACCTCCCCCCGGTGTGTCTGACGCTCCCGATCCGGTGGGTCCGGTTCCATATATACCGGAATTGCCGACGTTACCGTTACCGGCATTTCCTGAGGGGGTCGAAGTTCCAGATACGTTGGCAGAACCCGCAGACACTCCATTGTCATCACCGATACCGGAGGCAACAATCACATACCCAGCGTTCGCGTCGGCATAAACCAGTCCCGCCATATTGATTAGGGATCCCATCACGATAACGGAAATTGTTTTAAATTTCATTGTATTCTCCTCGGGCCGATTACTTCGCTCAAACCTTAAGTCAAATGTGGCACGCCGACCAAACATCAGGTAAGCAGTTCACCTTGGATCATATTGCGACAACGAGCATATTTATTCAGTACGCTAACGCACAGTGTGGACGCCGCTTCGGCTCACTTTCGCCCATCCAATCCGCAAGGTTCCAGCGGCTCTGAAACAATTAGGCGAATAAAAAACGCCCTGAATTTACAGGGCGTTAGTTTAAAACTATACAAATAGTGTCTCAGGTAAACCTCAGAACGGCACGTCATCCGGAAAGTTATCAAACCCGCCGGCATTCGCGCCCCCTTTACCCCCCTGTTTCCCTGAAGAAGGAGATCCTCCCGAAAAGCCTCCCTCACCTCCGGAATCCTGCGACGGGAAGTCCACATCGCCCCCTCCACCCGTGCGTCCGCCCAGCATTTGCATGCGGTCGCCGACGATTTCCGTGGAATAACGGTCCTGTCCGGTTTCCTTGTCCTGCCATTTACGCGTCTGAATCCGCCCTTCCAGATAGACCTGACTGCCCTTCTTCAGATATTGAGCCGCAATTTCAGCCGTTTTACCAAAGAAAGACACGCGATGCCATTCGGTCTTTTCCTGCTTGACCCCGGATTTGTCCTTCCAGGTATCCGTCGTAGCCACACTGATGTTGGCAATGGCACTGCCATCGGGCATGTAACGCACCTCTGGATCGCGCCCCAGATTTCCCACCAAAATCACTTTATTGACCGATGCCATCGAAAACTCCTCCGTTCAGGATACTACTGGCTTGTTGACGTTCATGGGCCAAGCCACCACCAGCCAGAGAAAGGTGAGGCCTGCCGTAAAGAGGGGAACCACTTCCGAGCCAAAATGCTGGGTCAGCATCCCGGCCAAAGTTGCACCACTGAAGGTGCCGAGAAACTGGATCGTACTGTAGACCCCAGTGGCCGTGCCCTTTGCATTGGGAGGGGCCACCAGCGTCACCAGCGAAGGCAAACTGGCCTCCAGCACATTGAACCCGGTGAAAAAGACGGTGAGCGCAATGGCCGTGCCCCACACCTGTCCCAGTGCGAAATGCATCAGGAAATGAGACAGCAGGACCACCATGAGCCCGCCCAGAAACACCTGCTTGCGCCACTTGCCATGGGCAAAAGCCACCGGAGGAACCATCAGGATGAAGGATGCGATCATGACCGGCATGTAAAATTTCCAGTGGTCTGCCTGGGCCAACCCCCCTTTCACCAAGGCCGCAGGCACCACCATGAAGGTCGCCATCAGGGAAGCATGAAGGACAAAAATTCCCAGGTTCAAACGCAACAATTCCACATTCGACAGGACGGCCCCAAAGGAGACCCGATCCGTGGCCACCACCTCCGGCGGGTTGGGCACGACCCATCGAACCACCGCAATGGCCGTGAGTGCCAGTACGCCAGTCAAGACGAACAACCCCGGCACACCGATCGAGGGATAAAGAACGGGCGAAAGCGCCATGGAAGCCGTGAAGGCCAGTCCAATGGTCACCCCGATCATGGCCATGGCCGTTGTACGGTTTTCCGGTCGCGTCAAATCTGCCGTCAGCGCGATCAGGGCGCCCGCAATGGCACCCGCCCCCTGAATCGCCCGTCCCACGATTATGCCTTCCAGGGTATGGGCACTGGCCGCCACGAAACTACCCAGCGCGAACATCAATAACCCTCCTACAATCACGGGCTTGCGTCCGATCCGGTCGGACAGCCAGCCCAACGGGATCTGGAGCGCAGCCTGCGTCAGTCCATAGATACCCAGAGCCAATCCCACCAGGGTTTTATTCGCCCCCCCCGGCAACTGGACGGCATACAACGCAAAAACCGGCAGGATAATGAACATGCCCAACATCCGAAGGCCGTAGATACTGGCCAAACTCAAACTGGCACGCCTTTCCACAGGCGTCATATTAGATTTCTTTCTCATGGCAGGTTATCTGAAAAAAAGGAAAACTTGGCGTATATTAGCACCTTGCGTACTTACCCATGATTCTCCTTGCTCCGTGCCCCCTCTTTGGAGGCATCCCCTTTCCTTTCACCATCGAACCTGCCCACTGTGACACAAGATCTGCTACGCATCCGGGGTGCCCGCACCCACAACCTCAAGAACATCGACCTCGACCTGCCCAAGCATCAGTTGGTGGTCATCACGGGCCTTTCGGGTTCAGGCAAATCGTCGCTGGCTTTTGACACGCTCTATGCAGAGGGTCAGCGGCGCTATGTCGAGTCCCTCTCGGCCTATGCACGCCAGTTCCTGCAGATGATGGAAAAACCCGATGTAGACCTGATCGAGGGGCTTTCCCCGGCCATTGCCATCGAACAGAAAGCCACCAGCCATAACCCGCGTTCCACGGTGGGCACGGTGACCGAAATCCATGACTACCTGCGCTTACTTTTCGCTCGGGTGGGCGAACCTCATTGCCCCGACCATGATCTTCCTCTGGCCGCCCAGACTGTATCCCAGATGGTGGATGCCGTGCTGGCCCTGCCCCCGGACACCAGAATCATGATCCTCGCGCCCTTGGTGACCGAGCGCAAGGGGCAGCAGATCGAACTCATCGATGAACTGCGCGCCCAGGGGTTTGTGCGTCTGCGCGTGGACGGTGAGATTCTGGACATCGACACTCTCCCTCACCTCGACAAAAATCGCAAGCACAGTCTGGACATCGTCGTCGATCGCCTCAAGGTCCGACCGGATGCGCGTCAGCGTCTGGCCGAGTCCTTTGAAACGGCCCTGCGTCATGCCGATGGCCGGGCCCTGGTCGTGGACATGGACAGTACGACCACCCTCACCTTTTCCTCCCGTTTTGCCTGTCCCGTCTGCAATGCCGGACTGGCGGAACTGGAACCCCGTCTGTTTTCCTTCAACAATCCCATGGGTGCCTGCCCCCATTGCGACGGACTGGGTTCGGTGAGTTTCTTTGATCCCAGGCGGGTCGTCGCCTTTCCGGCCCTGAGTCTGGCAGCAGGAGCCATCAAGGGATGGGACCGACGCAATCAGTTCTACTTTCAGATGCTTTGCGATCTGGCCGCCCACTACGATTTCGACCTCGAACACGCCTATGAAACCTTGAATCCCGCCATTCAGGAAATACTCCTGTATGGCTCCGGCAAGGAAAAAATCACCTTCCACGCCCTCGGCGTACGCGGTGTTCAAACCCAGCGTGCCCACCCCTTCGAAGGCATCATCCCCAGTCTCGAACGACGCTACCGGGAAACCGACTCCACCCTGGTGCGCGAGGAACTGGCGCGTCTGCGCGCCCAAAAAACCTGTCCTCAATGCCAGGGAGCGCGTCTGCGCCGTGAAGCGCGTTTTGTACGGGTCGCCGGACAGACCTTGCAAGCGCTCAATGCCCTCCCCCTCAAACAGGCCGAAGCCCTGTTTCAAGGCATGCAACTGACCGGACAGAAACAGGCCATCGCCGAAAAAATCCTCAAGGAAATCATTGCACGTCTCCAGTTTCTCAACAATGTCGGCCTGGAGTATCTGCAACTCGACCGGTCTGCCGATACCCTGTCCGGAGGCGAAGCCCAGCGGATCCGCCTGGCCTCCCAGATCGGATCCGGACTGACGGGCGTCATGTATGTCCTGGATGAACCCTCCATCGGATTGCACCAACGGGATAACCAGCGCCTTCTGGAAACCTTGCAGCGCCTGCGCGATCTCGGGAATTCGGTTCTGGTGGTAGAGCACGACGAGGATGCCATCCGTAGTGCGGATTTTGTCGTGGACATGGGGCCCGGTGCGGGGGAACATGGCGGATACGTGATTGTCGCCGGTCCCCCGTCGGACATTCTCAAGCACCCGGATTCCCTGACGGGTCAGTATCTTTCAGGGCAGCGCGCCATTCCTCTTCCGGCTCAGCGCCATGCCCCCGACCCGGCACGTCAATTGACCCTATGCGGCGCCCGGGGCAATAATCTGCAGGAGGTGACCGTGCACCTGCCCGTCGGCCTGCTGATCTGCGTTACCGGGGTCTCCGGATCGGGTAAATCCACGCTCATCAACGATACGCTGCAGGCTGCTGCAGCCCGTCATTTCTACGGCAGTGCCCAGGATCCCGCGCCCCATGACGAAATCCTCGGACTCGATTTTTTTGACAAGGTCATCAACGTAGACCAAAGCCCCATCGGTCGCACCCCTCGCTCCAATCCCGCAACCTATACCGGCCTGTTCACCCCCATCCGCGAACTGTTTTCCGAGTTGCCCCAGGCCCGCGAACGGGGTTATGGACCGGGCCGGTTTTCTTTCAACGTCAAGGGTGGACGATGCGAAGCCTGTCAGGGGGATGGACTGGTCAAGGTGGAAATGCATTTTCTGCCCGATATTTTCGTGCCCTGTGATATCTGCCATGGCAAACGTTATAACCGCGAAACGCTCGACATCCACTACCGGGGTCTGAATATTCACCAGATATTGGAACTGACCGTGGAAAAAGCCCATGAATTCTTCAACGCTGTTCCAGTCCTGGCGCGCAAACTGAAGACTCTCCTGGATGTGGGGCTGGGCTACATCACCCTGGGCCAGGCTGCAACCACCCTCTCCGGCGGCGAAGCGCAACGGGTCAAACTGTCGCTCGAATTGTCCAAGCGGGATACGGGGCGCACACTCTACATTCTGGACGAACCCACCACCGGACTGCACTTTCACGACATCGAACTCCTTCTCAAAGTTCTCCACCGTCTGCGCGATCAGGGCAATACGGTCATTGTCATCGAACATAACCTGGACGTCATCAAGACTGCCGACTGGATCGTCGATATGGGCCCAGAGGGGGGGAATGGCGGCGGAAAAGTCGTGGCTCAAGGTACACCGGAAATGGTGTCGGAGAATCCGCACAGCATGACCGGAAAATACCTTCGACCCCATCTTTCTCCTTCTGTAAACCCGGAATAGCCCGATCCCGAATTTCTCTTTTCCTGCGCTGTGGTAGGATATATCCGTGATAAGCGCCAAAAGGTGGGTGTAAGGGAGATGGGGGGTTACGGATTTCTTGCGGTAGGTGTGGGTGCTGCCTTGGGGGCCTGGTTGCGCTGGTGGTTGGGTATTCTGCTCAATCCGCTGATTCCGACCCTTCCTCTGGGTACCCTGGCGGCCAACCTGATCGGCGGTTATCTGGTAGGAGTGGCCGTTTCCTATTTTACCGACCATGCCGGTCTTCCCCCAGAAGCCCGACTGTTCATCATTACGGGATTCATGGGCGGATTGACGACTTTTTCGACTTTTTCCGCCGAGTCCGTGACACTCTTTTCCCGCACTCAATACCTCTGGGCTTTGAGTCACATCGTCATGCACCTGGGCGGCTCGTTGTTGATGACCGTTCTGGGCATGGCCAGTTATGGCCTGCTTAAATCCCTCGGTAAAGCCTGATCCGACCATTTTGGAGCTTCCTTGTCATGAAGGGTACCTATCTGAAATTCTACCTGCATGAAAACCGCCAGCATCATCATGTGCTTGCCTACGAATGGTTGCTCGAACAGGCACGCGCCCTGGGCATTCAGGGGGGATCCGTCTTCAAGTCCATCGCTGGATACGGACGTCATGGCGTTCTGCATGAGGATCACTTCTTTGAACTGGCCAATGACCTTCCTGTGGAAGTGGTGTTCATCGTCAGCCCGGAACAATCCGGGCAATTGCTGAACCTCGTCAGGGAAGCCGGCCTTCCCCTGCTGTATGTCACGATGCCTGTGGAGTACGGCATCCTGCCATGAAGGCCGTTCCTGCCTGGGCACTGTTTGCGCTCGGCTCGGCCTTCTTTGCCGGATTGACCGCCCTTTTCGGAAAATTGGGGGTGGCGAACATCCCTTCGAATTTTGCCACCTTTATCCGCACCCTGATCATTCTGGCGCTCACGGCTGGAATTCTTTCCTTGCGCGGTGAATGGCAACGTTTTTCCAACCTCTCGCTGCTTACCTGGACCTTTCTGATCCTCTCGGGCATTGCCACCGGGCTGTCCTGGCTCTGTTACTATCGTGCCCTGCAATTGGGGCCTCTCGCCGGCGTGGCCCCCCTGGACAAATTGAGTGTCGTCTTCGCCTTGATCTTTGGGGTTCTGTTCCTGGGCGAACGGTTGAGTTGGCATGGACTGGCGGGAATAGGCCTGATCGTCTCGGGTTCCCTCGTCCTGCTCATGCCGTGAACGAGATCCGGTGACCTGCGGCAACTTTCTTGTTTTTCCTGAATAATAAATTTCCAACGATAGATGATACCTATGAACACACTGATTTTTGATGTGGATGGAACCTTGGCAGATACGGAACGAGATGGACACCGCCCCTCGTTCAATCTGGCTTTCAAGGAATTCGGACTGGACTGGGAATGGGATGTTCCGCTGTATGGCGAACTGCTGGCGGTCACTGGAGGAAAGGAACGGATTCGCCATTATGTGGCCCGCCATCATCCCGAACAACTTCTGGATGCCCATTTTGATGAACTGGTCGTTCAATTGCACCAGTCCAAAACCCGTCACTACATGGCGTTGCTTGAAAAGGGCGCGATTCCTCTCCGTCCCGGAGTCCGGCGACTGCTCGATGAGGCCCGTCGGGCCGGTTTGACTCTGGCCATCGCCACCACCACCACGCCGGAAAATGTCAGTTCCCTTCTTTCCACGACCCTGGGTCCGGAAAGTCTTGACTGGTTCAAGGTCATTGCTGCCGGGGACATCGTTCCTGCCAAGAAACCTGCCCCGGATATTTATTTATGGGCGCTGGAGGCACTGGGCATCTCGGCGCCGGAGGCGCTGGCCTTCGAGGATTCCGAAAACGGGCTACGTTCAGCCCGCGCTGCAGGACTGACCACTCTGGTGACGATCAACGAATACACCCGGGGACAGGACTTTTCCGGCGCCAAGGCCGTACTGTCAGATCTGGGTGAACCGGATCAGCCCTATACCCTGCATCAGGGTCAGTTATCCGCCGCAGGTTGGGTCACGGTCGACCTTTGCCGTCACCTGATGCAACAGACCCAGCACCCCTGAAGAACGGCCCACAAAAAAGCCTGCGTTATGCAGGCTTTTTTGTGTAAAGGTCATGCGCGCCAAAAACGGATCATTCCGCGCTGTCCTCGTCGACGGCTTCAATCTCAGGCCGGTCCACCAACTCGACGAAAGCCATGGGTGCATTATCCCCCTGGCGAAAACCGAACTTGAGAATCCGGACATAACCGCCTGGGCGAGTCTGGTAACGGGGACCCAATTCATTGAAGAGTTTCATGACCATTTCACGATCCCGCAGTCGATCGAAAGCGAGACGGTGATTGGCCAAGGTGGGTTCCTTGCCCAAAGTGATCAGGGGTTCCACCACCCGGCGCAGTTCTTTGGCCTTGGGCAGCGTGGTCTTGATCGCTTCATGGCGCAGCAATGAATTGGACATATTCCGCAACATGGCCAGACGATGGCTGGTGGTACGGTTAAGTTTGCGATTGCTTAAACGGTGACGCATTTGATGATCCTCATGATTTCAGTCATTTATAGGTACTGCGCCAGTAGGCGCTTATGAAAAACGCTTGAGTTAACGACGTTCCAAACCTGCGGGCGGCCAGTTTTCAAGTTTCATGCCCAAGGTCAAACTCTTGGTGGCCAACACTTCCTTTATCTCATTCAACGACTTGCGACCAAGGTTCGGAGTCTTGAGCAACTCGGTCTCGGTTCGTTGAATCAGGTCACCGATGTAATAAATGTTTTCCGCCTTGAGGCAATTGGCAGAACGAACCGTCAGTTCGAGGTCATCGACCGGTTGCAGGAGAATGGGATCCACCTGGGGAATGCGCGCGGTTTCACTGGAGACCGGCGTACCCTGCAAATCCGCAAAAACCGACAGTTGTTCCATCAGCACCCGGGCAGCAAAACGCACGGCTTCCTCAGGTTCAATGGCGCCATTGGTTTCGATGTCCATCACCAGGCGATCGAGGTCGGTGCGCTGTTCCACGCGTGCACTTTCCACTGCGTAACTGACACGTCGAACCGGACTGTAGGAGGCATCCAGTTGAATGCCGCTGACCGCATGGCTTTCGTCATTGTCTGGGCGCACTGAAGCGGGTTCATAGCCAAATCCCTTGGACACCTTGACCTGCATCTCCAGTTTTCCACCGGCGGTGAGGTGGGCAATGATATGTCCCGGATTGATGATCTCGACCTGGTGCTGGGGATCGAAATCCGCCGCAGTCACCACACAGGGACCTTCCTTGGAAAGGGTCAAAACCGCATCGTCATGGTGATGAAGTTTCAGAACGACTCCCTTGAGATTCAGCATCAGATCGACAACGTCTTCCTGAACGCCGTCCACTGTGGAATACTCATGGAGCACATTGGAGATCTTGACTTCAACCGGGGCAAAGCCAGGCATGGAAGAAAGCAGGATGCGTCGCAACGCATTCCCCAAGGTATGCCCATACCCCCGTTCAAAGGGCTCCATCAAAACCTTGGCATGATTTGGATGGATGTTCTGAACTTCAATAGAACGTGGTTTCAAAAAATTTGCAGTCAATGTATCTTCTTGCATCATTTGTCCTTGATGATCGATCTCAGGTTCATAACTCCCGATTATTTGGAGTACAGTTCCACAATCAGGGACTCGTTGATCGTGGACGGCAATTCACTACGTTCCGGACGTGCCTTGTAGACTCCCTTCAGAGCCTTGGTGTCGACCTCGATCCACTCGGGAAAACCTCTCCCTTCCGCGGCTTCCGCAGCAGCCTTGATGCGCAACTGTTGCCGTGACTTTTCCGCGACCTGCACCTGATCCCCCGGACGAACCTGGTAAGAGGGGATATTCACGCGCTTGCCATTGACCAGGATCCCGTTATGGCGAACCACTTGTCGGGCTTCCACGCGCGATGCGCCAAAACCCATGCGATAGGCCACGTTATCCAGGCGGCTTTCGAGAGATTTCAGAAGGTTGTCGCCGGTAATTCCGCGGGCGCGCTCAGCGGCTTTATAGGTCAGACGAAATTGACCTTCCAGCACGCCGTAAATTCTCCGGACCTTTTGCTTGGCACGCAACTGACCACCATAGTCGGATTGGCGGCTTTGTTTCTGTCCATGTTGTCCGGGCGGATAAGCACGGCGCTCGATGGCGCACTTTTCTGTAAAACATTTCTCGCCCTTGAGGAAAAGTTTCTCCCCTTCGCGGCGACATTGACGACATTTGGCATCCAGGTTTCTGGCCACAGTATTCTCCCGCTACCTGATTAAATACGACGCTTTTTCGGAGGACGGCACCCATTGTGGGGGACCGGTGTCACATCCGAAATGCTGGTGATTTTAAAGCCCACAGAGTTCAGGGCACGAACCGCGGACTCACGCCCCGGTCCTGGTCCCTTGATCCGGACTTCAAGATTTTTTACGCCACATTCCTGTGCGGCCTTGCCAGCATTTTCCGCGGCAATTTGAGCTGCGAAGGGAGTACTTTTACGGGATCCCTTGAAGCCATTGCTGCCGGAAGTTGCCCAGGACAGGGCATTGCCCTGACGATCGGTAATCGTGACGATCGTATTGTTGAAGGAAGCGTGAACATGCGCGATTCCCTCGGCGACATTCTTTTTGACTTTCTTACGCGCACGTGCGCCCGTATTGGATTTGACCATGTCTAACTCCTGGAATTACTTGGTTGTGCGCACAGCTTTGCGCGGGCCCTTGCGGGTACGGGCATTGGTGCGGGTTCTCTGTCCACGACAAGGCAGGCCGCGTCGATGGCGAGTGCCACGGTAACTACCGAGATCCATCAGCCGTTTGATGTTGAGTGAAACCTCTCGACGCAAGTCACCTTCCACGGCAAATTTCGTGACTTCAACCCGCAACCGCTCCATATCAGCGTCGGTAAGATCCTTGATCTTTGTGCTGGTCGTGACTCCGGCAGCAGCACAGATGTCTCGGGCTCGCGAACGACCGATTCCATAAATGGCGGTCAAGGCAATTTCAGCATGTTGATGGTTAGGGATGTTGACCCCTGCAATACGAGCCATATGCGTCCTCAGTTTCTAGTGCGATAGTAAAAAAAATCAATCAGCCTTGGCGCTGTTTGTGCCGTGGATCTTCACAAATGACGCGCAGGACGCCCTTGCGACGGACCAGCTTGCACTTGCGACAAACTTTTTTGACAGATGCTTGTACTTTCATGATGTTCTCCAGCAAAGCCCGTGCTACTTGGCACGGAAGGTGATTCGACAACGGCTCAGATCGTAGGGGGTGAGTTCGACGGTCACCTTGTCTCCGGGAAGAATGCGAATGTAGTGCATACGCATCTTTCCGGAAATATGTCCCAAAACCACATGATCATTTTCCAGTTTTACCCGGAATGTGGCATTCGGGAGGGTTTCCAGAATTTCCCCCTGCATTTCGATGGTATCTTCCTTGGCCATGATTACTTTGCCCCTTGCCCTTTAAAATTCGCCTTCTTGAGCAAACTTTCATACTGTTGGGACATGAGATAGGTTTGAACTTGGGCCATAAAATCCATGGTAACGACGACGATGATCAACAATGAGGTTCCGCCGAAATAGAACGGCACATTGAACTTGACAATCAAAAACTCGGGCAATAAGCATACCAGCGTGATGTAGATGGCGCCCGTCAGTGTCAGCCGGGTGAGAATCTTGTCCAGATAACGCGAAGTCTGCTCTCCTGGACGAATTCCCGGAATGAAGGCGCCATTCTTTTTCAGGTTATCCGCCGTTTCCTTGCTGTTAAAGACCAGCGCAGTATAGAAAAAACAGAAGAACAGGATGGCACCGGCGTAAAGCATGACATAAATGGGCTGTCCGGGACTCAGCATGCTGCTGATTTCCTTGAGCCAGCCAAAGTGCTGCCGACTTCCGAACCATCCGGCCAGAGTAGCAGGGAACAGAATGATGCTGCTGGCAAAGATGGGCGGAATCACACCCGCCATATTGATCTTGAGCGGAAGATGAGTGCTTTGCCCCCCGTAAATCTTGTTGCCGACCTGACGCTTCGCATAATTCACCGTGATCTTGCGCTGACCACGTTCGACGAATACCACGAGCGCAGTCACCGCGACCACCGCCGCAAAGATGGACAGGGCCAGGAACCAACTGAAAGCCCCTGTACGAACCAACTCCAGGGTACTTCCCACGGCACGCGGCAATCCCGCCACGATCCCACTGAAAATGATCAGGGAAATTCCATTACCAATCCCGCGTTCGGTAATCTGTTCCCCCAACCACATCAGGAACATGGTTCCTGTCACCAGCGTAATGGCGGTGGTGAGACGGAAGGGAAGTCCGGGGTCGAGCACGAGTCCGGGTTGAGCCTCCAGTGCCACTGCAATCCCCATGGCCTGAAAGAATGCCAGAACCACGGTCCCATAGCGAGTGTACTGGGTGATCTTGCGTCGTCCCGCCTCACCTTCTTTCTTCAAGGTCTCGAGGGAGGGCACCACCGTCGTCAGCAACTGCATGATGATGGACGACGAGATGTACGGCATGATACCGAGCGCAAAAACCGTGAAACGAGAAAGTGCGCCCCCGGAAAACATGTTGACCATGCCGAGGATGCCGGATTTCTGGGTGCTGAAAAGTTTCGACAATTCATCCGGATTGATCCCCGGCACAGGAATATGAGCCCCCAGGCGGTAAACCACCAGAGCGCCCACCACAAACCAGAGCCGACGTTTGAGGTCGTCCAGTTTGTTTCCTGATAAATGGTTTGGAACCGAGGCCAAAGTCCTTACTCGCTCTTCTGATCCAGAATCGTGCCGCCTGCCGCCTCGATGGCCTTACGCGCCCCCTGGGTGACACCGATGCCCTGAATTTGAACCGCGCGGGTAATTTCCCCCTTCAGAAACACCTTGGCACCCTGGGCTGAACCCGAAATCACGCCCGCTTGTTTGAGTGCCAACAAATCGATGACTTCCGAGGTGACCCGCATCAGGTCCGCCAGGCGTACCTGTTCCGTGGCGCCTTGTGTCATGCTGACAAAGCCACGCTTGGGCAAACGCCGTTGCAAAGGCATCTGACCGCCTTCAAAACCCACTTTATGAAAGCCCCCGGAGCGAGATTTCTGCCCTTTGTGACCGCGCCCGGCAGTTTTCCCGAAACCACTGCCGATCCCTCTTCCCACACGACGCCGTTCCTGTTTGGATCCGGCTGCGGGCTTGATTGTGTTCAGTTCCATGTTCTCTCCTTACTCGCTACGGACCAGATGATGAACACTGGCAGCCATACCGCGATTTTCCGGGGTATCCAATACCTCAACGGTATGATTCATGCGGCGTAAACCCAGGCCGCGCACACAATCACGATGGGATTTGATCGACCCGATCGGACTTTTGACCAGGGTCACCCGGAAGGTCTTGATTTCTGGTTGGGTCATTGTCATCACTCCATGATCTCTTCA
>JAKABO010000022.1:20737-35931 GCA_021796835.1 Pseudomonadota bacterium | reverse complement strand
CCGCTGGCCTTCATGGCTCGCCCCACAAAAAAACCAAAAACCTTGTCCTTGCCTGCGCGAAACTCCTCCACCTGGGCCGGATGAGCCGCCAGCAATTCATCGATCAACTTTTCCAGCACCCCGCTGTCCGAGACCTGGGAGAGGCCACGCTCCTCGATGAGCGCATCCACCTCTCCTCCCTCCTGCCACAGGATCTCGAATACCTCCCGGGCCATCTTGCCCGACAGGGTGCCGTCCTGGATCCGTCGCAGCAAAGCCGCCAGTTGAGGGGCACTCACGCAGGAATCCTGCACCTCCCGCCCCGTCCGCTTGAGGGTGGCGGCCAATTCTCCGGTCATCCAGTTGGCACAGAGTTTGGGGTCCAGAGTGCCTTCCGCCGTCATGGTCAGAAAATAATCGGCCCATTCCCGGGAGGCGGTCAGCAGACCGGCGTCATAGGCGGACAGACCAAACCGGGTCTGCAGACGTTGCGCCAGGGCCGCCGGCAATTCCGGCAGAGCAGCCCGTTCCTGCTCGATCCAGGCGGCATCGATACACAGGGGCGGCAGGTCCGGATCCGGGAAATAGCGGTAATCCTGGGCATCTTCCTTGGAGCGCATGGCCCGTGTCTCATCCCGCTCGGGGTCGTACAGGCGGGTTTCCTGAACCACCTTCCCCCCGCTTTCCAGCAACTCGACCTGCCGTTCAAATTCATGCAGGATGGCCTGTTCCAGAAAACGGAAGGAATTCAGGTTCTTGATCTCACAGCGCGTCCCAAACTCGACCTGTCCACGCGGCCGTACCGAGACGTTGGCATCGCAGCGGAACGACCCCTCCTGCATGTTGCCATCGCAAATCCCGATCCAGGTCACCAGTTGGTGCAAGGTGCGGGCATAGGCCACCGCTTCCGCTGCGCTGCGCATCACCGGTTCCGTCACGATTTCGAGCAGGGGCGTCCCGGCACGATTCAGGTCGATGCCGGAACGCCCGTGGAAGTCTTCATGCAACGACTTGCCCGCATCCTCTTCCAGGTGCGCCCGGGTCAGGAGCACCTGGTGCGGCACGCCCTCCAGGACGAAGGTCACGACGCCGCCCTTGACCACCGGTTCCTCGTACTGGCTGATCTGATAGCCCTTGGGCAGATCGGGATAAAAATAATTCTTGCGTTCGAACCACGAACGCGGATTGATCTGTGCCCCCACCGCCAGACCGAAGCGAATGGCCTCGGCGACGGCCTGCCGGTTCGGAACCGGCAGAACGCCGGGCAGGGCCAGATCCACCGCATCGGCCTGAACATTCGGCGCCGCGCCGAAAGCCGTGGGCGAACCGGAGAACATTTTGGAACGGGTTGCCAACTGCACATGGGTTTCCAGCCCGATGACCATTTCCCACTTCATGCCTTTTCTCCCTGCCCGGGAACCCGGGCGTGCCAATCGGTGGCTTGCTGATACCCATGGGCAATGGCCAGAAGGCGCGCCTCGCTGAAGTGGGGACCAATCAGTTGCAGCCCCACGGGCAACCCCTGGCCATCGAACCCCGCCGGAATGGACATGCCCGGCAAGCCCGCCAGATTGACCCCGATGGTAAAAATGTCGGACAGGTACATCTGGACCGGATCGCTCCCCTTGTCGCCAAAACGGAAGGCTGTACTGGGGGTGGTGGGACCCATCAACACGTCACACTGTTCAAACGCCTGCAAAAAATCCTGCTGGATGAGGCGGCGCACCCGCTGGGCCTGCAGGTAGTACGCATCATAATACCCCTGGGACAACACATAGGCGCCGATCAGGATGCGCCGCTTGACCTCTGCGCCAAACCCTTCGGCCCGGCTGCGCGCGATCATTTCATTGAGATCGCCGTACTGTTGCGCACGCCATCCATAGCGCACGCCATCATAGCGCGACAGATTGCTGGAGGCTTCGGCAGGCGCCAGTACATAGTAAACCGGCACCGACAGGTCGCTGTGCGGCAGGTCGACTTCCACGAGTCGGGCGCCGCGGGATTCATAGACGCGCAGGGCTTCCTCCAGGGCGCGCGCCACCTCGGGGTCCACCCCCGCACCAAAATACTGACGGGGCAAACCGATGCGCAATCCTTCCAGGGAAGAGTCGAGGGGCGCGTTGAAGTCCTCCGCCGGGCGCGCCACCGAAGTGGCGTCCCGTTCGTCGAAGCCCACCAGGGTACCCAGACCCCAGGCCAGATCTGCCGCACTGGGCGCCATCAACCCGCCCTGGTCGAGACTGGAGGCAAAGGCGATCATGCCATAACGGGAAACCCGTCCATAGGTGGGTTTGATCCCGCTGATCCCGCAGAAGGCCGCCGGCTGGCGAATGGATCCGCCCGTATCCGTGGCAGTAGCCAGGGGGGCCAGACGGGCCGCCACGGCCGCCGCAGACCCTCCAGAACTGCCCCCGGGCACGTGCGCCGGCTGCCAGGGATTGTGCACCGGGCCGTAAAAGGAGGTTTCATTGCTCGACCCCATGGCAAATTCGTCCATGTTGGTCTTCCCCAGAATGACCGCACCGGCCTCATTGAAGCACTGGATGACGTGGGCATCGTAGGGGGACACGAAGTTGGACAGCATGCGCGAACCACAGGTGGTCAGCCATCCCTCGGCGCAGAAAATGTCCTTGTGCGCCACCGGGATCCCCGTCAGCGGCCCCCCCTCTCCCCGCGCCAGACGCGCATCGGCGGCACGGGCCTGGGACAGGGAACGTTCGGGGTCCACCGTAATGAAACACCCCAGGCGCGCATTGTGCTGTTCGATACGCTGCAGGTAAGCCTGGGTCAGTTCTTCGCTGGAAAAGGTACGCTCGCGTAATCCTGCGCAGAGCGTACGCAGTGAGAATTCATCAAGATTCATGAGGTGCCCTTATTCGATGACTCGGGGAACGAGATACAGGCCGTCCGCCACTTCGGGAGCCAGGGACTGGAACCGTGCGCGCTGATCCCGGGTGGTGATCTCATCCTCCCGCAGACGCAACGGCAGATCAAAGGACTGGGCCAGGGGTTTGACCCCCTGGGTATCCACTTGCTGCAGCCGGTCGATGAGTCCCAGAATGCTGTGAAACTGGGCCGGCAAATGGTCCAACTCCCCGGCGCTCAGTTCGATGCAGGCCAGACGCGCCAGATGGCGCAGGGAACTTTCATTCAGCGAATCAGACAAGAAACCTCCCGTGGAAAGGAATGGTGTAATCGCGTATCATAAGGGGCTTTGATCCTGTATCCAAGGGAGCATCATGTTCGAATTTCTGCGCGGTTATTTTTCCACTGACCTCGCCATAGATCTCGGGACCGCCAATACCCTGATCTACTCGCGCGGCAAGGGCATCGTACTCAATGAACCCTCGGTTGTTGCGATTCGCCATGACCGCGAGAATCATGGCAAAAAAGTCATCCAGGCCGTCGGTCTTGCTGCCAAAGCCATGCTGGGGCGCACCCCGGGCAACATCACCGCCATCCGCCCCATGAAGGACGGGGTCATTGCGGATTTTACCATCACTGAGCAGATGCTCAAATACTTTATCCGCCAGGTCCATGAATCCCGCCTGCTTTCGCCCAGTCCGCGCATCATCATCTGCGTGCCCTGCGGGTCCACCCAGGTGGAGCGTCGCGCCATCCGCGAGTCTGCTCTGGGCGCCGGGGCGCGTCAAGTGTTCCTGATCGAGGAACCCATGGCAGCGGCGATCGGGGCAAACCTGCCGGTGCGCGAAGCCACCGGCTCGATGGTGGTGGACATCGGCGGCGGCACCACGGAAGTGGGCGTCATGTCCCTGGGCGGCCTGGTCTTTGCCTCCTCGGTACGCACGGGCGGCGACAAGTTCGACGAAGCCATCATCAACTACATTCGCCGCAACTACGGCATGCTGATCGGCGAAACCACCGCCGAGCAGATCAAGAAGGAGATCGGCTCCGCCTTTCCGGGTTCGGAGGTTCGGGAAATCGAGGTCAAGGGACGCAACCTGTCGGAAGGCGTCCCCCGCACCTTCACCATTTCCAGTAACGAGATCCTCGAAGCCCTGACCGACCCCCTGAACAACATCATCGGCACCGTCCACCAGGTACTCGAGCAAACCCCTCCCGAACTGGGCGCGGATATCGCCGAACGCGGCATGGTCATCACCGGGGGGGGCGCCCTGCTGCGCGACATCGACCGTCTCCTGATCGAAGAAACCGGGCTTCCCGTCCTGATCGCGGAAGACCCGCTGACCTGTGTGGTGCGCGGTTGCGGTCAGGCCCTGGAGGATATCGACAAGTTGGGTGTGGTCTTCACCTCCGATTGATGGCGATCTTCTGCGGTCCGGCATGTCGCCCCTGAAATCCCACCCCAGCGACCTGTTCTCGCGCCCGTCCCCTCTCTGGCTGCGGAGCGGGATTTATGGCCTGCTCGCCCTGACCTGCATTCTTCTCGACCATCATTATCACCGCCTGGAAAGAGTCCACCAGATCCTGCGGATCTGGACCCTCCCGCTTCAGGAACTGGCACGGGTTCCCCTCTGGACCGGACGGGAACTCGGCCGCCACCTGACCACCCTGGAACGCCTGCAGGCCGAGAACGATGCCCTGCGCCATCAATTGCTGGGACAGGCCGCTCTGGTTCAGCAAGCCACCCTCCTGACCCGGGATCTGACCCGGTTACACACCCTGATGCAACTCGGGAACAGCCCCCGGTTTACGGGTCAGGTCCACCGTCTCATCGGCAGCGCGCGCAACCCCTTCGTCCAGAAGGTGCTGCTCGAAGGCGGAGAGAATCAGGGTCTCCAGGCCGGCTCTCCCGTCCTGACCGATCAGGGACTGATGGGTCAGATCACGCGTGTCTACCCCGACGAGAGTGAAGTCACACTGATCAGCAACCGCGACCTGACCATCCCCGTCGAAATCGAACGCACCGGATTGCGCACCCTGGCCATGGGAACCGGCCATCAGGGGGAACTTTCCCTGCCCTATGTCCCTTCACAAACCGATGTCAGGGTCGGGGATATCCTGCTCACCTCCGGCATCGACGGCCTGTATCCCCGGGGATTGACCGTTGCCACCCTGACTTCCGTCACGCGCCATCCCTCTTCCGCCTTTGTCGAAATCACGGCGCGCGTCAACGCCGGCACCGATACCTATCCCGACGTTCTGGTCATGGCGCCCAACACGGCTTTCCAGAACCTGCCCACGCTGGACAACCAACGCCATTCCCCGGTTCATGAACCGACTCACAAGAAGCCCTGACATGGACTCCATGGCCCCCCTCCCTGCGGCAACCCTGCGTGTTTCTCCCTCGCGCGGGTGGATTCATGCCAGCCTGGGACTGAGTCTGATCTTTCTTTTTCTGCCCTGGCAAGGCTGGGGACTGTGGATACGCCCCGATATCACGGCGCTGCTCCTGATCTACTGGGGTATCTTTGAACCCGCCGAGATGGGCGCCGGCAAGGCTTTCCTGCTGGGGATGTTGAGCGATGTGGCACAAAGCCATGTACTCGGCATCCACGCCCTGACCTATTCGGCACTCTTCGTCCTGGTTCAGTACTATCGGCCGCGCATTCTGTCCTTTTATCGGCTCAACCAGATGCTGCACGTACTGATGTTGCTGCTGCTGACCCAATGGCTGGAAGGGTTGGTGAACGGCGTACTGGGTTACGCCTGGCCGAACTGGTCCTGGTGGGTGATCCAGCCCTTGCTGGGCGCCCTGGGGTGGCCCTTCCTGCCCCGCTTGCTGGAACGCGCGCCCCGTCCCGCCGCCCCCCCGCAGTCCCCCTGACATGACGCCCCCCCTGCGCAATCCACACCAGGAACGGTGGAATTTCCGCTTTCGTCTCGGGGTCACCTGGTGGTTCGTCATCGTTCTGTTCCTGGCCCTGATCGCCCGCCTTGCCTGGCTGCAAATCGTGGCCCAGCGGTATTACCACACCCTGGCAGAAGCCAACCGGATTGCCATCGTTCCCCTGGTTCCCCAGCGCGGACTGATCCTCGATCGCCACGGCGTGGTGCTGGCAGAGAATCGTTACGAATTCGATCTGGAGATCGATCCCCATCTCTGCCCGGATATTCCGGCCACCCTGGAAGCCTTGACCCAGTTGGTGAGCATCAGCCCCTCGGACCGAAAATTATTCCAGAAAATGCGCGATGAAAGCCACGGACTGGCCCCCGTTGCCATCCGCACCCATCTCACGGAAGAAGAAGTCGCCCGCTTTTCCGTGAATCGCTACCGTTTCCCCGGCGTGGACATCGAAGCCCGCCTCACCCGAACCTACCCCCTGGGCCTGCACGCCGCCCATCTGATCGGGTACATCGGCCGGATCAACGAAGAGGACCAGGACCATCTGGAAGATGAAGACCTGAGCGACCAGTACCGGGGCACCAACCATATCGGCAAATCGGGGATCGAGAAGCATTACGAATCCCTCCTCCATGGAACGACTGGCTCCGAACAGGTCGAAACCGACGCGGCAGGACATGGGCTGCGCAGTCTGGCTCAAACGGCGCCCGTTTCCGGAAACGATCTGTACCTGACCATCGATGCCCGGCTGCAACAAGTGGCGGAGGAGGCCTTTGGCCTCCAGCGCGGGGCGCTGGTCGCCATCGACCCGGAGACGGGCGAAGTCCTGGCCTTTGTCAGCCAGCCGGGCTTTGATCCCAATTTATTCGTGGACGGGATCGACCAGGAGCACTGGAACGATCTGAATACCTCGCCCGACCACCCCCTCAACGATCGCGCCCTGCGCGGACAGTACCCCCCCGGCTCCACCGTCAAGCCCTTCATGGCTCTGGCCGCACTGCAACTGAAGGTGCGCAGCGCCGACGAGGTCCTGTATGATCCCGGTTACTTTTCCTTTCCCGGCAGCAGCCATCGCTACCGGGACTGGCGCGAGGGAGGACACGGCAATGTGGACATGGCGCTTTCCATCATTCAGTCCTGCGACACCTACTACTACAGCCTGGCCAACGCAATGGGCATCGACCGGATGCATGATTTCTTCACCCTGTTCGGATTCGGACAAAAAACCGGCATCGACCTGGATGGGGAAGCGGCGGGACTTTACCCCTCGAGCGCCTGGAAACAAAAAAAATATCACCAGGACTGGTATGCGGGCGATACGGTCATCAGCGGGATCGGTCAGGGCTATGTACTGGCGACTCCCCTGCAACTGGCCGTGGCCACAGCCATGCTGGCCAACCAGGGGAAACGCATGACCCCCCATCTGGTGCGGGCCATCCGTCACGCGGAATCCGGTCGGATCACCCCCATCGCGCCCAAGGTCGGCCAAGCCCTCAGTTTCCGCCCGGAGGACCTGGAAACCGTGCGCAACGCCATGATCGGGGTCATGAAACCCGGGGGAACTGCCGCCCAGGCCGGCATGGGGGCCCCCTACTCGATGGCCGGTAAAACCGGTACGGCTCAGGTCGTCGGCATCCGTCAGGGAGAAAAATACAAAGCCAGCGCCCTGACCGAACATAATCGCGACCACGCCCTGTTCATCGCCTATGCGCCGGCGGAGCACCCCCGTCTGGCCGTGGCCGTCCTGGTGGAAAATGGCGGCCATGGCGGCTCGACGGCCGCGCCCATCGCCCGCCAGGTTTTCGACTATTACCTGCTGGGCAAACGGTCCCCGCCGCCCCCTGCACTTCCCGCTGCCGCTCCCCATGATTAAGCGCGCCTATCTCCGCTGGATCGCGCCCATGGACCGGACCTTGCTCCATACCACCCTGTTCCTCGTCCTGTTCAGCCTGATCGTGCTCTACAGCGCCTCGGGGGGGGAAGTGGGCAAAGTGCTGAGTCAGGTACGCAACCTGGGACTGGCCTTCGGGGTGATGGGACTGGTGGCCCGAACCAATCCCCATATTCTGGAACGCCTGGCCTTCCCCCTGTACGGACTGGCCCTGTTGGCCCTGATCGCGGTTGCCCTGTTTGGAGAAGTCAGTCATGGCGCCCGGCGCTGGCTGCACCTCGGCCCCCTGCATGTGCAGCCCTCGGAATTGATGAAACTGGCCCTGCCCATGGCCCTGGCCGCTTTTTTCGAGTGGCGTGCACGCACCCGGAACTGGCGTGATTTTGTGGTGGCAGCCCTGATGGTCCTGGTGCCGGTGGGTCTGGTCCTGCGCCAACCCGATCTGGGCACCGCGCTCCTCATCGCCAGTTCCGGATTCTACATCCTCTATTTTGCCGGTTTGCCGTGGAAAGTGATGGGGCTCCTGGGCGCGCTGGCCCTGGCGGCCCTCCCCCTGCTCTGGCCCCTCCTGCATGGTTACCAGAAGAAACGCATCCTCATTTTTCTCGACCCCACCCAGGATCCCCTGGGGGCGGGCTATCATACCCTGCAGGCCATGATCGCCATCGGTTCCGGCGGCGTACTGGGGAAAGGCTGGTTACAGGGTACCCAGTCCCATCTGGATTTCCTGCCGGAGCACACCACGGATTTCATTTTTGCCGTGTTTGGCGAAGAATTCGGTTTGGTGGGAGAATTGGTCTTTCTGGGGGCCATGCTGGTGTTGATCACCCGTGGCTTTTACATCGCCAATGAGGGATCCACGCCCTTTTCCCGCCTGATGGCGGGGGCGCTGTCCATGACCCTGTTCACCTACACCTTTGTCAACATGGGCATGGTCAGCGGCATTTTACCCGTGGTGGGGGTCCCTCTGCCCTTTCTCAGTTATGGAGGTACGTCCTTGGTTACCTTGTTCAGTAGTGTGGGTTTTTTGATGAGCGTGCATCACCACCGAAAATTGGTCAAACAATGACCTGCCGAAAGAGACGCGGCGCAGCCCTGCTGTCCCTGAGTCTGGGCCTGCTCATCCTGGCCGGGTGTAGTACCACCCCGCCCCCCTCAACCGTATCGCACGTCCCTCCGGAAGAAGGGCATTATCGGACCGACGGTCCAGGTCTTCATCCGCCCGCCAATCTGGCCAGCATTCCTGATGCCGTGCCCAGAAAGGAACCCCTGAACAAGTTTGCCAACCGCCCGTATACGGCCCTCGGCAAAGTCTACGTCCCCGACCTCTCCAACAAGCCCTATAAGGTTCAGGGGCTGGCTTCCTGGTACGGGCGCAAGTTCCACAACCAGAAAACCTCCACCGGGGAACTCTATGACATGTACGGCATGACCGGGGCGAGTACCATTCTGCCGCTCCCCTGCTACGTCCGGGTCACAAACCTGGTCAACCACAAATCGGTGGTGGTACGGGTCAATGACCGGGGTCCTTTCAAATCCGACCGGGTCATCGATCTGACGTATACCGCCGCCTGGAAACTCGGCTTTGTCAATCAGGGGACGGCGTGGGTGGAAGTGGAACGGGTTTTCCCGGAATGAGGCTCAACCCGTCCGCGCTGCCCCGGTCGCCTGGCTTTCGGCATGGTAACTGGAGCGCACCAGCGGCCCCGAGGCCACCTGGCTGAAACCGAGCCGCCGGGCTTCCTCGCCCAACTGATCGAATACCGCCGGCGTCCAGTAGTGGGTGACCGGCAGGTGGTGGACGGTGGGTTGCAGGTACTGTCCCAGGGTCAGCATCTCCACCCCGTGCGCACGCAGATCTGCCATCACCGCCCGCACCTCCTCGAGGGTTTCGCCCAACCCCAGCATAAGTCCGGATTTGGTGGCCACCGAGGGATGCAACGCCTTGAAAGAGCGCAGCAAATGGAGCGAATGCGCATAGTCGGCGCCCGGTCGGACCGAGGGATAGAGGCGGGGAACGGTTTCCAGGTTATGATTGAACACCTGGGGTGGAGCCTGACCCAGCAACTCCAGCGCCGTTTCCAGGCGCCCACGGAAATCCGGGACCAGGATTTCCACCTGGGTCGCGGGGGAAGAGGCCCGAATGGCCTGGATGCAGGCCACGAAATGCCCTGCCCCCCCATCGCGCAAATCATCGCGATCCACGCTGGTCACCACCACGAAACGCAAACCCAGACGCTGGATGCTGCGCGCCAGACGCTGTGGCTCCTGAGGGTCCACCGGATCGGGCCGACCATGACCCACGTCACAGAAAGGACAACGACGCGTGCAGCGATCCCCCAGAATCATGAAGGTGGCGGTCCCCCCGCTGAAACACTCCCCGATATTGGGGCAGGCGGCTTCTTCGCAGACCGTATGCAATTTCTCTTCCCGCAACAGGGTACGCACTGCCTGAAACTTTTCCCCGGCGGGAATCCGGACGCGGATCCAGGCAGGCTTGGGCTGGACTGCCTGGGGTTGAACCTTGATGGGGATGCGTGCGGTCTTGAGTGCCCCCTTCTCCTTCATGCTCACCGGCTCTCCTCCCCATCCAGTTGCTGTCGTATCTTCTGCATGAGCGCCGCGCGCAGGTTCGGCAGCGTTTCCGTCACCCCCAGATCCCGGGTCTGCGTCACCGGCGTGCCCTTCAACCCGCAGGGGTCGATCCCTGAAAAAGGCGCCAGATCCATGGCCACATTGAGCGCGACCCCATGATAACAGCAGCCCTGGCTTACCCGCAGTCCCAGGGCCGCCACCTTGGCCTCCCCGACATAGACCCCGGGCGCGCCCCCTCGTCTTCGAGCCTGAATCTGGTAGGGTTCCAGGGTCGAAATCACGGCCTCCTCCAGATGGTGCACCAGCGCCCGGATGCCCAGCGCACGCCGGCGCAGATCCACCAGACAATACACGATGGCCTGCCCCGGGCCGTGGTAGGTGACCTGACCGCCGCGATCCGTCTCCACGACGGGAATCGTCCCGGTGTGGTGCAGATAACTCCGCTGTCCAGCCTGACCCAACGTATAGACCGGCCGATGTTCCAGTCCCCACAACTCGTCCGGGGTATCCGCCTGACGCTGAGCCGTCCAGTGGCGCATGGCCTGCCAAACGATTTCATAAGCCAAGGGAGCGGGGAAACTGCGAGTCACCCAGCGCTCAAACCGTTCTTCCCGGCCCGCGGGCAACGCGTTCAACGCTATAGCACCATGACCACGTCCGGATGACCGGACAGGACCTGGTACAGACCATCCAGCTGTTCCCGCGAAGTCGCCCTGAAGGTGCAGGTCACACTCAGGTATTTCCCTCCGGAACTGGCCCGCATCTCCAGGTTTGTCGCAGAAAAATCCGGCACGAACTGCAGGACGATGTCCAGCACCGTCTGGGCGAAGCGTTCCGTTCTCAATCCCATCACCTTGAGGGGAAACTCGCAGGGAAACTCGAATACCCCATCGTCATGCGGAACCTCAACCATGGCTTTTCAACACCTGATAGGCACGCAGCAAACGAAGGCCGATGGGGCCGGGTTGGCCGTTCCCCACGGGTTGCCCGTCCAGTCTCGTCACCGGGACCATTTCCCGGGTACTGGAAGTCACCCAGATTTCCTCGGCCGAACGCAACTCCTCTTCACGAATCGGGCGTTCGGCATGGGCGATCCTCAACTGCCTTGCCAGGTGCAAAACCAGATCCAGCGTGATTCCGGCGAGAAGCAGGTGGTTCCGGGGCGGAGAACACAGCACCCCATCCACCACCAGCACCACATTGCTGGCCGCGCCTTCGGTCAGAAAACCGGCGCGCAACAGCAGGCATTCCACCGCCCCCTCATCCAGCGCCTGCTGGCGCAACAGCACATTGGCCAACAGTGCCGTGGTCTTCAGATCACAATGCAGCCACCGATCATCCACCCGGGTCACGGCCGCCACCCCGGTCTGCAGCCACTCCGGGGGTACGGGCGTCAAAGGCTTGCTCATGGCGAATACGGTGGGGGAGACCTGGGCGGGAAAACCATGGTCCCGCGGAGCCACGCCGCGCGTCACCTGAAGATAGAGGGACTGGTCGTCCGTCGTTGCTTCCCGGATCAAACGTTCCAGGAGGGATACCCAGGCGGTTCGCGCCAGGGGGTTGTCCAGACGAATCCCCGCCAGGGAATGTTCCAGACGGTCGAGATGGGCCTCCAGTGCCAGGGGCTTGCGCCCATACACCGGAATCACCTCATAAACCCCGTCTCCAAACAGGAACCCCCGGTCCAGCACCGGGACCCGCGCCTCTTCCAGAGGCAGAAAGACACCATTCAGGTAAACCTGGCTCATTTCAGCATCAACCTCACCGCATCCCAACTGCGCGTAAAGACATTCCCCGCCGGAATGCTCTCCAGCGCCACCAGATCGGCCCCATTCACCCACTGCCCGGCGTAATAGACTTTCAGGGAGCCCACTTTCTGGCCGGCATCCACCGGCGCAATGACCGGTTGCAACGTCGTCAACACTTCCCGCGTCTCCTTTTCATGGCCCACGGGCGTGGTCACCCAGATATCCCGTCCAAATCCCACGGAAACCGTCGGCTTCCCTCCCTTGTAAGCATTCAGGGCGCGCACCGGCACCCCCTGTCGAAAGAGGATCCGGGACTCGAAAGCCTGAAACCCCCAGTTGAGCAACTTCTGGCTTTCGCTGGTGCGGGCCAGATCGCTGTTGGTGCCCAGTACCACGGCCAGCAGGCGCCGCTCGCCGCGCCGCGCCGAAGCGATCAGACAATAGCCGGCAGAATCCGTATGTCCGGTCTTCAACCCATCCACGGAAGGATCGATCCACAACAGGCGGTTGCGGTTGGGCTGCGTGATCCCGTCATAGGTATACTCCTTCTGCCCGTAGAGCGGATAGTATTCAGGAAAATCCCGAATCAGTGCCTGCGCCAGGATACCCAGGTCATGGGCCGTACTGTAATGCTGCTGGTCGGGCAACCCCGTGGCATTGACGAAATGGGTGTTCTCCATCCCCAGCCCATGGGCCATGGCGTTCATCCGCTCCACAAATTTTTCTTCCGTCCCATCCACGGTTTCTGCCAGGGCCACCCCTGCGTCATTCCCCGACTCGATGATCAACCCATGCAGAAGGTCCGTGACGCTAACCGCTTTACCGGCCTGAATGAACATGCGGGAACCGGGCATATGCCAGGCATGATCGGAGGGAAACACCCGCTGTTCGGGATGGATTTTCTGTTCCCGCAGGGCCTTGAAGACCAGATAGGCGGTCATGAGCTTGGTGAGCGAGGCCGGCTCCATCCGCTGATCGGGGTTCAGACTGGCCAGGGGCTGGTTGCTTTCCACCTCCACCAGGGTATACGCACGAGCCGCGATGAAAGGCGCCACCAACGGGGAATCGGCGAAAACCGCCGTCGCCCCCCCCACCCACAAAAGCATCAAGAAGAATAACCGCATGACCTGTACGCGCCTCTGAAATTGGTCCGTGATTATACGACCCACGTCACATTCCTGCCGCATTCTTTCCGGACGGCAGGAAATTCAACCAGGAGGCGGCAAAAACCGGGGCAGAAACCGGCGGACCATAGTAGTACCCCTGAACTTCCTGACAGCCGTGCTCTTTCAGAAAATCCACCTGTTCCCGGGTTTCCACGCCCTCTGCGACCACCAGCAACCCCAGATGTCGGGTCATGGCCAGTATGGCGGACACGATGGCTGCATCGCTCCGGTCATGGAGGATGTGGTGAATGAATATCCGGTCGATCTTGACCACGTCCAGAGGCAGTTGTTTCAGGTAACTCAGGGAGGAATAGCCGGTTCCGAAATCATCCATGGCAAAGCGCACCCCCAGGCCCCTGATGCGCTCCAGCAAATCGAGGGTCGCTTCCGTCTTCTGGACCATCAGGCTTTCGGTGATTTCCAGTTCCAGGGCCTCCCCGGGAAGGCCGGATTCGGTCAGGCACTGTTTGAGCGTCTCGAAAAATTCCGGATCGTGATGGATCTGCCAGGCCGACACATTGACGGCCGCCCTCAGAAAATAGCCCTGTTGGTGCCATTCCCTGGCTTGCCTGCAGGCCATCCGCAGAACCCAGGCCCCAATCGGAATGATGACTCCGGTTTCCTCGGCCACCGGAATGAATTCCAGAGGGGGCACCGGCCCCAGTTCTTCATTGGTCCAGCGCAACAAGGCCTCGAAACCCACGATCCGTCCATCCTGGATATCGATTTGTGGTTGATATTCCAGAAACAGTTCCCCCCGCGCGAGTGCCTTGCGCAAATGGATCTCCAGGCGCAAACGTTGCTGAACCACCAGATTCTGCGAGGCCGCAAAGAACCGGAAGGCATTCTTGCCCACGGATTTGGCGTGGTACATGGCCACGTCTGCCCGGGACATCAAGGCTTCCGGGGTGTGGCCGTCCTCCGGAAACATGCTGATGCCCACGCTGACCGTCACACAGGTTTCATGATCGAGCGCCGGCAGGCGAATCGGTTCCCGGACGGCCTCCACGATCTTTTTTGCCACCGTGGCCACATCCTGCACCGATTCCACCTCGGGCAACAGGATGATGAACTCGTCCCCCCCCAGGCGCGCCACCGTATCCCCTTCGCGCAGGGCATCGGTCAGAACGCCTGCCATGGATTTCAACAGGGCGTCCCCCGCCGCATGGCCATAGGTGTCGTTGACCCCCTTGAAATTATCCAGATCGATGAACATCAGGGCCATTTTACGGTCATGGCGCTGACTGTTGGCCAGCACCTGACGCAGGCGGTCCTCGATCAACCCCCGATTGGGCAACCCGGTCAGCGCATCGAAATGGGCCAGATAATCGAGGTGCTGCTGGGCCTGTTGCATCTCGCGCATTTCCCGGGCATTTTCCAGAACCAGGGAGAGGGAGTTGGCAAAACTTTTGGCCAGCAGTTCATCCTCTTCGGTAAACTCCTGCCCTTCCCACTTTTCACAGAGGTAAATCCGCCCATAGACCCTGCCCCCATGGGAAATCGGGACCGCCAACAGGGAATGCATGACCGGATGCCCCGGAGGAAACCCCGCGCTACGCGGATCCCGAGACAGTTCCGGGAGCCGGAGCACCGTATCCTCGCGAATGACGACGCCCAGCAGACCCCGCCCTTCAGGAAAAGTGCCGATCCCGGCCACCTGCTGCTCGGTCATTCCGGTGTGATGAAAATTGAGCAGTGCGCCCTTCTCGTCCAGGATGCCGATGGCGCCGTAACGGGCCTGAAGCAGTTGGGTCAGGGCCTCGATCCCGTGTTGCAAGAGGTCGGCTTCGAGCGAAGTATGGGCAAGCACCTGGAGCAGGGTACGGGAGGCTTCGTGCAGATTTGCCAGACGGAAGGTCCAGGAGGCCAGTTGTTCCTTGTCGTGCGCGATCTCCCGGTTGAGGCGATGGGTTTCCCGCAACAGGCGGGATTCCTGCAGCAACAGGGCGCGCAGGATGCTGGTACGGGTCACCAGGCCGATGAATGCCTCATTCCGGTCCAGCACCGGCAAGGCATCCACCCGCCACCGCCCCATTTCCCGCAAGGCG
>JAKABO010000022.1:0-20637 GCA_021796835.1 Pseudomonadota bacterium | reverse complement strand
GCGATCAGGACGGCGTTATTCCCGCCGAAACCGAAGGAATTGCTCATGATGGTGTTCAATGCAGGCAAGGCCCGTGCACCTTCGGTGACATAATCCAGATCGCAGGCCGGGTCCGGCGTGGTCCAATGGGCCGTGGGCGGAACGATGCCCCGCCGCAACGCCCCCAGGGCGGCGACCATTTCCACGGCGCCCGCAGCCCCCATCAAATGACCGTGGAGGGCCTTGGTGGCACTGATGGGAATACGTGCCGCCCGATCTCCAAAAACGATCCTGAGGGCCCGGGTTTCCACCCCATCCCCCACCACCGTCCCGGTCCCATGAGCATTGATGGCATCCACCTGGTCCGGCGCCAAGTGAGCCATGCGCAGGGCTTCCTGAATGGCGCGGGCCTGTCCCCCGGCATCGGGCTGGGTAATGTGCCCCGCGTCGGTGGTATTTCCGTACCCCACGATTTCGGCCAGGATGGTGGCCCCCCGCGCCTGCGCCGAACTTTCAGTCTCCAGCACCAGCGCCCCTGCCCCTTCGCCCAGAATGAACCCGGAACGATCCCCGGAAAAAGGGCGACAGGAGGTTTCAGGGTGCACGGGATCGGGTTTGGCCAGGGTCTGGAGCGATTCCCAGGCTTTCATCACGCCCTGGGTCAGCAAAGCCTCGCTTCCCCCGGCCAGGGCATAACGGACCCGTCCATGCCGCACCGCGAGGAAGGCTTCGCCCAACGCCACCGCAGAGGAGGAGCAGGCGGAACTGTAGGTAAAACTGGGACCCCGGATCTTGAATTCGATGCTCAACTGCCCCGCAGATCCATTCGCCATGAAAGCCACGATGGTGGTGGGGCGCGGACGGGCCTGGGCATCCAGAAAAGATTCATGATAGGCTTGCTCGAGGGTGGTGGCTCCTCCGATGCCAGTTCCCCAGAACAGTCCGCAGTGCAGACCTTCCTCCCCGGAAAGGTCCAGGCCCGCCTGGGTCAATGCTTCCCCCGCCGCCAACAGGGCCAGCTGGGCCACCCGGTCGAGGGTCAGGCGACGCAACTTGGTAAAACGGGATTCCACGGGGGTCAGAACGGGTGCCGCCAGGGCGGAGTTCAAAGAACTGGCCCAGGGAACCTCCAGGAAACGGACACCGGAACGCCCTGCCTCCAGGCCCAGAATCAGTGCCTCAACCCCTTCCCCGAGGGGGCTGAGGGCGCCCATGCCCGTCACGACGACGCGTTGCGCGCCTGCAGAGTCTGTATTCATGAACGCGAATCCATCAAGAACCGATTGGAAAAGAGGGGGATCAGTCTGCTTCGTCCAGAGTGATGCCCTGCTGAACAACCATGGTATCCACTTCACGGGCGATATCCCCCACGGTCTTCAGGGGTACCGGTTCTCCCGTCATTTGCAATTTGAATTTATCTTCCAGCATGAACATGAATTCCACCGTTGCCAGGGAATCCACGCCTAATTCTTCCAATTTGGAATCTGGCTGAACCTGTTCCCGGGTCAGTCCAAACTCCTCCACAAGCATTTTTTGTATGATGGGTAATGAACTCATGTTTTGTTAGCCCGCCAACCGCAACTTGGGACGCTGTTTCAGATCATGTCGATCTGACTGTTGCGCTATGAAAGCCAGCGATTCCTGGGCTACCCGCTCCTTTTCAAAATCCATGGTGATGATGTGATAACAATTATCGAGAAGAACCTTGCGTACCTGAAGGGAGGAAATCCCCTGTTCGATCTGCGCTGCATTCCTCGGACTGGCCAGATCATCCTCGATAGCATGCATTATAAGGGTAGGCGCGTGGATTTTGTGCAAGTTTTGACGTACCGACTTCATCAGCTTCTCGGTTTCGAAGACCCCCTTGAGGGGAGAACGTGAGGAACCGATGGCAGAAGTCCCCCGTTTTTCCATCTGTGTGGCCACCCATTGACGGATCCGTTCATCCTTCAAACCATAGGGGGGGCGCTCTGCCAGCGACAGAAAATAGCGGAACGGCGTATAGTACCCCAGATATTTGAGCCAGCGCATGCGCGTCACATTCCAGCCGTCATAACGCAGGGGGGCCGAGTACAGGCACAGCGCATGCAGATCACTGCTGCGCCGTGTCGCCAGATTCAAGGCCAGATTGGCCCCGATACACAAACCCGCCACGCTGACCCGGTCATGTTCCCGGCGCAACAAATCGAAATTGGCCTCTACCTGCTCGCTCCAGTAGGTCCAGGGCGTCGTGTCGCTGGGAACGGGTTCATCGAATACCGAATAGCCTTGAATATTTGGGATATGAACGGTATAGCCGCCCACCACGCATAACTTGCGGCCAATATACTGGAGTTGCTGGGGCGTTCCGTACAAGCCGTGCAACAGCAACACGGCCCCTTTCCCCTTGCCTTCCATGTGTATCGTCTCGATGATCCACCTCCCGAACATTGATGGGAATATCGCCCACCAGACACGACTTTCATCCTACCCCAAAAACCCGGTCCCAACTGTTTCATACCGTACGGAGGGGAACTACACGTTGAATCTGAAGTGCATGACATCCCCGTCCTGTACCCGGTAGTCTTTTCCCTCGAGGCGCATTTTTCCTGCCTCCCGGGCCCCGGTTTCACCCCGACAGGCAATGAAGTCCGGATAGGCAATCACTTCGGCGCGGATGAAGCCCCGTTCAAAATCGTTGTGAATGACTGCGGCGGCTCGAGGCGCAGTGGTTCCCTTCGGGATGGTCCAGGCCCGCACTTCCTTGACGCCCGCCGTAAAGTAGGTTTCCAGTCCGAGACAACGATAAGCCGCCCGAATCAGCCGATCCAGTCCCGGCTCTTCCATCCCCATGTCGGCCAGAAACAGTGCCTTGTCCTCCGGCTCCAGATCCACCATCTGGGCTTCGAGCGCCGCGCACACCGGCACGACCCACGCGCCCTCGCGCTGGGCACGCGCCTCGACCTGGTCCAGCAGCGGATTGCGGGTAAACCCGTCCTCCCGCACATTGGCCACGTACAACAGAGGCTTGGCCGTCATCAGACAAAGGGGTTTCAGGGCTTGCAACTGATCCTCGTCCAGCCCCTGGGCGCGGACCGCATGCCCCTCATTCAGGCGCGCCTCGACCTGAGTCAGCAACCCCTGCAACCGGATGGCCTCCTTGTCTCCGGCGCGTGCCATTTTCTGGGTCCGAACCAGAGCCTTCTCCACGGTGGAGAGGTCGGCCAGGGCCAACTCGGTATCGATGGTGTCGATATCCTCCAGAGGCGACACCCGACCTGCCACATGAATCACGTTGGAATCCTCGAAGCAACGCACCACATGGGCGATGGCATCGGTTTCCCGGATATTGGCCAGAAACTGGTTCCCCAAACCTTCCCCCTTCGAGGCTCCGGCCACCAGTCCTGCAATGTCCACGAATTCGGTGACGGCAGGCACCACCCGCTCGGGACGAACGATCTCCGCCAGGGACACCAGACGGGGATCCGGAACCTCCACCACACCCACATTGGGCTCGATGGTACAAAAGGGATAATTCTCGGCGGCGATCCCCGACTGGGTCAGGGCATTGAACAAGGTCGACTTCCCCACGTTGGGCAACCCGACGATCCCGCATTTCAAACTCATATTCCATACTCCTCAAGGAGGGGACAGCGGTTTATGCAATTCGTTCATGGCAGGGCGAAACTGCCCCGTCATCACCAGGGGAAAAACGGACAGGCCCCGTTCCAGCGCCAGATCGATGGCAGCCTGCTCCTCTTTCGAGGGACGGTGCAGAACATAGTTCGCCACGGGCTGGTGCGGTCCGGGATGACCGATACCGATGCGCAGGCGCCAGAAGTCAGGGCTCCCCAACTGGGCGATGAGATCCTTCAGGCCATTGTGCCCCCCGGAACCACCGCCCTGTTTCAAGCGGGCCACGCCAGGCGGCAAGTCCAGTTCATCGTGCAGGACCAGGATTTCCGCCACGTCGATCCGATAGAAATTGGCCAGGGCGGCCACCGACCGTCCACTCAAATTCATGAAGGTCTCGGGGCAAAGCAACCAGCTGGAAAAAGGATGATCCGCCCTGGCAACCCGCCCGTGGAAACGGGACTCACGGTGCCAGTCCAGATGCCATTCCCGGGCCAGAGCCTCGATGCCCCAAAACCCGGCATTATGGCGGGTATCCTGATAGGCTGCCCCCGGATTTCCCAATCCGGCAATCAGACGGATGGGCACCTTCCCTCACCCCTTTCTGCAGGACACGATGGAAAGGGCTGCGCTTACTTCTTTCCCCCCTTGGGGGCGTCCGCCGCAGGCGCTTTCTGGCTGGTGGCCGGCACATCGGCCACCGACACCGCCGAAGCGGTCGAATCTTCCTCGGCACGCGCTGCGCGGGGCAGAACTGCCGCCACCACGGCAGGGTTTTCGCCCTTGTGGAGGGCGGCGAATTCGATCCCGGCCGGTGCTTTCAGATCGGCCACATGGAAAGGATGAGCCACCGTCAGATCATGCAGATCCACTTCGATGTACTCGGGCAAATCTCCCGGCAGGCAAAGCACTTCGATTTCCGTCAGGATATGGCTGACGATGGCCCCGGACTGCTTGACTCCCGGACAGTTGTCGCCATTGACGAAGTGGAGCGGAACCTTGGTGTGCAACTTGCGATTCACATCCACCCGTTGAAAATCCACATGCAGGATCAACTGCTTGAAGGGGTGTCGTTGGACATCGCGCAACAATGCCGGGTGGGGCTTCCCATCCAGATCGAGGGAAATCACGGATGAATGGAAGGCCTCCTGGCGCAACTTGTGAAAAAGTTCGTTATGATCGAACTCGATGGCCAGTGCCTCCTGACCGTTCCCGTACAGGATGCCGGGAACCCGGCCGGCCCGGCGCAGGCGGCGGCTCGCTCCGGTGCCCTGCGCAGTGCGATGTGTAATCGTGATTTCCATGATTCGTCCTTTAGTGATTGAGTGTTTAAAACCCCCGACCGCGACCAGCCGGAGGGACGTACAAAAAAGTCATTCCATGAACAGGGAACTGACCGAATCCTCATCGCTGATCCGGCGCATGGTTTCCGCCATGAGTTCTGCGATGCCGATCTGGCGAATTTTCCTGCAGGTAAGAGAAGCCCCCGTCAGAGGGATGGTATCCGTCACCACCACTTCGTCCAGCGCCGACTCGTCGATCCGCTGGGCAGCACCGCCCGACAGGACGGGGTGGGTGATATACGCCAGGACACGCTCCGCTCCATGAGCCTTGAGTGCCTGGGCCCCGGCGCACAGGGTATTGGCCGTATCCACCATGTCATCCAGAATGATGCAGGTCCGCCCGGCCACATCACCAATCACATTCATGACCTGGGCCACGTTGGGTTTGGGACGACGTTTGTCGATGATGACGAGATCCGCTTCCAGACGCTTGGCCAGCGCCCGAGCCCGAACCACCCCCCCCACATCGGGAGAAACCACCGTCAGACCCTGATAACCGGCACGCCAGATATCCCCCAGCAGAAGCGGGGTGGAGTACACGTTATCCACCGGGATATCAAAAAACCCCTGAATCTGGTCCGAGTGCAGATCCATGGTCAATACCCGGTCCACGCCGGCGCCCTGCAGCATGTTCGCCACCACTTTGGCAGAGATGGCCACCCTGGCCGAACGGGGTCGCCGATCCTGGCGGGCATAGCCAAAATAGGGAATGGCTGCCGTGATCCTGGCTGCAGAAGCACGCTTCAGGGCATCACACATCACCATGATTTCCATCAGATGATCGTTGGTGGGCGCGGAAGTCGACTGAAGGATGAAACAATCCCGACCCCGGACGTTCTCGAGGATCTCCACCATGACCTCACCGTCGCTGAAGCGCCCCACGGTGGCACGCCCCACGGAAATGTTGAGGTAAGCCGCGACTTCGCTTGCGAGTTTGGGATTGGCGGTGCCGGTAAACACCATCAAATCGGTAGAAGACATGAAACTCCTGACAAACGACGGCTAAACTGAATCGATGGCAGGGGAGGTAGGGATCGAACCTACGAATGCCGGAATCAAAATCCGGTGCCTTACCACTTGGCGACTCCCCTGCAGCACTACCCTGTCGCGCACAACGGATGACACTGTCGTCCGCGTGCCACAAAACCCTGATACCCCGGAGGAAACCGCTTCAACACCTGGTTTGCCTCGGAGCAGGTCAAAAAATCCAGAAAACAGCAACTGCCCGACCCACTCATCCGGGCGGTTCCAAATCCACCCATCCAATCCAGCAAACGCGCCACTTCTGGGTGCATGCGCCGGACCACGGGCTCAAGATCGTTCCCGATCTCCCTTCCGGAAAAGTCCCGTATTCTGACGGGTAATGAGTTTCTTGTCAAATCCGGCGCAGAGAACACTGCCCGGGTCGACACCGAAACACCCGGCGTGCCAATGACATACCAGCGTTCCGGCACCGACACCGGCATCAGGGCTTCTCCCACCCCCTCCGCGAGCGCGCTTTCCCCACCGATAAAGACCGGCACATCAGCGCCCAATTCGAGGCCCAGGTGCGCCAGGCGCGAACGCGCCCAATCAATTCCCCAGAGTTGGTTCAGGACCAGCAAGGTCGTCGCCGCATCCGAACTGCCCCCCCCCAACCCGCCGCCGATCGGGATACGCTTGTGCAGACGCAGACGCGCGCCCCATCTCACGCCTGCGCGCGCCTGCAGCAGACGCGCCGCCCTCAGGGTCAGATCCTGGTCTTCGGGGATCCCGGGAATCGTTTCCGCCCGCTCGATCCGCCCCGAATCCAGCACTTCGCAATCGAGCGTATCCCCAAAATCCACAAAAGTGAAGAGCGTCTGCAAGGTGTGGTATCCATCCCTGCGCCGCCCGGTCACTTTCAGAAAAAGATTGAGTTTGGCGGGTGCGGGCGCCTGCCACCAGGCCCCTTCGGTTTTTCGGCCCCGGTTCATTCCTTCTGTTCCAGCACCCAGTGATCGACCTTGATCCGGATCTGCAGATCCTCCCGGACCAGACGGATCGTCCCCGGCAACCACTCACGGCCCACCATCCGCCAGTCGGCGTAGGTCACGACCCAACCCTGCTGGGACAGGCGCAAGGGATGATGCTCGGCATCCTGTTCGATCTGGGCCGGCAAGCCGGGATCCGGCCGGCCGCGCAACCACCAGGGCAACCCTTGCAGGGGCAGGTCATAGCCCAGAACGGTTTGGGTCAGCGTCGTGGGATCGCTGGCCCGATAGTCACGGTGATCCGACAGGGTCAGGTGAGTCTGCAGGGGGGAACTGTCGACCAAGGCCACGGTGGTGCCCAGGGGCGAACGCAATTCCAGGTGCTGTTCCGCCTCTCCGTGCAGTTGCCATTCCAGCTGGCCGCTCTCGCTCCCCGTCGGTTGCCGCACGGCGATGCGCCCCTCCAGTCGCCAACCCTGGACCGTGCCTCGTCCCAGGGTCAGGTCCCCCTGGGGGCCGGAACTCCACAGGGCACAACCGCTCAAACCCGATGCCACGCACCACAGGATTGCGCGCCCCCCCCTCATGACCGGCCCCGTCAATGCAGAAAGCGATGGACGGTCGCCAGCAATGCCGCATTATCCGGATGATCCTTGAGCGTGCTTTCCCAGATCTGGCGGGCTTCGGTCTGGTCTCCCGTGGCCCAGAGCGCCTCACCCAGATGGGAAGCGATTTCCGGATCGGGGTCTGCTGCAAAGGCGCGTTTCAGCGTATCCACGGATTCGTGGAAATGTCCTTCACGGTATTGGACCCAGCCCAGACTGTCGATGATGAAGGGATCGTCGGGAGAAAGGGACAACGCCTTGCGGATCAGGTCGGCTGCCTCGTCGAGGCGTATGTTGCGCTCGGCCATGCTGTACCCCAGCGCATTGTAGGCATGGGCATAATCCGGACGCAGGGCAATGACGCGGCGCAGATCTTTCTCCAGCACGTCGAACCGGTTCAGTTTGTCTGCCACGATGGCCCGCTCGTACAACAGGTCGGGCGAATCCGGCAAGGTGGCCAGCGCCTGGCTGAGGGTATCGAAAGCGCCCTGGTCATCGCCGGCATCGCGCTGAATCTGTTCCTGAGCCAGGGTTCTCTGCTCCAGCCGTTCAGAAGAAGGGGCGGGCATCCGGCTCAGCATGTCCAGGGCTTTCTGGGTCTGCCCCTGCTGTGCCAGGATCAAGGCCACCCGGATCTGGGCCAGAGGATGCTGTTCCCCGCCGGAAATGGCCTCGTACCACTGAATGGCCTGTTCCCAATGGTGCTGTTCTTCCTCGGCCTGCCCCAGATAAAACCGGACCCGGTCAGGATCGCGGTACTCTCCCGCCATGACCTTCTTGAATTTTTCCTCGGCGGCCGCATAATTCTTCAACTGCATGTCCAGCAACCCCACCGCCAGCAACAAGTCCGGTTGGCCCGGATCTGCCTGCAGCAAAGTCTGGAATTCCCGTTGCCCCCCGGCGTAATCCTTTTGTTCCACCAGGAAACGCGCATATTGCAGGCGTACTTCGCGCGCCTCGGGATGCTTGTCGAGAAAGGAATGGTACAGGGTCTGAGCCTGGTCAGGATCACTCTTCTGCAGGAGCTGAGCCTCCAGCGCCACGCCCATCTCCCAGTCCGGACGAAGCCGTAAAGCCTCCCGGATTTCCGTCAGCGCCAGATCGAATTTTCCATCCTGGGCCGCCAATGTACTCACCAGGTAATGCCCTTCGGGGACTTCCGGATAGGGTTCCGTCAAATGCTGCGCCAGCGCCAGGGCATGGGCATGGTCGGGATGCTGGACCAGGACGACGTCCAGCCCCAGAAAATCGTCCCCGGCACTGTTGCGGTCCGCCGCGATCAACGGGGCCAGAATGGGCAAGGCATCGATCAGATTGGGCTGGGACAGGATCAGCCCGCCCAGGGTTTCACGGGCCGACGGCGACTTGGGGTTTTCTTTCAACCATAACGCCAGGGCGGTTTGCGCGGCGGGAAGATCATGGGCGTACAACGCCACCTCGGTAGCCCGACGGGCCACGCGCGGATCTTTGGTGGTGCGGGCCAGATCCAGGTAAGTCTTGGTCGCCAGACCGAGGTGTCCGCGCTGGGCGGCGATTTCCGCCAGCAGCAGTTGGTAGACCCAGCGCGCCGTCAATTCCTGAACCGGCAGGGGCGGCGTACGAACCGCTTCAGGAGCCGGCGGGGTCGGAACGACCAGAAGCGACCCTCCCGGCCCCGACGTTTCCCCGTGGGCCAGAGCGGACAACCCGCCCAACAGGACCAGCGCAAACCCCAACTTCCATCGTTTCACACCCTTGGGTGCCTTGGTTTTCATAATCGGGTGTTCCCCTTCAGGATTTGGCACTCATCAAGCGCTGATATTTTCGTTCCAGTTCTGCCCTGCTTTCCCGGTAATCCGGGTTCATGGGAATGCAATCCACCGGACATACCTCACGACACTGGGGGGTATCGTAGTGCCCGACACACTCGGTGCACTTGCCGGGATCGATTTCATAAATCTCGGCCCCCTGGGAAATTGCCTCGTTCGGGCATTCGGGTTCACAGACATCACAATTGATACATTCATCGGTAATCATCAGCGCCATATACTTGATCCTCGTTACCCAACTGCTTTCAGTTTATCCAATAATCTCTGATGCACCAGTGGATTGACAAATTCCGACACTTCCCCGCCCAACCCGGCAATTTCACGAATCATCGTCGACGAGATGAACAGATATTGTTCGGCAGGGGTCAGAAACAAAGTTTCGACCTCGGGTTGCAGGCGTCGGTTCATTCCGGCCATCTGAAATTCAAAATCGAAGTCGGAAACGGCGCGCAGCCCCCGGATCAATACCCGGGCCTGCCTCGAGCGCACGAAATCTGCCAGCAAACCGGAAAAACCCACCACCACGACCCGTTCGAAACGGGCCAGAGACGCCTGCGCCATTTCCACCCTTTCTTCCAGGGTGAACAGGGGTCGTTTGGGGCGACTGTCGGCCACCGCCACCACCACCTCATCGAACAACCCGCAAGCGCGCCGCACCAGATCCTCATGTCCCAGGGTCATCGGGTCAAAGGTTCCGGCATAAACAGCACGGATAAATGTTTGCTGGCCCATGGATCCTCATCTACAAGTACGCGCGCGCCCGACCGCAGGCCGGACCGGTTCGCTTCAGCGCCGTTGAAACAATTGTAACCGAGCCTGCCCCACTTTCGTGCATCGAACCTCGCACCAGAGGTCGGATTCTGACATACCTCGGGAAGATTCACAGTAAATCCACCCGCCCGGACGCAAATGGGCGGACAACGCAGACCATACCCGACCCATTTCATCACTCCCGAAAGGCGGGTCCAGAAAGATCAGATCATAAGTCGCTGGATCGGTTTCCAGCCAGACATGGGCCTGAACCTGCCGGACGGTCACGCCGTCAGCCCCCAGGCGCTGGGCATTGGCCCGCAGGGCCATGCAGGCCAACCGATCCTGCTCGACCAGGACGACCTGTGCAGCGCCCCGGGAAGCCGCCTCGAAACCCAGGGCACCGCTGCCCGCAAACAAATCCAGGCAATGCCATCCCGTCAGGGATTGGCCCAGCCAATTGAACAGGGTTTCCCTGCCCCGGGCAGGGGTGGGACGCAGTCCGGGGCGGTCGTGAAACGCCAGCCGCCGGCCCCGCCACTGCCCCCCGATAATCCGAACTTCCCCTTTCATTTGGAGTAAAATCCCCTTTTGTTTTTTCCGTCAGATGGCTATTGTCCAATGTTTGGTCTGTTCAAAAAAGCCCCCCAGGACATTTCTTCTTCCGCATCACCCTCCTGGCTGGGTCGTCTCAAGGCAGGATTGCGGGGTAGTCGGGACAAATTGCAGCAGGGGCTTTCCGGTTTGTTTGGACAAAAACTGGACGACCTGTGGTTTGAAACCCTGGAAGAGACCCTGATCCTTGCCGACGTGGGGGTTTCCACCAGTCGGCGGCTGATTCACGCCCTGCAGCAGGAAGCGCGGCGGCAGCGCATCGAAGAGGGGGAAGCCTTGAAACCCCTGCTCAAGCATGAACTGATGGCGCTTCTGCGCCCCCTCGAACGGCCCTTGTCCGCGCCGCCGGCAGAGGGCCCCCAGGTCATTCTGTTCGTGGGCGTCAATGGGGCCGGAAAAACCACCAGCATCGGCAAATTGGCCCAATATTTCCTGAACCGGAATAAAAAAGTGCTGCTGGCCGCCGGAGATACCTTTCGCGCCGCCGCCGTGGCCCAACTGGTGGCCTGGGGCGACCGCCATGACGTTCCCGTCATCACCCAGGAAAAAGGCGACTCGGCCGCCGTCATCTTCGACGCGATCCAGGCCGCGCGCGCGCGTGGCATCGATGTCGTCCTGGCGGATACGGCAGGACGGCTGCCCACCCAGTTACACCTGATGGATGAGATCCGCAAGGTCAAACGGGTGGTGACCAAGGCGGATCCTACCGCCCCGCACGAGATCCTGCTGGTCCTCGACGCCAACACGGGGCAGAATGCCCTGGCTCAGGTCAAAGCCTTTGACGATGCGCTCCAGTTGACCGGCCTGATCATCACCAAACTGGACGGCACCGCACGAGGGGGGGTCATTGCGGCGATTGCCGGGGAACGGCCCATTCCCGTCTGTTTTCTGGGGGTGGGAGAAGGACCGGAAGATCTGGCCCCCTTCCGCGCAGATGCCTATGTGGATGCCCTGATCGAATGATCGAGCTCAAGGAAATTTTCAAACGCTACCCCGAACATCCCAACCTGTTCGAGAATTTCTCCCTGACCCTGGGCGCGGGGGAGTGGCTGCATCTGGTCGGACCGCCGGGGAGCGGCAAATCCACCCTCCTGCGCATGATGGCCGGCCTGGAGAAACCCACCTCGGGCACCCTGACCTTCAATGGACAGGATCTTTATCGACTGGGGACTTCGGCACGCAGTCGTCTGCGCCAACGCATGGGCCTGGTTTTTCCCGACCCCGGTTTTCTGGAAGGGCATTCCCTGCTGGACAATGTCGCCCTCCCCCTGGAAATTCAGGGATTGCCCCGCGCGGAACGCCTGACCCGGGCGCAGAATGCACTGCAGCGTGTGGGATTGGACGGTCAGTCCGCCCTGCAGGCCCGGCAGTTGTCCCAGAATGCGCGTCAACGTCTGATGGTCGCCCGGGCCATCAGCGGGTATCCGGTATTACTGCTGGTGGATGATTTTTACCATGGCTGGCCCCAGGAACAACGGCAATTGCTGGAGAATTTGCTGGGCAGTTTCCATCAGGGCGGAGTAACCGTGGTGACAGCCGGCCTGCCGGGGGGGAACCTGCTGTCGCCCAAGGCGCGGACCCTCACGCTGAACACACCTGAACCGCATCGCATCGGGATCGACCCATGAGGATCTGGCTCCATCATCATGCCCATGCCTTCCGGCAGGCCAGGTCTTTCATCCTGGGTCAACCCCTGCGCCATGCGGTATCCCTGCTCTTTCTGGGCATGCTGGTCGCCCTGTCTCTGGGTACCGGATTTTTCTGGCAAAAAATCAACCACTGGGCCCGGGATACGCTTCCCGAGCCCACCCTGACCCTATTCATGACGGACCAGGCCAATGAAACCCAGACCCACGCCCTTTGGGATTCCCTGGCGGCCAATCCCCAGATCCGCGCCTTTGAATACATCTCGCCCGCCCAGGCACTGGATTCCCTGCGCCGCGCTCCTGATCTCGCCCCGGCGCTCAAGGCGTTGGACCGAAATCCCCTGCCGGGCGCCTTCGTGTTGCACCTGCGCGACCCCAGCCCCGCCCGTTTCAATCAACTGGAACAGGCGTTCTCTCATCGGGAGGGAGTCGCCCAGATCCGCAGCGACCGGCTCTGGGCCGAACGACTGGAGACCGTCAGCACACTGGCCGAATCGATTCTGGGGTTCTGTGCCCTGCTCTTCGCCGTTCTCTCCTTTCTCTTCATCGCCTACCAGACGCACCAGCAGGCGTTACGCCAACGGGAAGCGCTTTCCCTGCTCAACCTGCTGGGCGCCTCCCTTTGTTATCAACGCCGTCCCTTTGCCTATTATGGTGCCCTGCTGGGGGCAGGTGCCGGGCTTCTGGCCTGGGCGGGCATCTTCTGGGTACTCACGCTGATCATCCCCTTCACTCATGCCCTCGGCGCCTTGTTTCAAATCACCCTGGACCTCCCTCCTCCAGACCTGCGCGACGGCGGCGCACTCGTTCTCATCTCTACGCTGGGCGGGATTTTTGCCTCCTTGGTGGGACAAAGGAACTCACGCGCCGATTAGCACTCTCATGCAAAGAGTGCTAAGATACCCCTGTCAAGGAGGATATGAGTCCATGGAATTGACCGCTGACCACTATCTGACTCCCACCCATTCGGGAAGTCTGGAAGATTATCTGCAACGGATTGCACGGGTTCCCCTGCTGAGCGCCGAGGAGGAAGTCAGTTTGGCGCGCCGCCTGCGCGACCACCATGATCTGGGTGCAGCACAACGCATGATTCTTTCCCATCTGCGCCTGGTGGCGTCCATTGCCCGCCAATACAGCGGCTATGGTTTGCCCCAGGCCGATTTGATCCAGGAAGGCAATGTGGGGCTCATGAAAGCCGTCCGGCGCTTTGATCCCGAGCGCGGCGTGCGCCTGGTTTCCTTCGCCGTACACTGGATCAAGGCGGAAATTCACGAATATATCCTGCGTAACTGGCGTCTGGTCAAAATCGCCACCACCAAGGCACAGCGCAAATTATTCTTTGGTCTGCGCAGTCTCAAACCCGGTTTCAGTTCCCTTTCTCCAAACGAAACCCGCAAGATCGCAGAACAGTTGGGGGTTCGCCCGGAAGATGTGAGCGAAATGGAAACCCGCCTGTCGGGTCAGGATATTTCGCTGGATCCGGGACCGGAGGACGACGAGCACTGGGTCAGCCCGGTAGCCTACCTGGCCGATGAAGGAGCAGGCCCGCGGGAAACCCTGGAAGCCAGCGAAAACGCGCGCAACAGCCATGAAGACCTGAAGGAAGCCCTGAACCGGCTGGACGCCCGCAGTCGCAAGATCATCGAGGACCGCTGGTTACGGGACGAAGATGCCCCGCCCATCACCCTCCATGACCTGGCTGACGAGTGGGGAATTTCAGCCGAACGGGTACGTCAGATCGAGGTTCGGGCGTTACAAAAGATTCGCACCACGCTGCTCCCCTCACCTCATCCGGCCTGACCCGGTTCCCGGTTAAAAACTGCAGAAAATGAGTTCGAAGGGGACGAGGCCGGACATGACCCCGGTGCGGGTGGTTTCGTCCATTTCCAGGAAACGAACATTGAGTTGGTATTTGTTGGCGCTGATTTCCGGCACACACCGGAACTTTTCCTCGATGCCCACCCGCAACAGGCGCGCGTCGGCACCCACCTTGTTCTGCTGATAGAGTCCGTTGCGCGCCTCCAGAGAGAAGGACTTGCCGCTCTCGAGCATCAGCCGGATATGCAGTTCCAGGGCGGTCTGCGTGGAAAGCAGCGGAGCGACCCAGGCGCAAAAATGGCTTCGACGCACCTCGACCGGCAGGGACAACCAGTAATGGTAGGTGGGCATGTCAGAATCACATACCCCGCCGGGGAGGTTGGCACGCTGCTTGATGGCCATCAATCCTTCATGATTGCGCAGGCATTCCGCAAACTTTCCCTTGGAAGCATGCAAACTCTCGATGGCCTCATCGAGTTCCTTCAGCGTCTTGTCCAGGGTGCCGGCATCGATGTCCGGGTTGCGTCGTAGCGACGACAATATCCCCCGTTGCCGCTCCAGCCCCTGCAGCAGGTCGGACTTGACGTCGGCACGAGCCGTCGCATCGATGATTTCAAACAGGGAAAGAAGGGCGGCATGATGATCCAGGGGATCGTCACGCTGCAGGAAATGAAAAACATGTCGAAACAACGTGGTCAGGCGCAAAAATACACGAACCTGCTCACTCAACGGGAAATCGTATAGGATCACCGGGGGGCCCTTCGGAGCAATGGTGAAATTCTGACGCAAACCAGAGAGATATGCAAGTCCCCCGCCAATTCAGGAGATGCCTGAGGAGCGGGCCTGTTCCTCGGCCATGAGGCGGTACTGATGATCCAATTTTTTCACCACCGTCTCCAGACTTTGCAAGTCTCCGTTGTTATCGATCACATCATCCGCCACGCGCAGGCGAGTTTTACGATCGGTCTGGGCGGCCATGATGGCCCGGACCGTTTCCGGAGTCATTTCCGGACGCTGGGAGGCCCGCAGAACCTGAAGTTCTTCCTCACAATCCACCACCAATACCCGGGAGAGCAGGGGGCGATAGGAACCCACCTCGATCAGCAAGGGAACCACCAGCAGAACGTAGGGCTGGGTGGCCGCGTCCAGGGCCGCATGGACTGCTTCCCGGATCCGGCCATGCATGATGGTTTCCAGTTGCTTGCGCGCGGGGGGATGATTGAAGACATGATTGCGCATGGCCGTCCGGTCCAGACTGCCATCCTCGCTGATGAACGCTTCCCCGAATTTCTCCCGAATCGCCTGGATGGCGGCGCCCCCCGGGGCCGTCATTTGCCGGGATATGGCATCCGTATCCACCAACCCGGCCCCATATCGGGCAAACAAACTGGCCACCGTCGACTTTCCAGCCCCAATACCCCCGGTAACGCCCACAATAAACTTGCTCATGCTCCTCTCCCTTGCCAATTCACCCACAAAACGCACTCGGTAGCCAGAATCAGGAAGGGCCCGAAAGGGAAAGCCACCCTCATCCCCTGGCGCCACCCCAGGAACAGCCCCCCCACCACGCCCAGGGATGCGGCTCCCATCAGGATCAAAGGCAATTGTGCCACACCCATCCAGGCCCCAATGGCGGCCAGCAATTTGATATCCCCCTGCCCCATGCCTTCGCGCCTGGTCAACCCGCGGAACCCCCAGTACACCCCGGCCAGCATCAGGTACCCCAACACCGCGCCCCAGACGCCCTGTTCCAGGGAAACGCCTCCACCCAGTGCGTGGAACACCAGCCCTCCCCACAACAAGGGCTGGGTCAGCCCATCGGGGAGCAACTGGGTTTCCAGGTCGACGAAGGCCAGCAACAACAGCCCCCATTGTAACCCGACGAAAGCCCAGCCTTGCAGGTCTGCCCGGCCCAGCCACAGCGTCGTCAGCGCACTCAACGCCACCAGGCCGGGAAAGAGGGATCGATGATGGGCCCTGAAATCATGGACCCAGACCATTTGCTGACTGACCCAGGGAATCCGGTCCTCATCGAGCCCATCGATCCATCGATCCAGGCCCCGTTGCCCCCAATGCGCCAACCCGACCCCCAGCAAGGCCGCCACCAGTCCCTCCAGGAACGGCGTCACTCCCCCGCCTCCTGGGTCGGGGCAGCAGAATCCTCCTCCGTCACATGCACCCGGGCCACCCGCACCCGACGATCCTGGGTCTGCACGATTTCAACAGGATAACCCGCCACCTTGAGCGCCGTTCCCGGTTCCGGAATGTCCTCCAGAATTTCCAGGATCAGCCCATTCAGGGTTTTTGGGCCGTTGACCGGAAAGGCCGTCCCCACTTTCCGGTTGAGGTCCCGCAGGGAACAATCTCCGTCCACCAACACCGTGTGCGCGCTCTCGCGGGTGAACAAATCCCGATGATGGGAACGCCCGCTGAATTCTCCGACGATTTCTTCCAGAATGTCTTCCACGGTGACCCACCCCAGCAATTCGCCGTACTCATCCACCACCAGTCCAACCTTATGCTGTGTTTTCTGGAAATTCTGGAGTTGTGTCAACAGCGCCGTTCCCTCCGGAATGAAGTAGGGCTGGCGCATCACGCTCATCAGCCCTTCCCGGGTGATCCCGCCTTGCTGGAACAGATTGAAAATCTTGCGCACATGGACCACCCCCACCACCGCATCCGGTGTTCCCCGATACAGTAATTGCAGGGTATGGCGGGCCGTCCCCAACTGCGCCATGATTTCGGTCATGTCCGCGTCGATGTCGACCCCCTCGATGCGTGAGCGCGGCGTCATCACGTCCTCCACCGTCATCTGGTTCAGTTCCAGCAGGTTGAGAATCAGATCCTGATGGTTGCTCGACAAAAATCCGCCGCCCTCCAGCACCAGCAGGCGCAACTCATCCAGCCCCAACCCCTGCGCCCGGGTTTGGGAACGCCGGCGCAGGCCCATCAGGAACAGCAGTGCCCGCACGAACAGGTTGATGAACCAGATGACCGGCGAAAATACCCACAACAACCCGACCAGGATGAAACTGATGCGCAGCGCAATGGGCTCGGGCCAGGTGGCTCCGATGATCTTGGGCGTGATTTCGGAAAACACCAGAATGACCAGCGTCACCAGCAGCGTGCTGAACGTCAGGGTCAGCCCGCCGCCGCCGACCCAGCGCACCACCAGAACCGTGACGATGGAAGCCGCCGCTGCATTGAGCAAGTTGTTTCCCAGCAGCAGCATGCTCAGCAAACGTTCCGTTTGCTGCAACAGGAACTGGGCCCGGCGCGCACCCGAACGGTGCGCCGCCAGGTGCTTGAGGCGATAGCGGTCCAGCGCGATCATGCTGGTTTCGGCCATGGAAAAAAACCCCGACAGGACCAGTAGCAAGACCAGCCCTGCCAGCATCCAGCCCCAGGAGAGTTCACCCACGATGAAGCAGGATCTCCACCACAAACTTGCTGCCCAGATACCCCACCAGCAGCAGGGCAAACCCCGCAAGGGTCCAGCGCGCCGCACGCCGCCCCCGGATTCCCCAAAGTTGGCGGGCCGTCAACAGTCCGGCAAAGACGACCCAGGACAGCAGGGAAAAAATCACCTTGTGATTCCACACCAGCGGTTTGTCGAAGAGGGCTTCGGAGAAGAAGATCCCGCTGATCAGGGTCGCCGTCAGGAGGAGGAAACCCACCCAGATCATCTGAAAGAGCAGGGCATCCATGGCCACCAGTGAAGGCAGGGGACCCAGAGGCGTGAAGGGACGGTCATGGTTGTGCAGACGTTGTTCCATGACGCTCATGAGAACGGCATGCAGGGCCGCCACGCCGAACAATCCATCGGCCATCAGGGAAATCACCAGGTGGATCTTGAACGTCAGCAGGTGGCTGTATTCCACCGGTTTTTCGGCAGGCAGAACGAGCGGAGCCAGCACCAGCCCGGCGACGATCAACATCAGGACCGACTGAAGGACCCCCAGACGACAGCGAAAACTGGCCAGCCAATACATGGCAGCGGTCGCTGCCCCCACCAGGGACAGTGAATTCCCCAGCGACAATACCATCTGGTGAGAAGCGAAAAGGACCCGGTGCAGCAAGGCGGCATGCACCACCAGAGTCAGAAAAAGCAAACCCTGGGCGCGCCAGGATGATGACTGACCGTCGGTCGTTCCGGCCGGCGCTGGCTGCCGGGAAATGAGATCCCGCAGCCCCAGCAGAAGATAAAGCGCTGCAGTGATAAAATAGAGGGGGGTATTGACCATAGTGTCGATAGTTTACCACTCTCAACCTTCGATGAGGCTTCTCCTTCCATGCTCGATCAACTTACCGAACGTCTGACCGGCGCTCTGAAAACCTTGCGCGGACAGGCGCGTTTGAGCGAATCCAACATCCAGGATGTCCTGCGTGAGGTCCGTATTGCCCTGCTGGAAGCCGATGTGGCGCTGCCCGTGGTCAAGGAATTTGTCGACACGGTGCGCAGTGAAGCCCTGGGGCAGGCCGTATTGAGCAGTCTGACGCCGGGACAGGCCTTCATCGGAGTCGTCCACCGGGTGCTGACCCGCCTCATGGGGGAACAGAACGAAGGCCTGAACCTCGCCACCCAGCCCCCGGCCGTCATTCTCATGGCAGGCTTGCAGGGGTCAGGAAAAACCACCACCACGGGCAAACTGGCCAAGTGGCTCAAGGAACAGCAAAAAAAGAAAGTCCTTCTGGTGAGTTGCGACGTGTACCGGCCTGCGGCCATCGAACAACTCCAGGTTCTGGCCCAATCGCTCGAAGTGGATTTCTTCCCTTCCTCCGCAAACCAGCCGCCTGAAGAGATTGCGCGCGCCGCCCTGGATCATGCCCGCCATCATTACCACGACGTCCTGATCGTGGATACCGCCGGACGCCTGGCCATCGATGACGCCATGATGCAGGAAATCCAGCGCCTTCACCAAACCGTCCACCCCATCGAAACGCTCTTCGTGGTGGATGCCATGCAGGGGCAGGACGCAGTCAATACGGCACGCGCCTTCGGGGATGCCCTGCCGCTCACCGGGATCATCCTCACCAAACTGGATGGCGATGCGCGCGGCGGGGCCGCCCTGTCGGTTCGCCAGGTCACGCAGCGCCCCATCAAATTCATCGGGGTCGGTGAAAAACTGACTGGCCTGGAGGCTTTTCATCCGGAACGCATGGCCTCGCGCATACTGGGGATGGGCGACGTCCTGAGTCTGATCGAAGAAGCCCAACGCTCCGTCGACCAGGTGGAAGCGGAAAAACTGGCCAAAAAGCTCAAGAAGGGACAAAGTTTCGACCTGGAGGATTTCAAATCCCAGTTGCAACAGATGCGCAAAGCAGGGGGAATCGGGGCCATGATGGATAAACTGCCAGCCCAGTTGAGCCGGGGCCTCACCCCCGGTGCCGGCGCACCGGACGACCGTGCGTTGCGCCGGATCGAAGGAATCATCAACGCCATGACCCCCCTCGAACGGCGGCGCCCCGAACTCCTCAAGGCCTCACGCAAACGACGCATTGCCCTGGGCTCCGGCGTTCAGGTTCAGGAAGTCAACCGCCTCCTGGCCCAGTTCGAACAGATGCAGAAAATGATGAAAATGCTCTCCCAGGGAGGAATGACCAAAATGATGCGGGGCATGCGCAACCTGATGCCCGGACGATGATCCGGCAGAGGGAGATCACGCCCGATGAAAGAAGAAACTGCCCTCCTCTGTCTGAGTTCTCCCCAGAATGGTCTCGAAAGCGGACGCCGGCACGGGGCGGGAGTACCAGAACCCCTGGGCGTAGTCACAGCCGAACAACCGTAACATGTCGTGTTGCGCGCGGGTTTCCACCCCTTCTGCAATGGTCTTGATGCCCAGTTTATGGGCCATGACGATGATCGCCTCGGTGAGTGCCTTGTCGCTTTCATCCACCGTGATTTCCGAGATGAAGGAACGGTCGATCTTGAGATAATCGATGTCGAATTGCTTGAGGTAGGACAGGGCGGAAAACCCGGTGCCGAAATCATCGATGGAGACTTCTATCCCATGATTGCGGTAATCCAGAAAACTTTGCTGGATACGCTCGGATTTTTTCAGCAGCATGCCCTCCGTAATTTCGACGGTGATGCAGTTTCCGGGTAGTCCCAACCCCGCCAACTGCTTCAGCCAGAGGGCATCCCCCTGGTCAAACTGAATCGGGGAGCGGTTGACGCTGACCTGAATGATTTGTCCAAATCTCTGCTGCCATTGGGCGATATGGGAAATCACCTGGAAGGAGAGCCAGTTTCCGATCTCGTGGATCAATCCGGACGCCTCGGCCAGGGGAATGAAGACCTGCGGCCCCACTTCACCGCGCCCGGGATGGAACCAGCGCAGGAGCGCTTCCACCTTCTTCAGTCGTCCATCCTCCAGATCCAGAATGGGCTGGTAGTGAACCGATAATTCTCCCCGTCGTGCCGCAAGACGCAGGTCATTGGTCAGGGTCATCTTGTTCTGGGCTTCCTGCTGCATGGCTGGCAGGAAAAAGTGGAAGCGGTTCCGCCC
>JAKABO010000021.1 GCA_021796835.1 Pseudomonadota bacterium | reverse complement strand
ACCAAACTTCTTCGACAATACCACCGTCATCGCCGCCGTCAGCGTCGTCTTTCCATGATCCACGTGGCCAATCGTCCCCACATTCACATGCGGCTTCGTCCGCTCAAACTTGCTCTTTGCCATAATGTCCCTCGCTAAATCTCAGCTCGCGCCGATGATGATCGTCTTAGACTTGGAGCCCATGACCAGGATTGAACTGGTGACCTCTCCCTTACCAAGGGAGTGCTCTGCCACTGAGCTACATGGGCCAAAACTTTTCAACCGTTGGAGCGGGTGAAGGGAATCGAACCCTCGTCGTAAGCTTGGAAGGCTTCTGCTCTACCATTGAGCTACACCCGCACGCATACCGCCTTCAACATGCCACAGACCCGATTTTTTGAGTCTGCTGTCTTTCTAAAACCTTTGGTGGAGGGGGAAGGATTCGAACCTTCGAAGGCAGAGCCGTCAGATTTACAGTCTGATCCCTTTGACCGCTCGGGAACCCCTCCTAAACGAACCCGTGATTATGGGCAAAGAGACGCAATGTTGTCAATGCTTTTTTGTGGTGGGGACGTGAATAAATATCCACCGCTGGGCCGCAAGATAGTTTGCTCCCATCCCGGCCAGCGAACCCAGCGCGACTGCACCGGCGGGGTAGCGTGCCAGCCAGGGGCTCAGCCAGATCGCCAGGAGATAGGTGCCATTGTTGAGTAGCGCACCCCATCCGTTGGCCATCAGGTAGCGCGCCCACTCCCTCAGCCAGCGTTCGCTTCCCCGCCCTGCGAAGGCGTAGCGCCGATTCAGCCCCCAGGTCACCGTCACCGCCAGAAGAAACCCCAAAACCTGCGCGCCCACCAACCCGCAGCGAACATGGGTGGCCAGCACGGTCAGCGCATCGACACCGAAGCCCACGGTTCCCGCTGCCGCAAACAACAAAATGCGCTTAAACTTTTCGGTGATCAGGGACATGAAGGTTCTCGAGGCGCAGTATAATCAGAAACATGAATTCTACGCCAAACCCTTCCATCCCCATCCACCCCGTTTTGTCCGTGGTGGTTCCCATGCACAACGAAGCCCAGAATCTGACGGTTTTTTTCGACCGTCTCCGCAGCGTCCTCGAACCCGTCGGACTTGCCTGGGAACTGGTCTGCATCAATGACGGCAGTACCGATGACACCCTGGATCGGTTGCTGGCCCTGCGCGCTCAGGACGCGCGCGTGGTCATTCTCGACCTGTCCCGGAATTTCGGGAAAGAGGCTGCGCTGACGGCCGGCCTCCTCGAAGCCCGTGGCGATGCCGCCGTCCCCATGGATGCGGATTTGCAGGACCCGCCTGAATTATTGCCCGCCATGATCGCGCAATGGCGTGCCGGATATGACATGGTGTTGGCGACTCGGTCCAGCCGACAGGCCGACAGCTGGCTGAAACGACATACCGCCCGCTGGTTCTACACCCTCATCAACCGTCTGAGCGAAGTTCCGATCCCGGAAAACGCCGGGGATTTTCGCCTCATGAACCGCGCCGTTCTGGAAGCCCTGCGCCAATTTCCCGAACGACGACGCTTCATGAAAGGTCTCTTCGCCTGGGTCGGTTTCAAAGTCACGTCCGTCAGTTACGAGCGCCCGGAACGGTTGGCCGGGGTCAGCAAGTTCAACTTCTGGCGTTTGTGGAATTTTGCCCTCGAGGGCATCACCTCCTTCAGCCATGTCCCCTTGCGCATGGCCTCCTACCTGGGATTCGCCGTCTCTTCCCTGACTTTTCTGTATGCGCTCAAGATCATCCTCGATACCCTGATTCATGGCAATGCCGTCAAGGGTTATCCCTCCCTGATGGTGGCCATCCTGTTCTTTGCCGGGGTCCAGTTGATGGCATTGGGGATCATCGGGGAATACCTCGGACGTCTTTACGAAGAAAGCAAGCAACGTCCTTTGTACTTCATTCGCGCCTACTACGGCCCCGCTCTTCCCGCACCCATCCGGAAAGATCCGACACGGGACATGCCGGGCTGATCCCGACCAGACCGGCGTAACCGTTTCCCCCTTCCGAAAAAAAGGGTTCGATGTCTCCGAAATTCCTAATCCCCTTCCTGTCATCCTGGTGCGCTTCTTCTGACAGTGACGTAATCGACTTTACGGATTGCATAGACTGCGCATTTGGCACGATAATGAAACTGCGCGATTCCGACTTCGCACGGACGGAATTCCGGCCCTGAAAATCAGGTCCCATGGTCTGATCTCCCCGAATGGAGGTGATATGACACACGACGGCCAACCCGACACGACCCCCGGCAACCCGGAAATCGCCCCGATGGTCCACGCGGAAAAAGTTCTCGATCATGTTCTGGATCATGTCTTCGACTCGGTCATCATGGCCTCGACCGATGGCCGGATCACCTCGTTCAATCGCGCAGCCACGCTGACTTTCGGGTATACCGCCGCGGAAGTTCTGGGTCAGAATGTGACCCTGTTGATGCCTGAGCCCCATTGCAGTCACCATGACCAGCACATTCACCACTTTCTGAACCGGGGCAGCGGCACGCCCTCCCCCCAGAACCGGGAACTGATGGGCAAACGCAAAAACGGGGAAATCTTCCCCGTCACACTGGTTCTCACCTCCGTCGAACAGAGTCCTGGAGATTGGATCTTCATCGCCATCGTGCGGGATTTGACGCAGGTCGATGCAACCTTGCGCAATCTGCGCTCCACGGCCTACTCCGACCCCCTGACCGGGTTGCCCAATCGGCTTTTGCTCATGGACCGCCTCAGCCAGGCCATCCGTTCCCTCAACCGCGAAAGTCCGGGCATCGCCCTGCTTTTTGTGGACCTGGACCATTTCAAACCCATCAACGACAACTTCGGTCACCATGTCGGAGATCTGGTTCTTCGGGAAACGGCTGTTCGACTGCAATCCTGTGTCCGCGAATCGGACACCATTGCCCGCTTGGGAGGGGACGAGTTCATCGTCTTGCTGATGGGAGTGGAAAACCCGCTGTCGGCTCTGGGGATCGGGGAAAAGATCCGGGAAACCCTGAATGACCCCTTCCTGCTGGAATCCATTCCGCCTCTGACGCTTTCCGCCAGCATCGGCATGACCTTCTGCCAAACGCATGCCATCGATGCGGAAAGTCTGATCCGTCAGTCCGATTTCGCCATGTATCGAGCCAAGGCCCAGGGACGCAACACAGTCGTGTCCTACACCCTGGCGCAGAATCCGCGCTGAGCACCCCGCCCACCTCCACCCCGGTCGGGGTTACGGAGATGATCGAAGGACAAAGAATGGTTCCCCCGGTGATGCCGTCTGGCCGTCATCCTGAACCCTGCTCAATAAAGAGGGCGATTTGCCGGAGACTTCAGGCACCGGAGATAAATCCGGCGCACAACGATCTCCCTCGGGCCAACCACCAGGCTTGGATGCTTATCGGTTCAAAAATTCGGAACCATCGCGAGCACCCCAGGGGAAAACTCAAAACAAATTAACCTGCTCAAAAAAACACCGGTCCAACTGCTCTTCAACTGCCTTGATGCGATGCTTCACTTCACCCACATCCCAACTGCTGGCAATCTTCTGTTCCATCATCTCGTAGATCGCATTCAGGGCCACCATCACGGCGGCGCGTTCCGGCCCCACCTCCGCATGACTGCGCGCTTCGCGCATGCGCCGATCCAGTTCCTGCGCTGCCTCCCGTAGCAGGGAATGCTGGTCCTCCTCACAGGCGACCCGGTAGGTGCGGTCGTAAATGACGATTTCCAACGCCTTGGTCGCAGAACGGGTCATGCCATCTCCGTCGTCTGATCCATCAATTTCTGCAACCGGCGCCGCGCCTCTTCCATTTTCGCAGACATGGCGCGCAATTCCTCGGTACGTTCGATCAATTCCTGACGCAAACGCTGGTTTTCGGATCGCAACCGATCACACTGGTCGACCACCCGATCGACCTTACTCTCCAGCGCAGCGAAATACTTGTCCATGAGCCAACTATACCCCCAAATCACCGGATCAGGCAAACCTTCTTTCCATGCCCCCTTTTCCCAACGAATGCGCCCAAACTCAATGGATCTCGACGCTCAGATCAACGGTGGCGAAGATAGAACGCAAAAAATTCCGGGCATAGATTTTTCAGTTTTGCACGATCGGCCATCAAAGTACGATCTATCCCCCGGGATTCGCTGCGTAACAAACCGAGAAGGATCTGATAGCCACGAGCCGCTGAAGTTTGGGGAAATGCCTCGAAGCGCCATTCCAAGGGGCGAAATTCGTGCAAATACCAGGCAGGAAACCAGTCATTGTCCAGTTCCCCCAGATTTCTCTGAAATCCACGCCAACACTGAGCCCATGGCGCAAAACTCGCTTCCTGAATCAGACGTTCCAGGCAATCAGGGGATAACCAGGAGAAACGCAACAATGACTGGGTCGCCTCGTCTCTGTGACCCAACGCCAAATGACTCAGGCAGAGCCACCGTTGCACCGAAGGTCGCATCTCCTTGCCCGAAAACGCATTGGCCATACGCAGAACATCGGACCATCTTTGCGCTTTGAGGTAGGCTTCGGCACCCTCTTCCTTCCCTCGTTCCCCCATTCTCTCAAACTTTTCGGCCAACTCGCCCCAGAAAGGACGGACCCAATCGGCTGCTGCATCGCCCATCAGGTCATCCGCCAGTGAAGTCAGTGCCGAATTGAGAACCTCGCGCAAATGACAACGACCCTCGTACCCAATTTCCTCGGCACCCAGAAGATGCTGCCATTCATGGATGAGGCCGCATAACCTCTCAAACTTTGGAGCATGGTGATGTTCGGCATCGACCTTGGTCAATTCTGCCAAAGCGCCCGGCAATACGCTCCAGTCACGCCTCAAAAGTGCTTCCACCACCTGGTTGGCTTTTTGAACGGGAGCCGTATCGTTGAAAAGATCTAACTGTCTCATGCCATGTCTGTCATCCCCGGAAGTGAGGGTATCAAAACGGTTCCTCGAAGAAATACCCATGATCCGGTAACTCTCTGAGCCATCGGCGCAAAATGGTCGGATCGCTGAATTCTTCCAGGTCGCGCCGGATCTGGACCACCAGCGCCCGCAGGTGTTCCACTTCCGCATCAAATTCCTGCTCGATCCGCTCGGGAGTCAGTGCGCCGAAGTAAGGTCCCGTATCCAGGATGGCGCGCAGTTCGCCCTGAATTTCCTGTTCCAATTCAGCGAGTTGAGCGCGCAACACACGGATGTAATTCCTGAGTCGCTCCTCGGGCAACGTCAGAATATGGTCCGAATCGATCTGTTCGATCTCCAGTTGCAAATTGAGCAAAGTCAGCAGATCGTTGTCCGCATAAGCCTGGTTCACCTTCTGCATGATTTCCGTCTTGCGCACCCGCGCCACCGGGTCCTTTTCCCGATCGGGATGCAGGGAACTGGCCAGTTTCCGGTAAACCTCCTTCACGGACAAACTGGCAGCCTGAGCCTCCTGTTCTTTCCTGCTCAGGGAAGGCTGCTCTTCCGAATCCTGTTTTGCGGACCGGGCCGACTTTTTTTTCTGGCGTCGCGCCGCCCGTTTTTCTTCATCGGCCTGTTGCTGCTGGTGGATCTTTTGGCGGGCAAAGTGCATCAGGTCCCCTTCACCCTTGTAATCACTCAAATCCACGCCAAACAATTCCTCGAGAATGAGGCGATCCTCATTCAACTCCAAATTTTTGACTTCTTCCCGACACAGAGCAGCGTATTCGTCGTGGATACCTTCCAGTTCCTGATCTTCAGGCGCCTCATCCAATAATCCGTCCGCCAGGTTCAGCAACACGTGGATCAACTTGCGCTGCTGCACCTTCCCAAGGCGCAGCCCCGGAAGTTTTCTTCCACCGGGGCGCAAAATGTCGTGGATGAACAGGACCACCTCGCGCCTGGCCGAGTGGATTTCCCGTTGCAGAGGAAGAATCTCGTCCACCACACGCCGGCGATGATGGGTCCTGTACTCCTGCCACTGCTGCAAGAGTTGTTTCTTTCCATCGATCTGGTGGATCAGTTTCTTGAATTCCCTTTGAGACTTTCCGACAAAGGATTTCTGAACCACCACCTCCGTCATCTGGGTAGGCTGGCGCTCGCCTTTCTCCTCCGATACATCTCCATTCACGCCGGGTACCCACTCCCTCCGGGGCAATGACCCACGTCCAATGACCATTTTTCATCCTAATGTTCAAAACATGAATACAGATTATGAGAACGCCGCCCTCACGCCCTGTACCCGCCCGCCATCTTATATCATCCCCCCACCCCATGCTACAATCCCCCCTGAAAATGTGATTGGTTTCACATTTGGGGTGCCCGAATCGTGAGTCCACGAAGAGGGTGAAACGGGAAACAGGTGCAAACCCTGTGCTGCCCCCGCAACGGTAAGTTTCGACGGCTTCACCCCCATGTCACTGGTCCTGTTGGTTGGCGCCGCAGAACCGGGAAGACGGTGAAGTGAGGAAACAAGCCCGGAGACCGGCCCCACGCACCAAGTCGCCAGATATCCTGGCGCATCGGAAATACTGCGGGGAGGCAGTGTTCATGCTGATGATGTCATTTCAACCGGCGGCTCATGGGGCTTTTCGTTCCCCGGCTTTTCCCTGCACGCTCGAGGGAGACTCTTCCACGGACCGGGAATTTTTTTCCATGAGGCTTCCAAATGAGTGAAGAAACTGAGCGTTCTCAGCGTCATACGGAACGCATGGCCCGAAAGAAAGCCGTGGTGGATGCTGCCATTGCCCGCGCCAGCGAACAGCGCGGGGTGTTTCTGGTCCTGACCGGGAACGGCAAGGGCAAGTCCAGTTCGGCCTTCGGCATGGTCGCCCGGGCTCTGGGCCATGGCATGACGGTGTCCGTGTTCCAGTTCATCAAAGGAAAAGGCGATACGGGCGAGCAGACCTTCTTCCAGCGCCAGCCAAACCTTCGATGGGAACAATGCGGAGAAGGCTTTACCTGGGAAACCCAGAGTCGGGAACGGGATATTGCCGCGGCTCGGGCAGGCTGGGACAAGGCACGCGCGGCCCTGAGCGACCCGGCCGTCCATCTGGTGGTCCTGGACGAAATGACCTATCTGTTCAAGTATGGATACCTGCCGCTGGAAGAAGTCCTGTCCGCCCTTGCTTCCCGACCGGCCCATCAGCATGTGGTGGTGACGGGGCGCGCGGCGCCTGATGCCCTGTGTGCGGCTGCGGACACGGTCAGCGAAATTGCCGACATCAAGCATGCCTTTCGTGCGGGCATCATGGCGCAACCGGGGATCGACCTCTAGGCCATGACCCGCGCCCTGTTCATTGCCGCACCCGCCTCCGGTCAAGGAAAAACCCTGATCACGGCCGCCCTGGCCTGGCACCACCGCCAGGCAGGGCAACGGGTACGGGTATTCAAAACCGGTCCGGATTTTCTGGATCCGATGATTCTGAGCGAAGCCAGCGGACATCCCGCGATCAACCTCGACCTCTTCATGATGGGAAAGGAAGCCTGCCGTCAACAGGTGGCAGAAGCAGCCCAGGATGCCGACCTGATTCTGGTGGAAGGGGTCATGGGCCTGTTCGACGGCACCCCTTCCTCGGCGGACCTCGCCGCGCTCCTCGGGCTTCCGGTGCTGATGATCATGGATGCCTCGGCCATGGCCCAGACCTTTGGCGCCCTGGCCCTGGGGCTGAGCAACTATGACACACGTCTCGATTTTGTCGGCGTACTGGCCAACCGTGTGGGGAGTCCCCGCCATGCCCGGTTGCTGGCTTCCAGTTTGCCCGACTCCCTCACCTGGTGGGGTTCCATTTCGCGCGACCCTGCCCTGACCCTGCCGGAACGGCACCTCGGACTGGTACAAGCCGCCGAATTGCCTGACCTGGAAGCGCGCCTCGCCCACGCCGCCCTGGCTCTTCCCGAGACCTTGCGCTGCTTCGACGAGTTGCCTTCCATGACCTTCCCGCCCCCCACCCCGTCGGCTCCGCCCGAGCCCTGGCTGGATGGCCTGCGCATTGCCATCGCCCGGGACCACGCCTTTTCCTTCCTGTATCCCGCCAACCTCGCGCTGCTGCGCACCCTGGGTGCGCAGTTATCCTTTTTTTCACCGCTGCAGGGAGACCGCCTGCCCCCCTGCGATGCGCTGTGGTTACCCGGCGGGTATCCTGAGTTACACCTGAAGTCTCTCGCCGCCCAGGCCCACTGCATGACCGCCATCCGTCACCACCATGAAGCCGGCAAACCCATCCTGGCGGAGTGCGGTGGCATGACCTACCTGACGCAACGACTGATCTCGAAGGAAGGGGCCCAGGCCGACCTGGTGGGCCTCATTCCCGGCACAGCCACCGTTCAACCCCGCCTGGCCGGCCTGGGCCTGCAAACCCTGCAGACCCCTCAGGGAGAACTGCGCGGCCATACTTTTCATTACTCTCGCCTCGAGACGACGTTGCCGCCCACCACGCATGCCCGGAATGCCCAACAGGAGGAAGGAGAAGCGGTGTACTGCAAGAATGGCCTGACGGCCACCTATCTGCACAGTTATTTTCCTTCCAACCCACGCGCAGCCGCGCAATTTTTTCTGGGAAATGCCCTATGACTCCCGTCTCGCCCCCGTGTGAAGATGCCCTTCCGGCCCACGCCTATACGCCGACCGAACGGGAAGCGCTCTGGCGTGCCCTGCGCGAACGTCGTGACATGCGTCATTTTTTGCCCGACCCCTTGCCTGCCGGATTACTCGAACGTCTGGTGGAAGCCGCCCACCTCGCCCCCTCCGTGGGCTATATGCAGCCCTGGCGCTTCATTCGCATCACGGACCCTGCCCAGCGCCAGAACATCCGGCAACTGGTGGAAGCAGAACGCCTGGCCACGGCCCAGGCCCTGCCCTCCCGTACCGAGGATTTTCTGAAGGTGAAGGTAGAAGGTCTGAGGGAATGCGCCGAGGTTCTGGCGGTCGTGCTGATGCCCGAACGGGAACGACACCTGTTTGGGCGCCGCACCCTGCCCGACATGGATCTTGCCTCGGTGGGCTGCGCCATCCAGAACATGTGGCTGGCCGCCCGCGCGGAAGGCATCGGCCTGGGATGGGTCTCCTTCTTTGAGCCGGATGCCCTCGCCCAACTCCTGGCTTTGCCCCCCGGATCTCGCCCCGTCGCCCTGTTATGCATTGGACAGGTCCGCGAATTTTATGCGCGTCCCCTGCTGGAAAGCACGGGTTGGGGACAGCGTTTGCGCCTCGATGAAGTTCTCTTTGAAAACCACTGGCCCGCCGGCGTGGGGGGAACCCCTCCCGCGTATTGATCCATGATGCCCAATCTTCTGAGTCACCCCTCCTCCCTGATGGCAGGGGCCCTCGTTCTCGACGGTCTGCTGGGGGAGCCGAGGCGCTGGCATCCCCTGGTGGGGTTTGGCCGCTGGGCGGCGTGGGTGGAACGCCACACCTATGCCCCCAGCCGTGTGCGGGGCGTGTTCACCCTGGCCATGACCCTTGCACCGCCCGTTGGCATCAGCCTGATCCTGAGCCATCTCGCCCATGGATGGGGCACTGCCTTCTCCCTTTGGGCACTCTACTTCGCCCTTGGCTTGCGCAGTCTGCACGACCATGTTCGTCCCATTTGCCAGGCCCTCGACCGTCAGGACGAAAAGGCGGCGCGACAGGCCACGGCAGCCATCGTCAGCCGGGATGAAGCGACCCTGTCGATTCTTCCGGCCACTTGCGAATCGGTTCTGGAGAATGGGAACGATGGGGTCTTCGGGGCCCTGTTCTGGTTCTGTTTGGGCGGTGCGCCCGGGGTGATTCTCTACCGCCTGGCCAATACCCTGGATGCCACCTGGGGCTACAAGTCGACGCGTTATCGACACTTTGGCTGGGCAACGGCCCGTTTCGATGACCTCCTCAACTGGGCACCGGCCCGTCTCACCGCCTTTACCTACGCCGTGCTGGGCAAATTCCGTCACGCACTCGCCTGCTGGTCCCGACAAGCCCCCCGCTGGGACAGCCCCAACGCAGGACCGGTCATGGCTTCCGGTGCAGGAGCGTTGCACATCCGGTTGGGCGGGTGGGCCTGCTATGGGGGCGAATGGCATGAACGCCCCCCGTTGGGCTGCGGACGCCCACCACAACGCGGCGACATCGACCGCAGCCTGGCGCTCGTGCGCCACGGCGCCATCCTCTGGGCTCTCCTGGCCATGGTCGTGACCTGGGTGCCCCCACTTTGGTCACTGTCGTCCCATGCTTGAACATGGTGGAGATCTGACTCTGGCGATTCAGCGCTTCGGGCGTCCCGCCGGTCGCTGGCTCGACCTGTCCACCGGGATCAACCCCCACGCCTGGCCGGTCCCTCCAGTTCCGGAGGAGCATTGGCAAGCCCTGCCGGGCGCGGACGATGGCCTGAAGAGCGCGGCCTGTCAGCATTTCGGGTTCCCCCAGGGGTTACCCGTTGCAGGGACGCAAGCCGCCCTGCAGATGCTCCCCACCCTGCGCCCCCGCAGTCGCGTCGCCATACAACCCCTCACCTATGCCGAACACGCAGCCTGCTGGACCAGACAGGGCCACGAGATCGTTCCCTGGAGTGCGGGACAGGATTTATCCTCCATCGATGTCCTGGTGGTGGTCAACCCCAACAATCCCACCGGCGAAGTGACCCCACTGCACAAGTTATGGGCCTGGCATGCCGAACTTGCGGCGCACGGAGGCTGGCTGATCGTGGATGAAGCCTTCATGGATGCAACGCCGACGGACAGCCTGCTCTCCACGCTTCCCGGGTTCGCCCGAAAGGAACTGCCACCGGGTTTGATCGTGCTGCGCGGGCTGGGCAAATTTTTTGGCCTGGCGGGTGCCCGTGTCGGCTTTGTCGGCGCCTCCCCCTCACTGCTCGAGGTGCTGGAGGATGCGCTGGGTCCCTGGACGATTTCCGGCCCCTCCCGATGGCTGGCCATCCAGGCTTTGCGCGATGTTTCATGGCAGGAATCGATGAGGCATAAACTGATCCGGGAAAGTGAGCGCCTGCGTGAATTACTGACCCGCAGTCAGTTTCCACCCCAGGGAGGCACCGCACTGTTCCAGTGGGTCATGGCCTCTCAGGCGCAGCCCCTGCAGGATCATCTGGCCCATCAAGGGATCTGGGTGCGGCACTTCCCGAAAAATTACGGACTGCGCTTCGGACTGCCCGGAAACGAGTTGGCATGGCAACATCTGGCCAAAGGGCTTTCAAGTTTCAAGCACGGAACCGGAATGTCATGACCCGTGCCCACTCCCTGATGATTCAGGGCACCACCTCCGATGCGGGCAAAAGTACGGTGGTTGCCGCGCTGGGACGCTGGCTGAAACGCCAGGGCGTTTCCGTGGCCCCTTTCAAACCCCAGAACATGGCCCTCAACAGCGCCGTCACGACGGCAGGAGGTGAAATCGGCAGGGCCCAGGAACTTCAGGCCCTCGCCTGCGGGATCCCTTCTCACGTCGACATGAACCCCGTTCTTCTCAAACCCGTCACCGATCAGGGCGCACAAGTCATTGTCCTGGGAAAAGTGGCGGCGCATTTGAAAGCGGGAGCCTACCAGAACTACAAGGCCGAACTTCTCCCCATCGTATTGGCGGCGCATGAACGTCTCGCACGGCAACATCGGGTGGTTCTGGTGGAGGGAGCGGGCTCCCCTGCGGAAATCAATCTCAGGGAAAATGACATCGCGAACATGGGGTTTGCCGAAGCCGCAGATTGCCCGGTCCTGTTGGTGGCCGACATCGACCGGGGCGGAGTCTTTGCCCACCTGATCGGAACCCTGGCCCTCCTCGCACCCGCAGAACGGGCACGCGTCAAAGGGTTCATCATCAACCGGTTCCGTGGCGACCTGACCCTCCTGAAGCCCGGTCTGGACTGGCTGGAACAGGAAACGGGATTGCCCGTCCTGGGGGTCCTCCCTTACCTGCCCGATCTCACCCTGGATGCAGAGGACGCCCTGCCCACATCGGAACGCGCTCTGGGTTCCGGAGGACACATCGTCGTCCCCGCCTTCCCGCGTATTTCCAATGCCACGGATTTTGACGCATTACGTCTGCTGCCGGACCTGAACCTGCATTTCATCGGGGCGGGGCAACCCTTTCCCGCAGCAGACCTGATCTGCCTGCCCGGTTCAAAAGCCGTGGCGGCGGATCTGGCCTGGTTCCGCGCCCAGGGTTGGGCATCGAAACTGCATCGTCATCTGCGCTATGGAGGCAAAGTCATCGGGATCTGTGGTGGCTTTCAGATGCTGGGGAAAGCCCTTCACGACCCCCTGGGACTGGAAGGAAGCGCGGGGTCCAGCCCCGGCTTGGGTCTGCTGGATCTGGAAACCACCCTGGGCCCCCACAAGATCCTCCGTCACCGGACCGGATACTGTACCTGGACACCCAGGGTTCCCGTAGAGGGATATGAAATTCACGCGGGCACCAGTCACGGTCCGGCGTTGGAAAGGCCCGCCTTCCTTCTGGGCGGAAATGCTCCCCATGCGCCGTATCCCCCGCACCTTGAAGGAGAGGGAACCCTCAGCGCGGACGGTCAACTCCTCGGCACTTACCTGCACGGACTGTTCGACCACCCCGACGCGCGACGGGCACTTCTGAACTGGGCAGGGCTGAACGCTCCGGAAACGGCGCCCAGTCGCCAGGAAAAGCGCCACAACGACCTGGAGCGCCTCGCCGACCTGATCGCCCTCCACTGCGACACCCATCGCCTCAATGCCCTGCTTGGAAGGTGAGCGTCCCTCGATTCAGGGTTTGGTGCAACAGGTCTTGATCCCAAGGAGGCGATAGGCCGGACACCAGCCGATGGCCCCCGTCAGGAGCGGAACCACCCCGATCCATCCCCACACGCCCACCGTATGCGTGGCAGCCAGGCCGATCAACACCAGCCCCACCACGATCCGTAACACCCGATCCATTCCACCAACATTGCGATTGCACATAATCCCTCCCTTTCACGACAATCCACTATACACCCTTAACCGGCGGCCCCCCTCCCAACGGCAAAGTTCCGCTTTGCCATCATTCACCGGTAAAGTGTCGATCCGCCCTCCTCTCCTTTCGACCGCCCGATCTTCAGAAGAATTCCTCAACCCTTCGAGGAACAGTCGGTTTGCGTCATTGATCTACTTCAAGGACAATGCGCTGCTCGCAAGGGTATACTGACCCGGCAGGCAGGAGTTTCTTACATGAATGATCGTTCAATCAGTGCGTCGGAAGGCAAGGAGCGGGAGGATGAACAGTACCTGCTCGATATTCTCAACGTCAGTCCCATTGCGGTGCGCATTGCCATCGATCAGGGTCGGCAGGTCGTTTTCCACAATCCCCGTTATGCCCAGTTGATTGATAATCCTGTCGCCCTGGGCGATGACCCCCAGCGCTACTACGAACACCCCGAAGAATACGAACGCATCCTGAAAGAATTGGCGCAAGGCCATAATGTCCTGAATCGGGAAATCAACCTGCTGATCCCTGGCCGGAAACAGGTCACCGTACTCGCCTCCTACATGCCCATCCGTTTTCATGAGCAGAATGCCGTGCTGGGCTGGTTCTATGACATTTCCGAACTCAAGGCTTTCACCACCCAATTGGCGCACCGGGAGAAGGAGTTCCGCAGGCTCATCGAGTACCTCCCTTACGGGATCCTGATTCACCAGGAAGGCAAGGTGTGTCTTGCCAACCAGAGGGCGGTGCAACTGTTCCATGCCGCTTCGGCCCAGGAACTGCTGGGCCTCCCCGTACTCGATCTGGTTCACCCCGACTATCGGGACATCGTCAGCGCGCGGGCGGCTGCGGCCATCGAGAAGGGGGCCAATAATCCGGTCATCGAAGAAAAGTTGCTCCACCGCGATGAAACGCCCTTCGACGCGGAAGTCGCCAACCTTGCCATCACCTTCAACGGCCGCCCCGGCTCCCTCGTCGTATTCAATGACATCACCGAACGCAAGCGCGTCGAAACCCAACTGCGCATCAATGCCTACGTCTTCGACACCAGTCTGGATGGCATTCTCATCACCGACTCCCAAAACCGCATTCTGGACGTCAATCCTTCTTTCACCGCCATTACCGGATATTCCCGGGACGAGGTGTTGGGACACACGCCCAGTTTCCTGAAATCAGGCAAGCAGGATGACCAGTTCTACCAGAATCTCTGGACAACCCTTCAGGAAAAGGGAAACTGGCGCGGAGAACTGTGGAACCGCAAGAAATCCGGGGAAATCTACGCGGAACTTCTGTCCATCTCGCTGATCCGGGACGCACAGGGACAGGTACTGCACCATGTGGGGGTATTTACCGACATCACCAATTTCAAGAACCACGAAAAGGAACTGGAACGTATCGCCCATTATGACCCTCTGACGGGCTTGCCCAACCGGGTCCTGCTGGCCGACCGCATGCAGCAGGCTCTGGCCTTGTCCTCCCGCTCCCAGCGTCTGTTGGTGGTGGGTTATCTGGATCTCGATGGCTTCAAACAGATCAATGATTCCCTCGGTCATGAGGTCGGTGATCAGGTCCTGATCGAAATGGCCCAGCGCATGAAAAATGTCCTGCGCGAGGGAGACACGGTCGCTCGCCTGGGCGGAGACGAGTTCGTGCTGCTGCTGACCGGTTACCGGGATGCGCAGGAATCCCTGACCACCCTGCAGCGCCTGTTGGCCCAGTTGGCGCTTCCGGTCCTGTTGGACGGTGCCCCTCCCATCACCCTCAGTGCCAGTCTGGGCATTACGGTCTACCCCCTCGACCACAATGATCCCGATACCCTGTTGCGTCATGCCGATCAAGCCATGTACAGCGCCAAACAGGCAGGCAAAAACCAGATTCAGATCTATGACCCCGAAATGGACGCCTTGCTGCGGCAGCAACAGGAGTTTCGCAAACGATTCCAGCATGCCCTGGAACACCACGAATTATTTCTTCTCTATCAACCCAAGGTAGATCTGGCCGACGGACAACTGCTGGGCGTGGAGGCCCTGATTCGCTGGAATCACCCCGAACGCGGCGTGCTCTCCCCCCAGGAATTTCTCCCGTACATCAACCAGACCCATCTCGATAGCCAAGTGGGCGAATGGGTCATTGCCCAGGCCTTCGCCCAACTGCGCCAATGGCAGGTCCTCGGCCGCGAAATCCCCATCAGCATCAATATTTCTCCCCATCACCTGGAACGCCCCGATTTCATCCATCACCTGACTCACCAGGTCTGGGCTCATCCCACCGTGCCCCCGCGTCTTCTGAATCTGGAAATTCTGGAAACACTCTCCCTGGACAATATTCAGGAAGTGGGGGAAATCATCCGCTCCTGCCGTAGCCTGGGCATTGGCGTCGCGCTGGATGACTTTGGCACGGGTTATTCCTCGCTGGCCTATCTGCGGCAGTTACCCGTGAGCGAACTGAAGATCGACCAAAGTTTTGTGCACGGGATGGTTTCCAAGGATACGGATCGGGCCATCATCCAGAGCATTCTTTCCCTGGCCAGCGCCTTTGATTGCCAGACCGTGGCCGAAGGCATCGAAGACCCTTCACAGTACCAATTGCTCCTTCAGTTGGGCTGTCAGGCCGGACAGGGCTATCACATTGCCTACCCCATGAAAGCCGACGAACTGATTCACTGGAACCCGGCGTTTCATCAACCGGACCGGCAAGCAAGCGCCTCCCTCTGAATTTTAAAAAATCCCCCATTTCTTTTCACCATAACTGGCCAGCACATTCTTGACCTGCTGGTAATGATCCAGCGCCATCTTGTGGGTTTCCCGCCCGATCCCAGATTCCTTGTACCCCCCGAAGGCGGCATGGGCCGGGTAGGCGTGGTAACAATTGATCCACACCCGCCCCGCCTTGATGGCCCGTCCCATCCGGTAGGCCCTGTTTCCGTTGCGCGTCCAAACCCCCGCCCCCAACCCGTAGGGCGTGTCGTTGGCCAGCCGCAGCGCATCCGCCTCATCTTTGAAGGTGGTCACGGCCAGCACCGGGCCAAAGATTTCCTCCTGAAAGATTCGCATCCCGTTATGCCCGCGAAACAGGGTGGGGGCAATGTAATATCCTCCCGCCAGCTCGCCGGAAAACGTCACGGAATGCCCTCCAGCCAGGCATTCCGCCCCTTCCTGTCGCCCCAGATCCAGATAGGACAGAATCCGGGTCATCTGCGCCTCGGACGTTTGCGCCCCCACCATGGTGGAGGTATCGAGGGGATTACCCTGACGGATGGCCCTGACACGGGGCAGTACGCGCTCCATGAAGGGCTCGTAAATCGACTCATGAATCAGGGCGCGCGCCGGGCAACTACAGACTTCCCCCTGATTGAAGGCAAACAGGACCAGTCCCTCGATGGCCTTATCCAGATAATCATCATCCGCCTCCAGGACGTCGGAAAAAAAGAGGTTGGGCGATTTCCCCCCCAGTTCCAGCGTCGCCGGAATCAGGTGATTGGCCGCCGCCCGGGCAATGATCCGGCCCGTCGAAGTGGACCCCGTAAAAGCGATCCTGGCGATGCGCTGGCTGGTCGCCAGGGACAACCCCGCCTCATGGCCGTATCCGTTGACCACATTGAGCACCCCAGGCGGGAGCAGATCGGCGATCAATTCCACCAGCACCAGAAGACTGACGGGCGTGGCCTCCGCCGGTTTCAACACCACGCAATTTCCTGCACCCAGCGCCGGGGCCAGTTTCCAGGCGGCCAACAGGATAGGGAAGTTACAGGGGATGATTTGCCCCACGACTCCCAGAGGTTCATGGAAATGGTAGGCCACGGTCTCCGGGTCGATTTGACTGATCCCTCCTTCCTGAGCCCTCACACAGCCCGCAAAATAACGGAACTGATCGATCGCCAGGGGAATGTCGGCACGGAGCGTTTCGCGCATGGGCTTGCCGTTATCCACGGTTTCCGCATACGCCAGAAGTTCGAGATTGGCTTCCATGCGATCGGCAATCCTGAGCAAAAGACCGGCCCTCTCGGCAGCGGACACTCCCCCCCAGCGCGCAGCACGGGCATGGGCGGCATCCAGCGCCAATTCGATGTCTTCCGCCGTGGACCGGGCAGCGCGCGTGTAGACTTTGCCATTGATGGGAGTCCGCACCTCAAAATATTGCCCCTGTACCGGCGGAACCCACCGGCCCCCAATGAAATTGTCGTAGTAGGGCCGATATTGAATCTTGGCCCCAGGCTGCCCGGGGGGCGAGTAAATCATGGTAACGGTCTCTCCTCGTCAGTTGCTTCATCTCAATACTTCAATAAACAAGCCTTGCAGATACGCATGTCACCGCATCAATCACCTGGCTAATACGGCTGGCCGCTTTTCCAGAAACCAAGAGTCCGAGTTCAAGGGAATACTGGAACGACCATTTATTCATGTTGGACGATCCGACATAAGCCTTCGCATTGTCAGCAAGCACAACCTTCGCGTGAAAAGTTTCCATTCCGAAGGCATTTTCTTTATCCAGCCGGAAATTGAATGCCTCGACGCCCAGAGCGTATAATTGGCCAGCAATAGCCAGATACCCCGCAGGCAAGAGTCCATCCGCGGCAGCCCTTATGATGAGTTGCTTTCGCACAGATGGCCGGACATGCTGGAACAGCGCAAGCAAAATCTCTCCCCCGACCTCATCAAGGAAGGGCGTCATCACAACAAAACGCTCAGACGCATTCTCGGCAATTGACGGTAGTATCTCGCGGGTATCGAGAAGTCCCCAAGTACCCAGAAGCATGCCCTCCAGCGATTTCGCCAACTGGCTGGGGCTGAGTGGTTTGGTCAGGACGACCTCTACCGTGTCAGCATCTTGGTGAATTTCCGTGCGATAGACGTGGATTGCCTGAAGCATGGGTGCCAGTTCGGCCAGTATTGCGGCCTGAGCCACTCTCCAGTTCAGACCGCTTATTTGCTCGACCAACCCAAGGCCTTTTGCGGCCATCAAAAAACTCAGCGCTTCCCCGGTTCTTGCTTGGGCAATGCCAGACAAAGAGCAGATTCGCCGAACATCCATTGTTCCAGAGAATTGCCCGTCGGACACGGCACTACAAATCAGGCTACCCGCTGCGCTGTGTGCAGACAGGACCTTCAACGCCTCATGTAACTGTAGACGGAGTTGCCCCATTCACAATCTCCAAATAGCCCGGAATTCGCCGATCCTTGTGGGTAGTATCCTCACGCGGAGCAACGCCGCCACGCAGCACTGCTCTGGATAAGAGTCGGTTCTGCGCGATGCACGAAGTTTCAGGAACCATGATGCAATCAGGACAGGCGCCGCCTCCAAAATCACATAAGCTTCCTGAGTTACAACGATGCGTCGAAGGCTCCAACAAGTGTGCCAGAAAGCGGTTATTTTCGTTTCTCCATAACGAGGATAGGTTACCCAAGTCCATGGTCGTGCCATTGCGATAGACGACAAAAGATAAGTCGGCAGGAAAGATGTATTCACCAAGTGAGCCGAGATCAAGCCCGGAGAACTCGGCAACCGCCTTCATGAACAAATGTGCGTAACTGTGTAGGAGCGTATAGACGTACCGGTACGTGGCTGCTGCTGCGGGGTGCAATTCGGAGAAATAGCGACCGAACGGTTCGGCATTTTCAAGAATCCGCCCCCCAAGCCTGACGTCATCCGACGGAATCCAGGCAGGAAGGTCGCTAACCCCGATGGTCCGTAGCCACTCGTAGACCTGCTCTGGCTTCAGGCTGACGTAAATTGCTTCGTTCGCCTGCGTAACCACATAGATTGGACGTTTGTTGCTTCTCAACGGTTCGAACAATCGAAGTCGGACGGGCACGTCTTGTCCGCGCTTCTCCATTACAGGAACTGCTGATACTCTGGAGTAGCCATACGTGAATCGGCATAGCTCGAACTCGCGAATTAGGCCGAATTCAGAAAATCCCAGCCGATGCATGAAATCGAGTGTCTTGGCCTCCTGCGCGGCTTTAGCTTCGGCATTCTTTGGCGCCAAGTCCTGATCGAGGCGATAGAATCGCACAAAGGGTGCGCGTAAACCCTCTTCGGCAGTCCGGCTGACCTTGCTACGCAGGAGCGCCTCATGCTCAACTGCCAACACGAAAGGATCATATCTGCTGGAAAAATCTGGTCTGCGTACCATCAATGTCCGCAGCCCTGCCGGTAATTCGCTTTTGACCGGAACCAGTGGAGGCTCCGAATGCAGCCAGCGCTGGACGAGCTTTTTGAGTTCAGTTTCCGTTGCTGCTATTAGAGAGGCATCCTTCATCCCTTTGGCGAAACCCAGCATCTTCTCGAAATTTGCGTAGCTTTCCCATTCGCGGTCGTGTCCTCCGCGCAAGAGGATTTCTTTCATTTCGTCCGGTGTCGGAAGCGAGCCACCAAAACCATACTTGTTTGCAATAAAGTTTTCGAGTTCGGATTCGTTGCCTTCCATGAGTAAGGCCATCAAACCTTGGTCACGTTCTGAGAACACGACGAACTGTTCGGCCTGCGCATAGAATGCGGACGATGCGCGATATGAAATAGGTTCCATACGTCGCTCGCCGACACGCTTGCCGCCATTCTCGCGGAAAACTTCTGTCGTGAAGGGATCATTCTGTAGCCAGCTTGCCCGTTCACGGTGTCCGCAAGAAGCGCACTCGAAGCCCCATTCACCGATTCTGGGTGACTCGGTGTGCAACAGAAAATGCCTGCTACCACACATAGCGCAGCCTTCGCCAAACAAGCGCTTCTCGTTTTCCTTGCTACTCCATTCAAACATGCCCGGCGTGGCTGGCTGCCATTCGCCTGACCAATGCACGAATATCACATCGAGTTGTCGCCATTGGCACTTGCCTTTTTTCTTTGGGTTCGGACAGTGGCCAGATTGAAACGTACTGGAATCCTTCGATACATCTGAGACTACCTCATAGGCTCTGAACATTCCGCATGTATTGCACACAAAAGTTAGTGGCGCTGGCGCATAGCCCATACGAAGCGGATTCAAGAATTCTACGCGGTCTCCACCCAACGGATTTAGCGTTGTGTCCCTGAGCAGCATGTCGTCAATACACTGCCTCGCGGCAACTGGTCTAGTTGCGCTATTCAAGGCATATGCGCGCATAAACCAACTTTGCCAAACCTCACGCAGGCGAATCATAATTTGCTCGCGTGTCTGATCACTGATAGGTGCTTTGTCAGGCGTGTCCGATTGGTCTGGAAGGGAAATACATGAACCCAAACCGCCTTCAAATGTGAAAAACGAGCCTGGTGCATAAGCCGACGCAAGTTGGTTACGTGACCGACACATGGTAGGTGCCTTCAACTGCTTATCGTCCTCGTCAGAGAAATAATTACCGTTTGCCATATCAGGCCTCTTCGTCATCAGTTTCGGCGACCCCGTGGCGTACGAGATCCATCACATTGAGTACCTCCACCGGTTTTTGGCGCCGACCATTGGAGTCTTTAAACGACATCTGTATCAGTCCACCTTGATCCACGTCTCGAAGGGACGTCATTGGTTTGCGCATTGGGTCGCTTTGAGCTTTGAAATAGGCGTCAAGAGGGCCGTTTCCATACACCCTACTGCTGGCCCACGTACTCAGAAACTCGCGCGTCGTATCATCAATCATCTTTCGATAGTGGTCGGCACCTTCAGGACAATAACCATCTCTTAATCCAATCGCGAGTTCGATAAACAATGTGATTTCATTAACGAAGGCTGTGCCGCGCTCGTTGAACTCTTTAGTGATATTCGGGATGTACGTAAAATCCGGGACAGACTTTTTCTTGTCTTCGTCCAACTCAATCAACTTGCGGCTCGGTACGACACCGGTAAGGAAGGCTTGAAACATGCTCGGGAACACGCGCTCCACAGCCTTTTCTGCCCAACGGTCAATTGCCGCAGGCTGGACCATGCGCTCCAGAAAACGGTGGAAGATGTCGAAAACCTCGACGATATAGCGATCCCGTCGCCGCTGAGGAGTCGGTACAAGGACGATAAAGCCGATGTGAGTTCGGCCAACACGAGACGATGCCTGAATGTACTCGGCAATATCGGATGGCATACCGGCGAAGAACATAGAGTTGAATTCTTCAACATCAACGCCGTGTGAAATGGCAGAAGTAGCGATGACCGACCGCAGTACTTTCGAAAGTGGCGTGAATGGTTGTCCCGGTGCATCACGGTCCTGCGCCAAGCGAACAACTTCTTGAATCTCTCCTTGTTCAACGGAGCCTGTGATGAGTCGAGTATCGAGGTTATCCAAATCAATGCCCGCGTTGAAATGCTTCTTGCGGGTTTCCTCGGCCTCGGCGGCCATAATCTGGTCGCCTCCCTTCTTGTTCGTGACATACGTTAGGGCAATGCGATGCAGGTCGATGACTGTCGCCAGCTCGCTAGTGCTCGCAGTTGCCAGGGCGTTTCTATGCAGCCCTTGAAGCGGCCCAGGGCTGATGCAATCAACGAGACTATTTCGAATCAGCGCAATCTCAGCATCGCTCCCCTTTACCAGTCCATCAAATAATCGGCTGATGCAAAGATGGAAACTGGACAAAATTGCAACGCTAGTCGCGGTGTGCGGCTTGCCATTTGTCATGAAGGCACAATAAATACGTGCTTGCCGTGCTCTTTGTTCTGGTTCTGCCAGTTTCAACCGTTCGACCTCTGAAGAATCTGGCTCTTCCGGAACCGCGTAGAACGATTCATAGAGTGATGGGCCTGGATGTGGAAACTGAGATGCGGGAATCTCGCGCTGATACAGGTGCTCGAGTTGACGTTCTGGCTCGGAGACCGTTGCTGATGCGGCGATGACCTTGGCACGACGGCGTCTGCCCATTTCATCCTTAGCGACGATGTCGGTCAGCGAGCGTGATAGGTGCGCAAAAACCGCATCGAGCGTTGACTCGAACAACCCGGCAAAGGTGCCCAGGGATTCATCAAGTAGATGTGCCTCGTCCTGGATTAGAAGGCTAGGGAACGGATCGAGAAAAAGTTTTTCGCCTGAGGGGTAGGCTGGATAAAGTGTTTCGCAACCACATGCAACCGGTCCCCGTTCTAAATCCTTGGTTGATGGAATTCGCAAGCGCCTAGTGGCGGTGTCTCGCCACGGGGCAGCACCCAGCATCCCGTATACCCGACGAATGGTTCCAGCGGAGTGCCCGATCAGTGCGAGTTTATCGACTGTACCCAGCAACACGGATGGCGCTAAATCATAAATATCTTCATCGCAAATCAGGAACGGCAGGGGCTTCCAAGTTCCTTCGTTGCTGGCGCAATTGATGCTGGTACAAACATGCGCTAGGGTTCCGCCCAACTTGGGAAAAAGACGCAGTGCTGTAGGGGTGTCGCAGAAGGGGCAACGGGGTATCTTATTCCAGGCGCGCACTGCGGCAGCGTACTTAAGGTCATTCTCTCGCAACTTTAATTCTGTGGCCGTGTCCGTCGCAACGCTGTCAATTTCCTTGATGCTTGAAACGCCCTTGGCGTTAAGCCGGTTTGGCGAACCTCCGCTACCGACCCAGAATCCGATTGCAAAAGTGTCCCCACCGTAGCCGTGCGTGCGGCGCACTAATTCTGCTTGTGCCAACACGCGGGCACAACGCTGGGCTTGCTGAATCGTTAGCAACCGGAGCGGATACCGCAGCATTGCAGTGACACCAGTTCGTTTTCCCCGCAAGCGATCCAACATTAGGTTGAATACCAGCAATCCGAAGAACGCTTCTGATTTTCCGCCGCCGGTCGCGAAATAAAGCAGGGTCACCGAGTCGTCACGTGCTGCATCATAGTGACGTTTGAGTTCAGGCATTCGGGACGCAAGGGCTGGAATATTAGCAATAATGAAAGCGAGTTGGAATAAACGCCATTCACCATTGTCACTGCCAAATCTGGCCTTCATGAAATTGGCCATGGCTTCGTTCATGCTTAGCCAAGCTTCGAAGACGCACGCCAATGGGTTGGGTTGCGGGCCGCGCGCAAACCAAACCGCCTTGGACTCTTGCAGAATAGCGAGACCCGCTGAGATGGAGGCCAATTCGTTGCCCCACTTCTGCATGTCCTCTTTGAACTTGCTTGCCTCGCGTTCGATACCGGCAGCATCTGATGAATCTAGCCCGTCCGCCGGATTGACCCTTTGGGGCTGCTCATCCAACCATTGCCTCATTTCTTCGGCAATCGGTAATACTCCATCCAGACCTTCTGGTACGCTGAGTTTGCGCACTCCGCACAAAATGGAATTACTGGCGCTAGGCACAATCCGTGGTTGAACGAAACGCGGAGTCCAGGTCGTTCTCAAAGAAATGCTTGTCGAAGTGCGGTTCGTGACCTCAACGCCGCCGTTGTGCCCCATTGCCGGGTATTGGAGGTAGCGGTTATAGCGATAGGACGGTTGAACTCGCTCAAGCCTCAAAAACCTGTGCAGTGTAGGTGCAAGGGTTGCCGTTACGCTCACCAAAAATACGGCTGGATCAGTTTCATCCTTGTGCTGGTGAGGTTCCTTACTCTTGTTCTCCAGAGAGAGCAACATATTGGCTTTTTTGGAGTCGAGCCAATCCGGCGCAAACTCCAAATCCCACCCAAGCTCGATACTGGGTAACGCAATGGGATTGGAGGACTTACGCGCATGCTCCAGAAACTCAGGCCACTTTTTGTACTGGCTGGGGCGAATCTTGAGTTGCCCCCTATATCCCCAAAGTTTCCCACCATGGTCAGGGTCGGCGCTATTCGCCCATGTGGCCAGGAATTCGGCAATCGCCTTGTTCATCAATGCGGCGTGAGCCACCGCAGCCTGTTCAATTGCAGAGCCACCCTTGCTTGGGTCGAGGCGAAGTTCCGGCAACGGAATATCCAGTCGTAACCACTTATGGGGAACTGCCAGCAGCTCGAAGTGCTCATCCTGAATCGTCAGTTCAGATGCGCCTGCATTGACCGTGAGTCCTTCTTGTACTTCTTCCGCCTGCGCCCCCTCTTCCGTGACCTCTCGTGGTTCTTCTCTATCTAGTGTTACTAGGTTCATGGGAATCCCCTTGGCCTTGTATATTTCCTCTCGTATCTCTTCGCGGATTCGATGCCATTCAGGATGTTTGAACTTCGAGGTATAAGTGCCTTTGATCTTTTCCCATTCTTGGTTTTCGCGCGCCTTCCTCATCTCCTTTAATTCGTCTACAACGTCTCGTTTCAGCCTGAATGTTGGGTGACAGTTGGATCGGATGAGATCCTCTTCCTTTGGAAGGACGCGAACGTATACTGACGCCTGTGGTTGAACCGAAATCTCGGATGCCACGCCAGAGGCAACCTGAACCTGCAGACCATGGGAAGAAATCCAGATAGGAGATGTTACTTCGTCGCCGCCTTCTGCTTTCAGTTCTGGCAAGAGAAAGGCAGAGTTGAGTAGGGTTCTGGGGCGCGCGCCGAACAAATATTTTCCGAACTCGCCTGCCCCGCTAACATGAGCATGCGTCATGTTGATGAGTGCATCGACAATTGCTTCCTTAACCGTTGTCAAAATTTGCGACGGATTCGAACGAAGGACTGGACTAGGCATCAGTGTTTCTCCCTGATGGAGATATTACGTTCTCAACAACTACTATGCTCTCGCGTGCATTTTGAAACATTATTTTCAAAGTTTGCTGTGAAACTTTTGAGTGAAGCATTGCGGCCTCAGGTTGCAACAGCATGTAGGAGTATAGGTCGGATACATGGCGCCCATCCAATCGCCTTGCGTTGCGAATAGCCATGATGACCCGTTGCCAGTAGTAAGCAGTCTGTAGACTATTAAAGCCCAGTGTTTCGGCGAACGCTACGAAATGCGCTTCCCTCATGGGTGCCCGTGGCTTAAGTTGGTCGAAAGGTGTGTCGGCTGAATCACCAAGGCTGACCCAATATCGGACGGCCTGCTCGCCTGGGAATTCGCTAGCCAATTTCTCGTTGTTCTCCAATATTACCATCCGCAACTGCCGAACCTGTTCTGCGAGTTTCATTCCTTGAAAAAGGCGATTCAAACTTTTGATCACATCTTTGTGGTAATCGCGTAGCGCAGCCTCGAAGGTTTTGTCATGTTCAATTGGTACCCCAGCTTCTTTGAGCACGGACTCAACAAGTTCTCGCAATTCGGATGACATCACAAATAACTTGTCCCCAGACTGGAGAGAGCTTACTTCACAGGCACGAAACCCACGGTCTGTCGCATCACTGCTGGCAGGATCATAAACATAGACTTTGTGTGTCGGCTTCCGATAAAGCGTAGCGTTGTCCTCCAAGGCAATGCACCATGTGTCAGTATCGGCGGTGTCACAAGTGTTACTAGCTTCACTGTGAAGTTCTGTACGGAACGTAGGGAGAACGAAGTCGTCAAGAAAGATTGTCTGGTTGTCTGGCAATCCGCTCAGTTGTCGCAGAAAAGATTCCATTCTGGGCTTGAGTACCTTGAACTCAGGAAATTTTTCTTTCAACGGGTTGAGCATTGCGCGCAGGAATTGGCCAGACCTTTGCGTCATCAGCACGACTGAATGTTTTGGCACACGATTGTCGGTCATTGCTAGGCGTAGCCCTTCATCGTCGAGTCCAACAAAAATGAGTTTGTCGCCATCGAAATGTGTCAGTTGTTCTTCCAACTGTGAAGACGATGTGAAAATAACCCTGTCTGCAAACTGTTCAAATCCGCCACCGTCTTGATAATCAAACTGGGTGAGAAAGCGTTCTGCAAGGCGGCGGCAAATTGCGCTCGTGAAGACGATTACGGTGGGGTGTCGGCCGGATTGGGCGTGTTGTTCTATCAACTTAGCCAAGCGTAAGGCTAGCGGCGTTGCCGTATGATAGTTTTCATAGAGTTTTGCGCCTAAGGCAAGACATTCCTGTATGGCAGAACGCTCCCCTCCTGCGTCGTCGCTTCGCTCAAATTCGCTCAATGCGGCGTGATACGTAGCCCAACTGTAGATACGTCTGGCATGTTCGGATGCGGCAGTCTGTGTAAGCCACTCAACCAGAGTAGAGATACCGCATGGCAGCGCGGCCAAGCGCGAAAGGTAACCGGCAGCTTCATATACTGGTCTGCCTGATTCATGACCATTGGGCAGGCGACCGGCGATTTTATAAAGGCGGTTGATGACGCGAGCAGACTCGGTATCAACAATTTCAAGTTTGAATTCTCGAGGCATAGGAACTGCCAGTTCAGCCACACCCGGCGGAAGTAGCCCATCTTCCTTGATGCCGCTGCATATACCCGTTATCCGGAAATCCTTGTGGATTTTCTCATGTGGATTTTTTGTTCGTTTCGCGCTCTGCTCAGTAAGCTTGTGCCGAATCTGAAAAGCAGCGTTTGGATCATCGGTAACAATCAAAATGCCGGGGGCATTTGTGCCAAATGTTTCATCAATCTCCATGCAGACATGGCTGATTAGATTACTCCATCCTCTGGTGGGTAACCGAACAGGCCGGGTAGCGTTTACAAGAATGACTTCTGGTAATCCAATTTTCTTTAGTGCAAGAAGCGCGGCATGGCGCTCATCTTTTGACATGCGAATATCCAGCGCAAACAGCGCATCAGGAGCAGTTTTTGGAGCACCTAAGATATCGCAATTTGAGCGCAAGGCGGCCTTGTGGGCGCGTTTAAGTTTTGGTCCGATGTGTTCGAGTAGATGTTCAGAGCAAGACCCCCATTCCTCGAACCTTTGTCCGGCAAAAAAATGAGGGATGAGCTCGCTCATTGTCGGGTTAAATGACTTACTATCTGTCCGACTGGCCACAGAAAAAAGAAAGCTATCTTTTTCTTGCAGTTTTCGTATAAGGAAAGAGTTTTCTTCGCCACGCGTCTCGATCAACTTCTGGGCATGGGCACGTATTGCTTCACGGTCCAAATACAGATGGTTCAATGGGTGGAATGCATTTGTTTTGGCTGGAAATATTAACCCGCGAATTCCTTGTTTATCGCCAATTGCCCAGCGCTCAAGGGTCGCCAAGACATGAACGATAGCCAATGATCGTGGAGCCGCAGGCCAAACCAATGCCACATGCTTTATTTTGTTTCTGGCCGCTTCCAGATACAAATCCACAAGCCCGGTTAGACCGGGCGAGGGTACGCTGGGTACTAATTCATTCTCTCGATACACTGGCACACTTGCTTGACCATAGTGTTCCACGGGAGTTGTTGGGGGTTGCAGTTGGAGGGAGTAGGGGATGGCGGTAGGTATTTCTTCCGCAGTAACCGACTTCTTAATGGGCTTGGTGCGTTTCCTATGGAATTTCCGAGCAAGTTCCTCGCGTTTTTCGAGCGCTTGCTGGCGTTTCTCTAAGAAAGTTGGCAACCCCATAATTTTTATTAAATATGTTTTATATTTGCCTTGTATGGAGCAGTCTAATAGGCTTTCGTGAATGCCGACATGACGGCAGCATCCATACTTAAGCCTTGCTCAAGAGCTGCTCGCAATCGGTCCGGTGCTGGAAGGGGGAGTTGCGATAACTCAAAGATGGAAACGTTTGTTGCTCCTGAAATGCATCGAAAATATCGCTCGATGGGCAATGAACTAATTACTGCCATAAGGAGGTTCGGTGGGATCCCGCAATCCTCGATAGCCTCAAGAATGACTGTATGATTTTCTCCTACAAAACCGCCATGCTGTTCGAAAAGATTTGTCGGCACGACAGCTGCAACCAACCGCCGTGGCTGGTCATTGGAAGTTACACGCTGCAGAAGCACTGCCGGTCGCTTTATAACACTAGCGATGTTTAATTCGGATACTTCGATAAAAGCATGCTCTCCATTAGCTTTGGTCTTACCCAAGAAATCAACTTCTCGACCTTGTTGTATATCGCTCGACCACAATAGAGGAACCACATTCGATGATTTAGCTCGTTTTGCGTCTCGTATGGAAAGAAATGTTCGCCGTTTATCTCGGTTCCATACGACGGCTCCGATTCTCGCGCGGTAGCCATAGTCGGCTAGACGAAAGTGACTGTTGCCAATGAAACTCAACATCTCTGCATCGCCCTCTGCTCGCGGAACCGGCCACGCACTACCCGAGTTAGGTAGTACGCAAAGTCCCATTGATTTCAAGCTTCCGTCTCTTGAAACAACGGCCACTTGCGCGGTGGTTTCAGCGGCATGTTCCGGCTGACGTTGCCGAAGCAGAGTTAGGGCGGTTTCCTGCTCAACATTGATGAATATACCAGACCTGTCGGCAACGATACCAATATGTAAAATCTCCGCGTTTTCCATCAAGAAGCCGCGAAGCTTCACAAATGATTGCCCGGACATGAAGCTTGTTGGCGTAACCAAGGCGGCAAGCCCCTTTGGTCTCAGAAGGCGTAAGCACAAGGCAATGAATAGTCCGTACAGATTGGGTTGAGCCTCAATAACATTCGCAAAGCTTTCCCGATAGACAGAAACTTCATCGGCCGGCATTTTACGGTAAGGGGGGTTGCAGACTACTACATCAATGGTTCCAGCAAGTGTACTTATTTCTGTCAGAGAATTTGCTTGTGCAATGTGGAACTCAGGTTCGAACTGGGCTTCTGCAATTTCATCGGCTAGTACCATGCGCAAAAAGTGGCGGGACATTCGACACAGAACCACATCGAGGTCTGTACCAAAAAGACGCTGCTCAACTTGATCTAGAATCTGGCGGGAAGTGGCTCCATTAGCACGTAGTGTCGAACGCATGCGTTGCGCAATAGGCGCAAGGAATGCAGCACCACCGCATGCTGGGTCAAAAAATGAATGTTCAGAGAAGGAAACGCCGGCTTGCTCAAGGTCATCCAGGAGGCGTTTGGTTATCGAGCCCGGGGTGAAAAACATAGCCAGATTTTTTCGATATTCTGCGCCAGTCCAGATTGCATAAGCAGAACTAAGCCAATAGGCTGAATCCAACACCGGAAATTCCAGAAGCCATGCAACAAAACTTTTCAAATTCGGCTCAGAGGCTAGTTTTTTTGAAAATGCCAAGCCTGTGCAACTCAAACTTGAACACTGTGCCTTACTCCAAAGCGTAAGAACAGTCTCCGCAGCTACACCAGCCCCATACCCACCGACCTCTATGGTCCGGGATAGATCTAATACTTGTCGACGGAACTGTTGATTTTCTTTGCTGGTCATCCGCTTGATAAGCCATTCCTAATCATCTGCCTAGCCCGGGCCATACACAAAGTACCTTGGGATTCATAATAAGCCTACATATTTCAGCCTGTGAATTGGCCCGACAGTACGAACTGAGAATTGATAACGGCTTGAGGTTTCGCTGTAATGCAGCGGATATACTGGCCCGCTTAAACCCTACCACAAAGCGGGCACCCATGTCCATTCGATCCAGCCAGCAGAGCCGACCGGCGGCAATGTCGAGCAGTTTAGATTTGCCTTCCGGCAGGTTCCGAAGTACAGCAGCCGCTCAAACGACAGCGCAACTGGGTGGAACGCGGGACTGCAATAGGTTCTATCCTGCCGTTGCCAACCCAATGATCACTGACTGTTCCCGGCACGATGCACTCATTGACATTCTAAACCTGAATGACCCTGACCGCGGCATTACCGTCATTGGGCCTTTCGTCGTCCCACCCTATTTTCCATGTTTTGCACAAAACGGCTCACTTTCAAAGTGCTGTTGAAATCTGGTTTCCGACCCCAGAATGCAAATGGCCGGATCAAGTTACGGCTTGAAGATGGTTCATGGCTTCCCGCCTGAAATTTTCTTCGCGTGCTTTGCACGATGCCCGCAACCCAACTCGTTGGCCCCGAACCAGTTAATCCCGCCTACTCATGCACGACAGCGAAAGCAGCACTTCAGGATGACATCGCCCCCGGATTCATCTGTCACCGGTTGACTGCGCATGTGCCAGGGCGGCGTCAACAATGGTCTGGGCTTCCGCCAGGATGCGGTGCAGGTGATCCGCGCCACGAAAACTCTCCGCATAGATCTTGTAAATGTTTTCGGTTCCTGAGGGTCGGGCCGCAAACCATCCGCTCTCGGTCATCACTTTCAACCCACCAATGGGTGCGTCATTGCCGGGCGCCTGGGTGAGAATCCCCAGGATTTTTTCACCGGCCAGGTCTGCAGACTGAATTTGCCGAGGTGAAAGTTGTGCCAGTACTTTTTTTTGCGCAGGCGTGGCTGGCGCATCCACCCGGTCATACACAGGGTCGCCAAACTCCCGGGTCAGGTCACGATAAATTTCACCGGGATCGCGCCCCATGCGTGCGGTGATTTCTGCCGACAGCAAGGCCGGGACCAACCCATCCTTGTCGGTGGTCCAGGTCGTGCCGTCCAGACGGGCAAAGGAGGCGCCCGCACTCTCTTCTCCCACAAAGCCCAGGGAACCGTCCAGCAGACCCTCCACAAACCACTTGAAGCCCACCGGCACCTCGTACAACTTGCGTCCCAGTTTGGCCGCGATGCGATCGATCAACTGGCTGCTGACGAGCGTCTTGCCGATACCCGCATCCTTGCGCCACTGGGGTCGGTGCTGAAAGAGGTAGGAAATGGCGACGGTCAGATAATGGTTGGGGGCCATCAACCCGCCGCTTCTGGTGACGATCCCATGCCGGTCATGGTCGGTATCGCAGGAAAAGGCCACGTCAAAACGATCCTTGAGCCCAATCAAACTTTGCATGGCGTAGGATGAGGAAGGGTCCATGCGAATCCGGCCATCCCAATCCACCGTCATGAAACGGAAGGTGGGATCCACCCCGCCGTTCACCACTGTAAGATTCAAACCATAGCGTTCGGCAATGGCCGGCCAATAGTGAACGCCAGCCCCGCCCAGCGGATCCACGCCCAGGGCGATGTCGGCCCCGCGAATCGCCTCCATATCGATCACATGGTCAAGATCATTCACATAGTTACCGAGAAAATCATGGCGATGGGTCGTGGCAGAGCGCAGCGCCTGCACGTGGGAAATCCTTTGTACGCCCTGCAGGTTGCTTTCCAGCAGCGCATTGGCCCTGGCTTCGATCCAGCCAGTGACATCCTTGTCTGCCGGGCCGCCGTTGGGTGGGTTGTACTTGAACCCCCCGTCCTCGGGCGGATTATGCGAAGGCGTGATGACGATGCCATCTGCCAGCCCGGTACTGCGTCCCCGGTTATGTCCCAGAATGGCATGGGAAACGGCGGGAGTTGGGGTGAATTCGCTCCCCATGGAAATCATGGTCTGTACCCCGTTGGCCGCCAACACTTCCAGCGCCGTCTCGAACGCGGGCCGGGACAACGCATGGGTGTCTATCCCCAGGTACAGGGGGCCATCGATCCCCTTGATCTTGCGGTATTCGCAGATCGCCTGGCTGATCGCCAGTACATGGTATTCATTGAAACTGCGTTCGAAAGAACTGCCGCGATGCCCCGACGTCCCAAAAGCGACGCGCTGAGCCGGCACCGTGGGGTCGGGGCGCAACGCCTCATACGCGGCAAGCAACTTGGGGACATCCACCAGCAGCGAAAGTGGTGCCGGTTTCCCGGCTAACGGACTGACGATGGTACTCATGAATGTGCAGGTATCCTTTCTGTTCTGTCCTTAGAATTGCCCATTAACCCAAGGCACCCGTGCCACGCCTCAACACTACCATAGCCACCAGAAATTTTGTGTGACTCCTGCCCGTCGAGGTGGACGCCCAACTGCCGACGAACCCGCCGCTCATGCAGACATCCAGCGTTTTTTGATGGGGGACGTCCAGCCTTACCACGGCTCCCGAAGTTTTGGCTGGAGAACTTCATCGGAAATATAACAGCAATACCAGGCGTCAGAGTTTGTGCCACGGCCTGTGGCACTTTTTACGCCGGATTTGCGCGGATTCTGACAGCCATTCACAATGGGCGGCTCAGACACCAGTTTCGTCCTGTCTGCGCGCATGCTGTTCGAGCAATGCCCTGCCTGCCGCCGTTAGCCGGTATTTCTGCTTGCTGCTTCGGGGTTTATCGGGGAGGGTCATCTCGACAAGTCCTGCCTCAATAAGAGGGTTCAAAACTTGGTGCCTAAACTTGGTGCGATCAGTTCGCCCCGTAATGGCCATGAGATTCAGCAAGGCCGCTGTTTTACCGAACTTTTTTAGAATTTCAACTTGGTCATGACTTGGTGCCAACTTGGTGCCAACTTGGTGCCAACTTGGTGCCAACTTGGTGCCAACTTGCAGGGTTTCGACCGCATTTGGTCCAGCAGCCCATGTATGAACGGGCAACCGGATCAACATGTAACTACGGTCGTCATCGCTCTCGAATTCGGGCGCAGGCGAGCCGTTTTCTCGCATGACTTTCAATATCTTGGGAATGCCCGTCGAACGCCCCTCGGTGAGCTCCAGTTCCTTGAGAAATTCACCAATCCGGCGGTTGCGATAGCGGCGGCTGACCGCCTTGCCGACGCGCAGGTCTGTCATACGGATGGAGCGATCCGGGCCGGGAAAACTCAGAACCACCAATTCATCGGCCGTGATACGCACTTCCACCGGTTCCCGGATCTCGTAGGAACGGTGATAGACAGCATTGACCACCGCCTCCTCAATAGCGGCATGGGGCGACTCCATCGTGGAGCCCAGCGTCATGGTCACGATGCCGCGCAACTCCTCGAAAATCGCGCTGTTGAGCGGGATGAGGGACGATCACGCGGTGACTTGGGGAATTTCTGCCCAGTGGGTGGTGTAGTTGGGGGATTTGAACCCGCGTCGCATGCGCCAACTGTTCTCGGTGCCTGAGGAAGCCAGTTTCAGGGTGTCCTGCCCCATGCGGTGGTTGATGGTGTCCATGACTTTCATGAGTCGGGATGAACGGGCTTCGGCCTCGGGATCGTCAAACAGGGCTGGGTGCAGGGTGGCCTTGGCTTCCAGGGCCATCAGGAGTACCCCGGCCTTCCTGTATCTGAATCCGGGTCGGTAGATGTGCTGGAGTCCCTGCAATGCTGCCTGGGTCAAATACCGCGTGTCATCCGTGGGTTTGACCAGGGGGACCACCTGAGAGGGATGATATCGGGGTTCTTCCGGTTTGAAGGAACTGGCCTGGATATGGACGGCAATGCTCCCTGCCACGGAATGCTGGGCGCGCAGTCTCTCGGCCGCCCGGGTCATGTAACTGCTGACTGCCTCTCTCAGGTCTTCCAGAGTCTCCACGGACCTGCCAAAGGATCGGCTGGAAACGATCTGTTGCCTGTTTGCGCTTTCCTCTCCCAGTTCGATGCAGGGCAGGCCATTCAGTTCGGCCACCGTGCGCTCCAGTGTGATGGAGAACTGCTGGCGAATCCAGCGAGGATTGGCTTTCTTGAGGTCGCTGACCGTTTTGATCTTCAGGGTCTCCAATCGGGGCGTGAGCTTGCGTCCCACGCCCCATACCTCGGAAACCGGAATGCTTTCCAGAAGGTCGTCGAGTTCCCGGGCGGAGAACCGGCCAAAGTCGCAGACCCCCCCATGGTTTTCCTGTTTCTTGGCGACATGGTTGGCGAGTTTGGCCAGGGTTTTGGTGGTGGCAATGCCGATGCTCACGGGAATGCCCGTGCCTTGCTTGATCCGGTGGCGGATTTTTTGACCGTAGGCGACGAGATCCCAGAGTTCAAAACCGGCCAGATCCAGAAAACACTCATCAATGGAATAGATTTCCTGCCGCGGGGAGAACTGGCCCAATAGTTTCATCACCCGGGCCGACATATCCCCGTACAGGGCATAGTTGCTGGAGTAGGCGAGGATGCCGTGGCGCCTGGCCAGTTTCTCGATCTGGAACCAGGGCACGCCCATGGGAAGACCCAGGGCTTTGACTTCGTTGCTCCGGGCCACGACGCACCCATCGTTGTTGCTCAGGACGACCAGGGGTTTGCCTTCCAGTTTCGGGTTGAACGCCCGTTCGCAGGAGGCATAGAAGTTATTGCAATCCACCAGGGCGATGGAAGACACCGCTATTCTCCTCAGTCAAGTTTGCGAATCGTGGCGGTGACCACGCCCCAGCACAAAAGCTCCTGGCTGTCGCGCAGAACGATATCCTTGAAGTGGGGGTTCTGGGCTTTCAGCACGGGGCGCCCGTCCTCGAACGCCAGACGCTTGACGGTCAACTCGCCATCGATGACGGCGACGATGATCTTGCCGGGTACAGGTTCCAGGGCACGGTCCACCACCAGCATATCGCCATCAAAAATCCCGGCCCCTGTCATGGAATGCCCCTTGACCTTCACAAAAAACGAGGTGGCCTTATGGGGAACCAAGTATTCGTTGAGGTCGAGGGTGGTCTCGATATAATCATCGGCAGGAGAAGGAAACCCGGCCGGAACCTTATGGGCATACAAGGGTAACGCTTGAGGCACCGGCTCCGTGGCGGGATGGAAAACCTCGGCGGAGGCAAGCCCCTGGTTCAGGCGATGCTGGGCCTGACGGGACGACAGGAATTCCCTGATCACGCTCAGGGCGCTGACCGGAATGCGAATGGTTTGGGTGGGTTCCCCGTAGAGGCCGGTTCCGTGCTTGCGTCCGGAACCGGGGCGGGTGCCGCCCCAAGTGGGTGATTTCTCTTTCATGTCGCCATTGTGACGATAATCAAGATGGCTGGCAAGAGGAGCGTGCTTCAGCAAGCCCGAAGACCGGTTGCCCCGGGTTAAAGGCACGGGAAAATTTGACGATTGAAGGGAAATTGGCGCGCTCGACAGGAATTGAACCTGTGTGTTGCGCCATGACACCGAAGCAATTCCTGTAGAAAAACTGGTCACAAAGCTCAATGTCACCCCACAAGATTTCAATAATTATCTGGTCAAGGCTCGTGACCTTTCCCAGATGAAAATATCTGTCACAGGGAAGGAATACAGCCGACAGTAGTAAAAGCCAGCGCTTGCAATCAATTTTAAACTGACTATAATTTCCAGCAGAGCAAATAATCGGACACATTGTTTAGCATTGCTGTTCACCCCCGGTTTCCTGATCTGGCTCAGGAGGAAAATGTAACATGGAATACACTTCTTTCTCTTCGCGTTAAAGGGGCACGGCAGATGGCTGATAAACGCAACGCCGAAGATGATCGGACACAAAGCCTCTGGTACGCTCATGCCATGGAGCAACTCGTCGAGGTGGTTCAAAAACTCTCGCTCGCCCGCAACCTTGAAGAAATCATGGAAATTGTGCGCCATGCAGCTCGCAGCATCACAGGTGCTGATGGTGCGACTTTCGTGCTCCGCGATGGTGACAAATGTTTCTATGCCGAAGAAGATGCAATCAGCCCGCTATGGAAGGGCCAACGCTTCCCGATGAGCGCATGCATCAGCGGATGGGCCATGCTCAATCGTCAAGCCGCTGTGATCGAAAACATCTACGCCGACTCCCGAATTCCTGCAGATGCCTATCGCCCGACTTTTGTTAAAAGCCTCGCAATGGTTCCCATTCGCACTATAGAACCAGTTGGAGCCATCGGCACTTATTGGGTACGCGGTAACTGAGCGGCGTTGTATTCAGGGAGGATTGACCCCGGCATACTCTGATCATCGAGGGCGGATGATCCGGAGTGGGGTTACGAATGGCTGTGCTGGGTGAAACGATACAGATCGGAGCGCAGGGGGTTGTCTGCGAAGTGCGCTTTCCAGCAGCGTGGGGTCAATTGCCCGATGTCCCTGGCCGGATGCTGTCCCACCCGTTGCAACACATCCACCAGGTAGTCATAGGGATTGATGTCGTGCAGCCGACAGGTGGTGATCAGGGACTGGGCCACTCCGGTCAGTTCGGCACCCACTTCGGTCCAACAGAAATTCCAATTCTTTTTTCCCATGGGGATCACCCGCAGAGCCCTTTCCAAATGGTTGGTGTCCGGGGGAACCTCGGGGTCATTCAGAAATACCCGCAGCCCTGCCTCCCGTTCCCGTGCGTAGCCCATGGCCTCCGTCAGGGGACTGCTGGGCAGGAAGTCCTGCTTGCGAAACTGCTCCTCGATCCAGGCAAAGAAGGACTCCACCGCAGGCTTGCTGTGCTTCAAACGGTGGGACTGCTTCTCCTTCCCCGTGAGTTGTGCGGCGCGGATGTCTTCCTCCACGCGATAGATCTGGCCGATCAGATTCAGCGCAATTTCAGCACGCTCTGGTTCCACGCCGCGGGCATCATGAAACTTGCGTCTGCTGTGAACCCAGCATTGGGCATGGGTCAATCCCAACTGGGTTGCATATTTGGCATAA
>JAKABO010000045.1 GCA_021796835.1 Pseudomonadota bacterium | reverse complement strand
CATGCCCAATTTCACCCCGCCCACGCTCGACCAGATCCATTCCCCCGCCGACCTGCGTCGTCTCGAACGTCGCGCGCTCCCCTACCTGGCCACCGAACTGCGCCAATTCATCCTGCACAGCGTGGCCCGAACCGGCGGTCATCTCTCGAGCAATCTGGGCACCGTGGAACTGGCCCTGGCCCTGCATTATGTGTTCGACACCCCGCAGGATCGCCTGGTCTGGGATGTGGGACATCAAACCTATGCCCACAAGATCCTGACCGGACGTCGCGCCGGCATGGCACACCTGCGCATGAAAGGCGGACTGTCGGGTTTCCCCAAACGCAGCGAAAGCGAATACGATGCCTTCGGCACGGCCCACTCCAGCACCTCCCTCAGTGCAGCCCTGGGCATGGCAACGGCTTTCCACCGTGCGGGCAAGAGCGAACGGGCCATTGCCGTCATCGGAGATGGCGCCCTGACCGGCGGCATGGCCTTCGAGGCCATGAACAACGCCAAGAATACGGGCGCCAATCTGGTCGTCGTCCTCAATGACAACGACATGTCCATCTCTCCCCCGGTCGGCGCCCTGCAACATCATCTGGCCCGGATCCTGTCCGGACGCCTGTACAATTCGGTGCGCCGGGGCGGTGAAAAGGTTCTGGGGGTGGCCCCCCCCATCCTGGAGTTTGCAAAACGCTGGGAAGAACACATGAAGGGGATGATGACCCCGCCCGCCACCCTGTTCGAGGAATTCGGCTTCAACTATATCGGCCCCATCGACGGCCATGATCTGGACATTCTGGTCTCCACGCTGACCAACGTCCGCAAACTGGAGGGCCCCCAGTTCCTCCACGTGGTGACGCGCAAGGGCAAGGGCTATCCGCCTGCCGAGGAAGACCCGATCCGATACCACGGAGTCACCCCCTTCGATCCCGAGCGGGGCATTCAACCCAGCCTCAGCCCGGCCCCCGCTTACACGGACATCTTCGGCCAATGGCTGTGCGACATGGCAGCGACCGATCCCCGCCTGATCGGGATCACGCCCGCCATGTGCGAAGGATCCGGCCTCACTCATTTTGCCCGGCAGTATCCCGAACGTTATTTCGATGTCGGGATTGCCGAACAACACGCCCTGACTTTTGCAGCCGGGTTGGCCTGTGAAGGCATGAAACCCGTGGTCGCCATTTATTCCACCTTCCTGCAGCGGGCCTATGACCAACTGATTCACGACATCGCCCTGCAGAACCTGCCCGTGGTTCTGGCCATCGACCGGGCTGGCCTGGTGGGGGCGGATGGCGCCACCCATGCCGGCCAGTTCGACCTGACTTACCTGCGCCCCCTGCCCAATCTGACGATCATGGCGCCCAGCGATGAAAACGAATGTCGCCAGATGCTGAGTACCGCCTTTGCCCTGGAAGGCCCCAGCGCCGTGCGGTATCCGCGCGGACGCGGACCGGGAACTCCCGTCGACCCCAGCCTCTCGGCCCTGCCCGTCGGCAGGGCCGAAGTGCGGCAACGGGGCAGGAACGTCGTTCTGCTCGCCTTTGGCAGCATGCTCACGCCCGCGCTGGAAGCCGGACAACGCCTCCAGGCCACTGTGGTCAACATGCGGTTCATCAAGCCACTGGATGAAGCCCTGATCCTGGAAATGGCCCTGACCCACGATCTGGTCGTCACCGTGGAAGAAAACGCCCTGATGGGCGGCGCAGGAAGTGCCGTGGGAGAGTGCCTGGCCCACCATCAAGTCTCGGTGCCCATTCTCCATCTGGGGCTGCCCGATCACTTCATCGATCAGGGGGAAGTCCGTCAGTTATGGCAGGACTGCGGCCTGGATGCCTCCGGACTGGAACGTCAGATACGGGCACGCCTGGAATCCCTGACCCATCCGAACCGTGCCCTTGGTTGAGTGCTCCGGGAACTCCCGAAGACTTTTCCACTCCCACCTGCTGGCATCGTTCCTTCTCACCCCCCCTGACCTACGGAGTTTCCATGAACGCCTTTGATCCCGACCTCATTCCCGACATCCAGTCCACCCCGGATACCCGCGAAATCGCCATCGACCGTGTAGGCATCAAAGGCATCCGCCACCCGGTGAAAGTGTCGGACCGTGCCCTGGGAGACGTGCAACACACCATCGCCACGTTCAACATGTACGTCCACCTGCCCAAGCATTTCAAGGGGACCCACATGTCCCGCTTCGTGGAAATCCTCAACCGCGAGGAACGGGAAATTTCGGTGGAATCCTTCGGCCAGATCCTTCAGGACATGGTCCAGCGCCTGGAAGCGCCCGCCGGTCTGATCGAAATGAGTTTTCCCTATTTCGTCAGCAAGGCTGCCCCGGTTTCCGGCGTGAAATCCCTGATCGACTACGAGGTCACCTTCATCGGCAAACTGGCGCTGGGGAAATTCTCCTTCGCCATGAAGGTACTGATCCCCGTCACCAGCCTTTGCCCCTGTTCCAAGGAAATTTCCGCCTACGGCGCCCATAACCAGCGTTCCCACGTCACCATCACGGCCCACACCCAAACCTTCGTCTGGATCGAGGAAATCATCCGCATTGCGGAAGAATCCGCCTCCTGCGAACTGTTCGGATTGCTCAAACGGGCTGACGAGAAATGGGTCACGGAACGGGCCTACGACAACCCGAAATTCGTGGAGGACATGGTGCGCGACATCGCCCGGAAACTGGATGACGATCCCCGCATCGAGGCCTATGTGGTGGAATCAGAAAACTTCGAGTCGATTCACAACCATTCGGCCTACGCCCTGATCGAACGGGTCAGGCACGCACCCACGCATCCCGCAGGGTCACAGCCCGGTTGAAGACGCGCTGCGCCGGACTGGAGTCCCGGGCATCCTGCACGAAGTAGCCCATGCGCTCAAACTGAAACACCTGGGGAGTGTCTTCCGTCACCAGGGCAGTTTCCACCCGAACCTGCAATTCCTCCATGGAATGGGGGTTGAGCAGGGGCCGGTAGTCCGGTGCCGCCGCCGGATTGGGGTCCAGGAACAGGCGCTCGTATAACCGGACGGTCGCTTGTCCGGAATGGGTCTGGGAGAGCCAGTGGATGTTGCCCTTGACCTTGACCCGATCGGCACCCGCCGTACCGCTGCGCGTTTCCGCATCGTAGGTCGCATGAACCACGGTTACTTCCCCCGTCACCGGATCGGTTTCAAACCCGGTACAGGTGATGACGTAGGCATACCGCAAGCGCACCGACTTGCCCGGCGCCAGCCGGAAAAACCCTTTGACCGGCTCCGCCATGAAATCCTCCCGTTCGATCAGCAACTCGCGGGTCAGGGGAAGGGACCGTTCGCCCCACTCGGGGTGTTGGGGATGGTTGGGGGCAGAACATTGCTCGACCAATGCCTCGGGAAAGTTGTCCAGTACCAGACGCAGGGGACGCAGGACGGCCACCCGGCGCGGCGCATGCTCGTTGAGGTCACTGCGCAGACAATCCTCCAGCACGCTGTAGTCGATGACGCTGTCCGCCTTGGAAATACCGATCCGCTCGCAAAACAGGCGGATGGCGGCCGGCGTGTAACCGCGCCGACGCAACCCCACCAGCGTGGGCATGCGGGGATCATCCCAGCCGCTGACCCGACCTTCCTCCACCAGTTCGAGTAATTTCCGTTTGCTCATCAGGGTGTGACTCAAATTGAGGCGGGAGAATTCGTACTGATGGGGCTGTCCGGGAACCGGCGTGTTGGCCACCACCCAGTCGTACAGCGGACGGTGATCCTCGAACTCCAGGGTGCAAAGGGAATGGGTGATCCGCTCCTCGGCATCGGAAATGGCATGGGCGTAGTCGTACATGGGGTAAATGCACCAGGCCGACCCGGTCCGCCAGTGGGGCACGTGGCGGATCCGGTAGAGAGCCGGGTCCCGCAGGTTGAGGTTGGGTGAGGCCATGTCGATGCGCGCGCGCAGGAGATAACGTCCATCGGGGAACTCTCCGGCACGCATGCGCCGGAACAGGTCCAGACTTTCCGCAGCCGGACGTTCCCGCCACGGACTGGGGCGTCCCGCCTCGGTCAACGAACCCCGGTAGGCGCGAATCTCCTCTGCCGACAACTCGTCCACGTAGGCCTTTCCTGCCTCGATCAACCCTTCGGCATAACGGTAACACCGGTCGAAGTAATCCGACGCGTAGTAAAGGTGATCGCCCCACTCGAATCCCAGCCAGCGCACCGTGTCCAGAATGGACTCGACGTATTCCATCTCTTCCCTGGCCGGATTGGTATCGTCGAAACGCAGGTGGCAAACCCCGCCAAAATCCCGTGCCAACCCGAAGTTGAGGCAAATGGACTTGGCGTGACCGATATGCAGGTACCCATTGGGTTCAGGTGGGAAACGGGTCACCACCCGCCCGCCGGTACGCCCGGCAGACAGATCCTCAGTGACCAGATGACGAATGAAATTCGTGGGAGTAACAGTGGATTCGCTCATCCAGTGATGATAACCGGGTCCCTCCCCAAGATCAACCCACTCACCACGCGTCGGCAAACAGGTTTCTGTGCGCATTTCTATCGCGCATTTTTAAGCGATCGCCGAAATCAATAAAACCTTTAATGTATTCAATGTCGGTTTTTGTGACCCCTTCGGTTTCAAATACTTTTTTCCATTGAGACACCTGATCGGCCACCGAAAACCACTCTTCTATCGCATCTTTCCGAGACAACCCAAATCTTTCGCACTGCGATAATGCGTTTTGTACAGATGCCTCACTGCCGCGCGCACCAACGCCCATTTGTTGTCTGCCTGCGTTTGACATTAACGGCAAAATATCAAATGCAGGCGCAATCTCCCAATAACCATCCTTGAACATGAATGCGTGATTTTTTTCATGATCGTCTGTATTTTCAATCAATATATTGAAAACCATTCTCCTGAAGATTTCGCGCCTGGATTTTGTTTGCCCAGAAGGTTTTGATGACTGTCGAACAAAATCAGCCATTGCGGGGTAGCTTAACACCCCCTCTGGATGTACTGCAGGGTTCACTCCGTTTGTCAAAACAGTTTTCGCTGACAGGCAATGTATGCGTCGTTCATTTTCCCTGTCGAACCTGCGCACCATGACAACATGACCAATAGACGTCTGGACGGCAAACGTCTCCGGGACGGTAATCCCGGATTTTGACGCCAAAACCATAGAAGCGTGTTCGACAAGACCAGTATCGACATTGCTTCCGCGCGGAAATTTCGCGATGTATTCAACCCCGTCAGCCACCACAAGAGCTTTTGGGTGCGCGCCCCCCATGGATTTCGTTGAACTTGCAATCAGCTTTTCTCTTTCGGACAGCGGTTCATTGTTTTCAATTCTGAAAATCATATCCTGGAGCAGTTCAATAGAACCAATCTCAGGAAGCGGACCGGCATCGTGCAGCGCATAGAAATCTTTGTTTTTTGAAAAACCAAGCGCCCCAAAACGACCGTCGCCGGCAAGATACAGAAGATCAAGAACGTTAATCTGCTCCGGGTTATCCAGATATCGTATCGCTCTCTCCCCCCACCTGTCCGGCATTGAATCGCTAATAGCGCCAAGGCCCTCTGATGCGTCAAGGGGGATAATGGGGAGCGATATGAGAGGCATATCACCTGACAACGGATAACCTGATGCCATCCATTCCCTATGATACGAAAAAGAGTACCCGCGCCCATGCGCAACCATTCTGACATCGCCAACCGGGGCCGGTTTTTTTGGGTCTACCAAATTCCAAACGTGCAGAATATCATTCATTTCACCCTCTTTCTGGAAGCCCTCAGAATCTCCATGGACAACGCTTGCTGATCAAGGCTTGGGTCGGCGATGTTTGCGAATTCACGAGTCTTTCCGATCAAAAAGAAAGCCACTGCATAGCAGGAAACCCCGACCGTGGGATCTCCTGCCTCCATACGACGCAATGTTGGCACTGAAACCCCAAGACGGAGCGCCCACACGCGCAAAGACTCGCCACGACGTTCTCTCGCCACCCTCAAATCGGAACCAACTTTGATCAAGGCGTTGCGAGCTTGGCCGGGAATGCTTGAAACCGTTTTTGCAGGTCTGCTCATCGTGAACATAAGTATATACATGACCCGGTTTTATGTCAATCTATATGTTTACATTCTTCGATCACCGACAACAACCAGACGAGGATCTGGCCCACGAACACGACGAACGGGATCAAAGGCAGTTGACAGGCACCCTGCTTCCTGTCCAGACTAGGGCGCATGAACGTACGCCCGACTTCACTTCTGCCCGCCCTCTTTCCGACCATCGTGCCTCCAGAGCCCTTCCTCGACGAAGCCGACCTGCAGCGGGAGCTCGGGACCCTGCCCGCCGCGCCCGTGGTTTGGCAGGTACGGTCCCTCGACTCCACCAACCGGTGTCTGCTCGAATGGGCGCCCCAGGGACTTCCCCGATATTTTTGTCTGGCTGCCCGTCAACAAACGGCCGGACGGGGGCGGCAAGGCCGCGTCTGGGTTTCCGATCCCGAAGGTTCCCTGACTTTTTCCCTATGGTCGGTTTTCGATCGCTCTCTTCAGGAGTTGAGCGGACTGCCTCTGGTGGTCTCGCTGGGGGTGCTGGAAGCGCTCCATTCCCTGGGCATCACCACCGTGGGGGTCAAATGGCCCAACGACCTGTGGCGTGAGGGACGCAAGGTAGCCGGTGTACTGGTGGAAACCACCCGCCTTTCCAGCGGACAGGTGGGGGCAGTCATCGGAATTGGCCTCAACGTCGCCCTTCCTCCCGCCGTTCAGGAGGCCTTCTCCCTTTCCCTGAATGATCTGAGGGATGAAGCGGGCCAGGCCCCCGCGCGCGGTACGGTCCTCGGACGTCTCCTGAACACGCTGATTCCCTTGCTGGAATCCTTCGCCCAATCGGGCTTTTCCCCCTTTGCAGAAACCTGGATGACGCATTGCGTGCACCGCAACCGGCCGGTCACCCTGCGTCATCCCGATCAAACCCTCAGCCAGGGAGAGTGTATCGGGCTCAGCCCTCTGGGTGGCCTGATCCTGAGGAATCCGGCGGGCGATTCGCAGACCTACCACGGGGGCGAACTGTCCCTGCGCTGGGAGGGAACCTGACGTGCGGCTGTACCTCGATCTGGGCAACAGCCAGTTGAAATGGGGGCTGCGCCAGGAGGGCACCTGGATTCGGCAGGGCCGTCTGCCGTTGAAGCACCTCGACCAACTGGCAACCGAATGGCGCAACTTGCCGCCCATCCGTGCCGCGCATGGCGTTTCCGTCGCCCACCCGGATCTGCGGGCCCAGGTGGAGCGCGCCTGCCTGGCGTTGGGACAGGCGCCCTGCTGGCATTCCAGCAAACCTTCCGAAGGGGGGATTTGCAATGGATACGACAACCCGGCCCAACTCGGTCCGGATCGCTGGATGGCCCTGCAGGGCGCCTGGCAACTCCAGCACCGGGCGGCCCTGGTGGTGATGGCGGGAACGGCCACCACGCTGGACAGTCTGGATGAAAAGGGGCATTTTCTAGGGGGGATGATCCTGCCCGGACTGACCCTCATGCGCCACAGCCTCCACCAGAGCACGGCGCACCTTCCGGCCATAGCACAGGGAACCTATACCCTGCAGGCCCGTTCCACCCAGGATGCCATCCGGAGCGGAACCCTGGCGGCCACCCTCGGAGCGCTCAAACTGGCCCGGGAGGCGCTCAGTCAAAAGGATTGCCGGGTGCCCGTCTTTTTGGGCGGGGGACACCATGCCGAACTCAGTCCGTATCTGGAAGCGCCCCTTCACGTCTACCCGGAACTGGTTCTGGAAGGGTTGGCCCTGCTCCTGGAGAAGGATCAGGCGCGGATCTGATGCAGGAGCGCCGTGGTGGAACGCTCATGTTCGAAGGGAATGGACAGCACCCGCCCCCCCCGCGCAAGCACGGACGGTGCCCCCACGATGGCGGACACGGGCCAGTCCCCCCCCTTCACCAGAACCTCGGGCTGACACTCCAGAATGCGGGCCAAGGGGGTATCTTCTT
>JAKABO010000020.1 GCA_021796835.1 Pseudomonadota bacterium | reverse complement strand
CAGCGCCGATGATAGTGTGGATTACCCATGCGAAAGTAGGTCACCGCCAGACACCCCATTCCTCCCTTCCGCTTTGGAAGGGAACCAAAAAAGCACCGTCCCAGCGACCGTGCTTTTTTTGCGTCCGCTCAACTCTTGCGCCATTGGCCGTGTTGCAGAAAGAATTGGCAATCGGCCATGTTTGGGCCAATTCTTGCTATCATTCCCCCCTATGTTGGGCAAGGGAGACTCCGCTGGCTTCGTTTCAAGAAATATCCGAATTTCTCGCAAGTGCAGAACGGCGCGCCTTTAAACAGGCGGTGTATGCAGTGCAGGAGGATTCTGCGGCTCTGGATATCGTTCAGGATGCCATGCTCAAGTTGACTGAAAGCTATTCAGATCGGCCAGTGGAGGAACTTTCACCCTTGTTTCAGAGAATTCTCCAGAATACGATCCGAGACCACTACCGGCGTTTCAAGGTTCGTTCCACCTGGACACCCCTGGTCGGGTCCTTCAATCGGGGGAGAGAGGATGGAGACGAAGACTTTGACCTTATTGATTCGGTGGAGGATTCGGAAGAAGGTCGACACATTTCCCTGGTTCCGGATTTACAATTAAATCAAAAACAAACACTCGTTTTGATCGAGGGTGCCTTACAAAATCTTCCGATGCGTCAACGAGAAGCCTTTCTGTTGCGTTACTGGGAGGAGAGAGACGTGGCCGAAACCGCGCAAATCATGGGCTGTTCCGAGGGGAGCGTCAAAACCCATTGTTCCCGTGCCGTACATGCTCTGGCACGTGTCTTGGCTAGTCAGGGATTGAATGACCATGGATGAACGAACTTTTGCAAAATTACTTTGCCGGCAACTGGATCAGGGAACCGATGATCTCGATCCTGCCGTGTTGGCGCGTTTGCGTACGCAGCGCCAAAGAGTGCTTGCGCAGATGTCGGTTTCCACGGAGGGGAGGACCGGGTGGTCGTTGAACGGGACTCATCTGGCCGTGGGAAATTATACGGGACGCTGGTCCCTGATGACGGTCCTGCTGGTTTTTTCTCTGGTGTTTTGTGGTTTCTGGTGGCAGACAAAACATCAGGAGTCGGAGGAGGATGCGGGGTTGCTCGAGGCAAGGATTCTTGCAGCAGAAATACCGCCTCAGGATCTGGCTCAAAAGGATTTCACTGAATGGCTTCAGGAAAAGCGCTGATTGCGGCTTGCCTGCTACTTTCATGGAGCATGGCAGGCGCGCAGGAGGTCACATCAGCACCTGTATGGTCTTCTCTGACCCCGCAACAGCAGACCATTTTGGCGCCCGCAGCCCGGGACTGGGATCATCTTTCCCCCATACAACGCAAGAGGCTGCTGAGCGCGGCTCAGCATTACCCGAAACTGTCTCCCACCGAACAAGCGCGTTTCCAGAAAAACATTCCCGTCTGGACCCATCTGTCAAAGGCAACCCGCGATCAGGCACGCCACAACTATAAAGTGTTTCATGCGCTTCCCCCGGAAAAACGTGCCGCCATCAAGTCCCGTTGGCGCGCGCATCATTCCTCGGCAACTGCCAGCGGGACGCCTGTTTTGACGCAAGCCGCGCCTGTTCCCGGCCTTCGGCCGACTCCCGCCCCTGTCACCGGCGCCGTTCCTTCGTCCGGCGTCTTACCCGGGACTCCTGCCCCTGCGGTGAAATCTCCTTGACTGCCGGCCCATGGACGCGTTTGCCTTTGCGACCCCGTTTGATCAGTTGGGTCTATGAGGTTTTTTTGGTGGCGGGCGTTCTCATTGCGGCAGCTCTTCCCTTCGTCCGGCTGACTCATTATGCGCTGCATCCCGAATGGCGAGAATGGTACCGTCTCTATTTGTTTGGCGTGGTAGGTTTTTACTTTTCCTGGTTTTGGCACCGTTCAGGACAAACCATTCCGATGCGTACCTGGCATCTTCAGTTGCTGGATTCCACGGGGCATCCCCCTTCCTGGGGAAAGGCCTTTCTGCGTTATGTTCTGGCGATTCCCGGCTATCTGACGGGAATCAGCCTGCTTTGGGTCCTGGTGGACAAGGAAGGACAATTTCTTCATGATCGCCTGCTGGGTTTGACCATGCGCCAATATTAGGCGCGTTTCTCTCCCCACCAGCCAAGGAATAGTGCCAGTCCCAGAAAAACCAGGCTGGGCGCCGTGGTACTGTAAATGGGGCCCCAACCGTTGAGTTGTCCCAGATAGGAAAAAAAACGGTTACTCAGATAAAAACCCAGACCCAGACCAATCCCGATCATGATCCGTACGCCCACGGCTCCTGCACGCGGGCGTTGCAGTCCGAAGGGCAGGGCCAGCAACATCATGACGAGACTGGAAAAGGGGTAGAACACCTTGCCCCATTGGGCGACTTCGAAGCGCAAGGTTTGCTGGTGGTTGTCACGCAAATGCTGGATGTAGGAGCGAAGATTCCAAAGGGCCATCTGTTCCGGTTCCACCAGCAAGGTGGACATCACCTGGGGAGACAACACGGAATCCCATCGCACATGGTCCTCGTGTACCACCGAGACGACGCCCTGGGGAGAGAAAAGCGTGCGTTCCACCTGCTTCATTTCCCATTCGTGATCCTGCAGGTAGAGGGCGCGGTGTGCCGTGCTGATGCGCTGAAGACGGCGGTGGTTGTCAAATTCGTAGATACGCAGATCTTGCAGGGAATTATCCGGCATCATTTCACGAATATTGATGAAACTGCCCTTGTCCTTGATCCAGATGCCCGAGCGGAACTGGGTGGCGACCAGGTTGTTGAGCGCTTTCAGGCGCCATTGTTGTGCGGCTTCTTCCGTAAATGGCATGATCAACTCCCCCAGAATGAAAGCCACCAGCACGAATCCTGCGCCGATTCGGAGCAGGGACTGGGCCAGTCGCTGGCGAGACATGCCTGAACTGCGCATGACGGTGATTTCGGAATGCTGGGCAAGATTGGTTAGCGCATAGAGTGTGCCAATCAGGGTGGCAATGGGAAATAATTCATAAGCGTGGCCCGGCAGAGCCAGGATGACGAATACGCCGATCTGCCACAGGGTATAGCCGCCCTTGCCGATATCGTTCAGTTCGTGGATGAGATCGAAAAAGGAGAACAGAAAGAGCAGGGCAGTGAAGACCAGTCCGGTACCCGACAGGACCTCACGCGCCAGATAGCGGTCAATCAGTATTCCGCGCCAGCGTTTCACAGGGTTTCCCGCAACTGGTCCAGGATCGTCGGGTTTTCCAGGGTGGAAACATCCTGGATCAGGGGTTCCCCACGGGCCAGAGAGCGGAGTAAACGACGCATGATTTTACCGGACCGGGTCTTGGGCAGGTTATCCCCGAAACGGATGTCACGAGGTCTGGCAATCGGACCGATTTCCTGGGTGACCCACTGGCGCAACGTGGAAGCCAACTGTTGGGCCTCTGCGCCGGCGGGGCGTTGCTGTTTCAGGACGACAAAAGCCACGATGGCTTCTCCCGTGATGTCATCGGGTTTTCCCACGACGGCAGCCTCTGCCACAAGGGGGTGGGTCACCAGGGCGGATTCCACTTCCATGGTGCCCAGACGATGCCCCGATACGTTGAGGACGTCATCGATGCGTCCGGTGATGGTGAAATAACCTGTCGCAGCCTCTTTGACCGCACCATCCCCCGCCAAATAGTATCCCCTCAATTCGGGAGGAAAGTAGGTTTTCTGGAAACGCTCCGGGTTGCCCCACAGGTTTCGCAGCATGGCAGGCCAGGGGCGGCGGATGACCAGCAAACCGCCGTGTCCGGGCGGGACCTCCTGCCCTGTTTCATCGACCACTGCTGCATCGATGCCAGGTAAGGGCAGGGTGCAGGAGCCCGGGACGAGTGAGGTGGCCCCGGGCAGAGGGGCGATGACGTGACCGCCAGTTTCGGTTTGCCAGAAGGTATCGACAATCGGACAACGACCGTTCCCTACCTGTTGGTGGTACCACATCCAGGCTTCCGGGTTGATGGGTTCCCCCACCGTACCCAGGAGACGCAAACTGGACAAATCGAAACGCTGCGGATGAATTTCGGGATCCAGGTTGCTGGCCTTGATCAGGGAACGAATGGCCGTGGGTGCGGTATAAAACACGGAGATCCGATGCCGTGAAATCATCGACCAGAATCGTCCGGCATGGGGCCAGGACGGGATTCCCTCGTAGATGACCTGGGTGGCCCCTACGGCCAGAGGCCCGTAGTTGACGTAGGTATGCCCGGTAATCCAGCCGATGTCGGCGGTACACCAGTAGATGTCTTCAGGGTGATGATCAAAGACCCAGGTCATGGTCAGGATGGACCATAACAGGTAGCCGGCGGTGGCATGCTGAACGCCTTTGGGCTTGCCCGTGGATCCCGAGGTGTAGAGAATGAACAGGGGGTGTTCTGCCTCTACCCAGGTAGGAGTGCAGAGCGGGGACTGGGATTCCTCGAGGGGTTTCATCCACAGATCCCGTGCGGAGTCCCAAGGGATGCTTTCTCCCGTTCGCGCATAGACGATGACTTTCTCGACCGTTTCAACACCCATGCGCAGGGCTTCATCCACGATGGCCTTGAGCGGGAGGTTCTTGCCCCCGCGTTGCTGGCCATCGGCAGTGATGATGAGGCGTGCGCCCGTATCCAGTATGCGTTCCTGCAAGGATTTGGCCGAAAAACCGCCAAATACCACGGAATGTATGGCCCCGATCCGGGCACAGGCCTGCATGGCGATAATGCCTTCGAGGGACATGGCAATGTAGATGATGACCCGGTCTCCCTTGCCGATGCCGAGCGACTTGAGCGCATTGGCGAAGCGACAGACACGCTCATGAAGCGCATGATAGGTGAGGGTGGTGACCGTTCCATCGTCAGCCTCAAAGATCAGGGCGGTTTTTTCGCCCATTCCTCGTTCGATGGGGACATCCAGGCAGAGGTGGGAGGCGTTCAGCGTCCCTTCTTCGAACCAGCGGTAGAAGGGGGGATTGCGGTCGTTGAGAACGGTCTGGAAAGGCGTTTTCCAGACCAGGTGGGTTCGCGCCAGGCGTCCCCAGAATTCCGCCGGGTCGCGTTCTGCCTCGCTGACCAGGGACAGGTAAGCGGCGTGACCTGAAACATTGGCTTGGGCAACCCAAGTGGCATCCGGCGCAAAAAGACGATGTTCACGGTGCAACACTTCAGTCGACATGGTTTTTCCCTCAGAGATTCTGCAGATCGGGCCGCTGGCACGAGGGGGAATTCCCTCATGCCCCGCTTTGGGGCACGAAGCGTTATTATAGCCACAGTCGCACAGAAGGTTTTCCGGCACGGGTGCTATTTTACGGGAGAGAACAGGTGGTCAGCATAGAACAGAAAGATCTGGTTCAGAGTATTGCAGATGCGCTGCAGTACATTTCCTATTACCATCCGGTGGACTATGTCCAGTCCCTGGGGGTTGCCTGGGAACACGAGCGGTCTCCTGCCGCGCGCGATGCCATGGCCCAGATCCTGACCAATTCGCGCCTGTGTGCCGAGGGTCATCGCCCCATTTGCCAGGACACGGGCATTGTGAATGTCTTTCTCAAAGTGGGGCTGAAGGCACGCCTGAACCTGTCCGGCTCATTGGATGATGCGGTGAACGAAGGCGTACGGCAAGCCTACCTGAATCCTGACAATCCGTTGCGGGCCTCCATCGTGAGCGATCCCGCCGGAAAACGGCGCAACACCCGGGATAATACGCCCGCAGTGATTCAGGTGTCACTGGTTCCGGGAGAGACGGTGGAAGTCATCGTGGCCGCCAAGGGCGGAGGATCGGAGAACAAGGCCAGACTGGCGATGCTCAATCCTTCGGATTCACTGGTGGATTGGGTTTTGACCACCGTCCCCACCCTGGGCGCCGGGTGGTGCCCGCCGGGGATGCTGGGGATCGGCATTGGCGGAACTGCCGAGAAGGCCGTGCTCCTGGCCAAGGAGTCCCTCATGGCGCCCATCGACATGAGCCTGCTCAAGGCACGGGGCCCCGCCAACACGGTGGAGGCCCTTCGCATCGAACTGTATGACAAGGTCAATGCTCTGGGCATCGGCGCCCAGGGATTGGGCGGAATGACGACGGTACTCGATGTCAAGATCCTCGACTATCCCACCCATGCGGCATCCCTGCCCGTGGCCCTGATCCCCAACTGTGCCGCCACACGCCATATCCATTTCACTCTGGATGGGTCTGGCCCTGCCTCTTTTGCGCCTCCTCGTCTGGAAGACTGGCCTGCGGTAACCTGGCACGCCGCGCCTACGGCACGTCGGGTGAATCTGGAGACTGTGCGGAAGGAAGATCTGGCTGATTGGAAACCCGGCGACACGCTTCTCCTGACCGGTAAATTGCTGACCGGGCGCGATGCGGCCCATCTGCGTATCCAGCAGTTGTTGTCACGTGGGGAACCCTTGCCGGAAGGGCTGGATTTTACGCACCGCTTCATTTATTACGTGGGCCCGGTGGATCCGGTGGCAGGGGAGGTGGTGGGGCCCGCAGGCCCCACCACGGCCACGCGCATGGACAAGTTTACGGAGTTCATGTTGGAACGGACCGGGCTGATCGGGATGATCGGCAAGGCAGAGCGCGGTCCCACGGGCATCGAAGCCATCCGCAAACATCGCTCGGTTTCCCTGATTGCCGTGGGCGGGGCAGCATATCTGGTTTCCAAGGCAATTCGCGCCGCACGGGTAGTCGCCTTCGCTGATTTGGGCATGGAGGCGGTTTATGAGTTCGAAGTGGAGGATATGCCCGTCACGGTGGCCGTGGACTGTGCGGGCAACTCGATACATCAGAGTGGTCCTGCCGAATGGCGGGTTTTGCTCTCTGACATTGCGCATCACGAACGCTAAGGTGATTCCTGTATTGCCGATTCCGTGGAAGCCGGGATCAGTGCGGTCAGGGTATCCAGGACCCGGGTGACCTGCAGGGCACGCTCCAGGGGTTCCGCTGCCCGATACTGCACGCGCAGGCGATCATTGCCCGCCAAGCGGTAGTGGGATTGGCGTTGCAGCAGGTGAATGAAGTCCAGGGGGTCGAAGGGGGGCTGGGCGGAAAATTGAAACAGCGCGCCTTCTTCATGGGCATCGATCTTTCGGATTCCCAGGGGTCGGCCCAGGATGCGCAGGCGATGGCATTCGATCAGCGTATGGGTTTCCTCCGGCAGCAAACCGAAGCGATCGATCAGTTCTTCCTGAAGATCGGTCAATGTATCGACGGTGTCACAGTTGGCCAGACGCTTGTATAGAACCAGGCGTTCCTGGACGTCGCCGCAGTAAGCGGCAGGAAGCAGGGCTGGGGCATGCAGGTTGATTTCCAGGGCGATGTCGAGGGGGCGTTCGGGATCCCAGGTTTTCCCCTGCTGAAGGGCTTTCACGGCCTGGGTGAGCATCTGGGTGTACAGGTTGAATCCAACGCCCTGGATGTCTCCGCTTTGGGAATCTCCCAGGACTTCACCGGCGCCCCGGATTTCCAGATCCTGTAGCGCCAGGTAAAATCCGGCCCCCAATTCTTCCATTTGCTGGATGGCTTCCAGACGTTTTTTGGCGGTCGCGGTCAGGGCGTCTTCCGGCGGTGTGAGCAGGTAAGCATAGGCCTGATGGTGGGATCGCCCCACCCGTCCCCGTAATTGATGCAACTGAGCCAGACCGAACCGATCGGCGCGATGGATCAGGATGGTATTGGCGTTTGGCACGTCGATGCCGGTTTCAATGATGGTGGAACAGAGCAGGAGATTGACTCGTTGCTGGTAGAAATCGCGCATGACCTGTTCCAGTTCCCGCTCGCGCATCTGCCCATGGGCCACGGCGATGCGCGCTTCCGGAAGGAGCGTGCTCAGGCGCTGATGCTCATTTTCCATGGTCTCTACTTCGTTATAGAGAAAATACAGCTGTCCTCCGCGCTTCAGTTCGCGCAGGACTGCCTCACGGATCAGACCATCCGATTGGGGATGTACGAAGGTTTTGATGGCCAGGCGTTTTTGCGGGGCCGTGGCGATGACCGAGAAATCGCGCAGTCCCTCGAGCGCCAGGGAGAGGGTGCGGGGAATGGGGGTGGCCGTGAGAGTGAGTACATCCACCTCGGCACGGAGAGCCTTGAGGCGCTCCTTTTGGCGCACCCCGAAACGGTGCTCCTCGTCGATGATGACCAGTCCCAGACGCGCAAAGCGGACGTTTTCCCCGATCAGTTTATGGGTGCCGATGACCAGATCGATTTTGCCTTCTTCCAGGGCCAGCAGGGTTGCCGTGACTTCCTTGGCGGAGCGGAAGCGGGACAGTTCGGCGATCCGCACCGGCCAATCTGCAAAACGATCGGAAAAGTTCTGAAAATGCTGTTCGGCCAGCAAGGTGGTGGGGACCAGCAAGGCAACCTGGCGCCCCGCATGGATTGCCTGAAAAGCCGCGCGCATGGCCACTTCCGTCTTGCCAAACCCCACGTCACCACAGATCAACCGATCCATGGGTTTGGGGGCAGCCAGATCGGCGCGTACGGCAGCGATGGCGGCGGATTGATCGGGGGTTTCCTCGAAAGGGAAGCCTGCGGCAAAGGCGGCGTAGGCCTGATCATCCAGAGGGCAGGCCCAGCCGGCACGGGTGGCGCGCCGCGCATAGAGATCGAGCAGTTCGGCTGCGGTATCGCGCGCCTGACGGGCGGCCTGTCGTTTGGCTTTTTCCCACTGTCCGCTACCCAATCGGTGCAGCGGTGCGGCTTCAGGCGGGCCGCCCGAGTAACGGCTGATCAGATGCAACTGAGCCACGGGGACATACAGGACATCGTCGCCGGCATAGGATAATTGCATGAATTCCGCCGACCCTTCTCCCAGATCCAGATTCACCAGCCCCTGGAAACGACCGATGCCATGGTCCTGGTGGACCACCGGGTCACCCACGTGAACTTCCGTCAGGTCACGCAGCAGATTGTCGCTGTTGGTCCTTTGGCGTTCCCGTCGGCGGGTCTGTCGGACTTGACTCTGGAAGAGTTCGTTTTCAGTGACAAGGGCCAGTTGGCCCAGGGAGAAGCCTTCCAGGAGCGGCCCGACGCTCAGCATGAGCGGCGCTGATGCATTCTGGAACTCGGCCCAGTCCGCAGCATCCTCGGGGATCAGGCCCTGCTCCCGCAACAACTGGCGCAACGTTTCGCGCCGCCCCAGACTGTCCGCCAGGATCAGGATCCGTCCGGGGAATGAATTCAGGAAATCTTCCAGTTTCTCCAGCGGGCGGGGCGAACGACGCAGTACCTCGAGCTGGGGGAGGGCTTGCAGGGCATCCGGTTCTGATGCCTGTTTCCGTGAAAAAGGCTTCATCCCCAGAAAAAATTCTTCCTCTTTCAAGAACAGCGCTGCGGGATCGAGTACGGGATAAGAGCGATCCCCCTTGACCAGTTCCCAGCGGCTGCGAATGGATTCCCAATAGGCACGGATCCCGGTCGTCAGATCGGGGAGGGGGCACAGGACGGAGGAAGGAGGCAGATAATCAAACAGGCTCGCGCATTGGTCGAAAAAGAGGGGCAGGTAATATTCGATTCCGCCGGGGACCAATCCGTTGCCCACGTCGCGGTAAAGGGTGCAGCGTGAGGGATCGCCTTCGAAGTGTTCGCGGAAACTGGAGCGGAAGCGTGATCGTGCGGCTTCATCCAGGGGGAATTCCCGGGCGGGCAGCAGGCGAATCTCGGGAACCGGGTAAAGTGAGCGCTGACTGTCGACATCGAAGGTGCGCAGGGTTTCCAGCGTGGTATCGAAGAGGTCGAGGCGGTAGGGCAGTACGCTCCCCATGGGAAAAAGGTCGATCACGCCGCCGCGCAGACAGAATTCCCCGGGATTGAGTACCTGCTGAACGGCACTGTAACCCGCCTTGACCATCTGTTGGCGCAGGGCTTCGGCATCCAGGGTTTGTCCCTGTTTCAGGACAAAGGTATGCCCTGCCAGATGACTGACGGGTGGCAGGCGCTGGAGCGCAGTACTGATGGGGACCAGTACGACATCGCACTGGCCCTGTGAAATTTGCCAGAGCGTGGCCAGGCGTTCCGAGACCAGGTCCTGATGAGGGGAAAACCGGTCATAGGGGAGGGTTTCCCAATCGGGCAGACAGGAAAGACGCAAGGTGGGCTCGAACCAGGCCATTTCCTCGCGCAGTCGTTGGGCCTGGGCCGTACTTTCGGTCAGAATGACCAGAGGACCTGGGGCGCGTGCGTTCCGGGACAACCGCCAGGCCGCGCCCAGCAAAGGTGAAGGGGACATTGAGGAACCGAATCAGTGACGGAAAGACATGCCTCAGGCTGCCGTACGCGTGGTGAAGCTTTCTCCGCATCCGCAGCTGTCGGTGACATTGGGATTGTCAAATTTGAATGCGGCATTGAGTCCGGTGCGCTGGTAGTCGATGACGGTTCCGTCCAGAAAGGGAAGGTGGTCCCGGTGTACGACGACGAGGGTTCCACCGGTCTCGAAAGTGACTTCGCCTTCACGCACGTCGTCGGCATAGTCCACCACATAAGCCAGTCCGGAACAGCCGGAAGTTTTGGTGCCAAAGCGCAGTCCAATGCCCTGACCGCGTTTGGCCAGCGATTGGTGAATTTGTTGTGCCGCAGATTCGGTCAGGGTAATGGCCATGGGAGTTCTCCTTTACACGTCTTTCTTGAGGCTATGGATCTGGCGAGAAAGTTCCGCCACTTGTTGACGCAACTGCTCGTTGAGGTGTACCAGTTCCTGCACGGTCACGGCAAGAGGGTCTTTTTCATCGCGCGAGGAACCGTAGGCACTGAACTGGGGGTCGGCCTTGAGGGGCTGGTGTTGGTCATCTTCCAGCAGTCGCCCGGGAATTCCGATGACCGTGGCGCGGGGCGGAACCGGTTTGACCACGACGGCGTTGGAGCCTACCTTGCAGCCTTCACCCAGGACGATGGGTCCGATGACCTTGGCGCCAGCGCCGACGATGACCCCGGGGGCCAGCGTGGGGTGACGTTTGCCTTTATTCCAGGAGGTTCCGCCCAGCGTCACCCCCTGGTAAAGAGTGCAATCGTCACCGACTTCTGCGGTCTCTCCGATCACCACCCCCATGCCGTGGTCGATGAATACGCGTCGCCCCAGTTTTGCGCCGGGGTGAATTTCGATCCCGGTCAGAAAACGGGAGAATTGCGAGACCGCCCGTCCCAGCCACTTGGCATTGCGCTGCCACAGCCCATGGGCCAGCCAATGAAGCAGGATGGCGTGAAAGCCGGGGTAGAGGGTGACGACCTCCCAGCGGCTACGGACCGCCGGATCGCGGTCGAAGACACAGTCAATTTGTTCGCGGATGCGGGACAACATGGGAACTTATCCTCGGTTCAAGGGAGAACTGCCGTCGTCGGCAGGATACAGGGTTCTCAGGATACCACGCAGGATGCTGATTTCCTCTCGTTCCACCCGGGCACGGGAAAACAGGCGGCGCAAACGGACCATCAGGCGTCCGGGGTGTTGGGGGTCGAGGAAACCGCTGCCCGTCAGCACACGCTCCAGGTGGGCATAGAAAAGTTCCATGTCGTCATGGGTGGCGAGCGGGTATTCCCGCGCCTGGGGGCCGCGCTCCTGGCGCAATGCGTGGCGTAATTCATAGGCCACCAACTGGACGGCAGCCCCCAGATTGAGGGAACCAAAGGCAGGGTCGGTGGGAATATGGGCGAGTATCTGGCACAAATCCAGTTCGGCGTTGGTCAGGCCAGACATTTCCGTCCCGAAAACCAGCGCGACTTCCCCTTCCCCAAGTGCTTCCTGGGGCAAGGAGGAGGCCAGTTCGCGCAGCGGCAGCATGGGGTGAGACAAGTCGCGCCGTCGGGCCGTCAACCCCACGCTCAAGGTGACGCCCTGCAGGGCGTCGTCCAGGCTGGCGCACACCACGGCTCGTGCCAACAGGTCATCGGCTCCGGCAGCCCGCGCACTGGCTTTGGGGTCTGGAAAGTGGCGGGGGTTGACGAGAACCAGTCGGCCAAACCCCATGGTTTTAAGGGCGCGGGCAGCGGCTCCGATATTGCCGGGGTGGGTTGGAGTACAGAGGACGAAGCGGAAACGCTCGAACATGAGGCTCAGGCGTTTTGCAAAAGCGGCAGGAGTTGGCCGAATATCTTGGGAGAACCGGCCACCACGTTCCCGGTTTCCAGAAACCGGCCTTCTCCGTCCAGGTCGGAGACCAGTCCTCCCGCTTCCTGAATCAGCAGGGTGCCTGCGGCAATGTCCCAAGGCTTGAGATCCAGTTCCCAAAAGGCATCGTAGCGCCCGGCAGCCACATAGGCCAGGTCGATGGCCGCCGAACCGGGGCGGCGCAGACCGGCCGTCTTGCCCATGACTTCCGCCATCATGCGCAGGTAGCGCTCCTGATGGGTCATGTGGCTGTAGGGGAAGCCCGTGCCGATCAGCGATTCATCGAGACGGGTCCGCCCGCTCACGCGGATGCGCCGCTCGTTGAGAAAGGCGCCACTGCCCCGAGTGGCCGTGAACAGGTCGTTATGGACCGGGTCGTAAACCACGCCCTGCGTCACGATACCTTGATGGGCCAGGGCAATGGAGACGCTGTAGAGAGGAAAACCATGCAGAAAGTTGGTGGTGCCGTCCAGCGGGTCAATGATCCAGCAGTAGGGGGAATCTCCCGAGGCCCCGCTTTCTTCGCACAGAAAGGCGTGGTCCGGGTAAGCCTCTCCGAGTATTTCCAGGATGACTTGTTCCGCGGCGCGGTCCACTTCGGAAACGAAGTCGGCATGGGCCTTCTTGCTGACCGTGAGGTGGCCCACGTCCTGGGCGGCGCGCTGGATCAGGTTCCCTGCCCGGCGGGCAGCTTTAATGGCAATGTTGAGTTGGGGGTGCATGGTGGCGAACTTCTCGATTGGGCAGCGAAACCCTTCATTATACGCCGGTCTGCGGGATATCGACGAAGAATGAATCGATAATTGACCCTGGCGGTCAGTCCCCGGATAATCGGAGGGACATTTTGACACGAGGAATCCGACCATGCCTTATCTGATTGAAACCTGGGATAAACCGGAACAGGGCGCGGTACGCCAGGCAAATCGTCCGGCCCATCTGGCCTGGCTGGAAGAAAACAAATCCCGGCTGTTGGCCTGTGGGGCCAAGATGGACGATGCAGGGCAGACCGCGCAGGGGAGTTTTTACATCGTCGATGTGGAGGAGCGAGCCGATGCCGAACGCTTCATCGCCGCAGACCCTTTCACCCAGGTGGGCTTGCCGGCGCGCGTGACGATCACACGCTGGCGCCTGGCTTTTCTGGATCGCCGCTCCTATCTTTGAGGGAGAGCGGCGGCCCTTGCCGTTTTAGTTCCCGGGAGACAGGAATCGCTGCAGACGACGTGTCACGGCCTCTCGTCCGATCAGGTGCAGCGTGACTTCCAGGGAGGGGGTGTGGGCGGTCCCGCACAGAATGGCGCGCAGAGGCATGCCCAGGGGCCCCATCTTGAGGCCGTGGGCCAGGGCAGTTTGTTTGACGAGGGGGCCCAGGGCTTCCGGAGTCCAGTCCGCTGTCTGGAATGCGTTCAGACATTCGTGCAAGGCGTCTCGTACCGCGCCTTCCGGGGGGTGGGCCAGGATTTCGGGAGTGGGGGCGGGATCCGTGTAAAAGTAGCGGGCGGCCTCGGCCAGTTCCGTGGCACGGCTGAGGCGTCCCTTGAGCAGGGCGACGACCTGCTCGGGGGCGGGGCCCTGAGCCCATTCGGCGTCGCTCAGGGTCAAGTTCGTCCGGAGTTGGGTAGCCAGGCGCGCATCGGAGGATTCTTTCAGGTAGTGCTGATTGAGCCAGAGTAATTTTTCTGGATTGAAACGGGCGGGGGAGCGGTTGACGTGGGCCAGATCAAACCAGGCGACCAGGTCCTCCTGCGAAAAGATCTCTGCATCGCCGTGAGACCATCCCAGCCGTGCCAGATAATTGAGCAGGGCCTCAGGCAAAAAACCTTCTTCCTGATACTGCAGGACATTGACCGCGCCGTGCCGCTTGGACAGACGTTCGCCATCCTGTCCCAGAATCATGGGCAGGTGGGCAAATTGCGGAAGGGAAGCTCCCAGAGCCTGGATCAGGTGGATTTGGCGCGGGGTATTGTTCACATGGTCGTCCCCCCGGATGATATGGGTGATCTGCATATCCAGATCATCCACCACCACGCCGAAGTTGTAGGTGGGGATGCCGTCGGCACGCAACAGTACCAGATCATCCAGTTCCGAATTGGCCACCGTGATGGGGCCCTTGATCAAGTCGTGAAAAGTGACACTGCCTTCCAGGGGGGTCTTGAAACGGATGACCGGGGTGACACCCGCCGGGGGCGTTGCTCTGGAATCGCGCCAGCGCCCGTCATAACGCGGTTTTTCTCCACGGGCGCGCTGACTTTCACGTAACGCCTCCAGTTCTTCGCGGCTGGCATAGCAAGGGTAGGCCCAACCGGTCGTGAGCAGATGATCGGCCACTTCACGATAACGGGACAGGCGTTGCATCTGGTAGAAGGGACCTTCGTCGTAATTCAGTCCCAGCCAGGCCATGCCCTCCAGAATGGCTTGGGTGGAGGCTGCAGTGGAACGTTCGCGGTCCGTATCCTCGATGCGCAGTACGAAGGAACCTCCGTGGTGGCGGGCGTAGGCCCAGGAAAAAAGGGCGGTACGGGCCCCTCCAATATGCAGGTAGCCGGTGGGGCTGGGCGCGAAACGGGTGCGAACCATGATCACATTTCCTGAACCAAAGGCGTCATTGTAACGCGAGGGCTCTGGAAGTCGCAGGGGGATGGTACACTTGGCCCATGCGTAACACCCTCCTGGGGGGGCTGACCCCCGATGAATTTCTGAGCCGGCACTGGCACAAGTCGCCTCTGCGGGTGCCTCAGGCCGTGCCTGGTTTTTTGGGGTTATTGACCCCTGCGGAAATCAAGCGCCTGGCTACCCGTCCAGCGGTTCAGGCACGCCTGATCCTGCGCCAGGGAAAGCGTTGGGTGTTGCGGCATGGCCCTTTTCGTCCCATCGATTTTAAAACCTTGCCGGATAAAAACTGGACGGTGCTGGTTCAGGAGTTGAATCACTGGTTGCCGGAAGGCGAGGCTTTGCTCCAGGAATTCGACTTTTTGCCGCATGCGCGGCTGGATGATTTGATGGTGAGTTATGCCGTTCCCGGGGGAGGCGTGGGCCCCCATTTCGATTCTTATGACGTTTTTCTGTTGCAGGGATTCGGCACCCGGCGCTGGGGGATTGCGGAAACGGAAGATCTGGAGTTGCTGCCCGACAGCGACCTCAAGTTGCTGCGCCGTTTTTCTCCGCAGGCGCAGTGGGATCTGGAGGCGGGAGACATGCTCTACTTACCCCCCCACTGTGCCCATGACGGGGTGGCCTTGAGTGAATGTTTTACCTATTCCATCGGATTCCGGGCGCCAACCTACCAGGAATGGGTAGAGGCGTTTCTGGACTTCCTGCGGGATCGTCTGCAGGTCGAAGGGCGCTACGCCGATCCGGATCTGAGCCTTTCTGCGCATCCGGGTGAAATTCCTCCGGCATTGATCGCTCAGGTGGATCGCATGTTGCGTCAGCAGGTGCGTTGGTCCCACGCACTGGTGGCGGAATGTGTGGGGCGGTATCTGAGCGAACCAAAACCCCATCTGTTTTTTGAGCCGGCGGAAGAAACTTTGACACTCGAGGCCTTTGAACGGCGCTGCTTGCAGCGGGATTTACACCTGGATCCCCGCAGTCAGTTATTGTTTTCTGGAAAATTCTTTTATTTCAACGGCGATCGTTTCGAGTTGCATGGTCAGGGAGCGGCACAAATGCGCCGTCTGGCAGATACCCGAAAATTACCGGCCGGGGTGATGGATGCCGAACTCGTGGGCGTGCTGTATGACGCATGGCAGGCGGGATGGGTTGAATTTTTTTGATTCGGGTGCCGAACGCTTGTCGCATCAGGCACAAATGGTGTATGCTCTCGGGGTCTGATGGCTCCCATGGGGCTGTTCAGGATTTGTCATCAACCTCTCCAATAGGACTCATCATGAAACTGAATCTTTTGATTGCTTCCCTGTTTGCCGTGACCCTGGCTGCATGTAGCAAGCCCGAAGCACCCAAGGCCGAAGCCCCCGCTGCACCTGCTGCTGACGCGACTGCACCTGCTGCACCTGCCGCTGATGCTTCTGCCCCCGCTGCTGCGCCCGCTGCACCTGCTGCTGACGCGACTGCACCTGCTGCCGCGCCTGCTGCTGACGCAACCGCACCTGCTGCTGCCCCTGCCGCACCTGCTGCCGACAAGAAGTAAGTTTAGTAGTTGCGCTGTCAAAAAGCCGGCCTGAGGGTCGGCTTTTTGTTTTGTGGTGTGCCCGCCCGGGAAGGTCGATGAACCCGATCAGAGACAGACTCCCAGAGAAATCCAGTCCAGTCCTGTATCTTGAGCGGCGATGAGAATACGGTCACTTCCGTTCCTGAGCACCCGGTTGAGTTCGGTCAAGGCATGGTCCGGGGTATTGTTCTTGCGACTGATGTGAGCCGCCACGATCCACTGTAGCCCATGGTGGTCAAGACGCTGCGCCAGGCGGGAAGAGGCTTCATTGGACAGATGTCCGTAGGGTCCCTGGACGCGCGCCTTCAAACTGGCAGGATAGGGGCCTTTTTCCAGCAACTCTGGATCGTAGTTGGTTTCCAGAAAGAGTGCGTGACAGCCTTGCAGGGAGCGTTCGATGTGCGGCGTGACGGACCCCGTGTCTGTCAGTAGTCCAAAGCGGCGGCCTCCCGCGCTGAAGACGTATTGCAGGGGTTCGCGGGAGTCATGAGGTACCGCATAGGGAAGGATGTTCATGGGACCCACGGCAAAGGATTCTTCGTCTCGAATGACGCGAATTTGCTCGGGTATTTCCTGTATCAGATCGACCAGCGTACCGAAACTGCCGTAGACAGGGCAGCCCACTCTCTTTGCCAGGGCAGGAATACCGCTCATATGATCGGAGTGCTCATGGGTGACCAGAAGCGCATCCAATTGGGCACTAGAGACCCCCAGTCGGTTCAGGCGCCGTTCGGTTTCCACCAGGGAGAAACCGCAGTCCACCAGAATCAGCGTTTGTGCTGACTGTACCAGTAACCCATTTCCCTCACTGCCGCTGCCCAAGGATGAAAAACGTAGCGCCATGAATCAACGGAGTTCCTGAAACACGACAGAGCAGGCTGCGTGGTCGATATTTTTTTGGGCGTCAATGCAGTTGGTCATGGATCAGGGTCAGAATCCGTTGACTGGTGGCGGGCGGGACCTTGGCCTCCGTTTTGTCGCGCAATTCCACAGTGGTGCCATGGCCGCTGACTGAACTGACCGAGAGGCGGTAGGTCTGGGTGTCCTTGGTTTTGTCTTCGGAACGCCAGAACGCCAGTTTGGAGAAAAATCCCTTGCTCCCATTCTTTTTGCCCGACTCTTCATCCGTGGTGTACCGGATGAAGTACACGCCAGCTGCACGATCGCGATCTTCAACGGTGAAGGCGCTCCGATCCAGGGCGAGACCGATCTTGCGCCAGGCGCGATCAAAGGGTTCGTTGAGGGTAAGAACGGTTTCACCGTCCGCCTGGGTGACCAGTTTGGCTGACGGACTGATATGAGGCGTGTTCGTATTATCCGCGGAATCGCCGGGGCCGGGTTTCTGGATCGGCTCCTCTTTGGCCAACAGGGTGTCTGCCTCTTCTGGAGATTCGCCAAATTTTACGGCCAGTTTTTTGAGATATTCCGTTTCAACTTCCGGGTTGTCGGGGAGGGGTTGCCATATCGAACCGGTATAGTTGTTTTTGTTCAACATCTCTTCCATCCCTTTGTGAAAGAGATAGACTTCTGTGGTGCCTGGTTCGGCACCGCGCTCGATGCGGACCCGAAATTGGTCGCGCACCGGGCTGGAGACCAGGCTGTCCATCACCGAACTGACAAGGTGTTTGATGTAGTTCTGGGGGGCGGCTGTTTTATTGTCTTTCCACTGGGTTTCCATGATCCCGATTTTCGGGTCGTCGCTCTGCAGTTTGAATCCATTGTCTGCCCAAAAGGATTCCAGTTCCGCCCAAACCTTGCCCGGGGAGGACCTGACCACCAGCCAGCGCTGGGTACCGTCGCTTTCTATTTTGACCTTGTCCCCAAAAGCGGGCAGTACACCGCTCTGATCTGCAACAGGCAGGCTGCTGTTCGGTTTTTCCTGTTTTTCCTGATTGAATTGTGTCAGGGTCGTGGTTTTGTCCTGTCCTGGAATGCCGTACCGGTCATCGGTCTGGATCGGGGTCAGATCGGGAGGCACCTCGAGAGGGGGAGCCGTAGTCGTCACCGTCGTGTAATCGATCTTCTTCGATTGAAAGACTTGGGAAGGAACGCTGCAACCCGCCAACAGGGAGGCCGCCAGAACGGCGACGAGAGTTTTATTCATGAACGGAACTTTCCTGCGGTGAGAATGACAAGAGGGCAACCATCAAACCGATGCGAGTTTATCATCCCTGTGCTGGCAAATCACACCCGGCAAGACGCAAGGCGTTGAGCAAGGAATGATGATGGATCCTGGACAGAGGGGTCAGGGGGAGGCGCAAGGCGGGCCTGATTTTTCCCATTTCGGCCAAGGCCCATTTGACAGGGATAGGGTTGGCTTCAACAAACAGCAGGCGATGGAGGTCGAGAAGGGCGTTGTTGATTTCCCGGGTTTTCATGACATCCCCTGCGCGTGCTGCCCGGCAGAGAGCAGCCATCGGGGCTGGAGCCACGTTGGCAGTGACGGAAATGACCCCGTGACCGCCAAGCAACAGGAAGGCAGCGGCACTGCCATCGTCTCCCGTGAAACAGGCAAATCCCGGGGGGGCGTGGGCAATCAACTCACTGGCCCGGTAAAGATCGGCCGTTGCATCCTTGATGCCGATGATGTTGGGGTGAGCCGCCAGTCTGAGCGCGGTTTCATTTTGCAGGTCAGCCACCGTGCGTCCGGGCACGTTGTACAGGATCAGAGGCAGATCCACGGCATCCGCGATGGCGGAAAAATGCTGGTACAGCCCTTCCTGGGTAGGCTTATTGTAATAGGGCACGACGGACAGACCTGCGACGGCCCCCACGCTGTGCGCAAAGCGCGTCAGTTCGATGGCCTCGGTGGTGGAATTGGCTCCGGTGCCTGCAATCACGGGAATCCGGCCCGCAGCATATTCCACGGTTCTGGCAATCAGGGCTTCATGTTCGGTGACGCTGAGGGTAGGGGACTCCCCGGTCGTTCCCACTACCACGATGCCATCGGTTCCTTCGGCGACATGCCAATCGACGAGGCGACGCAACGATTCGAAATCCAGTTCTCCATCATCGGTCAGCGGTGTGACAATGGCTACCAAGCTACCCTGAAACATCATGGAAGTTTCCCGCGCTGAAAACCCTGATTGTACTATCCTACAGGGAAAATGGCGAATGGTGGGAAGAGGGGCTGGGCGGAGTGAGGGACAGAGAATATTGCAGAGGATATTCAGGTACCTCGGAGTCGGGGCGCTCAGGGCATTCTGTTACAATCGACGACTATTTCAGGTGAGAGCGACGTAAGTGAAAATCTTGTTGACAGGGGTAAACGGACAGGTCGGTTCGGCATTGAAACCTTTGCTGATGTCTCTGGGGACGGTACAGTCTCCGCCCAGGGAAGAACTGGATCTGGCTGACGCCCCTGCCGTGGCGGCCTGGGTCCGTCGGCATCGGCCCCATTTGATCGTCAATGCGGCGGCCTACACGGCTGTAGATCGAGCCGAGCAGGAGCAGGAGGCCGCCTTTGCCCTGAATGCCCGACTTCCGGAACAATTGGGGCGTCTTCAGCGCGAATGGGGTGGGGCCATGATCCATTATTCCACGGATTATGTGTTTGACGGGACGCGGGATGGGGCCTATACGGAGGGGGATGAAACGGCCCCTCTCGGTGTTTATGGGCGCAGTAAGCGGGCCGGGGAAGAAGGGCTGATGTCCAGTGGGGCTCCTGCCCTGATTTTTCGGACCAGTTGGGTATATGGTTTGCATGGACGAAATTTTCTCAGGACCATGTTGCGTTTGGGGCAGGAGCGCGCCGAGATTCGGGTGGTGAGCGATCAGTGGGGTGCGCCTACCTGGGCAGGCTCCATTGCCCAGGGGACGATGGGTGTTTGCGCGGCCTTGTGTCGTTCGGCGCAGACAGGGGAGTCACTGGTGGAAGGGGTGTCAGGAAAGGAGGGGATCTACCATCTGACCAATGGGGGGGCCACGACCTGGTACGACTTTACCCGCCGAATCTTTGAACTGCGTCCCGAGTGCCGGGCGCTCGTTCTTCCCATCCCTTCCAGCGATTATCCCAGTCCGGTCCGGCGACCGGAAAATAGCCGTTTGGACAACACCAAGTTGAAAGAAGTGTTTGGCATCCGGTTACCCCACTGGTCCGTGGCGCTGGAAGACTGTTTGGCCGAACTTCCCGCAGTCCATGAAGTATTCACGAAAACTGACGAGGTTTGAGTATCATGATGGGTCATCCTACGCCGCTGGCGGGTGTTTTTCGCATCGAGCCCAAAGTTTATGGAGATGAACGCGGGTTCTTTTTTGAAAGTTTCAATGCCCGGGATTTTGTGCAGTTGACCGGGTATTCGGGGCCCTTTGTGCAGGATAACCACTCCCGTTCGATGCGGGGAGTATTGCGGGGTCTGCATTACCAGATCGTTCAACCTCAGGGCAAGTTGGTGCGGGTAATCGAAGGAGAGGTTTATGACGTGGTGGTGGACATTCGCCGTCATTCCCCTACCTTCGGCCAGCATTACGGATGCATTCTGTCCGCAGAAAATCGTCAGATGCTGTGGATCCCGCCGGGTTTTGCGCACGGCTTTCTGACCTTGTCCGAGCATGCGGCGTTTCTGTACAAGACTACGGACTACTGGTTGGCTACGGCGGAACGGTCCCTGCGCTGGGACGATCCGGCGCTGGCCATCCCATGGCCCACCGCCTCCGGGATATCTCCCATCCTTTCTGCCAAGGACCGTATGGGCAAGTGTCTGGCAGAGGCTGAAGTGTACGAGGATCTGTGAAATCGGGACCCACCTGGCTGGAAGGATGCTGGGTGGTGCTCGATCATGCCCCGGACGGGGATTCCGTGCGCTTCGTTCCGGACCGCCCGATCCCCGTCGCTCAGTCCATGCCCCGTTTGCGTTGGAGTAAGGACGGTGCCTTGAGCGTGCGCCTGCTGGGCGTGGATGCTCCGGAGATCCATTACCGGAGGCGCGGGCAGCCCTTGTGGCGTCAGCCTCCGCCGTGGGGCGAGCGGGCCGCCCAGGCCCTTCTGAACCTCCTTGGTTTTCCTGTGCTTCAGCGCAACCCTGCCGGACGGGTGGTGGGTGCTGAGCCACAGGCCTGTCGTGGCACCCTGGGTATTCTGCGCGTGGATCGCTATGGCCGTGCTCTGGCTCTGGCCCTGCGGGGGGAGCCGCCCCGGGAGCATCATGGGGCGGGGGATGCCTTGCCTGCCTGGAAGGATTCGTGGGAAGTCAGCGCCAACCGGGAATTATTGCAGCAGGGTCATGTTTATCCTCTGGTACACAGGGATTTTCCAACGGATTGGCGTGGTTCTCTGAATACTTCGGTTCAAGTGGCACGGATGCAGGGCAAAGGTGTCTGGCGTGCGGATCGAACCCATTGCGGGATTCCCTGGTCGGCTGAGCAGACCCTGCGTGACACCCTGGAGTCGTCGTGTCTGATCTGGCCTTTTCTGTTTCGCCGCCTGGTGGATGTCGAAGCAGGTTTCCGTCCTGCGGGTTCCGCGATGGAATGGTTGTCACGATTGAATCGTCACGCGGGATCGGTTTCGCTGTCCTCCATCAACGGTATGGTTCCCTTTCTGGACCTGATCACGTTCACTGATGGAAAACTCCGGTTGCTGGTTCCGCCGGAAGAGATCGTGATCCTCTCATAACGAAGAAGCCAATCTCCCCAGTGTGTGGAACTCCCCCAGATGAAGCGGCGGGGGGCCGGTTCTGTACGTCTTTTGAAATATCCGATATAATGAGCGGCTTAGTGTGGCCAAGTAGCTCAGTCGGTAGAGCAGAGGACTGAAAATCCTTGTGTCGGTGGTTCGATTCCGCCCTTGGCCACCAATTTAGAAGGCCGACTGTTCTCAGTCGGCTTTTTCATTCTGTTCGGGCGATTATATTTTTGGATCTGACCGGGAAGCCAAATGTATCGTCGGATGCTGAACAGAAGATTTGTGCGGATGGGAGAGTTCCTTGTGGGCATGGCGTATCACGGAAACGCCTGAGAACACTGCCAACCCGCCCATGAGCAGAGCGACGACGAGATCGGGCCACCTGCTCCCGGTGCCGAACACGCCAGCTGCCGCCAATATTACCGCAGTATTGCCGATGGCATCATTGCGGCTGCACAGCCAGACCGAACGCATATTGGCATCGCCGTTGCGGAAGGCGTAGAGCATCAGGGCCACGCTTCCATTGGCCGCAAGCGCCAGCACGGCGATCGCGCCCATCGTCAGCGGTTCGGGTGGGATACCCCCGATGGCGGCCCAGACGGTCTTGCCGAGTACGAATAGCCCGAACGCCGCCATCGATCGGCCTTTCACCAGGGCGGCGCGAGAGCGCGAAGTGGCGCCCATCGAGAAAACGGCCAGCGAAATTCCATAGTTGACGGCATCCGCAGCAAAATCCACCGCATCAGCCAGCAGTGATACTGACCCCGACTTGAGTCCGCCAACGATCTCGACCGCAAACATCACGGCATTGATGACAAGAGCCACCCAGAGCGCCTTGCGAAAACGTGGGCTGATGGCGGTTTGAGAGGTGCAGGCAGCACCGCAGCAACCAACAGACATGATTTTTCTCCTTTGCGTGGGTTCTGGCTGGTATTTCACACCCCGTAGTCACTCCAGAGTCAAGCGTGTAAAATGAATCCGTTCTTGGCATAAAGGGATTTTTCATGGAAACGGTTATGCGTATTGGCGAATTGGGCGCGGCCGCGGGCGTCGATATCGAGACGATCCGTTACTACGAAAAGACAGGGTTGCTACCCGATCCTGCGCGTAGCACTAACGGTTATCGTGCCTACGGGCCGGCACATCTCGAACGGCTGGCATTCATTCGCCATTGCCGCGCACTGGATATCCCGCTCGCGGACGTAAAGCGTCTTCTGGAATTTGTCGCCTGCCCTGAGAACGACTGTGGCGATATTGACCGCCTGATCGATGCACAACTGGCTCGGGTCCGGGCACGGCTGAAGAGCATGCAGGCGCTGGAGCGGCAACTCGCTTCATTGCGAGGTCGATGTGGTGTCGCCCACGTCGCGGGCGACTGTGGCATCCTTCACGAATTGGTTGCCGCAGCACGCGGCGAAGCGTGTGCCTGTCACATTGAAGGCCTTCCTGGATCGAAAAAGGCCGAGATGTCGACAAGGCCGTCCGTCCGCCGGAGCGGCGCATGACGCGTGGAATAGACCATGGCGTCGTCGCCGCTCTGGCAGCGGCTGCATTATTTGGAGCCAGCACACCACTCGCCAAGTTGCTGTTGACCCACGTCAGCCCATGGTTGTTGGCTGCGCTGCTATATCTGGGCTCGGGGATCGGTTTGTGGTTGGTGCGTCGGGTGCGGCACGCGCCACCGGTTTGCCTTGAAAGAAATGGTTGGGGCTGGCTTGCCGGGGCGATTATCGCTGGCGGCATCATCGGACCCGTATTGCTGTTGTTCGGGCTGTCGGCGATGCCGGCATCTGGAGCCTCTCTCCTGCTTAACGCCGAAGGTGTTCTGACGGCGTTGCTGGCCTGGTTTGCCTTCAAGGAGAATTTCGACCGACGTATCGCCTTGGGCATGTTTGCCATCATTACCGGTGCCATCGTGCTGAGTTGGCCAGGGGAAGCGCATTTCGCCGGGGCGTGGCCAGCGCTGGCTGTTCTGGGCGCCTGCCTTGCCTGGGCTATCGACAATAATTTGACCCGCAAGGTGTCGCTTGTCGACGCCTCCTTCATCGCCATGACCAAGGGTCTCGTGGCAGGTGCCACCAATCTCGTTCTCGCATTGGCGACCCATGCGACCTGGCCGGAAATCGGTACGGTCCTCTGGGCGGCGCTACTGGGATTTGCCAGTTATGGCGCAAGCCTCACCTTGTTTGTGATCGGTTTACGCCACCTCGGTACGGCACGTACCGGCGCATATTTCTCGGTTGCGCCATTTTTCGGCGCGGCACTGGCTATCGTTCTCCTCGACGAATCCCTGACGCTGAAGTTGCTGGTAGCGGCCGGGTTGATGGCTATCGGTGTGTGGCTGCACCTCACCGAGCAGCACGAGCATGAGCATACCCACGAATCGCTTGAGCATGTCCACGAGCATGTTCACGGTGAAGGCGATGAGCACCATGACCACGGACACAATGAGCCCGTGCTTCCCGGCACCCGCCATACCCACCTGCACCGCCATGAGCCGATCAGGCACTCGCATCCTCATTTCCCGGACGCCCACCATTTGCATTCGCACTAACGGGAGATTGGTGTGGTGGTGGTTGCTTGCTCGAACGCGGTGCCATCGTAGATGGCTGAAGCGATCTGGCGGCCTTGCTATTCCAATTGGTTCGCGGCAAGATGCGCCGGTGAGAAGGCGTAACTACAACTTCGGCCGGCAACCATTGGGAAAAGGGAAATTGATGTTTCGATATTTAGTCACGACACTCCGCACTCCGCAATTTCAAATGTCCGTCATCGACGAGCATTATGCATTCCTGGATCGTTTGAGGCGCCAAGAGAAACTCGAACTGGCCGGTCCTTTTACAGACAAGTCAGGGGGCGCTTACATAATCAAGGCCGCCAGTCTGGAAGAGGCCAGAACTCTGGCATTTAGTGATCCAGTGCATACAACCAAATCTTCCATAGTCACAGTCTACGAATGGAATGCAAAGTGACGCCAAACACCAGGGTCATGTACTTTCTTTCGCGCGGTGCGAGCCAGGTTGCGGTGGAAGAAACTGGTACGCCACTCACGAGACGTACTTCCGTGTTCACCTCCCTCGACCCTCATCCAAAATGATCACTACCCCCTGAAAATCCATCAAAATGACTGATCATGCTCAGTAATCAGCGCAGTGCATTCAGCATTTTTTCAGCTTCCGGCCAAGGCAGCCTACGCTTGCCAGACTTCATTTTGTCGATCGCCTTGAAGGCGTCGTCGACCGTCAGCAACTGATTTTCAATCATGGCGCACAACAGCCCAATGGTGCCCATGACGTTGACCTGCTCCTTGCTGGCAACAATTCGCAAATTGGTGTCGCCCGTCAACAGAGTACAGGCTTCCTGCTTCGCAAGTGCCAGTGCCAGGTAATCGTTGTGACTGGGCTTGGGGCCATTTTTTGCAGGAAGCAGACGGTTGTGTTGGCTTGGTAACTGCTGGGCATACGCCACGAAGTCGCCACTGACCTCCATGATCTGCAAGCCCTGATCCTCGAGGCCTGGACTGCCGGGCTCGATTTCTTCGTAGTACAGCAGATCAGGGATCCCGAACCGCATCGGAAGCCGAAAGAGCGTTTCCATCAACGCCCCGGCCTCCATGTCGATCAAGATGTTGGCATCACTGATGAGCAACCACATCTGACAGCTCCAACTGGCGTTCTTTGTGGAAGCGCATCATCGGGATGCCCAGGAGTTCGGCTGCCTTGCTTTCGGAGATGTACTGCTCGGCCAAGGCACGGTATACCAGTTGATCGAATAGTTGTGGATGCTCCTTTGGCAGCGGGCCGCCCGGCTCGTTCTTGCGCCAGCCCTTGGCAGAAAACCGCTTGAACATCGAGAGGTGAGTGGTATCGGTGATCACATCACACTGCCTGGCACGTTGCAGCCATCTGGCCATCGACAGGCCAAATTCATGCTTGAGAACATAGAGTTCTTGCCATTCCAGAGCGTGACGCTGCTGCCCCAGCAACTGATGAACCGCGATACGTGGCGCCAAGAAAGCCCCCGCGAATCGGTCGCAGGCCTTCTCTTCGTTAATTCCACCAGCCAGCCGCCCTTCGAGCAGCAGATGCCCAAGTTCGTGAGCCAGCGTAAACCGCTGCCGATCGCCGGGCCAGCGCTTGGAGACGACCACGATCGGATACTCACGGCCGTCGTCCGTGCGCGCCTTGGCAGTCAAGCCAGAGAACCCAGGGTTTTCCTCCTCGACCACGATGACCAGCAAGCCCAGTCCTTCGAGGGTGTCGGTGAGGTCGGCGATCGGGTTCATGCCCAACTGCCATGCACTGCGCACCTGGTCCGAGAACGTCTCGATTTCGTCGAGTGTGGCGATGTGGTCTGCCAGCGTAGCCGGGGGAGCGAATGCCAGAATGGGAACCTCGGGGAACGCCCCCAGCAACTCGACGCGCTTTTCGACCAGTTCTATGACTTTGATCTTGAGTGCCTCCTGTGCCGTCTTGCCGAAGGTCGAGGTCTTTCTGAACTCTGGCTGCAACAGTTCGACCGTATGCGTGCGGAAGAAGTATTCGGTCCGGATGTTGCAGGCGCGAGCCAGTTTGAGGAGCTGAGATGACGACGGGGTCAACAGGCCCTTCTCGTACTTCTGGATGGCGGTGTGCGAAACACAGACCTTCTCGCCCAAAGCTCCCAGCGTCAGGCCTGCCGCCAGTCGTGCTTGACGAATGCGATCTGCGATCAAGGCGCCTCCTGGGGTTTTGTTTAAAATATTTTGAAGTCTAGCAAAAATTTAAACCAAATGGAAGACCGTCGACCGACAACGGGAACCCATTGATCCGGCCAGAAAAAATGGCATTACGCGGCACAACATTTCACCTTCTTCAGGAAGACTGATTACTTCAGATTCACGAGACGGGTGTATCATCGGAGATCTGAACCTGCTGATTTCTTGGTGAACCTCATGATCATACGTCCCTACCTTGGTCTGATACTTTCATTCGCCCTGTTTTTTTGTGCGGCTTCCGTTCGTGCGGACGTGCCACCCAAAAATACTCCATGAACATGGCTGGCGGTGCGATGACGAAATACAATGGATGCGCCGCCCTGGGTTCAAATCAGATAGGTAGGTTCACCGAATACGGGGCAGGTTTAGCCGGCACCGGGGCGCAAAAACAGGTAAGATGGAGCCGTCTTTATTCAGCGAGTGATCTGTATGCCCACTTTTCAGGTGACCAAGCAGGAATTCCACACGGTGGTCAAGACCTACATAGAGGAGTTCGATACCTCGGATCAAGACAAATGGGCTCATTTCAGGGCGCTCGTCTCTGCCTATGCCGGCGATGAACTGGCCGATTTTCCGTTAGAGGCGCCTGAAGATGCCCACGTATGGTTTGCGCTCCTGCAGTTGATGAGGCCATCCGAATACGAGGTGGAAGTGAAAGATGACTGGATCTCTGTGCGCCATGGCGAATTCAAGACCATTCATTACCTCGAAGATGCCTACGGGGAAGTCATCGAATCGACGGAGTAAGCACGACCCAGTTGCCTGACGGCTCCCGCACGTGCCTTGCGCCGCATTTGACGCTGCCGTAAAGGGCTGGGGAGCAGTCCGGTCATACCGGGCGCAGGGTATCCGAAGCCTGGTCAGGTTCGGTGTCGGGGGTCGAAAGGAGTATCGCAGGCCTCCATTCCATACGGATCAGGGTGCCGTGGTGGTCTGATTGAATGGTCAGGATCAGGTCCAATTCCGCGGCGCGCCGCCTCAGGTTGGTCAAACCTCGTCCGGTTTTCTGGGACCGAGGGTCAAAACCGATTCCATCATCCCTGATTTCCAGGAAAGAATCCGCGAGAATGAAATTTACATGCCGTGCCCGACTGTGTTTGGCCACGTTGTTGAATATTTCCTGGATCATTCGGACCAGTTGTACATGGCGGGATGGGCTGGGATGAGGCAACTGAGGGGAGGCGGTGACTTGCCAGTGAAGGGTGATGTCACAGGCGCTCATGGCGAGATCGAGACGTTCGCGCACGCTGGCGATCAGGAGGGACAAATCCCCGTTTTTGTCGTCGATGGAATCGGACATGAGGCGCAAATCATCCAGGGCGGTATGCAGGGTCTTTTGCAAGGCGGGCGTGGTCAGGGGCATCCGGTCGATGAGCGCCAGTGCGCTGACCAGGTATCCGCCCAATCCGTCATGCAGGTCGCGCAGGATGTGTTCCCGTTCGTCCAGCAGCGCCGTATGGGTGAGTAAGGTGAGATGTTCCTTGTAACTGGAGGCCAATGCCCGGGATTTTTCTTCGACCTGGCGGTTGAGTTCCGAATTCAGCAGGATGTACTGGTTGAGGGTACGGTCGAAACGCAGGATGACCAGAAGGGTGATGACCAGTCCCATGGAGGAAGCGGCCCAATACGCATAGTAATTGGGCAAGTGTCTGTGGGGAAGGATCATCTGGTCCAGATCATGAATGCCTATCCCGGCCAGCACCAACAATACGATGAGCAGGAGGAGGGATTCAATCTTGTCCCCTGTTTTGCGGTGCAGGATGACCAGATAGAACAGGTAGGGGGAAAGGAGCGCGTAACTGGCCCCCATGTATCCGAAGAGTTTTAAATAGTGCGATGGGCCGGCCCAGGCGATCAGGAGGGGCGTGATCAGGGTGTATGCGCCGACCCAGCGTTCCAGGACGGGGTGTTTGACCCGAACGAAGCGGTGGATGACCAGCAGGATGATAAAGGAAAACCCCATGGCGAGGGTATAGACGAACCATAGCCAGAGATCGTGCCGTACGGGAATTTCCGTCAGGAAAAATGAGGAGGTATAGATGCCGCTGCATAAACTTCCCAGGGCAAGCATGAGATAAAGCGGTTCCGTGCGATGGTGTCTCCAGAGGAGAAACAAACCCAATGCCAGGGAGATGTTCAGGACGCAGACCGTGATGGGGGTTGTGACCTCGAGCATGTAGCGATGGTCAAGGCGTGGGGCAAGTTCGTTGAACAGGCCGAACTGCACGCTTTCCAGGCCGGACGTCTCATTGGGGTAGCCCAGTATGGCAATGGAGAGAAGGTTGTTTCCGGGGTGTAACAGACGGCCGGGGACGGGAAAAAGCAGGGGCCGGAAACTGTTGAGGGAAATCGGTTCGACCATGCGTCCGCCGCTGCCCACCAGGACACCATTGACAAAAACTTGAGCATTGGCGCTCAGTCGGGGTAAGTAGATGCCCCAAAGATCGTGACTGGGACGATCCAGAAAAAAAGTGAACTGGTACCACCCGGTTCCGCCCTGGTCAGGGTGACTCAAATTCCAGTTGTCGGGAAGCGCGACCGGGTTCCAATGCCCGGGTTCCTCCGTGGGCGGAGAGTTTTCCGGGGAAAAAATGAAATATCCTTGCGTCAATGTGGAGATGGCGGCCTGAACCGGAAAGTGGAGCGGGAGAAGGCAGAAAAGGCACAGCAGGCGCAGGATGCTCCTGATGAGGATAGGGCCGCGCCACGGTTCGTGAATTTTTGCCGTGTCCCGGATCAAGCCGTTATCGCCCGAGAGATGTGCGCAACGCATTTATTTATCTGCCTGAGTCCGCCAACTGTCGCAATTGGGTTGTCGCTATTTTTTTGAGGAACCAACCCAGGAAAATCGTCCATAATCCGCCCCCGAGGTCCCCTGAAAACATTTCCCGGATACCGAACAGGATGAAAATATAAGCGAAGACTTGCCCGACCCTTGCGGCAATGAAGGTGGCCCGCCGCGCATTTCCGGTGATGCCCCATACGATCGCCCGAAATATTCGCCCTCCGTCGAGAGGATATCCGGGAACGAGATTGAACAACCCCAGCGCCAAATTGATATAGGCCAGATACTTGATCAGGGCCAGCAGGGGGGGATTGTCTGAAAAGATGGGCAGAAGCGAATAGCCTGCGAAAGCCAGAATGAAACTGACCAGAGGCCCCGCAATCGCGATCAAGAACTCTGCGAAGGCACTGGGCGCTTCCCCTTCGATTTGCGCCACGCCTCCAAACATGAAAAGCGTAATATTATTTACCCGGATTCTGTACCAGAGAGCCACAACGGAATGTCCCATTTCGTGCAGCAAGATGCATGCGAAATAGGACAGGGCGGTCACTGCACCCATGATCCAGTACAACACCGGTGGCCAATTGGAGAATTCGGCGGGATAGTAATTGTCCGCCAACATCCAGGTGAGCAGGCAAAAGACGAGAAACCATGAGGAATCCAGACCGACCGGTATTCCCAGAATGCTCCCCAGCCAGTATGGCTTTCTGGCCATTTGATCTCTCCTTCAAAGGAAGCCAAATCTGCAGGCAAGCAGGGTATCGGCCAGGGGGGCGAGCACTCTCTCATCCCGCGTGCGGCGGGACCCTCAGGGCGCAACCGAATCACCCACCCGTGCCGATAAACCAGAATGGTTTGTCGTACCTGTTTTTTTATTGGTGCTGATGAGAGGAGTCGAACCCCCGACCTACTGATTACGAATCAGTTGCTCTACCAACTGAGCTACATCAGCACTGAAACCATGTATTATACCGGATTCTGGGTCTGTAATGAATCTTCTTAAATCTCTCGCCCAAACCAGCAGCATGACGTTGCTCTCACGCATCTTCGGCTTTCTGCGCGATGTGGTGGTGGCGCACGCCTTTGGCGCAGCGGGTGAAACAGATGCTTTCGTGGTGGCTTTCCGGCTCCCCAATCTGTTGCGCCGCCTGTTTGCCGAGGGCGCTTTCTCGCAGGCCTTCGTTCCCCTGCTGGCAGCCCAACGCGCCAAACATGGGGACGAGGCGGCGCGCCATCTGGTGGATCATGTGGCCAGTGTGCTGGTGGTGGCGTTGTTGGTGACGACTTTGCTGGGCGTGCTTTTTGCGCCTCAGATCCTGTGGATGACGGCTCCGGGGTTTCACCGGAATCCGGCCGAATTTGCGCTGACCGCCGAATTGCTGCGCATCACCTTCCCCTATATCTTTTTCATTGCCCTGGTTGCTTTGTCTGCCGGCATTCTCAATACCTGGAGCCGGTTCTGGGTGCCGGCCATAACCCCTATCTGGCTGAATGTCGCCTTTCTGTTTTTTGTGCTGGCACTGTCCCGGTTCTTCCATCCGCCCGTTGCCGCCCTGGCCTGGGGCGCTCTTGCCGGCGGCGTGTTGCAACTCCTTTTTCAGTGGCCCTTCCTGCGTCAGTTGCAGATGGTTCCGCGCTGGCGCTGGGATCCCTTTGATCCCAGGGTGCGGCGGGTCTTGAAATTGATGGGTCCGGCGGTGATCGGGGTGTCGGTGGGGCAGATCAGTTTATTGTTGAGTACCCTGTTTTCGTCCTACCTGCCTACCGGCAGTATTTCCTGGTTGTTTTACGCCGATCGTCTGATGGAGTTTCCCACGGGTTTGCTGGGGGCTGCCCTGGGCACGATCCTCTTGCCCAGTTTGGCGCGTACCCATGCGATGGACGACCAGGCGGGGTATTCGGCTTTGCTGGACTGGGGATTGCGGCTGACCTTGATGTTGACGTTGCCCGCTGCATTGGCGCTGGCCCTGATCGGGGTGCCTCTGGTTTCCACCCTGTTCATGCGCGGTGCTTTCGGTCCGCACGACGTCGTACAGGTCGATCTGGCGCTGCTGGCCTATAGTCTGGGGTTGATGGGGCTGATCAGCATCAAGATTCTGGCCCCGGGGTTTTACGCCCGTCAGGATATCAAGACCCCGGTCAAGATCGCCCTGCTGATCCTGGTGCTGACCCAGGGGATGAACGCCCTGTTCATCGGTCCTCTGCATCATGCCGGCCTGGCCCTGGCGACCAGTCTGGGTGCCTGTGGCAATGCCGGTTTGTTGTATTGGGGGTTGCGCCGGCGCGGCGTGTATCGGCCAGGGGCGGGTTGGTCCGGGTTTTTGCTGAAACTGGGGGGGGCGCTGGGGGTGATGGGAGCGGTGCTCTGGATCGGCCAGGGAGCGGAATCCTTCTGGCTGACGGCTCCCTTTGGTGCCCGGATAAGGCATCTGATCCCGTTGCTGGTGGGTGCTGGCGGCAGTTATTTTGCGACCCTGTGGGGTTTGGGATTCCGGTTACGCGATTTTTCCCGGCACGCTGTGCCACAAGCCAAAAGCCAGACCGAGCAGTAACAGGGAGAGTCCGGCGCGGGTGATTCTTTCCGGTAAAAAGTGATTGAGCCGGGTACCCACCCAAAGCCCTGGGAGAGATCCTGCCAGGAGGGCGGCCAACAAGGTCCCGTCCACATGTCCCAGACGCAGGTGTCCCAAACCGGCCAGCAGGGTCAGCGGCACCGCATGGGCCAGTTCCGTGGCGACAATGGTGGAAAGGGTGAAACTGGGGTAGAGAACCAGCAGCAGCGCTGTGCCCAGTGCGCCGCCCCCCACTGAGGAAAGCGTGACGAGAACGCCGATGAAAAAGCCCAGTATCGGGGTCCAGGCCCGTGCATGTGGGGGATCGGTCGGTTTGGGTTTGGTGCGCCGTTTCCAGAGGGCCAGGGTGGTCAGCGTCAGGGCCACGGCCAATCCCTGGCGCAGCGTTTGATCCAGCAGGGGGCTGGCGGGAATCCGTTGCAGGATCCAGAGCGTGAGTCCGCTTCCCGGCAGACTGCCCACCAGCAGCCAGCCTGCTGTGCGCCAGGACACATTTCCGTGGCGTTGATGACAGGCAACGGCCCCGGCCTTGGTCAACGCGGCGTAGAGCAGGTCGGTTCCAATGGCAGTTGCGGTGGGGATGCCAAAGCCCATGACCAGCAGGGGGGTCATGAGGGATCCCCCGCCGATTCCGGTCATTCCGATCAGTAGTCCCCCCGCAGCGCCGGACAGGATGAAATTGACAAGCATGCCAGCGGGTTCCCCGAGAGAGTGAGATAGAGTTTGGAAGAGAGCATACCTGAGGCGTTATAGAAAACTAAGTAATAAGTTATTGTATGTACCTAACCAATGATTATAATGAATGCTGAGGCGGGAGGGGTCCCATGAAACTACAGCAATTGCGTTATCTGGTGGAAGTGGCCGAGGCGGGATTGAACGTATCCCAGGCGGCGGACAACCTGTTCACCTCGCAACCCGGTGTGAGCAAGCAGATTCGCTTGCTCGAGGATGAATTGGGCGTAGAGATTTTCGTGCGCAATGGCAAGCGGGTGGTGAGCGTCACGCCGGCAGGGCAGGAAATCCTGACCCTGGCCCGCCGGGTCCTGCTGGAGGCGCGCAACCTCAAGACGGCAGGACAGGAGTTCAGCCGCCAAAAGGCGGGCCAGTTGACCATTGCCACCACCCATACCCAGGCGCGGTATGTGCTTCCTCCCGTGATCGTGCAGTTCGCCCAGCGTTATCCCGAGGTCAAGCTGGTGCTTCATCAGGGGAATCCCCTGCATGTGGCGCAGGAAGTCGTGGCGGGACGGGCGGATCTGGCCATCGCCACGGAAGGACTGGACCTGTTTCCTGATTTGCGCATCCTGCCGTGTTACCAGTGGAATCGGGTCCTGGTGGCCAAGCCCGATCACCCCCTGCTGGCACTGGAACCCTTGACCCTGGAGGCATTGGTTCAGTACCCCATGATCACCTATGACCATGCTTTCACGGGGCGCGCCCGGATCAATCAGGCCTTCGAGCGCCACGGGTTGTCGCCCAATGTGGTGCTGACGGCCCTGGACGCGGACGTGATCAAGACTTACGTGCGCGTGGGGATGGGGGTTGGAGTCATTGCCGCCATGGCCTACGATCAGAACCTGGATCGCGATTTGAGGGTACGGGACATGGCCCATCTGTTCGAACCCAGTCTGACCCGGATCGCCCTGCGGGCAGGAACCTATTTGCGGGGTTTTGTCTATGACTTCATACAACTTTTTGCGCCTGCGCTGGATCGTGCCCGGGTCGAGGAAGCCCTGGCCGCACCGGCCGCGAGTCCTGGAGACGAGAGTTCCTGAGGCGGGAAGGCTCATGATAGAATCGTACCTTTTGAATTGACCCATGAAACGCATCGCCATCGATCATTTGCCGGTAGGGACCGCGGGTACGGCCCTGACGTTGGGCAATTTCGATGGCGTTCATCGGGGTCATCAGGCCATGCTCGAACAGTTGGTGAGGGAAGCGGGCGAGCGTGGGCTGGTTCCCACGGTGTTGACCTTCGAGCCCTATCCCCGGGAGTTTTTTGAGGGGGCTTCCGCCCCGCCTCGCCTGACCTCCCTGACGCGCAAGTACCTGTGGATGAAGCAGATGGGGGTGGACCAGGTGCGGGTTTTGCGCTTCAATGCGGCGTTGGCCGCCCTGCCTGCCGCCGATTTCGTGCGTCGGGTGCTGGTGCAGGGTTTTTCGGCGCGCTGGGTGCTGGTGGGCGATGATTTCCGCTTCGGGAACCGCCGCCAGGGAGATTTCTCCCTCTTGCGCGAGATGGGCCAGACCCTGGGTTTTGAATGTGCGGCAATGCAGAGTGTGCGGATTGGGGGCGAACGTGTTTCCAGCAGCGCCATTCGCGCCTGTTTGGACGCGGGTGACCTGACGCGGGCAGCGGCCTTGCTGGGTCGTCACTTTTCCCTGGTGGGGCGAGTGGGGTATGGACATCAGTTGGGGCGTACCCTGGGGTTTCCTACCCTGAATCTGGCGTTGCGGCATCGGCCTCCCCTGGCGGGGGTGTTCGTGGTGGAAGTGTGCGGTCCTGCGCCGCACCCCCTGTCCGGGGTCGCCAGCCTGGGGCATCGCCCCACGGTGAATCCCCTCGATGCGCCATTGCTGGAGGTCCATCTGTTCGATTTCGGGCAGACGATCTACGGGCAACGGGTGGAAGTGCGCTTTCTGCACAAATTGCGCGATGAACGACATTTTTCAGATACGGATCAACTGGTGGCACAGATGCAGGCGGATGCCGCAGCGGCGCGTGCCTACTTTGCCCAGCAGTCACTCATTCAGGATGCGTCATGACCGATTACAGGGATACCCTCAATTTGCCGGAAACCCCGTTTCCCATGCGTGCCGATCTGGCGCGGCGGGAACCGCGCTGGCTGGAAACATGGCAGGAACAGAAACGCTACCGGCAATTACGGGACCATTGTCAGGGGAGACCCCGCTTCATTCTCCATGATGGTCCTCCCTACGCCAATGGCAACCTCCATATCGGTCACGCCGTCAACAAGATCCTCAAGGACATCATCGTCAAGAGTCGCACCTTGTCCGGTTTTGACGCCCCCTACGTGCCGGGCTGGGACTGTCACGGACTGCCCATCGAACTGCAGGTGGAAAAGGAACACGGTCGCCACCTTCCGCCCGCCCGTTTCCGCGAACTGTGCCGGGCCTACGCCACGACCCAGGTGAACCAGCAGAAAGCCGATTTCATCCGTCTGGGGGTGATGGCGGACTGGGATCGGCCTTACCTCACCATGAACCCGGAAACGGAAGCGGGCATTCTTCGAACCCTGACCAGGATCTGGGAGGCCGGCTATCTGAAACCCGGCCTCAAACCGGTCAACTGGTGCCCGGAATGCGGTTCGGCCCTGGCGGAAGCCGAAGTGGAATACGAGGAGCGTACTTCACCGGCCATCGATGTGGCTTTTCCGGTGCGGGATGAGGCCGGATTGGCCCGATGTTTTGGCATGGATGCCTTGCCGGGGCCGGCTTTTGCCGTGATCTGGACGACCACCCCCTGGACCCTGCCGGCCAACCAGGCGGTGGCGGTACACCCGGAACTGGCCTACGAACTGGTGCAAACGACGCGCGGACTGCTGCTCCTGCAGGAAAGTCTGCGGGTCAGCGCGCTCCTGCGTTACGGGCTGGAAGCGCAGCAGGTATGGGGGCCGGTCAAGGGCGCCCGTCTCGAGCACCTCTCCCTGCAGCATCCCCTGGCGGAACGTACCGTTCCCCTGGTCTGCGGCGAGCATGTGACCGTGGAGACGGGGACCGGGTTGGTTCATACGGCTCCGGCCCACGGCGTGGAAGATCATCAGGTGGGCTTGCGCTACCGGTTGAGTGTGGATCATTTGATGGATGACCGCGCCGTTTTTCTGCCGGAGGTGCCTTTGGTGGGGGGGCTCAAGGTCTGGGCGGCCAATGCAGTGCTGGTGGAAGCCCTGGCGGCACGGGAACGCCTGCTTGCTCATGTACCTCTTCAACACAGTTATCCCCATTGCTGGCGTCACAAGACTCCCATCATCTTTCGGGCCACCCCGCAGTGGTTCATCGTCATGGATGCGCCGGGCGCGGAACGACCTGCACTGCGCTCCCTCAGCCAGAAGGCGGTGGCGGAAACCCGTTTCTACCCTGCCTGGGGACATGCCCGTTTGTCCGCCATGATCGACAATCGGCCGGATTGGTGCGTGTCGCGCCAGCGCGCCTGGGGCGTGCCCATTCCGTTTTTCGTCCACCGTCAGACGGGAGCCCTGCACCCGGAGACTTCAGCCCTGGCAGAAAAAGTTGCCCTGGCCGTGGAGACGCAGGGAATCGAAGCCTGGTTCAGCACGCCAGCCGAATCCTGGTTGGGCGCGGATGCCGAAGCGTACCGTCCTCTGACGGATACGCTGGACGTCTGGTTCGACTCCGGTTCGACCCATGCGACCGTCCTGGGCCAACGCCCTGAACTGGGTTTTCCGGCGGATCTGTACCTCGAGGGTTCGGACCAGCATCGGGGCTGGTTTCAGTCTTCGCTCCTGACCAGCGTGGCCCTCAACGGGCATGCGCCTTACCGGGCTTTGCTGACCCATGGCTTCGTGGTGGACGGGCAGGGACGCAAGATGAGCAAGTCTCTGGGCAATGTGGTGGTGCCGCAGACCGTGATGAAGGAGTTGGGGGCGGACAACCTGCGCCTCTGGGTGGCCAGTACGGATTATTCGGGAGAATTGTGTTTGTCGAAGGAGATTCTCGACCGGGTGGTGGAAGCCTACCGTCGCCTGCGGAATACCCTGCGCTTCCTGCTGGCCAACCTGGCGGATTTCGATCCCCGGCGGGATGCCCTGGCGCCGGAGTCCTGGCTCACCCTCGATCGCTATGCGCTGGCCCTGACCCGCGAAGTCGATGAAACGGTTCGGAAAGGGTATGACCAGAATGAGTTTCATCAGGTCACCCAACGGTTGCTGACCTTCTGTTCCGAGGACCTGGGGGCCTTTTATCTGGACATCCTGAAGGACCGGCTCTACACCGCCGGGAAGGCGTCCCGTTCCCGGCGCGCGGCGCAGAATGCCCTCTGGCACATCACCCAGGCGTTGACGCGCTGGCTGGCTCCGGTTCTGACCTTTACGGCGGAGGAGGTCTGGGCGACTCTGCAGGGCAAAACCCCGGAAACGGCTTCTTCCGTATTTCTGGAACAATGGCACGTACTGCCGGCGTTGGCCGGGGAAGCGGCATTGCGTTCGGATTGGGATCAATTGCGCGCCCTGCGCGAACAGGTCAGAAAGCACCTGGAACCGTTGCGCGCCGCCGGCGCTTTGGGCTCCTCCCTCCAGGCAGAGGTAACCTTGCACGCTCAGGGGGCGCCCTTGCAGGCCTTGCAGGCCATGGGCGACGATTTGCGTTTCCTGTTCATCACGTCGCAGGCCAGGGTGAGTTCCCGTTCGATGCCGGACTGGCCTGAAGGCACCCTTTCCCTGGAGGTTCCCGGGGCCGGGGGGGGCTGGCAGGTGGGACTGCAGATCGCCCTGACGCAGGGCACCAAATGCCCCCGTTGCTGGCATTATCGTTCGGTGCGGGGAACTCTGCCCGACCATCCGGATCTTTGCGACCGCTGTACCTGCAACCTGTTCGGGGCGGGAGAGGAGCGCCAGCATGCGTAGCCTGGGATGGGGCTGGCTGCTTGCCCTGGGTGTGGTGGGGGCGGATCAGGCCAGCAAGGCCTGGGTACGCGGACATCTGGTGCCGGGGCAGGTGGTGCGGGTG